>NZ_JAATJC010000001.1:565000-1165000 GCF_011927725.1 Sphingomonas kaistensis | reverse complement strand
GATCAGTGCATCCGCGCGCCGTCCGGGACCGGGTGGTCGGGCGCGAGAAGCGAGATGCGCCCCTCCCCGTCCGACGCGCCGAGTACCAGGACCTCGCTCATGAACGGGCCGATCTGGCGCGGGGCGAAGTTGGTGACCGCCATGACCTGGCGCCCGACCAGTTCGTCGGGTGTGTAGAGCGCGGTGATCTGGGCCGAGCTGCGCCTGGTGCCGATCTCCGGGCCGAAGTCGATGGTCAGCTTGAAGGCCGGCTTGCGGGCTTCCGGGAACGGCTCGGCGGCGATGACCGTGCCGACGTGGATCTCGACGGCGAGGAAGTCGTCGAAGGGAATGGTCATGCCGGCTCCGCGCAGGGCTTGATCGCGCTCGGGGCGGGCCGCGGACCGGCGGCGCGGAAGGCGGCGAAGAAGGTGTCGCCATCGGGCATCCGCTCGAAGCGGTCGAGGCGCAGGCCGAGCGCTGCAAGCTCGCACTTGAGGCGCGCGGGCGGGATTCCGTGGCGCTTCACCGGGCGGTCGGCGTCGACCACGATGACCTCGCCGCCGGGCTTCAATCCGCCGACCAGGTGCCACAGGAAGGCGTAGGGGTCGGTCACCTCATGGTACATGTGGACCAGGAAGATGCGGTCGAGCCCGCCGGGCGGAAGCTTGGGATCGGCCGGCTCGCCCAGCCGGACGGTGACATTGTCGAGCCCTTCGCGCTGGACCCGCTCGGCAAGGCGGTCGCGGGTTTCGGGCACGATGTCCTGTGCCAGCACGCGCCCCTTCGCAGCGACCAACGGCGACAGGCGGACGGTGTAATATCCCTCGCCCGCGCCGATGTCGGCGACCGACATGCCGGGCCGGACCCGGGCCGCGGCGACCACCGCCTCGAACTCCCCGACCCGGTCGCGCACGTCCTCGGTCGAGAAGGCGTCGGACACGATCGGCGCGACGTCGCGGCCGGACGGCGGAAAGCCGGTGGCTGGGTCGCCCTCGGCGCGGCAGGCGGCGAGCGCCAGCGCCAGGCAGCCGACCGCGAGCGTGCCCCCTGCCCGCATCCTAGTCGACGTCTTCCACATCGACCTTTTCGCCCGTCACCCGCTGGCTCAGCGCCGCAGCCATGAAGCGGTCGAGGTCGCCGTCGAGCACGTCGCCCGGCGCGGTGGAGGTCATGCCGGTCCGCAGGTCCTTGACCAGCTGGTAGGGCTGCAGGACGTAGGACCGGATCTGGTGGCCCCAGCCGATGTCGGTCTTGGCCGCGGCGGTGGCATTGGCCTCGGCCTCGCGCTTCTGCAGCTCGGCCTCGTAGAGCCGGGCCTTCAGCTGCTTCATCGCCTCGGCCTTGTTCTTGTGCTGCGACCGCTGGTTCTGGCACTGCACCACGATGTTGGTCGGAATGTGGGTGATCCGGACCGCGCTGTCGGTGGTGTTGATGTGCTGCCCGCCCGCACCGCTCGCGCGGTAGGTGTCGATGCGCAGCTCGCTTTCGTTCACCTCGATGTCGATGTCATCGTCGACTTCGGGATAGACCCACACGCTGGCGAAGCTGGTGTGGCGCCGGGCCGAGCTGTCGTAGGGGCTGATCCGGACCAGCCGGTGGACGCCGCTCTCGACCTTGAGGTTGCCGTAGGCGTTCTCGCCCTTGACCAGCAGGGTCGCCGACTTGATTCCGGCCTGCTCGCCCGAGTGGAAATCGACCAGCTCGACCTTCATCCCGTGGCGTTCCGCCCAGCGCGAATACATCCGCTGGAGCATCCCGGCCCAGTCGTTGCTCTCGGTCCCGCCGGCGCCCGAATTGACCTCGACATAGCTGTTGTTGGCGTCGGCCTCGCCCGCCAGCAGCGCCGAGACCTTGTCCTTCTCGGCCCGCTCGGCGAGATCGGCGAGCGCCTTGACGCCATCGTCGACAAGGCCGTCGTCGCCCTCGGCCTCTGCCATCTCGATCAATTCGACCGTGTCGGTCAGCTCGGTCTCGAGCTTGCGGGTGGCGGCGATCGCCTCGTCCAGCCGGCGGCGTTCGCGCATGACTTCCTGCGCCGCCTTGGGGTCGTTCCACAGGCTCGGGTCCTCGACCTTCTGGTTGAGCTCCTCCAGCCGCCGCAGCGCCCGGTCCCAGTCGAGGAACCGGCGAAGCAGGGCGGTGGCGGCATTGACCTGGTCGATATGGGCCTGCGCTTCGGCGCGCATGTCAGAGAAATCCTTTCACTCATGGCCGGTCGGAGCGGGAACACTCGAACGAACGGCCGAACCGGCGTCCTAGTAGATTCCGCCCTGCCTTGCCAAGAAGTCCTCGGGCGGCGTCGCGGCGGGCTCGGCCGGCTTGACGGCGTCGGGGCGCGGCGGCGGCGGGGCCCGGCGGCGCGGCGCGGTGCGGGGAGCGGCGGCCGCGGCGGCGGCAAGCTCGGCTTCCTCGCCGGCGCGACGAAGCGTGCGGCGCGGTTCGCTTTCCGGCTGGAAGGCTTCCCAGATCACCGCCGACTTGGGATCCTCGCGGACCGGGAAGGTACCGAACACGCGGCGCCCGGTGACGCGGTCGATTCGGACCATGCGGATGCCCTTGGGCGCCACGAACGGCGTCGGCGGCACGTCCTTGAACGCGGCCTGCGCCCATTGCTTGAAGATCGGCGCGGCGATCCGCCCGCCCTGCGCCGCGCCGCCCATCGAACGCGGCTGGTCGTAGCCGATGTAGGTGCCGGCGACGACGTCGGGGGTGCCGCCGACGAACCACACGTTGGTCGGGCCGGTGGTGGTGCCGGTCTTGCCGAACAGCGGGCGATTGAGGTCGCGCAGCGTGGTTGCGGTCCCGCGCTCGATCACCCCGGTCATGACGTGCACCATCTGGAACGCGGCCTGCGGCTCGAGCAACTGGCGCGAGCGGCTTGGCGGACGGGGCATGGCGCCGCCGTCCCAGTCGGGCGCGTTGCAGCGGCCTTCCATCACCGCGCAGCGATTATCGGTGCGGAAGATGACCTTGCCGTCGCGATCCTGGACGAAATCGATCAGGGTCGGCGCCACCGCCCGGCCGTGATTGGCGAGGATGGCATAGGCATTGGTGAGCTTGAGCACGGTGGTGTCGCCGGCGCCGAGCGCGATCGACAGATAGTTGGGATAGTCGCCGACGCCGAGGCGCTTGGCGGTGTCGGTGACCTTGGCCATGCCGGTCTGCGAGGCGGCGCGCACCGTCATCAGGTTGCGCGACTGCTCGACGCCCCAGCGCAGGGTCTTCGGGCCGGCATAATTGGCGTCGAAGTTGCGGAAGCATTTGTTGCCGAGGCCCGCGCCCTGCCACACGCAGAAGGGCGCGTCGTCGATCAGCGTGGCCGGGGTCATGCCGTTGGCGAGCGCCGTATAATAGACGATCGGCTTGAAAGTGGAGCCGGGCTGGCGCTGGGCCTGGGTGGCGCGATTGTAGCTGGCGCCGATCGAATCGAAGCCGCCCTGCATCGCCAGCACCCGGCCGGTGCGCACTTCCTGCGCGACGAAGCCGCCGCCGATCTCGGGGATGGAGCGGATCGCATAATCCTCGCCGGCGATCTGCTTGACGATGATGATCATGCCATTCTTGAGATTGGAGAAGGCGGTGCCTCCCCCGCCCCGCCGCGGCATGGTCGCGTTGCCTGCGGCAAGCCGACCTTCCGACCCGTCGGTAAAGCCGATCCGCGCGCTTCCGCCGGTCTTTTCCAGGACCACCGCCTTGCGCCAGTCCGGGAAACCGGTGCCGAGCGGTGCGCGGTCGAGCCGGCCGCGCCAGTCGCCGTCGATCTCGATGCTGAGCCCGGTGTCGCGCCAGCCGCGGCCGCCGTCGAACCGCGCCAAGCCTTCGCGCAGCGCTTCGGCGGCGGCGTCCTGCATCAGCGGGTTCATCGAGGTGCGGACCCACAGGCCCCCGGCGTAGACGCTGTTGGCGCTGTCGCCGGCGTCCTCGCCATAGCGGCGCAGCAATTCGCGGCGGACTTCCTCGGTGAAATAGCCGCCGACTTCGCGGAACTTGGCATTGGTGCCGAGGCGGATGGTGCCGAGCGGCGACGAGCCCGCCTCGGCCTGCTGGGCCGGGGTGATGTAGCCATTGTTGACCATTTCGCGCAGCACATAGTTGCGGCGGTCGAGCGCGCGCTGGGTCTGGCGCACGGGATCATAGTTGCTGGGCGCCTTGGGCAGGATCGCGAGATAGGCGGCTTCCGGCAGCGTCAGATCGGCGACGTCCTTGTCGAAATAGGCCCGCGACGCGGCCTGCACCCCATAAGCGTTCCGGCCGAGGAAGATCTGGTTGAGGTAAAGCTCGAGGATCTGCTCCTTGGTCAGCGTATTCTCGAGCCGGAAGGCGAGGATCGCTTCGCGAATCTTGCGGCTGATCGCATATTCGTCATCCTGCAGCAGCGCCTTGGCGACCTGCTGGGTGATGGTCGATCCGCCCCGCGCCCGCGCCCCGCCGGTCGCGCTCTTCAGCGCAAAATCGCCGACCGCGCCGACCAGGCCCGGATAGTCGATCCCGCCGTGGCTGAAGAAGGTCTTGTCCTCGGCCGAGATGAAGGCCTCGATCACCATCGACGGATATTCGTCGTACGACAGCTCGACCCGCCGCTCGCGCGCAAAGGTGCCGACCGGCTGGCCGTCGACCCCGCGAATGTTGCTCGGCAGCGGAGGCTGGTAGGCGAGTAGCTTTTCACTCGACGGAAGGCCGGCGGCGAAGAACAGCCAGGTGAGGACGAACAACGCATAGCCGCCAAGCAGGCCGTAGCCGAGGAAACGCAGCGTCCGCCGGCGGCTCCAGGCCGCGCGCAGGCGGTCGGCGGCGCTATGGTGGCGGCCCATCCAGGCAGACGAGGGGGAGGTCGCGACGGCGTCCATGAGGGCGGGCTCTACTCGCTTGGGAAGGCGGGGGAAAGCGCTTCTGGAATCAACGCGCGATAGCCGCCTGCGCTTCGATCGCGCGGGCAAGGGAGGTGACGATGCGGCCGCGCTGCACGGGATCGAGCAGCATCGCCTCGTCCTCGGCGTTGCTCATGTAGCCCGCCTCGAACAGCACCGCCGGAGCACCCGACCGGCGCAGCACGCGAAACGCGGCAAAGCGGTGCGGTTCGGGGCGTAGCAGCACCCTGCCCCTGGCTTCGCGCAGGATGCGCAGCGCGAAGTCGGCGCTGCCGTCCATCTCGTCGCGCGCGGCAAGGTCGGACAGGAGCGCGCGCAGCGAGGCGTCGGGTGCGCTCGCCACCGCGCCCTCGCCGTTCTGGCGCGCGGCGAGCAGCGCGGCGTCCTCGTCGCTCGCGACCTCCGACAGCGAATAAACGGTGGCTCCGCGCGCGCCTGCATTGGGCGCACTGTCGGCGTGGATGGCGAGAAACAGGCCGGCGCCGAGCCGGCGGGCGATGGCGGCGCGGTCGTCGAGGGTCAGCGCGGTGTCGCCGTCGCGGGTCAGCGCGATCCGGACCCGCCCGCGGCGGGCAAGCTCGTCGCGCAGTTCGCGCGCGATCAACAGGGTCACGTCCTTTTCGCGGGCATTGCCGCTGGCGCCCGGAGCGCCGCCGTCGCGCCCGCCATGGCCCGGGTCGATCACCGCCAGCGGCCGGCCCGGGGCGCGGGCCTCGATGATGCGGACGTCGGCTACGGCCGGTGCGAGCGCCAGGCTGAGGCCGCCCTGGCGCGCTTCCCCGGCGACCGCGAGGCCAAGCCCCTGCCCATCGCCTTCGCCGCCCCAGGCAACCGCCGCGACCACGCCGGCAACGCCGATCGCGGCCAGCGACAGCAGCAGCAGAGTGGGCGAAGGACGGCGCATTGCGCGCGACCCTAGCGTGCCGTTGCTCCGCGGCAAGGAGGCTGCTACGACATGATTGTCCGTACCGGCCCGCACTGGGCCTGGGCCCGGATTCTGGCCGGGGGGTCGAAGACAGGGCGACCTCCCCAGCACCGTACAGGTTGATGCTGATCCATGAAGTTCAAGAACGCGCTTGTTGATCCTGCCTTATTGGGCAGCGACGCGCGTTTGCCGGCGACCGCCGGAGAACAAACGGCAGCAGATGCACCCCTTTTGATCGCCATTCCCGCCGGCCCCAAAGCGCCGGCGATGGCCGCAACACGCGCGCGCAGACTGACCATGTTCAGAGCGCGCGCCCGGAGATTATTCAATGACCACGCGCATGCTGATCGACGCGCGCCACCCGGAAGAGACCCGGGTCGCCGTCGTCCAGGGGAACCGGATCGAGGAGTTTGACTTCGAATCCGCCGAGCACAAGCAGCTCAAGGGCAATATCTACCTTGCCAAGGTTACCCGCGTAGAACCCTCGCTTCAGGCGGCGTTTGTCGATTACGGCGGAAATCGCCACGGCTTCCTCGCCTTCAGCGAAATCCACCCCGATTATTACCAGATCCCCAAGTCGGACCGCGAAGCACTGCTGCGCGAAGAAGCCGAACATGCGGCCGAGGAAGAGCGCCTGCGCTCCGAGGCCGAGGATCATGACGAGGATGACCTCCCGCTCGATCCGCACCACGAGGACGACGGCCACGACGACCGCCCCGAGGAGCCGGAAGGCGACGTCGAGGGCGAGGACGGCGACAGCCAGGGCGATCCCGAGGACGGCGAACGCGCCCCGCGCGGCCGTCGCAGCCGCAAGGACGAAGCCGCCGACGAAGTCCGCCGCAAGCGCCTGAACCTGCGCCGCCGCTACAAGATCCAGGACGTGATCCAGCGCCGCCAGGTGCTGCTGGTCCAGGTCGTCAAGGAAGAGCGCGGCAACAAGGGCGCGGCGCTAACCACCTACCTCAGCCTCGCCGGCCGTTATTGCGTGCTGATGCCCAACACGAGCCACGGCGGCGGCATCAGCCGGAAGATTTCCAACGGCTCGGACCGCAAGCGGCTGAAGTCGATCATCGCCGACCTCAAGCTCCCGGGCACGATGGGCCTGATCGTCCGCACCGCGGGCCTCGAGCGGACCAAGGTCGAGATCAAGCGCGATTTCGACTATCTCGCCCGGCTGTGGGACGAGGTGCGCGAGAACACGCTCGGCTCGTCCGCCCCGGCGCTGATCTACCGTGACAGCGACCTGGTGAAGCGGGCCATCCGCGACCTCTATCACCGCGACATCGACGAGGTGCTGGTCGAAGGCGAGGACGGCTATCGCGCGGCGCGCGGCTACATGAAGCTGTTGATGCCGAGCCACGTGAAGAAGGTTCAGCCGCACAGCGAGGCGACCCCGCTGTTCCAGCGCTACGGCGTCGAGGATCAGCTGGCGGCGATGTACCAGCCGCTGGTCCAGCTGAAGAGCGGCGGCTACATCGTCATCAACCCGACCGAAGCGCTGGTCTCGATCGACATCAACTCGGGCCGTTCGACCCGCGAGCACAACATCGAGCAGACGGCCTACGCCACCAACCTCGAGGCGGCGCAGGAGATCGCCCGCCAGCTGAGGCTGCGCGACATGGCCGGCCTCGTCGTCATCGACTTCATCGACATGGAACAGAACAGCCATGTCCGGAAGGTCGAGAAGGCGATGAAGGAGGCGCTTCGCAACGATCGTGCCCGCATCCAGGTCGGACGCATCTCCAGCTTCGGCCTGATGGAAATGAGCCGCCAACGCCTGCGTACCGGTGTGCTGGAAGCCTCCACCAAGGCCTGCCCGCACTGCGAGGGCACCGGCCTGATGCGGACCGCGTCCTCGTCCGGGCTGTCGGCGCTGCGCATGATCGAGGACGAAGCGGCACGCGGCCGCGGCGACCGGGTCTGCCTGCGCGCCGGTGCCGAAGCGGCCATCTACGTCCTGAACAAGAAGCGCGCCGAACTGGCCGACATCGAGGCTCGCTACGGCGTCTCGGTCGAAGTGCTGGTCGACCACAGCTTCGAGGGCGCCCGCATGGCGGTCGAGAGCTCCGGGCCGCGCCCGGTCGCGCCGGTTCGCCAGCTCGCCCCGCCGCCCGCGTACGTCGATGACGAGCCGGAAGTGGACGAGGAAGAATTCGCCGAGGAGTTTGCCGAGGACGAGATCGAGGAGCGCGAACAGCGCGGCGAGCGTGGGGAGCGCGACGATGGCGAAGGCCAGGACGGCCGCCGCCGCCGTCGTCGCCGCCGCGGTGGCCGCAATCGCCGCCGCGAGGGCGAGCCTGGCGAAGGCGGGACCGAGCGGGCCGAAGGCTCCGACGAACATGAGGACGAGGACGGCCAGGAGTCGCAAGCACTCGGCACCGATGAGGGTGAAGCGCCGGCCTCGGATGACGACGCCGGCAGCGAGGACGAGCGCCGCAAGCGCCGTGGTCGCCGCGGCGGCCGCCGCAGGGGTGGCCGTGGCCGCGCCGGCGAGGAAGGCTCGCGCGACGAGGGCGGCCTCGAGGACACCGGTCGTGAGGGTGGAGACGAAGCTCTCGCCCCCGAGCCCGGCGAAGCCCCGATGGTCGAGCCCGTGCCGAGCCAGGATCCGGCCCCGGTCGAGCTGGAAGCGCAGCCCGAAGCCGAGCCCGCCGCCGAGGAGAAGCCCAAGGCGCGTCGCCGTCCGCGGGCGCGCAAGGCCGATACGGTTGCTGCCGAACAGGCGGAGGCCGCTCCGGCGGTCGAGGTAATGGCGCCCGAGGCTCCGGCCGACGCCGCCGCGACCGAGATCGAGGAGAAGCCCAAGCCCAAGCGCCGCTCTCGCGCCAAGAAGGTCGAGGCGCCGGTCGAGGCCGCCGCGCCCGAGCCGGTGCTCGAGACTGCCGCTGCCGAGCCGGAAGCTCCGGCACCTGCTCCGGCACCTGCTCCGGCACCTGCTCCGGCCGAGCAGGCCGGTGACGAAGGCGGATCGCCTCGCAAGGGCTGGTGGTCGCGGACTTTCGGGTAAGAACAAGATGGGCCCCGGTGATCGCCGGGGCCCATTTCGTTTCAGTCAGGCGGCAAGCGCCCTGATCTCACGATTACCGTGGCGGAACAGGCCGGCCTCCTCGCGCGCGACGAGGGCTGCCATGGCGCGGGCGACCAGTCCGGCGTCGATCCCGGCATATCGGTCGAGCGGGCCCCGCAGCAACAGGTTGAGGGCGGGCGACAGCGCCTGGCCGATCGCTTCCCCCGTTCGCCGCTCCTGACGCTGCCCGAGCAGCAGGCCCGGGCGCAGGATGTCGACCCGCTCGAAGCCGATACCCCACAGCGTCCGTTCGACCTCGCCCTTCAGCCGGAGATAGCCGTTGCGGCTGGCGGGATCGGCACCCGACGACGATACCGCGAGGAAATGCCGTGCTCCCGCCGTCCGCGCCGCGCGGGCGAAGGCCAGCACGGCGTCGCGGTCGACCGCGACGAACCGCTCCCAGCTTCCGGCCTGCTTGCGGGTCGTGCCCAGCGTCGACAGTGCGGCGTCGATCCGCTCACCGCCCAGCAGCCGGGGCCAGTCCTCCATCGCGCCGAGCCGCTCGCGGCCCGCGCCGCTTGGCCGTCGCCCGAGCACGACGAGGTCGTGCAGCGCGTCGAGCAGGGGCCATAGCTGGCGGCCGATCAGCCCGGTGGCGCCGATCAGCGCCAGCTTCACTTGCGCTTGCCGCGCCCGTCGACGCTCCACGCACCCGGCCCGGTGATGACAAGGCAGAGGAAGACGAAGCAGTAGAGGATCGCCGCGTCGCCGCCATTGTTGACCGGGAAGAAATTCTGCGGTGCGTGGGCCATGAAATAAGCGGCCGCCATGGTGCCCGACGCGAGGAACGCCGCGGGCCGGGTGAACAGGCCGATCGTGATCAACAGCCCGCAGATCAGCTCGATCACCCCCGCGAAGGCACCCGGATTGTCGAACGCCAGCGCGCTGCCGGCCCGCTCGCCGCCCGGAAACGACAGCAACTTCTGCGTTCCATGCTCGAGGAACAGCAGCCCCGACATGATCCGCAGCAGGGCAATCCCCTTGGGCGTCTGGTAATCGAGGTTCATGCGGCACTCCCTTGCCTGTGCGCAAGGCCGCGCACCCGCGCCGATGTTGCCGTCCCGAATGGCCGGACGTCAAATGTCTCGGTTCAGAACTTCTCGGGCAGCTCGACCGGGCCGACCAGCGCTTCGTGCCGCGAGATCGCGAACGGGTCGGTCATCCCGGCGATATAGTCGGCGACGTTGCGGGCGACCGCCTGCTCGCCCTCGCCGCGGTGCCAGGCGTCGGGCAGCAGGCGCGGATCGGCCAGGTAAGCGCGGGCGAGATTGCCGACCACGCGCTGCGCCTCGATCCGCACCGGCTGCAGCGCCGGTGCATTGTAGAGGTTCGCGTAGAGGCACTTCTTGAGCGCGCGCTCCTCGCCCGTCAGCGCGTCGGAAAAGCCGGCCAGCGGACGCCCGGCCGCGCGGACGTCGGCCAGCGTCTCGACCCCGGCCTCGGCCACCCGCCGGCGGGTTTCGGCCAGCAGGTCACCGACCATGGTCCCGATCTGGTCGCGGACCAGCGCCTTGACCTTGCGGTCGAGCGAAAGGTCGGGCCAGCGCCGCCCGATCGCGTCCCAGTGGCGGGCGACGAACGGCAGGTCGAGCAATGCCTCGAGCGGGAGCACCCCGGCGCGCAGGCCATCGTCGATGTCGTGATTGTCGTAGGCGATGTCGTCGGCAATCGCCGCGACCTGCGCCTCCAGGCTAGCGTGCGACCCGAGCTCGAGGCCGACTGCGGCGTCCACGCCCGCCAGCGCCCATTTGGGCTGCGCCACCGGGCCATTATGCTTGGCCAGCCCCTCCAGCGTTTCCCAGGTCAGGTTGAGCCCGTCGAAAGCGGGGTAAGGCGTCTCCAGCGCGCAGACCAGGCGGAGCGTATGACCGTTGTGGTCGAACCCGCCGGCGAAGCGCAATTCCTCGTCCAGCGCATCCTCGCCGGCATGGCCGAACGGCGGGTGGCCAAGGTCGTGGGCCAGGCACAGGGCCTCGGTCAGGTCCTCGTTGAGGCCAAGCGCGCGGGCGATGGTGCGCCCGATCTGCGCGACTTCCAGGCTGTGGGTCAGGCGGACGCGATAATGATCGCCGTCGGGCGCGACGAACACCTGCGTCTTGTGGCGCAGGCGGCGGAAGGCGATCGAATGGACGATCCGGTCGCGGTCGCGCTGAAAGACATCGCGGGGTCCGCGCGGACCCTGGTCGGGCTCGGCATGAACCCGCCCGCGACTGTCCGCCGGGCGCGCGGCGATCCCCGGGGGCAGCGTCACTTCAGCGCGAGCTTCTCGAGCTTGAGGCCGCCGGGCGCGGTCCACACAAAGCCTTCGAGCTTGGCGGCGTGCAGGTCGTTGACGAACTCCTGCGCCTCGTCGGCATCCTTGAACGGCCCGACCACCAGCCGCGACCAGCCCTTGACGTCCGACACCAGCGGCGCGCGCGAGCGGAACAGCGACGCCTTGGTCTTGCGGATGCGCTCATATTCGCGGCCCATCCGGTCGGCGTTGGCGCCGCCGGCAAGCTGGACATAGATGCGCGAGGCGGACGCCGCAGCCTTGACCGGCTTGGCCTCTTCGGCCGCCTTGCCGCGGGACTTGGCGTCCTTGGCCTTGGCATCACCGGCGGCCTTGCCGGTCTTGCTGTCCTTGGCGGCGAGCTTGATTGAGTTGGGCTCGGTCTTGGTCGCAGCCTTGACGGGCTTCCTGGTCGGCTCGTCGCTGGCCGGCCGGCTCGCGAGCGAGAACTCAGCAGCGGGTGTGCGGCGGGACGGGCGTTCGACGATCGGCTTGGGTGCGGGCGGCGGCGTGGGCAGTTTGGTCAGCGTGCTCTCGATCGACGCCAGCCGGTCGCCATCGCTGCGGGTGGTGGGTGGTGTCGCGTCGGCGACCTTGACCGGCGCGGGCTTGGGAACGACGGCGGCGGCTCGCACCGGACGAGCCTCGACCCGGCGGACGGGCGGCGCAGCCACCGGCGCGGGCGGATCGGCGGCGATGGCGGCGGCAAGCGCGGCGCCTTCGGCCGGCATGATCCCCAGGTGGACCGCAGCCGCCTTCTGCCCCGGCCCGAGCGTCGGCAGGCGGCGCAGGAATGGGTCGAACCCCTGGCTCGACCCCGGCAGCATGGCGGCGATCGCCTGCCGTGCCGCCTCGACGTCGCCGCCCAGCGCGAGGATGAAGGCACGGGCCCGACGCGCGCCCGCATCGCGTTGCGCAAGCAGCGGATCGAGCGCCGCAAGCGCCTCGGCCTTGCGCCCGGAAATGGCGAGGCTGAGCGCAAGCCGGCGGCGGGCCTCGGCCCCGTCGGGACCGATCAGCACCACGCGATAGTCGCTTTGCGCCTGCGCCTGCATGCCGAGCAGGTCGAAGGCGAGCCCGCGGTCGAGTGCGATCAGGACCTGAGTGGCGCCCAGCGATTGCGCCTGCTCGAACAGCCCGAGCGCCGCCTGCGGCTCGCCCATCTGCGCCATGGCGGAGCCTTGCCCCGCCTTGGGCGCCCAATGCGCGGCGTTGATCTCCTCGGCGCGGCCGAAGAAACCGATCGCCGCCTGCGGATCGCCAAGCCGAAGCGCGGCGCGCCCGGCCGCCAGTTGCGCGTCGTAATTGCGCGGATTGATCGCGATCAGCCGGACGTTGCGCGCCAGCGCCGCCTCCGGTGTCTCCAGCGTGCCGGCAAGCGGTGCCGCCGGCGGCTCGGGCGGTCGCCCGCCGATATATTGCGCTGCTGCTGCTTGCGGCAGCAACACGGCCGCCAGCCACAAAGCCTTGTGTGTCATCCCCATCCCGTTGCCGGGTCTAGCTGACCCACGGCTGACGGATAGCCGCGTGGGCGATGAGGCGAGCGCCGCGGGGGACGAGTTGAAGCGCCCAAACGACAAAGGGGCCGAGCGCAGCAGCGCCCGGCCCCTTCCTTCCCCCGTCGAGCGGGATCGGTTGTTACTGGTTGCCCTGGCGGTTCAGGAACCGCGGGATGTCGAGCGGCTCGCGGCGGAGGCTGGGCGCAGGCTCGTCCTCGATCTTGCCGCCGGCGCGGGCCATGCTGCTCATCCGCTCGAACAGGGTCCCAGCCTCACGCTTCGGCGCAGGGGTTTCCTCGTCCTTCGGCGGCGCGATCGGCGGGGTGCCGACCGGGCTGGTCAGGATGTCCTCGCTGTCGAGCAGCAGTTCGTCGCCGTCGCCATCGTCACCAAGGTCGAGCGGAGCGGCGGTGGTTGCTGCCGTGGGCGCAGGCGCGGTGGCGGCGGTCGGCGCCGGAGTGGCGGTGGTCGACCGGGTCGGGAAGGTGAACACCTTGGTGCTGGCGGCCTGGCCGCTGGTGCTCGGCACCGGCTTGGTCGCTTCTTCGGCTTCGATGCCGGTAGCGACGACCGAGACGCGGATCTTGCCGTCGAGGTCGTTGTTGAACGCCGAACCCCAGATGATGTTGGCGTCGGGGTCGACCAGCTCCTTGATGTGGCTGGCGGCCTCGTCGACTTCCATCAGGCGCATGTCCTCGCCGCCGGTGATCGAGATGATGACGCCCTTGGCGCCCTTCATCGAAACGCCGTCGAGCAGCGGGTTGGAGATCGCCTTTTCGGCGGCTTCGATGGCGCGGTTGTCGCCCGAGGCTTCGCCGGTGCCCATCATCGCCTTGCCCATTTCGCCCATCACCGAGCGGACGTCGGCGAAGTCGAGGTTGATGAGGCCAGGCATGACCATGAGGTCGGTGATCCCGCGAACGCCCTGCTGGAGGACCTCGTCGGCCATCTGGAACGCTTCCTTGAAGGTCGTGTCCGAGTTGGCGAGGCGGAACAGGTTCTGGTTCGGGATGACGATCAGCGTGTCGACGTGCTGCTGGAGCTCGGCGATGCCGGCTTCGGCGGCGCGGGTCCGGCGGCTGCCTTCGAAGGCGAACGGCTTGGTCACCACGCCGACGGTCAGGATGCCCTTGTCGCGGGCGGCCTTGGCCATGACCGGGGCCGCACCGGTGCCGGTGCCGCCGCCCATGCCGGCGGCGATGAAGCACATGTGCGCGCCTTCCAGCGCCCGCTCGATCTCTTCCATCGCCTCTTCGGCGGCGGCCCGGCCGATTTCCGGACGCGCGCCGGCGCCGAGGCCCTGCGTGATCTTGTGGCCAAGCTGGATGCGGCGATCGGCAAGGCTGGAATTGAGCGCCTGCGCGTCAGTATTGGCGACGGCGAAGTCGACGCCCTGCACATCGGCGTGAATCATGTTGGCGATGGCGTTTCCGCCCGCTCCGCCGACGCCGATGACGGTGATCCGCGGCTTCAGCTCATCGACCGCCGGCCGGACGAAATCAATGCTCATGTCCTCAAGACCCCCGCTCAGCAACGTGTTGAATCAGTAAGCGTGAATCTATGATTCACCCACCTTCGCGGCACAAGCGAAAATGTTAACTCTTGTGCCGATTTTGGGGCCAAGCGTGGCGGTGGGGACTCACGCGTCCCGCGATGGGACGATCAGGCCTTGTTGCCGCGAATGGCGGAAACGAAGCGATTGAACAGCCCGCCGCTGGCCTTTTCGTTGCGCGCGACGGGCAGCGCGAGGTCGCGGATGTCGCCACCCTGACCCTGGCTGGCAAGGATCGCCAACCCGACCAGGCTGCTGAACGCGGGCCCGCTGTGCGCATCGGGAAGCCCGGTGATCGCCTTGGGCCGCCCGACTCGCACCGCCCGGCCAAGCACGCCCTGCATGTAGTCGGCGATGTTCTTGAGCTCCGCGCCGCCGCCCGTCAGCACCACCTGCCCCCCGACCGGCTTGACGAAGCCCATGTCCTTCAGCGCCTCGTCGACCGCGGCGGTGATCCGCTCGACCCGCTGGCGGATGACCGTCATCAACTGCGCCCGGCTGATCCGAAGCGGCTCGGCCCCGTCCTCCGACCCGATCGGGAGCGCTTCCACCACTTCGTGATTGTCACGCGGGGAGGTCATCGCCGAGCCGTGGAAGCACTTGATCCGCTCCGCGTCGCGCCGGCGGACGCCAAAGGCCGCGGCGATGTCGTCGGTGATGTCCTTGGCCCCGAGCGGGACCGAGCGCAGCGCGACCAGCATTCCGCCGGCATGGAGCGAGACGTTGGTGACCTCGGCGCCAAGCTCGACCAGCGCGACGCCAAGGTCGCGTTCCTCGGCGCTGAGGCAGGCGAGACCCGCCGCGACCGGGGAGGCGACGATGGCGCGGACGCCGAGATGGGCCTGGCGGATGGTGAGGTCGATGTTGCGGAGCGGCGCTTCGTCCGCGGCGATGACATGGATGTCGACGCCGAGGCTGCTGGCATGCATGCCTACCGGCGAGCGGACGCCCTGGACGTCGTCGATGGTGTAGAGCGCGGGGTTGGCGTGCAGCACGACCTGGCCCGGGCGGTCGACCGCGTCGCGGCCGCTGCGCAGCAGTTCCTCGACGTCCGAGCCTTCGACCTGATGGCCGCCGACCTCGACCTCGACGGTTGCAAGGCCGCTGCTGAGGCCGCCCGCGCCGTAGCTGGCCCAGACGTCGTCGATCGTCTGACCGCTCATCCGCTCGGCCTGTTCGACCGCTTCGCGGACCGCGACCTCGGTCGCTTCCATGTCGGTGACGAAGCCGCGCTTGACGCCGCGGCTCTGGCGCTGGCCGGTGCCGAGAACGCGCGGACGCCCCTCCTCGTCCAGCGTGCAGACGAGTGCAGACACCTTGGAGGAGCCGATATCGAGGGCGCCGATCAGCAGCGGCGCATCACGGTTGGCCATCAGTTTGCTTGCTCCACCGTGCCGGCCGGCGGCGGGGTCGCGCCGGGCGGGACCCGGACGATCATCTTGCCCGGCACGCGCAAGTCGAAGCGGATCATGTCGCGCCCAAGGAGCCCGACCGAGCGATCCATCTTGGCGAAGCGCTTCAGCGCGCGGGTCGCGGCAGCGGCGGTTTCCGGAAGCGACACCGTTTCCCCCGTCGTGAAACTGAGGTCCCAGCGGCGATCCCCGATCCAGGTTGCCGAGGCGACCTGCGGCTTCAAGGTCGGAACGCTGTCGAGCATCCGGCTCAGCGGCACCGCCTGGTCATTGGCGCCGGGGCCGATCAGCAGCGGCAGTTCGGGCATCTTGTGGACCGCCACCGCGTCCAGCACTACGCCTTCGCCGTCGATCAGGTTGAGCCGGCCCTGGTGCTGCCACACCGCCGAGGGGGTACGCTCGACAAGGTCGATGACCAGGCTGTCGGGCAGGCGGCGGGACACGCGGGCGTCCTTGACCCAGCCGAACTGGAGCAGGGTGTCGCGGATGCGGTCGAGGTCGACCAGCGCCTGCGCCGGCTCGTCGGTGCCGATCGGCGCCTCCTCCGCAGCGCGGCGAAGCTCGTCGGTGACCACCGCATCGACCTTGCGGCGATCGAGGTTCTTCAGGCCGACGATCTGGTAGCTGGCGACCTTGAAGCCCGCTTCGCCGGTCGCGGCGCCGGTCGCGCGCAGGGCCTTGCCCGGCAGGTCGAGCGCAATCACGGCGACGATCGCCATGACCGCGACCAGCGCGAGAAAAGCGTAACGGGCGAGCTTTCCGCTGCCTTCGGGCCAGGGCGACGGCGCGGCCTTGGCCGGAGCCTTGCGGGCGCGGGGCTGGCCCGTCCCCCTGCCCTTGGCAGCCGCCGGGCGCCGGATGGTCTGGGCGTTCACTTGGCCGGTCCGTCGCCGAGCGCTTCGGCGATGATCCGCTCGACCAGCTCACCATAGGAGATGCCGCGCTGGCGGGCCTGCTCTGGCACCAGGCTGAGCGGGGTCATGCCGGGCTGGGTGTTGACCTCGAGCAGGTAGAGGCCGGCTTCGCCCTGGGTGTCGTCCCAGCGGAAATCCGAGCGGCTGGCGCCTTTGCAGCCAAGCGCGCGGTGGGCAAGCAGGGCCATGTCGAGCATCGCCTGGGCGATCGGCTCGGGTACCTGTGCCGGGCAGACATGCTCGGTCATGCCGTCGGTATACTTGCTGTCGAAATCGTAGAAGCCCTGCTTGGGCTTGAGCTCGGTGACGCACAGCGCCTCGTCGCCGAGCACCGCGACGGTCAATTCGTGGCCGGCGATGAAGGGTTCGGCGAGCAGCTCGTCGAAGTCGTTCCACGGCCCGACCGTGTCACGGCCAATCGGATTGCCGTAATTGCTCTCGTCGGTGACGATGGCGACCCCGACCGACGACCCTTCGTTGACCGGCTTCAGCACATAGGGCCGCGGGATCGGATCGCCCTCGAACAGGCGTTCCGAGGCGATCATCGTCCCCTTGGGCATGCGCACGCCGGCGGGGACCAGCAGCAGCTTGGTCAGCTCCTTGTCGATCGCGATCGCGGAGGTGCTGAGGCCGCTGTGGGTGTAGGGGATCTGCATCAGGTCGAGCATGCCCTGAACGGTGCCGTCCTCGCCCGGGTGGCCGTGCAGCGCGTTGAACACGATGTCGGGGCGAAGGCCGGCAAGCACCTGCGCGACGTTGCGGTCCATGTCGACTTCGGTGACGTTGCTCCAGCCGCGCGTCCGCAACGCGCCGGCGACGCCGCGGCCGCTCATCAGCGACACTTCGCGCTCCGAGGACCAGCCGCCCATCAGGACGACCACGTTAAGGTCCCTGTTCACCACGCTCACCGCTCTACTCCCACGCGCTGGATTTCCCACTCAAGCTCGGTGCCGCTGTGCTTCAGGACCCGGGCGCGGACTTCCTCGCCGAGCGCCTCGATGTCCGCGCTGGTCGCGGTACCGAGGTTGAGCAGGAAGTTGCAATGTTTCTCGCTCACCTGCGCGTCGCCGATGGTCAGGCCGCGGCATCCGGCGGCGTCGATCACTTCCCACGCCTTGCTCGGCAGCGGGTTCTTGAAGGTCGATCCGCCGGTCTTGCTGCGCAACGGCTGGCTGGCTTCGCGGGCGGCGGCGATGCGATCCATCTCGGCCTGGACGGCCGCGGGCTCGGCCGGCTCGCCGCGGAAAGTGGCGGACACCACGATGGCGCCTTCGGGCAGCGCGGAATGACGGTAGGTGTAGCCGAGCTCGGCGGGCGACAGGGTGACCAGCTCGCCCGAGCGAAGCACGACCCGCGCCTCGACCAATATGTCCTTGACCTCGCGGCCGTAGGCGCCGCCGTTCATCCGCACGAATCCGCCGACCGTGCCGGGGATCGAGCGCAGGAATTCGATCCCGCCGATCCCTGCGTCGCGGGCCGAGGAGGAGACCAGGATCCCGCTCGCCCCGCCGCCACATTCCAGCGAGACCTCGTCGACCCGGCGCACCGTCGCGAACGGCTTGCCGAGGCGCACCACGACGCCCGGCACCCCGCCGTCGCGGACGATGAGGTTGGAGCCGAGGCCAAGCGCCATGACCGGGGTCGCGGGATCGGACTCGCGCAGGAACGCCTGCAGGTCAGCGACGTCGGCCGGCTCGAACAGGGTTTCGGCGGCGCCGCCCGACTTGAACCAGACAAGGGGCGCGAGCGGGGCCTGCGGGGTCAGCCGCCCACGAACCCCGGAGTGGTGAAGGGTTTGCGCCATGCTCATGCGTGCGCCGGCTCGGACTTGTGGCTGCGCTCATGCGCCACCGCTTCGGCCAGGCCCGCCGCCCATTTGGTGATGTCGCCGGCCCCCATGCAGATCACCATGTCGCCGTCGGCGGCAAGGTCGCGCAGGGTGCGGGCAAGGTCGTCGGCGCCGGTCACGGTCTGCACCATCCGGTGCCCATGGGCGCGGATGCCCTCGGCAAGCGCGGCCCCGTCGACGCCCTCGATCGGTTCCTCGCCCGCTGCATAGACCGGTGCGACCAGCACCGCGTCGGCCTCGATGAAGGCGTTGGCGAAATCTTCCATCAGGTCGCGCAGGCGGGTGAAGCGGTGCGGCTGGACCACCGCGATCACCCGGCCCGAGGTGCTGTCGCGCGCAGCCGAAAGGACGGCGCGGATCTCGACCGGGTGGTGGGCATAATCGTCGATGATGATCGTGCCGTCGATCTCGCCGACGCGGGTGAAGCGGCGCTTGACCCCGCCGAACCGCTCGAACCCGGTCGCGATGCGGTCGTCGCTCAGCCCGAGCTCGAGCCCCACCGCGATCGCGGCAAGCGCATTCTGGATGTTGTGGCGGCCGGGCATCGGCAGGGTGACCCCCTCGATGCGGCGCCGCTCGCCCGAGCGTTCCAGCACCAGCGCGTCGAACCGCGCCACCCCGCCTTCGGTCACGACATTGTCGGCGCGAAGGTCGGCCGCTGCGGAGAAGCCGTAGGTGACGACCCGCCGGTCCTTGATCCGGCTCAGCAGGTTGGCGACTTCCGGATGGTCGATGCACATCACCGCCAGCCCGTAGAACGGCACGTTCTCGATGAACTCCACGAACGCATCCTTGGCGACGTCGAAGCTGCCATAATGATCGAGATGCTCGGGATCGATGTTGGTGACCACCGCGATGGTCCCGTCGAGGCGGAGGAAGCTGCCGTCGCTCTCGTCGGCCTCGACCACCATCCACTCGCCCTTGCCGAGGCGGGCGTTGGAACCATAGGCGTTGATGATCCCGCCGTTGATCACCGTCGGGTCGAGCCCGCCGGCGTCGAGCAGCGCCGCGACCATCGAGGTGGTGGTGGTCTTGCCGTGGGTGCCGGCGACTGCGACCGTGTTCTGCATCCGCATCAGCTCGGCCAGCATTTCGGCGCGGCGCACGCGCGGCAGGCGGCGGCGGGCGGCTTCCTCGACTTCGGGGTTGTCGGGGCGGATCGCGGTGGAGGTGACCACCACCGCCGCGTCTCCGAGATTGTCGGCGCTCTGCCCGATCATCACCGGGATGCCGGCCTTGCGCAGGCCCTCGGTGACATAGCTTTCGGCATTGTCCGAGCCCTGCACGGTGTAGCCGAGGTGGTGCATCACTTCGGCGATGCCGGACATGCCGATCCCGCCAATGCCGACGAAATGGATGGTTCCGATGTCGGTGCCGACCGCCTTCATGCCGCTGCTCCCGCCGGAGAAAGGGGCCTTGCCGCAGCAGGCCTGGAAGCGCGGCCGATCATCGCCGGACGATCGCCCTGCCCGACCCGCACGACCAGGTCGGCAAGGTCGCGCGCGGCATAGGGCCGGCCGACCGACAGCGCGCGCCCGGCGGCATTGGCCAGCGCTTCGGGATCATTGGCCAGCGCCTCGATCTGGCGGGCCAGCGCGGCGGGAGTGAACTGGCCTTGCGGGATCATCCGCGCCCCGCCCGCCTTCGCCAGCTCGCGCGCATTGGCGGTCTGGTGGTCGTCGGTGGCGATCGGCAGCGGGACCAGGATCGACGGGCGCCCGGCGGCGGTCAGTTCGGCGATGGTGGAAGCGCCGGCGCGGCCGATCATCAGGTGGCACTCACCAAGCTTGTCGTCCATGTCGCGCAGGTAGGTCGACAGCTCGGCTGGAATGCCGAGCGACTGGTAGGTTTTGCGCACCCGCTCGATATCGTCGGGGCGGCATTGCTGTACGACCTGGAGACGGTGGCGGAGCGTGTCGGACAATTCGCCGAGCCCGGCCGGCACCACCTCGCCAAGCACGGTCGCGCCCTGGCTTCCGCCGGTCACCAGCAGCTTCAACGGGGCATAATCGTCGAACGCCGGGAACGGCAGCTCGCCCAGCCGCACGATGCTGGAGCGGACCGGATTGCCGACCAGGCTGGTCTTGATCTCGTGGGCAGGCTTCAACCGGTCGACATTCTCGTACGCGGTGGCGATCGCCGCCGCGTCGCCCGCCAGCAGGCGGTTGACCCGGCCAAGCACCGCATTCTGCTCGTGCAGCACGGTAGGGATTTTGAGCGAGGAGGCGGCGAGCAGCGCCGGGAAGGCCGGATAGCCGCCGAAGCCGACCACCGCGTCGGGACGGTGCTTGCGATACAGGGCCTTGGCCTCGCGCCGTCCGGCCATGACCGAACGCAGCGCCTTAAGCATGCCCCACGGGGTCTTGGTCAGGCGCCCGGCGGGCAGCACGTGGATCGGCACGCCGTCGAACAGGCCGGGAATGCGCGAGCCGCGAGCGTCGGTGACCAGCATCACGCCATGCCCGCGCGCCTTCAGTTCGGCGGCGAGCGCATGCGCAGGAATCATGTGCCCGCCGGTTCCGCCGGCCGCGAGGACGAAGTTCATTCTTGCCGCTTAGCGCCCCTCGCTCCACTTCACCACATAGGGTGACCGCTTGAGATAGGGGTTGGCGCGGGTGAAGGCGAGCAGCAGCCCCATGCCGATCGACAGCGCCAGCATCGAGGAACCGCCGTAGGAGATGAACGGCAGGGTCATGCCCTTGGACGGGGCGAGCTGGACGTTGACCGCCATGTTGATCAGCGCCTGCAAGCCGAACTGGCAGGCGAGCCCGGCGGCGGCGAGCACCGCGAAGGGCTCGTCCTCGTCGAGCAGCTTGACCAGCACCCGGACCACGATCGCGCAATAGATGACCGCGATCGCCATGCAGGCGATCAGCCCGAACTCCTCACCGATCACCGAGAAGATGTAGTCGGTGTGCGGCTCGGGCAGGTGGAACTTGCGGGTGCCGCCACCCGGACCCATGCCCAGCAGGCCGCCGGCGGTCAGCGTGCGCATCGCATTCTGGACCTGGAAATTGTCGCCCTCGCCGAACAGGAAGCCGTCGATCCGGACCTGCGCCACGTCGTAGAAGAAGTAGGCGAGGACGATCCCGACCAGACCGGCCACGCCCATCAGGCCGAGCATCCGGACATTGGCCCCGGCCAGCGCGATCATCACCACGAACACCGTGGCGAAGATGATGGTCGATCCGAAGTCGGGCTGGATCATCAGCAGCACCGCGACGAGGGTCGTCAGCGCGCCCGACAGGATCATCACCGGAAGCCCCTTGTCCTTCTCCTTGAGGCTGAGGATCCAGGCCAAGGTGACGATGAAGAAGGGCTTCAAGAACTCCGACGGCTGGACCTGCGCGAAGCCGAACCCGATCCAGCGCCGGGCGCCGTTCACTTCGGGCCCGATCAGCGGGACCAGGAACATCGCCCCGATGCAGCCCGCGCAGCCGAGCAGGCACCATTGCCGAAGCCGTTCGCGCGGCATCATCGAGATGACGATCATCACCGGGATCGACAGCGTCAGCCACACCAGCTGGCGGTAGAAATAATAAAGCGGCGCGAAGGTGACGCTGCCGCCCGAATAACGCTGCGCGGCTGCGGGCGAGGCGGCGGCGACGGCGACCAGCCCGACCGCGATCAGGACGGCGACCAGCACGAGGAGGACCCGGTCGATCTCCCAGAACCAGCGCCCCACCGCCGAGCGGTCGGCGCGGCCGTAGCGATTGCTCGTGTCGATCGGAAAGGCCTTCGCCAGAACGCCGTTCATAATGCCCCCACCAAGGCCCTGAAGGCCTCCCCGCGCGCCTCGAAGTCCCGGAACTGGTCGAACGAGGCGCAGGCCGGGGAGAGTAGAACCGTCTCGCCCGGCTGTGAATCCCTCGCAGCAAATTTCACCGCATTTTCCAGCGTTTCCGACTCGATCACGTCGACGCCGTGTGTCCGGAGGAGCTTGGTGAACAGCGGCCCCGCCTCGCCGATGGTGTAGGCGCGCACGACGTGGCCCAGGTGCCGGGCCGTGTCGCCGAGCTCCTTGGTCTTGGCCTGTCCTCCGACGATCCAGCGGATACGCGGGTAAGCGGCGAGCGCGGGCGCCGCGGCTTCGGCGTTGGTGGCCTTGCTGTCGTTGACGAACAGCGCGCCGTTCAGCTCGGCCACGCGCTCCATGCGGTGGGGCAGGCCGGGATAGGTGCGCAGCCCGGCCGCGATCGCCTCTTCGCCCAGTCCCAGCCACGCCGTCGTCTCGATGGCGGCGGCGGCATTCTGCTCATTGTGCGGCCCCTGCAGTGCCGGCCATTCCCCCGGGTCATAGCCGGAGGGGAGCGTGAGTCCGTTGAACCCGGCGGCCGGCACCACGAGCCCGCGCTCGAACAGGCTCCAGTCGACCAAGGCGGTTTGGTCGGCCGATTGCATCGCGAACAACCGCGCCTTGCTCGCTGCATAGGCCTCGAAGCTGTCGTAGCGGTCGAGATGATCCGGCGTGATGTTGAGCAGCACCGCGACATCGCAGTCGAGGCTATGGGTCAGGTCGATCTGGTAGCTCGACAGCTCCAGCACATAGACCCCACCTTCCGGCAGCGGGTCCTGCGCGAGGATCGGCAGGCCGATGTTGCCGCCCATGGTGGTCGGCACGCCTGCGGTCGCGAGGATGTGGTGGACCAGTGCCGTCGTCGTGCTCTTGCCGTTGGTGCCGGTGATCGCGACCACCTTGTGCGGCGGCAGCTCGGCGCGGGCGCGGGCGAACAGTTCGATGTCGCCGATGATCTCGACTCGCGCCTCGCGCGCCCGGGCGGCGATCGGGTGGGTGTTGAGCGGCACGCCTGGCGAGACGACCAGGCTGTCGAACTGGCTGAGGTCGGCGGTGTCGAGGTCGAGCAGCGTCGCGCCTTCCGCCTTGGCCCGCGCTTCCTCGCTCCGGTCCCAGGCCGTCACCGCCGCCCCGCTCGCCACCAATGCGCGCACGGTCGCCAGGCCGGAGCGGGCGAGCCCGTAGACGGCGTATCGTTTATTCTTCCAGGCCCCGGCCGTGATCACCGCAGCTTGAGCGTGCTGAGGCCGGCCAGCGCCAGCACGAAAGCAACGATCCAGAAGCGGATCACCACGGTCGGCTCGCTCCAGCCCTTGTGCTCGAAATGGTGGTGGATCGGGGCCATCAGGAACACCCGCCGCCCGGTCCTCTTGTAGACCGCGACCTGGACGATGACGCTCAACGCCTCGGCCACGAACAGCCCGCCGATCAGCGCCAGCACGAACTCGTGGTGCGCCGCCACCGCCACCGCGCCCAGCGCCCCGCCGAGCGCGAGGCTTCCGGTATCGCCCATGAACACCGCCGCCGGGGGCGCATTGAACCACAGGAACGCCAGGCACGCCCCGACCGTCGCCAGCAACAGCACGGTAAGGTCACCGACCCCCTTCACATGCGGAATGCCGAGATAGGGCGCGAAGCGGGCGTCGCCGCACAGATAGACGATCAGGGTGAAGGCCAGCGCCGCGATCACCACCGGCATGGTCGCGAGCCCGTCGAGCCCGTCGGTCAGGTTCACCGCATTGCCGAAGGCGACGATCACGAACGCGCCGAAGATGACGTAGAACCAGCCGAGGTCCATGACCGGTCCCTGGACGAACGGCAGGTAGAGGTTGGTCCCCGACACCCGAACCATCAACCAGGTCGCGAAACCGGCGATCAGGAACTCGAGCAGCAGCCGCACCTTGCCCGGGATGCCGGCATGGTGCGCTTTCTTGACCTTGTCGTAATCGTCCATGAACCCGATCGCGCCGAACCCGGCGGTGACCAGCAGGCAGGCCCAGACGTAGGGGCTCTGGAGGTCCATCCACAGCAGGCAGGAGATGGTCACCGAGACCAGGATCAGCAGCCCGCCCATGGTCGGCGTGCCGCGCTTGGCGAGGTGGGTCTGCGGCCCGTCGGCGCGGATCGGCTGGCCCTTGCCCTGGCGGACGCGGAGATAATTGATGAACCACGGCCCGATCAGCAGCCCGATCGCAAGCGCCGTCGCGGTCGCCGCACCGGCCCGGAAGCTGATGTAGCGGATGAGGTTGAGGAGCCCTGGAAAACCCAGATATTCGGCAATGAGATAGAGCATCAGGCCGAGCCCCCTGCCACCCGTTCGACCAGCGAGGCAAGGCCGATGCCGTTGGACGCCTTGACCAGCACGGCATCCCCCGCGCCAAGCCGTGCAAGGAGCGCGTCGGTGGCCTCAGCGGCGTTGGCGACGAGGGTCACCGGCAGCTTCCCGTCGAGCGCGGCGGCCAGCGGACGGGTCGCCTCGCCGACCAGAATCAGGTCGTCGACCTTGGCCTCGAGGATAGCGGGGGCCAGCCCGGCATGGGCCTCGTCGCTGAAGGCGCCCAGCTCGAGCATGGTGCCGAGCACCGCCAGCCGGCGGCCGTCGACCCGCTCGGCCGCAAGGCTTCCGAGCGTTGCGGCCATGCTGACCGGATTGGCATTGTAGCTCTCGTCGATCAGCAGCGCCTGCCCGCCCGCGACCGCGACCCGGTGGCGCTGGCCCCGTCCCTTGAGCCCGCCCATGTCGCCGAGCGCGAGGCCGGCGGCGGCAAGGTCGGCGCCGACCGCTTCGACCGCGGCCAGTACGGCCAGGCTGTTGCCGACCCAATGCTCCCCGGGCTGGGCGATGGTGTAGGTGAGGTCGGCGCTGGCCAGGCGGGCGGTGACTAGGCTTCCGCCCTTGTCGCTGCGCACCGCGTGAAGCGCGCTGACGTCCGCGTCCCCCGAACCGAAGGTGACCATCGTCTCCGCATGGCGCCGGGCCGCCTTCAGCAGGCGGTCGCGATACGGGCTGTTGTTGGGGATGATCGCGGTACCGCCGGGTTCCAGCCCTTCGAAGATCTCGGCCTTGGCGTCGGCGATGCCCTCGACGCTTCCGAGATTCTCGATGTGGGCGGGCGCGATGGCGGTGATCAGCGCGACGTGCGGACGGACCATGGCGACCAGCGCCCGGATCTCGCCGGCATGGTTCATCCCCATCTCGAACACGCCGTAAACGCTGTCGCGCGGCATCCGGGCGAGGCTGAGCGGAACGCCGGTGTGGTTGTTGTAGCTCTTGAGCGAGCGGTGGACCTTGCCCGGGTGGCGGCGAGCCAGCGCTGCGGCGAGCGCTTCCTTGGTGCCGGTCTTGCCGACCGATCCGGTGACTCCCAGCACCTTGCCGGTCATCCGCGCGCGGCTGGCGCGGGCAAGGTCCTCGAGCGCTTTGGCCACGTCGGGCACCAGCAGGTGGACGCCCTCGACCGGCCGGCTGACGAGGGCGGCGGCAGCGCCCTGCGCGAAAGCCCTGGCGACAAAGTCATGCCCGTCGGCGACCGTCCCCGGCATGGCGACGAACAGCCAGCCCGGCTCGACCTCGCGGCTGTCGAAGGTGATGCCGCCGACCTCGAACGGCGCGGAAGCGGTACCGCCGGTCGCAGCCTCGATCTCGGCGGAGGTCCACAGGGGGGCGGTCATGCCGCGCACTCCCGGGCGACCTGCGCATCGTCGAACGGCATGACGGTGTCGCCGATCACCTGCACCGTTTCATGGCCCTTGCCCGCAAGCAGCACGATGTCGCCCTCGCGGGCCTCCGTGATGGCGGCAGCGATGGCGGCGCGGCGGCCACCGATCTCGCGTGCGCCCGGCGCTCCTTCCAGGACGGCGCGGCGGATCGACGCGGGATCCTCGGTGCGCGGATTGTCATCGGTTACGATCACCACGTCGCTTCCAGCCGCCGCGACCCGGCCCATCTCGGGCCGCTTGCCGGTATCGCGGTCGCCGCCGGCGCCGAACAGGGTGATCAGCCGCCCGGCGACATGCGGCTTTAACGCGGCGATCGCCGCTTCCAGCGCGTCGGGCGTGTGCGCATAGTCGATATATACGGGGGCGCCGGCAGGGGTGATCACCGCGCGTTCCAGCCGGCCCCGGACCGGCGACAGGCGGCCGAGGCCGCGAAGCGTGTCGGCCCAAGTGCCCCCGGTCGCAAGCACCAGCCCGGCGGACACCAGCACGTTGGCGGCCTGATAGGCGCCGATCAGCGGCAGCTTCAGGGTCCAGTCCTTGCCGCCGTGGCCCAGCACCAGGGTCTGGCCGAGCGGGCTTGCTGTGCGGCTCTTGAGGTCGATCGTCTCGCCGCCCGGGCCTACCGTCAGGACCTTGAGCCCACGGCGGCGGGCGCGGTCGACGACCTCGGCGCTTTTCGGGTCGCCGGTCCACACCACCGCGGTGCCGGCGGCGTCCACCACCTCGTCGAACAACCGCATCTTGGCCTCGAAATAGGCCTCCATCGTGCCATGGTAATCGAGGTGGTCGCGCGAGAAATTGGTGAAGGCGGCGGCGGCCACCGCCAGCCCTTCGCTGCGATACTGATCCAGCCCGTGGCTCGACGCCTCATAGGCGACGTGGCTGATGCCCATCGTCCTGAGGCCCGACATGTTGCTGAGGAAGGTGACGATGTCGGGGGTGGTAAGGCCGGTCTTGACCTGCTCGTCGGCGGTGGTGACGCCAAGCGTCCCGACCGAGGCCGAGCGGTGCCCCGCCATCCGCCACAGCTGGCGCGTCATCTCCACCGTCGAGGTCTTGCCGTTGGTCCCGGTCACCGCGACCACCGTATCGGGATAGGGCGCGAAGAAGCGGGCGGCGAGCTCGGCGAGACGATGGCGCGGCTCGCTGTCGGCAATGTGCACTGCGCCCTCGACCCTCGCCTCGGGCCGCGCGATCACCGCCAACGCGCCGGCGGCGACCGCGGCAGCGATATAGTCCTCGCCGCTGCGGGCCGATCCGCGAAAGGCACCGAAGATGGTGCCGGGCGCCACCTTGCGGTGGTCGATGGCAAAGCCGGTCACCTCGACGCCAGCGGCAGCGGCGTCGAGAGCGGAGGCGTCGACGAGGTCGGTCAGTCGCATGGGGGTGCGGCTACTTTTCTTCGCGGACGAACGGAAGCACTTCGTTCATGTTGGCGTCGCGCTTCATGTCCGGACGCACGCCGAGCATCGGGGCGATCCGCGCAACCACCTTGCCGAAGGTCGGCGCGGCGTTCCAGCCGGCGGTGCGCCAGCCGCTCGTCTCCGGCGCGGCCTTGGGATCGTCGAGCATCACCACCATCGCATAGCGCGGCTCGTCCATCGGAAAAACGCCGGCAAAGCTCGTGATGTTGGCGGTCTTGGAATAGCCGCCGCCGGGCAGCACCTTTTCCGCGGTGCCGGTCTTGCCCCCGACGCGATAGCCGACCGCATCCGCCTTCTTGCCGGTGCCCTTCGTCACCACCAGCCGCAGCAGCGACCGCATCTTGTAGCTGGTTTCCTCGCTGAACACCCGGCGGCCCTTGGTCACCGGATGTCCCTTGTTGACCTTGAGCAGGGTGGCCGGGCGATAAAGGCCGCCGTTGTAGAGCGTCGCATAGCCGAGCGCGAGGTGGAGCGGCGTGACCGCGATGGCATGGCCGAAGCCGACCGTCATGGTGGTCGACATGTCCCAGTTCGCCTTGGGAATGGACAGCGCGCGGGCGCGCTCGGGAAGCTCGACCTCGACCTTGTCGAGGAAGCCCATGCCCTTGAGGAACTCGCGCATCGGGTCGGTGCCGACCTGCCCGGCGATCTGCGCGGTGCCGATGTTGGAGCTTTCCATCATGATCTCGGCGACCGAGCAGGGGCGGCCGAACGGATGAGTGTCGGTGACCGCGCGCCCGTTGGGGCGGACGAAGCGGTCGTAGCAGGGATAGATCTGCCCCATCGACTTCACGTCGCCGGTGTCGAGCGCCATCGCCACCGTGAACGGCTTGAAGGTCGACCCAAGCTCGAACACGCCCAGCGTGGCGCGGTTGAAGCGCGCTTCGGGCTCCATGTTGCCCGCGACATTGGGGTTGAGCTGCGGCAGGCTGGTCATCGCCAGCACTTCGCCGGTGTGAATGTCGAGCAGCACGCCCGCCGCCCCCACCGCGTTGAAATGCGTCTTCGCTTCCAGCAGTTCATGCTCCAGCGCCTGCTGGACCCGGCTGCTGATCGACAGCTGCAGCGGCTCGCCGCGCCGGGCGGGATCGGACAGGTACGAGTCCATGCCCCGCTCCATTCCCGACGCGCCATGGCCGTCGATATCGGTGGAGCCGAGCACGTGGGCGGCAAGGTCGGTCTGCGGGTACAGCCGGTCGGGTTCTCGGCTGAGCGCGATGCCCGGCTCGCCAAGCTCGTTCAGCGCCTGCACTAGGCGCGGCGCCGCGCGGCGGCGGAGATAGATGAAACTCTTGCCCGAACTGATTTCGGCAAGCCAGCCGGCCGCGTCCTTTTCGGGCATCAGGCGGGCAAGCTCGACGCTGAGCGCTTTCTTGTCGCCGATCACCTTGGACGGCTGGATCGCCACGGTCCAGCTGTCGATGGTGCGCGCAAGCGGCTGGCCGTCGCGATCGACGATGTCGCCGCGCGAGGGCAGGTTGGCGATCGCCGTGAACTGGCGCCCGGCATGGTCACCGAACAGGCCAAGCCAGGTCAGGCGAAGGACGATGGCGATGATCACGGCGCCGAAGATCAGCATTCCGACCATCAGCCGCTGGTGCATGATGCCGAGCAGCTGGCGCCGCTGCCCGACGAGCCTCAGGCGCTCGGGCCGGGCAGCGACGAGTGCGGGGGTCGGAGCGTTCATTGCCGGGCTTTGACGTCCTTGGGTTTTGCAATCGTGGCCAATGGCTTGGCCTTCGGTTCAACCTTTGCGCCGGCCGTCGCGGCCAGCTTGGCCGGCGCCTTGGCCGCGGAGTCCGCCTTGGCCTTGGTCACCGTTGCCGGCTTGGCCGGGGCCTTAGCAGGCACCGCCGCGATCTTCACCGCCTGCGGCTTGGCGACCGGCGCCTTATCCACAGTTTTCTCGGGGGCCGAGGGGATCTCGCGCTTGTAGCTCGCGATCTGCATCAGATCGCGCGCGGTGGGCCCGCCATTCTCTCCGTCCGAGCTTTCCCCGCGTTGCGCCGAACCAACCTGGCGCGGCTCGGGGGCGGGCGCCGAGGCCAGCACCACCGGCGCCGCCGGGTCGACCTTCCGGGTGGGCGCGGCCAGCGTCGCCAGCTGGAACTCGCCTTCGAGGAACTGGTGGGCCTGCGGCGCGGACAGCGCCAGCACCTTCACGTTCCAGCTTTCCAGCTGCTCAAGCCGCCCCCGGGTGCCGATCTCGGTCTGCAGCACGCGAATGTCGCGCTGCGCCACGACGATGCGGTTTTCCACCTGCTCGAGCGAAGCCCGCTCGGACGCGACCTTGAGGCTGACCATGTAGCAGCAGAGCGCCGTACCGGCGACCGCCGCGACCCAGCCTACTTCACGAAAACCACGCATGGATCAGGCCGCCTTTCGGGGGGAATAAGGTGCATCGGTGCGGACAGCACTGCGCAGGCGCGCCGAACGGGCGCGGGGATTGATCGCCAGCTCCGCCTCGCTCGCCGCGACCGGCTTGGCGACGGCGCGGAAGGTCGGCGCGGGGCCATTGTCGAGCATCGGCCGATGCCGCGAACCGGCCGGCGCAGCGCCGCTGCGGGTACGCAGGAACTGCTTCACGATGCGGTCTTCGAGGCTGTGGAAGGTCACCACCGCCAGCCGTCCGCCGGGCCGGAGCGCGCGTTCGGCCGCTTCCAGCCCCGCTTCAAGCTCGGCCAGCTCGGCATTCACGCGGATCCGGATCGCCTGAAAGGTGCGCGTCGCGGGGTCGGTCTTCATGCCGGCATGCCAGCCCAGCACCTTGCGGCAGATCGCCGACAGCTCGCCGGTGCGGGTCAGCGGGCGCGCGGCGACGATGGCGCGGGCGAGGCCGCGTGCCTTGGGCTCGTCGCCGTAATCGCGGATGACCCGCGCGATCTCGGCCTCGTCGGCGGTGTTGAGGAAGTCGGCGGCGCTTGGGCCGTCCTGGCTCATCCGCATGTCGAGCGGGCCGTCCTCGCGGAACGAGAAGCCGCGCTCGGCCTGGTCGAGCTGCATCGAGCTGACGCCGATATCCAGCGTAACGCCGTCGACCGGCAGCAGGTCGCGCTCCTCCAGCGCTTCGGCCATGCGCGAGAAGCGGTCGTGAACCAGCGTCAGTCTGGGATCGGGGACGAGTAATGGCCCGTTGGCGATCGCGTCAGGGTCTTGATCAAAGGCAATCACTCGCCCCGCCCCCGCCCGGAGCATCGCGCGGGTATAACCGCCGGCGCCGAACGTGCCGTCGACATGCGTTTCGCCTTCCGAAATCGCGAGCGCTTCGACGACTTCGTCCACCAGTACCGGCAGGTGACCCGTTGTGGGCCTTGGATCACCCAGAGAAACGGAGGGGGGATTCCCGCTCATGCGAGCCCCCGTTCCTCGAGCCGGTACCGGCAGACGTCCTTGAGATCCTCGGGGATGCGGTCATCGGCGAGGAGCGTTTCGGGATTCCAGATCTGGAAGGTCTCACCGACCCCCAGGAACAGCGCGAGATCGGCGATGCCGCCCTTGCGGCGCATCATGGTCGGGACCAGGATCCGGCCGGTGCTGTCGTAGGGCACCTCCTCGCTGACCGCGAAGGCCAGGAGGTTGCTCTGCTGATAGGCGAGCTGGGCGCCGGCTTCCTGCTCGTTCTTCTCGAGCAGGCGTTCGATCTTGCTGTGCTTCAGCGCGGCGTAGGCGGGATCGTAGGCACTGAGGCAGGGAAAGCTCTCATGCTTGGCAAGGACGATGGTGCGGGCATCGCCGCGGCGTTCGATGACGGAGCGCAGGAAGGCGGGAACGGAGACGCGACCCTTCGCATCGACCCCGTTTAAGGCACTGCCCTGGAACAGATGCTCCAATGCCACCGCGCAATCACTCCCCTTGCGCGGTGGACAAACCCCTCCCGTTCGCCGGAACGCGGGGTGACCGCGACCGGCGGCCGGCCCAACAACAATGGGATCAGCCCCGCGCTACACTCTGTGTGTAACGCGGGTGGGCATGGGACTCAATGGGATATCGTGGGAAAACGTGGGCAGATCTGGATTTTGGCCGATTTCCGCGGCTTTCCTGCATCACTCCAGGCCGTGCGTTCCCTTCCCGTTCTGATGGACAGGGCTGTGGATAAGTCTGTGAACATGGAAAAGCCAGCGAATCCCCCATCGTCGCCACCAATTCCCATCGACGCCCATGACGCGGCGCGACGGGCGGTCAGCGGCGCAGTTCGTTCAGCAGGGCGATGACGGCCGCGCGGTCGTCCTGATCCGCCGACATCGCGAAGTCGGCGTCGGCCACTACGGTCGCATACCCCTTGCCGATCCGGCACCGCGCCACGGCCCGGGTCGGTGACAGGGTGCAGGCTCCCCCCGCCCTGGTCAGCGATCCCAGTCCAGCGGCCTGCAGCCGGATTCCGCGCCCAAGGTCCACAGCCGCCTCGTCGGCGCGCTGGTCGACGGCGTCATCGAGGGTCAGACCCCAATGTTTGAGCAGCCCGGTATCGGGATAGCGGAGCGGCGGATGGAAGCGATCGCCGAGGGGATGGCTGCTTTCCAGCCGCAGCACGGGGTCAGCCAGCAACACCAGCCGTCCGCCGGCCCTCACCCACCGGTCGAGCGCGACCAGGCGTTCGGCGGTCAGCGCCTGCGGCTGCGCTGCCAGCAGCAGTCCATCGACCGTGAGCTGTTCGGGGCCGTCCACGGGAACGACGGTGAATTGCCCTTCGAGGTCCTGCAGCAGCGGACTGCGCTGCTGGTCGAGGCCGAAGCTTTCGCCAAAGGCGATCGGGAGGCTGCTCAGCAGTGCAAGCTCGGGCTTGTCGGTCGAGGCGGCGGGCTGGCTTCCACCGCGGCAGGAGCAGAGTGCCGCGACCAGCAGCAGGCAGGCCAGCCGCATCAGCGCTGGGGCGCGGCGCCCGCCTCGTTCTCGGTGCCGGGGCCAGGCGCGACGCCAAGCTCGCCCAAGGGATCGCTCGGGGCTTCGACGACATTGTTGGCGGCAGCGTTGCTGACCGGATCCTCGCCGCTGCGGATGATCACGGTGCCGAGGAGGACCATGACGAACACGAACGCCAGGCCGGTCAAGCCATATCGGATACGCTGGATTGCGGTTCCTCCTACCCCCATGCGACCAAATTATGCCCATCGCGCGTCTTTGCAAGCCTTCGCCATTGACCGTTCACCTTGCGCCCGCGAAAGGCGAATCATGACCTACCGCCTCCCCCTCCTGGCGCTCGGCGCCGCACTGAGCCTTTCCGCCTGCAACGATGGTGGCCACACCATTGTCCAGCAGGGCCCCCAAGACACCATGGCCAATGAGCTTGCCGCTGCGCCCAAGGTCGAGCTTCCGCCCTCGATCGCCGCCAGCAAGACCTATCGCTGCGACGGCAACAAGGTCGTCGAGATCGACTGGACCGAGCGCGACGGCAAGCCCGCCGGCGCCAATTACCGGGTCGGTGCCGACACCATCGCCTCCACCGTCACCAATGCGCCGGCCGAAGGCACTGGCCCCTACACCGGCCCCGATGGCAGCAGCATCACCGGCACCAAGGATGCCGCCAGCGTCCAGGTCACCGTCCCAGGCCAGAGCGCCATCACCTGCCGCGGCTGATCTCTTCGTTTCACCGAATTACCGAACCCCGGCCCTCACCGGCCGGGGTTTTTGTTTGCGCTAAGCCGGCATCGAGGCGCTCACCCGGTCGATGTCCTTATTCTCAAGGGCGGGACGTCGCGTAGCCCCATAGCAAAAGGGGCCCGGCATCGCTGCCGGACCCCCCTCTACTGAGAATGGTCAGATGCTTCAGGCGGCCTGCGGCACGAACCGAGCGGTCGCACGGCGGCGGCGCAGCGAGTAACCGACCGCACCGAAACCGAGCAGCATCAGCGCCCAGGTGCCCGGCTCCGGCACGGCGGCCGACACGGCGCTGGCCGAGAAGCTGGTCAGGTTGCTGCCCTGCGCGGTGAACGAGAAGATGCCCGGCGTGGCGTCATAGCCGTTGAAACGGATGGTGCCGCTGCCGGTGAAGGCGAGGGTGCCACCAAGCGCGTCGCTGGTCCGCGTGATGTTGCTGATCGAGTTCAGGTCGAACGCGATGCCGTTGGTGTTAAGGGTCAGGAAGTTGGCGATCGCCGCAAAGGTCGACAGATCGGGAATGTCGGCGATGGTGCCGCAGCTACCCGCGCAATTCAGGCCAGCGAAGCTGCCCGTGCCAGCTCCGTAGAAGATAAGCGAGCCGGCCGCATCGACGCCGGTGGCATCGGACCAACCGCTCGAACCGATCGGGGTGGCGAGACCGCCGACGCTGATCTGGCCGGTGACAAACGCCGCATTGGCAGGAGCTGCCGCAGCAAGGGCGGCACAGGCCACCAACAGTTTTGCACGCATCTTCATCTGGTCTTCCCCTGTTTTCGGCGATTCGTAGCTTAAATAAATGTTAACTAAGTAGCTGGCAACTTTCTGAGAATAGCCTTGTACTGATTCGGGACGGCGTTGGGCGGGGCTTTCGTAAGTACCTGAATCAGAAGGTTTCGAGTCATGGCGCCCTGAGCGCCGCCGGATCCCGCCAAAAGCTTGCGAGCGGGCCGATCGCCACCGAATCGGCGCCAACTTTCCCGCGACTCGGACGCATCCGGGCACCCCGAGTCGGCCCTGCGGGGCGAGCACCGACCCGGACCCCCGCGACAGTTTCATCGCGATGGATTGGCCAATCCGCCACTCCCGGCTAAGGCGCCGATCCATGTCCGAGATCACGCCCGAACAGGTCGCCGAGCACGGCCTTTCCACCGACGAATATGACCGCATTCTCCATGCGCTCGGACGAGAACCGAACCTTACCGAGCTCGGCATCTTCTCGGTGATGTGGTCGGAGCATTGCTCCTACAAATCCTCGCGCATCCACCTCAAGAAGCTGCCGACCACCGCGCCGTGGGTGATCTGCGGCCCAGGCGAGAATGCCGGGGTTATCGACATCGGCGACGGCGACGCCGCCATCTTCAAGATGGAGAGCCACAACCACCCCTCCTATATCGAGCCCTACCAAGGCGCGGCGACCGGGGTCGGGGGCATCCTGCGCGACGTCTTCACCATGGGCGCGCGGCCGGTCGCCAACCTGAACGCGCTGCGCTTCGGCGATCCCAGCCACCCCAAGATGCGCCACCTGATCGCCGGGGTGGTCGCGGGGATCGGCGGCTACGGCAATTGCGTCGGCGTGCCGACCGTCGGCGGGGAGACCAACTTCGACCCGGCCTACAATGGCAACATTCTGGTCAATGCGATGACCGTTGGCGTCGCGAAGACCGACAAGATCTTCTATTCGGCCGCCGCCGGCATCGGCAATCCGGTGGTCTACGTCGGCTCCAAGACCGGCCGCGACGGCATCCACGGCGCGACCATGGCCTCGGCCGACTTTGGCGAGGACAGCGAAGAGAAGCGCCCCACCGTCCAGGTCGGTGACCCTTTCACCGAAAAGCTGCTGATCGAAGCCTGCCTCGAGCTGATGGCGTCGGACGCCATCGTCGCGATCCAGGACATGGGCGCGGCGGGCCTCACCTCGTCGAGCGTCGAGATGGCGTCCAAGGGGGGCGTCGGAATCCGTCTCGATATGGACGCCGTCCCCTGCCGTGAAACCGGCATGACCCCGTACGAGATGATGCTCTCCGAAAGCCAGGAGCGCATGCTGATGGTCCTGAAGCCCGGCCGCGAGGCCGAGGCGGAAAAGATCTTCCACAAGTGGGAGCTCGACTTCGCGGTGATCGGCACCGTCACCGACACCGGGCACATGGAGCTCGTCTGGAAGGGCGAAACCGTCGCCGACATCCCGCTGGGGCCACTTGCCGACGAAGCGCCGCTCTACGACCGCCCGTCGCTGTCGCCCGAGGATTATCAGGCCTGGGCCAAGGTCGCGCCGCTGGGCGACGTGCCGAACGGCACCGACATCGTCGGCAATCTGAAGACGCTGATGGCCTCCCCCGCCCTCGCCTCGCGGCGCTGGATCTGGGAGCAATATGACAGCCAGGTCGGCGGCGACACGGTGCAGCGCTCGGGCGGCGATGCGGCGGTGGTCCGCGTTCACGGCTCCGGCAAGGCGCTGGCGATCACCACCGACTGCACCCCGAGCTATTGCTATGCCGACCCCTATGAAGGCGGCAAGCAGGCCATCGCCGAAGCGTATCGCAACATCTCGGCGGTCGGCGCGACCCCGCTGGCGGTGACCAACTGCCTCAACTTCGCCAACCCCCAGCGGCCCGAGATCATGGCCCAGATCACCGGCTGCCTCCACGGCATGAGCGAGGCCTGCGTCGCGCTCGACTTCCCGATCGTGAGCGGCAACGTGTCGCTCTACAATGAGAGCAAGGCGACCGGCGGCGGGTCGGCCATTCTTCCCACCCCCGCCATCGGCGCGGTCGGCCTGATGCCCGACTGGGAAAAGAGCGCGACCATCGCGATCCGGAACCAGGGCGAGACCCTGCTCCTCCTCGGCTATACCAGGGGGCATGTCGGCCAGTCGCTGTGGCTCGAGACCTGCCACGGCCGCCGAGAAGGCGCACCGCCACCGGTCGACCTCGCCGTCGAGCGCCGGCTCGGCGAGTTGTTGCGCTCCCTGATCGCCGAAGGGCTGGTCAGCGCGGTCCACGACTGCTCCGATGGCGGCGCGGCGGTGGCGATGGCGGAAATGGCGCTGGCCGGCGATACCGGCTTCACCATGACGGTGGTGCCCGAATTGCCCAATCCTGCCGCCATGCTGTTCGGCGAGGATCAGGGCCGCGCGATCGTCTCGACCAGCCAGCCCGACCGGGTCCGCGAGCTCGCCGCGGCCGCGCAGCTGTTCAGCATTCCCGTCGGCACCACCGGCGGCGACGCCCTCGTCTTCGACCTGGTCGATCGCGGCGGTGAGCAGAAGATCAGCCTCGCCGACCTGCGCACCGCGCACGAGGCCTTCCTGCCGGCCCTCATGCAGGCGTGACGATCCGCGTCGGGGTCGGCGGCTGGACGTTCGAGCCGTGGCGCGGGACCTTCTATCCCGAGGGCCTCGCCCACCGACGCGAGCTTGATTATGCCGCCCGGCACCTGACCGGGATCGAGATCAACGCGACGTCCTACGGACGCCAGAAGCCGGAAAGCTGGCGCAAGTGGGCCGAGGCGGCTCCGGCCGGCTTCCAGTTCAGCCTCAAGGCCTCGCGCTACTCCACCGTCCGCAAGGTGCTGGCCGAGAGCGGCGGGTCGATCGCGACCTTTCTCGGCCAGGGCTTCACCGCACTCGGGGACAGGCTGGGCCCGATCAACTGGCAGTTCGCCGACACCAAGGCGTTCGAGCGCGACGACTTCGCCCGTTTTCTCGACCTCATCCCCGATGCGCAGGATGGCGTGCCGCTGCGTCACGCGCTCGAGGTGCGGCACCCCAGCTTCGCCGATCCCGCCTTTCTCGACCTCGCCCGGGCGCGCAACATGGCGGTGGTGTTCGTCGACCACGAGCAGTTCCCGCGTATCGAGGAACAGACCGCCGATTTCACCTACGCCCGGCTTCAGCGCAGCGCCGAGGACATCGAGAGGGGCTATGACGAAGCGGCCCTCGAGGGCTGGGCGAAGCAGGCCCGGGCCTGGGCCAAAGGCGGTCGCGACGTCTTCATCTACTTCGTCGCGGGCGCCAAGATCCGCAATCCGGCCGCGGCCCAGGCCCTGATCGCGCGTCTCGGGGACTAGTAACGCTCGTTACGCCGCGCGCACCTCGGCCCGACCAAGCGCCGCGGCCACCGCATCCTGCAAGGCCGCGACGGTGAACGGCTTGCGCAAGAGTTCGTGGCCCTTCAGGTCCTCGCCCTCGCCGTCACCGACATAGCCGGTCACGAATAGGACGCCGAGCTCGGGATAGCGGCGCTTCAGGTTCCGCACGAGTTCGGGACCGGTCATGCCGGGCATGATGACGTCGCTGATGACGAGGTCGAAGACCTGGCTCTCGAAGGCCGCCAGCGCTTCCTCGGCGTTGGCGCAGGCGAGCGGCTCGTAGTCGAGGTCCTCGAGCGCTTCGATGGTGGCGCTGCGGACGCGAGGATCGTCCTCGACCAGCAGGATCCGGGCGCCGCGGTGCCCCGCCGCCATTTCGCTGTTGAACTGGCCGCTGAAGGTCGGATGCAGCCGCACTTCCGCCGGCTGGGCGTGGCAGCGGGGAAGGTAAAGGCTGACCACGGTTCCGACACCGACCGCGCTGTCGATCGCCACTTCGCCGCCCGACTGCCGCGCGAAGCCGAAGATCTGGCTGAGGCCGAGGCCGGTGCCCTTGCCGACCTCCTTGGTGGTGAAGAAGGGTTCGAAGGCGCGGCGCTGGACCTCTTCGCTCATGCCGCTGCCGGTATCGGCCACCGCGATCCGGATATAATCCCCGGCGGGCAGGTCGCCGACCTCGCCGTCGGTCAGCGGAATGTCGCTGGTGGCGATGGTGATGACGCCCTCGCCCTCCATCGCGTCGCGCCCGTTGACCGCGAGATTGAGCAGCGCATTCTCGAGCTGGTGGGGATCGACGAAGATCGGCCATTCGCCGCTGGTGTCGACATTGACCGTGATCCGCTCGCCCAGCGTCCGGTCGAGAAGGTCGGTCAATCCGCGCACCAGGTCGGTCGGCAGGACGCGTTCGGGCAACAGCGGCTCGGCGCGGGCGAAGCTCAGCAGGCGGCGGGTCAGCGCGGCGGCGCGGGTCGCCCCGTCCATCGCATTGTTAAGGTGCTGCATGACCTCACGCTTGGGTCCGCCGAGCCGGCGGCGGGCAAGGTCGATGCCGCCGACCACCACCGCCAGCATGTTGTTGAAGTCGTGCGCGATGCCACCGGTCAGCTGGCCGACGGCTTCCATCTTCTGGATCTGGCGAAGCTGCGATTCGGCCGCCTCGCGCTCTTCGGCCTCGGCCAGCAGCGCCTCGTTGGCGGCCGACAATTCCTGCGTCCGCATCGCCACCGCCTGCTCCAGCGTATCGGCCTCGCGCCGGGCGATGAAATTCTGCCGCACCGCCTGCAGCGCGAGGATTCCGAGGCCGATCGCCGCAAGCCCGATCAGGACGCCCAGCCACGACAGATAGTCGGTCAGGCGGTCGGCCTGCGCCGAGAAGAATTGCGTCTGCTCCATGCTGCTGCGGAGGACGGCCCGTTCGGACGAGGCAATTTCGGACAATTTGGCCCGCAGCTGTGAACCGAGTGGCTTGGGTGCGTCCTGTTCCTCGCGGGTGAACGAGTAGAACAGGCCGATCCCGCCCTCTCCCCGCGCTCCCGCCGCGGCTTGCGCCACCCGCCCAAGGTTTTCTCCCTGGCGGTCGTAGAGCGAGCGAGCCGTGGCAACGCGTTGTTTCTGGTCGGGATCGTTGCGGACCAGACGCTCCAGCTGCCGCAACTGGGTTCCGGCAAGCCGCCACTCGTTGATGTAGATGCTTCCCGAGCTTTGCAGGTCCTCGTCGAGCACGAAGCGCCCCAGTGCGGCTTCCGACCGCGCGATGGTCGCGTCGACGGTTCGGACCAGCAGGGTCACGTCATAGGCGTGGCGTTCCCGCTCCAGCGCGGCATCACGCGCACGGTTGCTCATCGCGACCAGAAGCACCATGCCAAGCAGGATGAGCGCAGCCACCGTCGCACCGGCAGCAGCCCCGAAGCGCCCTCCGTCGAACCCGTTGTCGTCGGTCCTCGCCCTCATGGGAAAACAGTCTAGAACCCGACAGGGCGCCGCACAACCATCCGTTCAGGTACGAGGTGCCAGATTCGGACGTATGCGACTTTGCTCCGCCCTGCTGATTTGCCTGTTCGCCGCGACCCCGGTCCTCGCCGCCGAGCCCGTCCGGCTATCGCCCGAACAGGCGCTGGCGTCCGATGCGGATCGTTATGCCGCGACCTTCGGGGTCAGCGGCGAGGAAGCCCAGCGCCGGCTCGACCAGCAACGGGCCAGCACCGCGCTCACCGACGCCCTGCGGGTGCGCTACCGGGAGCGGCTGGCGTCGATCAGCGTCGTCCATCGCCCCGACTGGCACCTGCTGGTGCGCCTCACCCCCGGCGAGCAACCGGCCGACACGATCGAAGCGGCGGGCGGCCTGCAGATTCCGGTGCGATTCACCACCGACGCCGCGGCGACCCGGATCACCGGCGTGCGCCTGCTCGACCAGTATCGCTACCTGCTGCCGCAATTGATCCAGGGCTATCGCGGCGCCGGGGTCGATCCGCGGACCGGCGGGCTGGTGGTGATGCAGCGCCCCGGCAGCGACGCGCGGGCCGCAAGCGAGGTGGAGACGCTGCTGGCCGCGCGACTTGGTCTGCCGGTCCGGGTGCGCCGGCTCGACGCCGTGCTGGTCGACAGCGCGGCGATCGGCGGGGGGCGGGTCGAGGGGCCAAATGCCGAAGGACGCCGCTTCCGCTGCACCACCGGCTTCGTCGTGCGCGATCCCGCCGGCAAGCTTGGGATCACCACCGCCGCACATTGCCCCGACACGCTCCACTGGCGCGCGCCCGATGGCGAGGAACGGCTGCTGCCGATGCTTGGCGCGTGGGGCGCGGCGCAGAACGACATGCAGATCCACGGCGGGATCGGTCCCGCCGAACCGCTGGTCTTCAGTGACCGCGACAAGAAGGTCGTGCGCCCGATCACGACCTGGGCGACCCGCCCGATGACCCGGCCGGGCGACTGGCTGTGCCTTCGCGGCGAAAGCTCGGGCTATGCCTGCTCGGAGGTCGAGCTGACCGACTTCGCACCGCCCGGCGACCTGTGCGGGGGCCTGTGCACCTCGAGCTGGGTGACAATGCGTGGCCCCGAATGCCGCCGCGGCGACAGCGGCGCGCCGATCTTCCTCGGCTCCGTCGCCTACGGCACGCTCAAGGGCGGCGCCTATACCGCCAGCGGCGGCTGCGCCTTTTCCTATTACCAGAGCGTCGATTACCTGCCTGACGGCTGGCGGCTGCTGACGGCTAGATAACCCCGACGCGCTTGCCTGCGGCTTCGAACATGCCGAGGATCTCGCCGACCTGTTCCTCGCTGTGCAGCGCGCAAAGCGAGCAGCGCAGCAGGGTCATTCCGGCCGGGGTCGCCGGCGGCCGGGCAAGGTTCACGTACAGCCCTTCCTGCAGCAGCGCTTCCCACATCGCGGCGCCGCGCTCGAGGTCGGGCATGATCACCGCGATGATCGCCGACTGCGGGGTTTCGGTGCCCAGCGTGAAGCCAAGGTCCTTGAGGCCGCCGTGCAGGCGCCGGCTGTTGGCCCACAGGTGCGCCCGCTTGTCGGCCGCGCCGCGCAGCAGGTCGATCGAGGTGGCGGCAGTGGCCACCACGCTCGGCGGCAGGGAGGCGGTGAAGACGTAGGGGCGGCAGACCAGCCGCAGGATCTCGAACTTGGGATGATTCGAGACGCAGAAGCCGCCGACCGTCCCGACCGACTTGGAAAAGGTACCGATCACGAAATCGACGTCGTCCAGGACGCCCTGCTCCTCGGCGACGCCGCGACCGTTGGGGCCGATAAAGCCCATCGAATGCGCTTCGTCGACCAGCACCATCGCGCCATGCGCCTTGGATATGGCGACCATCTCCTTGAGCGGGGCGGTATCGCCGAGCATCGAATAAACGCCTTCCAGCACCACCAGCTTGCCCGCTTCGGCCGGAAGCCGCTTCAGGCGCTTTTCCAGCGCTTCAACGTCATTGTGGCGGAAGGCGACGATCTGGGCGTTGCCCAGCGCGCAGCCGTCGTAGATCGACGCATGGCTGTCGATGTCGAGGATGACGTAATCGTCCTTCCCCGCCACCGTCGAGATGATCCCGAGATTGGCCTGGTAGCCGGTCGAGAAGACCATCGCATGGTCCATGTCGTAAAAACGCTTGAGCGCTTCCTCGCACTCGCGGTGGCCTTGGTAGGTGCCATTGAGCACCCGGCTTCCGGTCGTGCCCGCGCCATATTCGTCGAGCGCCTTGTGGCCAGCGGCAAGGACCTGCGGGTCGAACGTCTGACCCATGTAATTATAGGTGCCGAGTAGGATCGTCCGCTTGCCGTTGCAGATCGCGACGGTCGGACTCTCGACCCGCTCCATGACGAGGTTGAACGGATCGGTGAGCCCGGTCGACAGCAGAGCCTCACGCTGGTCGATCAGCGGCTGGAACTTGTCGAACAGGTCGGGGGCGGTCCCTCGCGGAGCGGCCTTGCCCGGCTCGGCGACCATGGCGATCCCGGGATCGGTCATGCCTGTCCCTCGAGCTCGCCGACCGCGTCGATCAGTGCACCGACGGTTTCGATCTCGGCCGCCCTGTTCATGGTGATGATGATGTCGAACTCGTCCTCGACCGCAGCCACGAAGTCCATCACCGTCAGGCTGTCCCATTCGAGGTCCTGGGCGAAGCGCGTGTCTTCCCCGACCTCGATGCCCTTCTTGTTGAAGTCGCCGATCAGGCGGTGGATGCGGGTCTTTCGTTCGTCACGGTCGGTCATGGCAATCTCGCTAGGGTTTTGCCCCTCTAAGCGCAACAAGGGGGCGAAATCCGGGCACGGTCGCGCTAGGGCGGCGGCAATGAACGACAGCCTCCCGCCCTATGCCGAACTGCTTCAGCTGCGAACCGAGCAGGGCGAGGACGGGCAGACCCTGTTCGTGATGCCCTTTCACGACGACGTGGTCGGGCGCCCCGGCTATCTTCACGGCGGGGCGATCGCCGGCCTGCTGGAATTCGCGGCTTATGGCGAACTGTCGCTCGCGCTCCGGGGCCGCGACCTCCACCCCAAGCCGATCTCGGTGACGGTCGACTATCTGCTGGGCGGACGGGACCGCGATACCTATGCCGCCGCCGTCATCGAGCGGCTTGGCGCGCGGATCGCCAATGTCGAGGCCTTCGCCTGGCAGAAGGACCGCGCAACACCGATCGCCAGCGCCAGGATCAACTTCCTGTTGGCAGCGGACTAGCGGATCGCGCCACTGCGGATCAGCCGCGGCAGCAGGGTCACCGCAGTGACCAGCGGGTGCTTCTTCTGCCAGTCGCTCAGCTCGATCTTCGTGCCCGCATGGCGATTGATCTTCCACGCGATATATTCGGCGCCGCCGGCAAAGGTCGCGCTGGCCTTGGCGAGGCGGGCGACCGACAGCAGCTTGCCTTCCACACGGCGCCGCTTCCACGATCCGCTGCAACGCTTCCCACAGGCCCGTGCCGCCGCCATCGCCGGTCCGAAGAAGCGCAGGTAGCGCTGCGGGTCCTGGTCGACGACATTGACCCCGCGCTCCTTCTTCTCGGCGCGCAGCTCGGCCGAATAGGTCAGTGCGAATGCGGCTTTCCACAAGTCGAGCGGCGGCTGGTCGTTGGGCACCGCGCTCAGCGCCGCACTCAGCAGGGTCGGCGCGGCGCGCGACACCGCCGCCACCACCTTCTCCCGTGCGGCCTCGTCGGCGACCCAGACCAGCCGGCTCGGCTGCGCGAACCGGGCCCACACCGACACGCTGCGGGTTTCGGGGCCGTTGAGGCGGTGGAAATCGGCCTCGCTCAGCACCGCATATTTGGCGATCAGGTCGCCCTGCGCGAAGGGAAAGACGTTGGGCGGGATCAGCCGGTTGGCGGCCGCCATCCAGCGCGCCGGATACGCTTCGGCATAGTCCGACACGATCAGGTAGAAATCGAGCATCGCGCCTTCGAGCGCGACGTCGCGCAGGCACGAGCCGTAGAACAGCACCGCGCGCGAGGCGGTACCATGGGCCGCGGCGATCGCCGCCGCCATCGCCGCGATCCGCGGATCGACGGCATGGCCAAGCTCCTCCGCCACCAGGCCGCGCAGCGCGGCCATGGGCTCAGGCGGCGAGCCGGACAAAGGACAGGGGCGCGGCGCGGGTCAGCATGATCGGGTCGCCGATCCCCGCCTGGAACATCTCGCCGTCGAGGAATACCGACGAGCGGTCGCCCTCGATCGAGATTTCGTCGGCTTCCTCGAGGTGGACGCCGGCCAGCTTCTTGTGGCCCAGCTTGCCGCCGATCGCTGCGAACAGCCCGCGCAGCATCGAACTCGAACGATGTTCGACCGCAAGCAGCTTGAGCGAGCCGGTGCGCGCGGTCTTGACCTCGCCCCCCAGCAGCAGCCGTTCGAGCGTGGTCACGGCAAGCAGGCCGAACCGGCCGCGCAGGATCCCGTGGCGGCGAACTTTGACCACGATATGCTCGGGGCTTGCCGGCAGGAATCGCCCGGTCAGGCCGAGCAGCGCAAGCAGAACTGCGATCGCGGCAATCACGTGGCTGACCCCGTTCGGAAGGCCGAGCGGATAGATCTTCTCGCGGCAATAGAGCATCGTGTCGGCGAGACCCGCGCCGCCCAGGAACATGCCGATCGCCGGCAGCGGCCGCTTGGCGCTGGTCAGCGCGATCAATTCACGCGCAACGAGGTGGCTTTCGAGGTCACCCCGCGCGAGTTCGAGCAGGCGGCGCAGCGCCTCGAGCGGATTGCCCTGGGCGCCGAGGTCGAGCGCGATGAGGTTGGTCTTGCCGTTGGGAAGCACCGCCACCGGCGGTAGGTCGTCGCCGAAATGGCTTCCGTTGACCAGCTCGGTCAGCGCCGCCTGGACCGTCCCGTCGCCGCCATTGATGACCAGCACCTTGGGCCGGACCAGGGCGATGGTCTTGAGCGCCTCGCCGACCTGGTCGGCCCGCTCGACCTCGTAATGGAAGATGTCGGGATGCTCGGCACAGAACTCCCGGATGCGTGGGAGCTGCGAGATATTGCCGGTGGAGCGGGGGTTGCTGAGGAGTGCGATCCGAGCCTTGCCCATCAGCGGACAAAGCCTCCGTAGCGAGCTTCCGGGCGCGCCGACGCAGCTGCCTTTCGCGGCAAGACTGTGTGGGGAAGGCTGCGCATTTCTGTCACTTTCCTCGGCATCCAGATCGTTCGAATTGCCCGATTGTCAGCTCCGCTTCAGGAAGCGGGCGCCAGGCGGGAACACGAACAATTGTCTCGTTGCGCTTGCTTTGCGGCCAAATCATGGTGTTGAGGGGCGGACCCGGAAGCTCATGCCACTCATCGACCGATACATAGCCAAGGCGATCGCCATTCCGCTTGCCGGCACGCTGATCCTGGCGGCGATGCTGCTCGTGCTCGACAAGATGCTGCGGCTGGTCGATTTCGTGATCAACCTGGGCGGTCCGGTCAGCGTGGTGTGGCGGATGCTGGCCAACCTGCTGCCCGAATATTTCGCGCTCGGCATTCCGATCGGACTGATGCTCGGCATCCTGCTTGCCTTCCGCGGCCTCGCCACGTCGAGCGAGCTCGATGCGCTGCGCGGGGTCGGGACCAGCTTCGGCCGCCTGCTGCGGGTGCCGATGGCCTATGCGGTGGTGCTTGCCGCGCTGAACCTGTTCCTGGTCGGCTGGCTGCAGCCGTGGACCCATTACGGTTACGAGCGGCTGCGCTTCGACCTTCGCTCGGGCGCGCTTGGCGCGAGCCTGCAGGTGGGCGAGTTCAACACCCTGTCCAAGCGCTTCACCATCCGAATCGACCGCAGCGAAAAGGGCGGCACCCAGTTGATGGGGCTGTTCGTGCAGGCCGACGACCAGAAGGGCGGCGGGATCGTCGCCACCGCCTCGCAGGGCCGGTTCCTCGCCACCGACGATCCCGACACCATCCTGCTGCGGTTGGAACGGGGACGCCTGATCCAGCAGAACCCCAACTTCACCACTCCGCGCACGCTCGGCTTCCAGAGCTACGACCTGCCGATCAAGCTGCCCCGGGTCGACAGTTTCCGGGCCCGTGCCCAGGACGATGCGGAGGAGATGACCCTGCCCGAAATCATCCGCGCCAGCTATGGTGGCGGAGCGACCGGGGAGGCCAATCTCGCGGCCCGGGCGAACCTTCATTTCCGGCTGGTCGAGGTGATCCTGATGCTGCTTCTGCCAATGCTCGCAGTGGCGCTGGCGGTGCCGCCCAAGCGCTCCAGCTCGAGCCTCGGCATCTTCATCGGGATCGTGATGGTGGTCGCTTATCACAAGATCAACCAATGGGCCGAGGACGCCGGTGCGCGTGGCGATTTCCCGGTGGAACTGGTGATGTACGTGCCCTTCCTGCTGTTCGCCGGGCTGATCCTGTGGATGTACCTGACGCTTGCGACCAAGCCCGGCGGCCAGCCGATCGGCGCGCTGGAACGCGGCGGCGCGAAGCTGTGGGGCTATATCAAGCGCTTGCTGCCCAATCCCCGCCGCCGCCGCCTGAGCCGCGCCGCATGATCAACCTCAACTTCGTGCCCTCGTGGCGGCTCGCCCGCTATACGGTGTGGTTGTACGTGTCGCGCAGCCTGGCGGTGCTGCTGTCGCTCAGCCTGGTGCTGATGATGCTCAACCTGCTATCGGAATCGGGCAAGATCCTGGCCGTGACCGGCAATGGCGAGGCCGAGCTGTGGCGCTACGTCGGCTATCGCTTTCCCCAGCTCATCTCCTTCGCCTTTCCGTTCTCCTTCCTGCTCGGCGCGCTGATCACCTTCACCACGCTCAATTCCAACAGCGAGGTGGTGGCGATGAAGGCGGCGGGCCTGTCCGCCCACCAGCTGCTTGCCCCGCTGATCGGTGCCAGCATCGCGCTTGCCGGCCTGTCGTTCGCCTTCAACGAACTGGTGGTGGTGAAGGGCAGCCGCCAGCTCAGTGCATGGAGCGACAATGATTACCGCCCCGTCCCGCCCGACAGCGGGATCCTGAGCGATATCTGGGTCACCGCCGGCGACGATTACGCCCACGCCCAGCTGGTGACCGGCCGCGGCACCGGCGTCCGGATCCAGAAATTCCTACTGGTCGAGCGCCAGGACATCACGGTTGCGCGCCTGATCAACGCGGAGCGGGCAAGGCCCGACGGCAACGGCTGGCTGCTCGAGGACGTCAGCATCTACGATTCGGCGATGAACGCGGTCCTGAAGCGCCCGACCATGCGGGTCATGGAAGGCGTCGAGCCGCAGCGCTTCACCCTCGCCAAGGTCGATCCCGATGCGCAGGACTTCGCCACCCTCAGCGACAATATCGCCGAAATGAAGCAGGCGGGGGTCAACACCGCCACCGCCGAGACCGGATTGCTGCACAAATTGTCGCAGCCGCTGTCGACGGTGCTGATGCCGCTGCTGGCCGCCATGGCCGCCTTCGGCCTCGCGCGGTCGGGCAAGGTGCTGCTTCGCGCCGCGGTCGGCATGGCACTCGGCTTCGCTTACTTCGTAATCGACAATTTCGCGGTCGCGCTAGGCAATATCGGCTCCTACCCGCCGCTGGTCGCCGCCTGGGCGCCGTTCCTCCTATTCCTGCTGATCGGCGAGACAGTCCTCGTTCGGTCCGAGGAATGATCTTGCCAACCTCTTGTAAACGCTGGACAATAAAGCCCATGAAAGCTCTCCTGGCGGGTCTCGCCCTGCTTCTTGCCGGCCCGGTCGCCGCAGCACCGGCCAAGCCGGCCGCCAAGATGTCGCCGGTCACCGTGATCGAAACCGGCGAAGGCTGGACCTTCGGCAAGGCCGGTGCGCCCCTGCTGGCCGAATATGCCAGCTATGGCTGCCCGCACTGCGGCCAGTTCGCCGGCGCCATCTTCCCTCGGGTCGACGGGCTGGTGAAGGCGGGCAAGCTGCGTTTTGCGTGGCGGCCGTTCCTGATCTTCCCCCAGGATCGCGCAACCGCCGTCCTGACCCGCTGCGTCGCGCCGGCCCGCCGGCTCGCCTTCATCGAGGCGGTGATGGCCCAGCAGACTGAGATCAAGGCCGCGCTCAAGGCCGCCGACGACGATGAAACGTCGCGCGCGGCCCTGTACGAAGCCGAGCTGGCCGGTCCGATTTCCCATGCCGGGGCGCTCGCGAAGGCCGCCGGGCTGCTGCCGCTGGCGCAGAAGCACGGCCTCACCACCATGCAGGCGAGCGCGTGCCTGTCGAACGCCGCCCACCATCAGTGGGTCACCAACGCCGACATGACCGCCCGCTTGAATGGCGTCACCGGAACACCGACATTCATGTGGAAGGGGGCAAAGATCCCCACTGGAACGCCGGACGATCTGCTCGCGATGCTGCCGCAATAGGGCCAAGTGTCCCATTGTCGCCGCATTGAAAGGGCAGAAGAAAGGCTGGTCGGCTTGTCCCTTTGGGGCGGCCGCTTTCATTGACAGGCAAGGTCAGGTCACGTGAGCAGCAAGGTTAAGCCCGGTATCTGGAGGCGGTCGCATTACCTCGACCGGATGACCCTCAAGGACCTGTGGGTCGCTTACTTCCAGTATCCGGCGATCATCGGCTATCTCGCGCTGACCGCGGTGAGCGTGGCCGTCTGGGCCCGCTATCCCGCGACCCTGGTCCAGACCGCGACTGCGGCGGCGCTGGTACTCGTCCTCTATCCGCTGGTCTGGTACTGCCTGCACCGCTGGGTGCTGCACAGCAACTGGATGTTCAAGTTCCCCTTCCTGGCGTCGACCTGGAAGCGGATCCATTATGACCATCACCAGGATCCCAACCACCTCGAAGTGCTGTTCGGCGCGCTCCACACCACGCTTCCGACCATCGCCCTGGTGACGGTGCCAGTCGGCTATGCGGTGGGCGGCGTCGGCGGCGGCGCGGCGGCGCTTGCGACCGGCCTGCTGACCACCTGCGTGTACGAGTTCGTGCACTGCATCCAGCACCTCGCCTACAAGCCGAAGTCGAAGCTCATCGCCGAGATGAAGAAGCGTCACATGGCGCATCACTTCCACGACGAGAGCGGCAATTACGGCATCACCAGCTACTTCTGGGACCGCCTGCTCGGCACCTTCTACGACCGGCCCGAGCGCCCGGCCAAGAGCCCGACCGTGTTCAACCTCGGCTACACCGAGGAAGTCGCGACGCGCTATCCGTGGGTGAAGAAGCTGTCGGGCGGGATCGTCGCCACCGGCCACCCGCGCAAGCGCGGCGACAATCACGCGCCGGAGCGCGAAGCGGCCTGATCCCGCAATCGGGGCTCCTGCTCGGGCGGCGAAACCGCTAAGCGCCGCCGCGTGACCAACCTCGACCTCGTCCCCGACAGTGAGCGCGTCGGCCTGATCGGCGCCCTCCCCGCGTCGGCCCGGCCCTACGCCAGCCTGATGCGGGTCGACCGCCCGATCGGCACTTGGCTGCTCTACTGGCCCTGCGCCTGGGGGATGCTGCTCGCTGGTGTCGACGGCCGCTGGAGCCTGCTGCTGTGGTTCCTGCTCGGCGCCTTCGCGATGCGGTCGGCCGGCTGCGTCTACAACGACCTGGTCGATCGCGACCTCGACTCCAGGGTCGCCCGCACCCGGCTTCGCCCGCTCGCCAGCGGGCGGGTCAGCGTTCGCGCGGCCTGGGTGCTGATCGCGCTGCTCTGCCTGATCGGGCTGGTGGTGTTGTTCCAGCTTGCGGCGGTGGCCCAGGTTACCGCGCTCGCCAGTGTCGCCCTGGTCGCGGCCTACCCTTTCATGAAGCGGATCACCTGGTGGCCGCAGGCGTGGCTCGGCCTGGTGTTCAGCTGGGGCGCGCTGGTCGGCTGGGCAAGCATCGCCCGCGGCCTCGACCCGGCGGGCTGGTGGCTGTGGGTCGGAAGCGTGTTCTGGGTGGTCGGCTACGACACGCTCTACGCCATCCAGGACAAGGAGGATGACGCGCTGGTCGGGGTCCGCTCCTCGGCCCGCCGCCTCGGCCGCAACGCGCCGCTCGGCGTCGGCCTCTTCTACCTCGTCGCGCTGGGTGGATGGGGCATTGCGATCTGGCTGGTCCGGCCCGAACCGCTCGCCCTGCTCGCCCTCGCCCCCGCCGCGCTTCACCTCCTCGGCCAGGTCCTGCGGGCCGATGCCGATGACGGCGACAAGGCGCTCGCCCTGTTCCGCTCCAACCGCTTCACCGGGCTGCTGCTGGCGCTCGGCTTCGCCGCCGTAGGGTTGAGTAGCGCCGCCTAACCGCTACATCGCGTCGATGTTGAGCGAACCCCAAGCCGCCGATCTCGCCGCCGCCCTGGTCGAAGCCGCCCGCAAGGCCGGTGCCTCTTCCGCCGACGCGATGATCGGGATCAGCCGCTCGAGCGGCATTTCGGTCCGCCTGGGCGAGCTCGAGGACATCGACCACAGCGAATCGTTCGAGGTGTCGCTGCGCCTGTTCTATGGAGCCCGCTCGGCCACGGTTTCCTCCGCCAGCCTCGATTCCGCCGGTTTCGCCGAACTGGCCGAGCGGGCGATCGCCATGGCCCGCCAGGCGCCCGAGGATCCCTATGCCGGCCTCGCCGATCCGGCCTTGCTCGGAAGCGGCGTCGGCGACGACCTCGGCCTGTTCGATCCTACCGTTGCGCCGCTGTCGGACCTCGAGGCCCGTGCCCGGGAGGCCGAGCAGGCCGCCCGCGCCGTCGCCGGGGTCAGCAACAGCAATGGCGCGTCGGCCGGCTCCGGCCAGAACCTCGTCGCGCTGGCCACCTCGACCGGCTTCGCCCGCGCCACCCGCTCCAGCTACTTCAGCTGCTCGGCAAGCGTGATCGCGGGCGACGCCGGAGCGCTCCAGCGCGATTATGCCTCGCACAGCAGCCGCTTCCTCGCCGACCTCGACGCGGCGGAAGAGATCGGTCGCAAGGCCGGTGAGCGGGCGGCGGCGCGGCTCAACCCGGTGCGGCCGCCCTCGGGCGCCTGCCCGGTCTTCTTCGATCCGCGAGTATCCTCCTCGCTGCTCGGCCACTTTGTCGCCGCGGTCACCGGCAGCGCCATCGCGCGCAAGACCAGCTTCCTCCAGGACGCCCTCGGCACCCGGCTGTTCGGCCCAGGCATCATCATCCGCGACGATCCCTTGCGCCCGCGCGGCCTGCGCAGCCGGGCGTTCGACGGCGAAGGGCTGCCGTGCCGGCCGCTCGACCTGGTCGCCGACGGGGTGCTGACCAGCTGGCTCGCGACCAGCGCCGATGCCCGGCAGCTCGGGATCGCGCCGACCGGTCATGCCGGCCGCTCGGTCGGCGGAAGCCCCGGGGCAGGTCCGTCCAACCTGATGCTCCTTCCAGGCGGCAGGAGCCGCGAGGAGCTGCTCGCCTCCGTCCCCCGCGCGATCCTCGTCACCGAGCTGATCGGCCAGGGCGTCAATCCGGTGACCGGCGACTACAGCCGCGGCGCCGCAGGCTTCCTGGTCGAAGGCGGCGAGATCGGCGCCGCAGTCGCCGAGATCACCATCGCCGGCAATCTCAGGCAGATGTTCGCCACGCTGGAACCGGCGAGCGACCTCGAACTACGCCGCGGGATCGATGCGCCGACCCTTCTGGTGCCCGAGTTGACGGTGGCGAGCGCCTAGCCGTCCAGCTGCGCCAGCACGGCCTCCGCAAGCGTCCGGAACGCCGCCGCCGCCGGTCCCTCCCCCGCCGCAGGAGGGCGCCCCGCGTCGCTCTCGGCGCGCAGGCTGGCCGATAGCGGCAGGCGTCCGAGGAAGGGCACGCCCAGTTCCCCCGCCGCCGCTTCCGCCCCGCCGCTGCCGAACGGATCCGAGGTCTCACCGCAGCTTGGGCATTGGTAGCCCGCCATATTCTCGATGATCCCCAGCACCGGGACGCTGGTCTTGCCGAACAGGTCGATCGCCCGCCGCGCGTCGATCAGGGCGAGGTCCTGCGGGGTTGAGACCACCACGGCGCCCACCGGCCGTGACTTCTGGATCAGCGACAGTTGCACGTCTCCAGTGCCGGGCGGCAGGTCGACGATGATCAGCTCGGTGCCGGTCCAGTCCCCCTCGACCAGCTGCGCCAGCGCGCCCGACGCCATCGGTCCGCGCCAGGCCAGCGCGTGGCCCGGGCTGACCAGCTGTCCGACCGACAGCAGTCTGACCCCCTGCGCCTCGACCGGGATCAACTTCTTGTCCCGCGCCTCCGGACGCTCGTTGGTGCCGAGCAGGGTCGGCTGCGACGGGCCGTAGATGTCGGCGTCGATGATCCCGACCTTGTGCCCCAGCCGCGCCAGCGCGATCGCGAGGTTGACCGACACGGTCGACTTGCCGACCCCGCCCTTGCCCGACCCGACCGCGATCAGCTTCGGCCCCGCGGCCTTGCTTGCGGTCATCGCCACCCGCGCCTCGTCGACTTCGGGCTGCCCCAGCGCGATTGCCTTGAGCCGCGCCTCGAGCGCGGCCCGGTCCGTGTCGCCCAGGCCGGTGGCATCCACCACCAGGGTCGCAACGCCGCCCACCAGGCGGACCGAACGAAGGCGCGCCGCGTCGGGGCCGAACGATTGTGGATCAAGGGTCATGGCTGAAGGCGATTAGGCCTCCTCCGACCCGGCACAAGAGCCATTGTTCCGACCCCACTGTTAAAAGCGCGGCCTGCATCTATATCTGTGCGCATGAACATGACACCGGGGTGGGCAGCACGCGCGCGCGGCCTTTTTGCCGACAACAAGGGTCCTTGGGGATCGGGCACCGGCTCGACTCCTCCTCCCACCAATGGCGGGGGCGATAATCCCACCCCCGGCAACCCGGGGCCGGCAAGCCCGTGGGGGACGCCCGGCCCGGGCCGTCCACGCGGTCCGGGCGCAAGCGTCACCAGCCTCGATGATTTCCTTGCCCGTGGCCGCGCCCGCTTCGGCGGCGGCGGTGGCCGCGGCGCTGCCGGACCGCCCAGCAAGTCGCTGATCGGCTGGGGCCTGCTCGCAGTGGTCCTGCTGTGGCTGCTGTTCACCAGCTTCCACCGCATCGCCCCCGAAGAACGCGGCGTCGTCACCCAGGTCGGCCGCTACAGCCGCACGCTCGGCCCCGGCATCGGCTTCACCCTGCCCAGCCCGCTCGAGCGGGTGCAGAAGGTCGATGTCGAGAACATCCGCAACATCGACCTCGGCTCGACCTCGACCGAGACGCTAATGCTGACCGGCGACCAGAACATCATCGACATCGCTTATTCGGTCCGCTGGAACGTGCGCGATCCCGAGCTCTTCCTGTTTGAGATCCAGAATCCCGAGGAAACCATCCAGCAGGTCGCCGAAAGCGCGATGCGGGCGGCACTGTCGGGCGTCACCCTCGACCAGGCGATCGGCGAAGGCCGCGGCGAGATCGAGAACCGGGTGCAGGAAAACATGCAGCGCATCCTCGACAGCTACAAGTCGGGAGTCCTGATCCAGGGCGTCGCGGTCAAGCAGGCCGATCCCCCCGCCGCCGTCAACGACGCCTTCAAGGCGGTCAGCGCGGCGCAGCAGGCCGCCCAGAGCGATATCAACCAGGCCCGCGCCTACGCACTCCAGCTGGCGCAGCTCAGCCAGGGTGAAGCGACCGCGTTCGACAAGGTCTACGAACAATATCGGCTCGCCCCCGAGGTGACCCGCCGCCGCATGTATTACGAGACCATGGAGCGCGTCCTGCAGAACGTCGACAAGACCATCGTCGAGGCGCCGGGCGTGACGCCCTACCTGCCGCTGAACCAGACCCGTCCGCCGGCCGCAGCGATCAGCGAGCCCGGTGCACAGGCGCCCAACGCGGGAGCCGGCCGATGATCGACACCCTGTTCCGCCGGCCGATGCTGGCCGCCTTTGTCCTGCTGGCCGTGCTGATCACCGTGCTGTCGAGTGTGGTCATCGTGCCCGAAACGCGGCAAGCGCTGATCGTCCAGTTCGGCAAGCCGGACCGCATCCTCAACCGGACCCGCTCGGGCGAGGTGATCGGCGGCAACGGTGCGGGCCTCGCCTTCAAGGTCCCGTTCTTCGAGGACATCGTGTGGATCGACAAGCGCGTCCGCGACGTCGACATGGAGCGCCAGATGGTGCTGTCGACCGACCAGCTGCGGCTCGAGGTCGATGCCTTTGCCCGCTATCGCGTGGTCGATCCCCTGCGCATGTACATCCGCGCCCGTTCGGAAGAGCGGGTCAGCGACGCGCTTCGCCCGATCCTCGGCTCGGTGCTGAGGAACGAGCTTGGCCGCCGGCCCTTCGCCGACCTGCTCAGCCCCGAGCGCCAGGGTGCGATGGACAGCATCCGCCGCAACCTCGATATCATCGCCCGGCAATATGGCGTGCAGATCATCGACGTGCGGATCAAGCGCGCCGACCTGCCGGACGGCACCCCGCTGCAGTCGGCCTATGACCGGATGAAGACCGCGCGCGAGCAGGAAGCCCGCTCGATCCGTGCCACCGGCGCCCGTCAGGCCCAGGTGATCCGCGCCGAGGCCGACGCGCAGGCCGCCAACACCTATGCCGCCAGCTTCGGCAAGGATCCGGCCTTCTACGACTTCTACCGGGCCATGCAGGCCTATCAGCGGACCTTCGTCGGCGAGGACGGCAAGGCCCGTCCGACGAACGTAATCCTCTCTCCGCAGAATGATTTCCTGCGGGAATTCACCCGGGGGGGTGAGCGGTGATTGTGTTCAATGCGCGTTCAGGCGCTTGACCTAGCACAACAGCCGATGCCTCTACTCTCATGGGAAGTTGAAGATCTATGAAGTTCGCCAAGGAGTTCCCCAGAGTGCGCTATGCCTATAGTGTCGCAGCGGCCCTGCTGATCGGCGGGAGCGCTTTCTCGATCGCCACCGGTCCGGTCGGTGCGCAGGTCGCCCAGAACGCCCCGGCGGCGATGCCGCCGCGCGGCGCGCCCGTATCCTTCGCCGACCTCGCCGCCCGGCTGCAGCCGGCAGTGGTCAACATCCAGACCAAGCAGCGCGTCCCGGTCCGCCAGGGCCAGACCGATCCGCTCGCCGAGTTCCTGCGCCGCTTCGGCCAGCCGGGGCAGGGCCAGGGCGGCGGTCAGGGCGAGGCCGCCCCGCAGACCCGCGAATCCGGTTCGCTCGGCTCGGGCTTCTTCATTTCCGCCGATGGCTATGTCGTCACCAACAACCACCTGATCCAGGGCGCCGGCGGGACCGGCACCGTGGACAGCGTGACCGTGATCATGACCGACCGGCGCGAGCTTCCCGCCCGGATCATCGGCCGCGACGCCGCCAGCGACCTCGCCCTGCTCAAGGTCGAAGGGTCGGGCTTCCCGTTCGTCAGCTGGGGCGACAGCCAGCGCGCCCGGGTCGGCGACTGGGTGATGGCGATCGGCAATCCCTATGGCCTTGGCGGCACCGTCACCGCCGGCATCATCTCGGCCCTGCACCGCGGGATCACCGGCGCCGGCGCCTACGATCGCTACATCCAGACCGATGCCAGCATCAACATGGGCAACTCCGGCGGCCCGATGTTCGACCTCGACGGCAACGTGATCGGCGTCAATTCGGCGCTGATCAGCCCGACCGGCGCAAGCGTCGGCATCGGCCTCGCCATCCCGGCCGAGCTTGCCCGCCCGGTGATCGACAGCCTCCGCCGCGGCCAGCGTCCGCAGCGCGGCTACCTCGGCATCAGCCTGCTTCCGATCGGCGAAAGCGAAGCGGCGGCGCTGGGCATCCCCCGCAATCAGGGCGAACTGGTTCGCTCGGTCGTCCCGGGCCAGCCCGCCGCCCGCGCCGGGATCCAGCAGGGTGACGTCATCGTCCGGGTCAGCGGCCGTGAGGTCACGCCCGATGAGACCGCTTCCTACCTCATCTCGCTGGTCACGCCCGGCCAGCGGGTCCCGATCGAAGTCATCCGCGACGGTCGCCGCGTGACGGTGAACACCACCGTGGCGCAGCGTCCGACCGACGAGGAACTGGCACGGATCAGCGGTGCGACGCCTGAAGGACAGGCGTTCGATCCCAATGACCAGAATGCCCCGGCGGTCCCGGCCGGTCAGGCGCTTGGCCTCTCGCTCCAGCCGTTGACGGCGGACATTGCGCGTGCCGTCAACGTGCCCGCCGAGACGCGCGGCCTGGTCGTCACCAATGTCGATGCCAACAGCGACGCCGCCGAGAAGGGAATCCGCCGCGGCGACGTCATCCTCTCGGTCAATCGCCAGGCCGTCAGCTCCACGGCGCAGGTCGGCGCGGCGGTCGATGCGGCCCGCCGCGCAGGGCGCACGGCCGTGCTGCTGCTGGTCAAGCGCGGCCCGGCGCCGGAAGGCTTCATCGGCGTCGATATCGCCCGCTAAACGTCTCGCCTATCCTCCCGTCCCTCGCTAGGCTTCCGGCCAGCGAGGGACGGGAGCGAACATGGCCAGCATCTTCATCGGCGCGCACACTGGCGGAAGCCAACCGCAACAGCTCGAACTCAAGCGGGCCAACCGCCATGGCCTGATCGCCGGAGCGACCGGAACCGGCAAGACGGTCACTCTGCAGGGGCTGGTCGAAGGGTTCAGCGCCGCCGGGGTCCCGACCTTTGTCGCCGACGTGAAGGGCGACCTTGCCGGCCTCGCCATCGCCGGCTCCCCGACCGCCAAGACCCACGAGATCTTCGCTGCAAGGGCCGCCGAACTCGGCATGACCGACTGGCAGTATCGCGATTGCCCGGTCCAGTTCTGGGACCTGTTCGGCGAGCAGGGCCATCCGATCCGCACCACCGTCAGCGAGATGGGGCCGCTGCTGCTGGCCCGGCTGATGAACCTCAACGATGTGCAGGAAGGCGTCCTCACCATCGCCTTCCACGTCGCCGACAAGGAAGGCCTGCTGATCCTCGACCTCGACGACCTGCAGGCGATGCTGGTCGCGTGCGGGGAGCGGGCGGACGAGCTGACCCTCGAATATGGCAATGTCGCCAAGCCCACCATCGGCGCCATCCAGCGCAGCCTGCTTCAGCTCCGCTCCCAGGGCGGCGACCATTTCTTCGGCGAGCCGGCGCTCGACCTCGAGGACTTCCTGAAGCTCGGCGAGGACGGCCGCGGGATCGTCAACATCCTAGCCGCCGACAAGTTGATGGCCTCCCCGCGGCTCTATTCGACCTTCCTGCTGTGGCTGCTGAGCGAGCTGTTCGAACTGCTCCCCGAGATCGGCGACAGCGACAAGCCCAAGCTCTGCTTCTTCTTCGACGAAGCCCACCTGCTGTTCGACGATGCTCCGCCCGCCCTGCTGGAAAAGGTCGAGCAGGTGGTGCGCCTGATCCGCTCCAAGGGCGTCGGCGTCTACTTCATCACCCAGAACCCGATCGACATCCCCGACAAGGTCGCGGGCCAGCTCGGCAACCGCGTCCAGCACGCCCTGCGCGCCTTTACCCCGCGCGACCAGGCCGCGGTCCGGAGCGCCGCCGAAACCTTCCGCGCCAATCCTGACGTCGACGTCGCCACCGCGATCACCGAGCTGAAGGTCGGCGAGGCGTTGGTGTCGTTGCTGCTGCCCGACGGCAGCCCCTCGCCGGTCGAGCGCACCTTGATCCAACCGCCGGCCACGCGGGTCGGTCCGCTGTCCGCGCAGGAACGCGCCATCTTCGTCGGCACCGACGCCATCGGCAGCAAATATGACACGCTGATCGACCGCGACAGCGCCGAGGAGATCCTCAAGGCCAAGGCCAGTGAGGCATCCGCCGCCGCCGAGGCCGCGCGGGCCGACAAGGAAGACGCCAAGGCCGCCGCGCTGCAGGCCAAGGAGGATGCCCGGCTCGCCAAGGAACAGGCCCGCGCCGACGCACTCGCCCAGCGCGAGGCCGAGCGGCTGCGGCGCGAAAGCGAGCGCCAGGCCGAGCGCGAGCGGGTGGCGGCCGAGCGCGAAGCCGCGCGCCAGGCCCGCGAAGCCGCCCGCCCGACCATGTTCGACAAGGCGGTGCAGTCCGCCGCCCGCTCCGCCGCTTCCTCGGTCGGCCGCCAGCTCGGCGGTCGCCTGCTGCGCGGGATTCTCGGCGGCCTCCTCAAGTAAGGCGTTCGATGTCCGATCTCGTCATCCGGCCGGTCACCACCAAGGCCGACAAGAAGCGCTTCGTCGACCTCGCGTGGGACGTCTACCAGGACGATCCCGCCTGGGTCCCGCCGTTGAAGTCCGAGGTCATGGGCCTGATCACCCCGGGCGAGAATCCGTGGTTCGAGCATGGCGAGGCCGCGCTGTGGCTGGCGGAGCGCGGCGGCCGTCCGGTCGGCCGCATCTCGGCACAGATCGACCGCCTGGTGCTAGAACATATGGGCGAGGGCACCGGCAATTGGGGCATGTTCGAAGTGCTCGACAGCGAGAAGGAGGCCGGACCGGCCCTGATCGCCACCGCCGAGGACTGGCTGCGTGCGCGCGGGATGACCCGTGCGCTGGGCCCGATAAGCCTGTCGATCTGGGACGAGCCCGGGCTCGAGATCAAGGGCTTCACCGATCCGCCCACGGCGATGATGGGCCACCATCGTCCCGCCTATGAAGCGCAGGTCGAGGCCGCGGGCTATGCCAAGGCCAAGGACCTGTACTGCTATGCGCTCGACATCCGCGTGCCCCTGGAGCCGCTGGCCCAGCGCCTGATCCAGGCCGGCAAGCGCTCCAGCCGGATCCGCATCCGCGAGGTCGACAAGTCACGCTTCGACGAGGAAGCGGCGATCATCCTCAACCTGCTCAACGATGCCTGGTCGGACAATTGGGGCTTCGTGCCGCTGACCGAATCCGAGATCGCCTACGCCGGGAAGAAGCTGAAGCCGATCATCTTCGAGGATCTGGTGGTGGTCGCCGAGGTGGATGGCGAGCCGGCCGGCTTCATGATCACCATTCCCGACATCAACGAACTCACCCGTGACCTCAACGGCAGGCTGTTTCCGTTCGGCTGGGCAAAGCTGCTGTGGCGGCTGCGCAAGCCCAGGGTGCACCGGATGCGGGTGCCGCTGATGGGCGTCGCCAAGAAGCACCAGGGCGGCCGGCTGGCCGGGCAACTGGCCTTCATGATGATCGAATATTGCCGCCAGAATTCGGTCGATAATTATGGCGCCAGCCACGGCGAATTCGGCTGGGTGCTGGAGGATAATGGCGGGATGCTGGCGATCGCCGACCTGCGTGGGTCGGAGCGGAGCAAGATCTACCGCATCTACGAAAAGGCGCTTTAGGCGGCGCCGTCGTCGGGCTTGGCCGCTCGCTCGAAGCGGACCCCCGCCTGACCGCCGACGGCCCAGCGCACCTGGCCCCGGACCCGCCCGATCCTGGGGATGGTCAGTTCGAGATAGTCGCCGATCCGGAACCAGCCGCTCAGGCGGCAGCCGTCCAGCGACAGGTTCGAGACCTTCGCCTTGCTGCAATGTCCGTCGGGATAATGGACGTCCGCGTCCAGTTCGACCTCGTGGCGCAGCCGCCGCGCTGGCCACTCTTCAAGGTTCGTCACGCAACAACAGCCCCTGCCGGGCCAGCACGATTGCCGCCCTCCCCTTGAGAATGCTCTTACACTGATATTGATGCGAGTTAATTAACGATACGGACGTTAGGTCAGGGTCACCCAGGTCGGTGCATGGTCGCTGGCCTTCTCCTGCCCGCGCGCCCAGCGGTCGACCCCGGCGGCGACCAGCCGGTCGGTGACCTGCGGGCTGAGCAGCAGGTGGTCGATTCGGAAGCCCGCGTCGCGCTGCCAGCAACCGGCGGTGTAATCCCAGAAGGTGTAGAGCCGCTCTTCCTTTGGGTGCAGCGCGCGCAGCCCATCGGTCCAGCCCTGGTGGAGGATCCGCCGCCAAGCCGCCCGAGTCTCGGGCTGCATCAGCGCGTCATGCTTCATCGCCGCGACCGAAAAGACGTCGCGATCCTCGGTCACCACGTTCCAGTCGCCGGCCAGGATCACCGGCCGCTCCTCCGCCAGCAGTTCCGCCGCACGCTCGCGCAGCCGCTCCATCCACCGCAGCTTGTAGGGGAATTTCTCGGTTCCGACGGGATTGCCGTTGGGCAGGTAGATCGACGCGATGACGATGCCGTTCACCTCCGCCTCGATGTAGCGGCTGTGGGTGTCGTCGGGATCGCCCGGAAGGCCCACGCGGCGCAGGTGCGGGCTCTCCCCGCGGGCAAGGATCGCGACCCCGTTGAAGCCCTTCTGCCCGTGCCACACGGCGCGGTAGCCGGCGCCTTCGATATCGAGCACCGGAAGCGCCTCGTCGGCGCATTTCAGTTCCTGCAGGCAAGCGACGTCGGGCTTTTCGCGCTCCAGCCATTCGAGCAGGCGGGGCAAGCGGGCACGGATCCCGTTGATGTTGAAGGTGGCGATCTTCATCGGCCGGACTTAGCCAGCCTGACGCGCCAAGGCGAGGGATCAGATTCCGAAGCTGGACCCGCAACCGCAGCCGCTGGCCGCGTTGGGATTGCGCACCTTGAAAGCCGAGCCGCCGAGGTCCTCGACATAGTCGACCTCGCTTCCCTCGAGGAGATCGAGGCTGACCGGGTCGACCACCAGTCGAACGCCGGCGGTTTCCGCGACGGTGTCGCCTTCCTCCGGCTCGCCCAGCGCAAAGCGATAGGTGAAGCCCGCGCAGCCGCCACCGTCGACCGCAAGCCTAAGCACGGCCGGCTTGTCCTGCTTGTCGGCGATCAATGCCACGCGGCGCGCCGCGGACTCGGTGAGGATGAGGTTGGTCACGAAATCCATGTAGGGCGCCGCACCGGCACCCTCAAGCGGGACTCAGCGCTTGCCGCGGCTCGGACCGCCAAGCGCGATCTGGTCCATGCTGTGGCCGTTGCGGCTCTTGATCGAGGCCAAGTAATCGGTCGAACGCATGAACGGGATCGGATTGACCGCTCGGCCGTCGATGCGGACTTCGTAATGGAGGTGGCTGCCGGTCGAACGGCCGGTCGAGCCCATGCGGCCGATCAGCTGGCCACGCTTGACCCGGTCACCGGCACGGACGCTAAACGCCGCCAAGTGGCCATAGCGGGTCTCGATGCCGCGGCCGTGATCGAGCTTGATGAGGTTGCCGTAGCCGCCGCTGTTGAAGCCGGCGTCGGTGACGGTGCCGTCGGCGGTGGCGTAGATCGGCGTGCCGTGCGGACCGGCAAGGTCAATCCCGGCGTGCATTGCAGCACCGCGGCCGAACGGGTCGTTGCGGACTCCGAAGCTGGAGGTGAATTCGGCGGTCTTGACCGGCTTGTCGGACGGAACCGCGATCACGCCGTCCTGCAGCGAGTCGAGCTTCTTCCAGCTGTTGAACAGCGCCTTGAAGGTCGGGTCGCTCTTGGTCGCCGGTTCGAACGGACCGCCGACGGCAAGACGCTTGGGCGACAGGCCCAGCTTCTTCAGCTCGCGGGTGGCGGTACGATAACGCTGCTCGAGGCGCTCGGCGGCGGCGGCTTCTTCGGCGGCAAGCTTGGTTTCGGCGCGGGCGAGCGGCGCGGCGATCGCGGCCGGAAGCGACGCGGTCTCGCTAATCTCGGGAAGCGCGGACGGATCGACGTCACCGCCGGCGAGCATGGTCGCGAGCAGCTTCTGGCGCTGCTCGATGAGGCGCGCGCGCTGCTCGGTCGCGACGGCCAGCTGCTGCATCTGGGTGGTGTCGCCCGCGGCGACCCCGGCCTTGTCGCCGCCGATGAAATGGGCGGCTGCGAACGCGGACCAGGCCAGCATCAGCGCAGCGGCAATCAGGAAAACGGTTTGAACGGAAGCGGAGAGGCGAATGCGACGGAGCTTGGTGCCGTCATGCACGAACAGGTCGCGGCTGCGGAGCAGTCCCGTTGTTCGAATGGCATGCGTCATAGAAACAAAGCTCCTAGCTCGTTCACGTTTCAGGAAGCCCGCTCGCGCCACAGCGATGCGGCGTGTTCGGCTTCCAAAATGTCAGGAGCTCCCCAGCCCCGGACCGACACAGCGTTGCCCCCACTGCATCGGGCACAGACCAAAGACCCGCTACGGTTAATGAAGACAACCTTTTCGTTCCCACGAAGGGACGAGTCGGCAAAGTTGAGCGGTGAGTTGAGCCGAACTGACCGCTTTTCAGCCTGTCAGTGCCGACTTATCCACAGAATCACCTATCCGCTTGCATCGCTGGGCCCATGCTGTAGCCCGGCTGCGGGCCACGCCGTCCCAACGCGGCGCGTGCTCTCTGTGAGGAGAGTTTGAACATGACGAACCCTACCCCGGACGTGCGTCCGGAACGCCCCTATTTTTCTTCGGGGCCGTGCGCCAAGCCTCCCGGCTGGGCCGCTTCCGACCTCGCTACCGACAGCCTCGGCCGTTCCCATCGCAGCAAGATCGGCAAGGCTCGCCTGAAGCGCTGCATCGACCTGATGCGCGCCAACCTGCGGCTTCCCGACACCCACCGGATCGGCATCGTGCCCGGCTCCGACACCGGCGCCTACGAGATGGCGATGTGGACCATGCTCGGCGCCCGACCGGTCACCGCCATGGCGTGGGAAAGCTTCGGCGAGGGCTGGGTTACCGACGCGGTCAAGCAGCTCAGGATCGACCCCGCCGTGATCCGCGCCGATTATGGTGCGCTGCCCGACCTTGCCCAAGTGGACTGGTCGAACGACGTCCTGTTCACCTGGAACGGCACCACCTCGGGCGTCCGCGTGCCCGATGGCGAGTGGATCGATGCCGACCGCCAGGGCCTGAGCTTCGCCGACGCCACCAGCGCGGTGTTCGCCTATGACATTCCGTGGGACAAGATCGATGTCGCCACCTTCTCCTGGCAGAAGGTGCTTGGCGGCGAAGGCGCGCACGGCGTGCTGATCCTCGGTCCCCGCGCGGTCGAGCGGCTGGAAAGCCATACCCCCGCCTGGCCGCTGCCCAAGGTCTTCCGCCTGACCAGCAAGGGCAAGCTGATCGAGGGCATCTTCTCGGGCGAGACGATCAACACGCCCTCGATGCTCGCGGTCGAGGACGCGATTGCCGCACTCGAATGGGTCGAGGGCATCGGCGGGCTCGACGGCGCAATCGCGCGCAGCGACGCCAATGCCGCGGCTCTCGACGCCATCGTCGAGGCGCGCCCCTATCTCGGCCACCTCGCCGCCGACCCGGCATCGCGCTCGAAGACCAGCGTCTGCCTGACCGTCGAAGGCGCCGACGAAGCGCGGATCAAGAAGATGGCCGCGCTCCTTGAGGAGCAGGGCGTCGCCTTTGACATCGCCGGCTATCGCGACGCCCCGCCGGGGCTTCGCATCTGGTGCGGCGCGACCGTCGACACCGCTGACATCGAGGCCCTCGGGCCGTGGCTCGACTGGGCCTATGAGGAGACCAAGGCATGACCCCGCGCGTCCTCATTTCCGACAAGATGGACCCCCGCGCCGCCGCCATCTTCCGCGAGCGCGGGATCGAGGTGGACGAGATCACCGGCAAGACCCCGGACGAGCTCGCCGCGATCATCGGCGACTATCACGGCCTCGCCATCCGCTCGTCGACCAAGGCGACGGCGCGGCTGCTCGATCATGCGACCAACCTCAAGGTGATCGGTCGCGCCGGGATCGGGGTCGACAATGTCGACATCCCCGCCGCCACCGCCCGCGGAATCGTGGTGATGAACACCCCCTTCGGCAATTCGATCACCACCGCCGAGCACGCCATCGCGCTGATGTTCGCGCTCGCCCGCCAGCTGCCCGAGGCCGACGCCTCGACCCAGGCCGGCAAGTGGGAGAAGAACCGCTTCATGGGGGTCGAGCTGACCGCCAAGACATTGGGCCTGATCGGCGCCGGCAACATCGGATCGATCGTCGCCAGCCGGGCGCTCGGCCTCAAGATGAAGGTAGTCGCTTTCGACCCTTTCCTCTCGCCCGAACGCGCGCTCGAGCTTGGAATTGAGAAGGTCGAGCTCGACGAGCTGCTCAAGCGCGCCGACTTCATCACCCTCCACACCCCTCTGACGGACCAGACCCGCGGCATCCTCAGCCGCGAGGCGCTGGCCAGGACCAAGAAGGGCGTGCGGATCATCAACTGCGCGCGCGGCGGGCTGATCGACGAGGCGGCGCTGAAGGACGCGCTGGACAGCGGCCAGGTCGCCGGCGCGGCGCTCGACGTGTTCGAGACCGAGCCTGCCACCGCCAGCCCCTTGTTCGGCACGCCGGGCTTCATCTCGACCCCGCACCTCGGCGCCTCGACCACCGAGGCGCAGGTCAATGTCGCGATCCAGGTCGCCGAGCAGATGAGCGATTTCCTGCTGCTGGGCGGCGTCACCAACGCCATCAACATGCCCTCGCTGTCGGCGGAGGAAGCACCGCGGCTCAAGCCCTACATGGCGCTTGCCGAGAAACTCGGGAAATTGCTCGGACAGGTGCTCGGCGACCAGGTCCGCGGAGTCTCGATCGAGGTCGAGGGCGCCGCCGCCGCGCTCAACCAGAAGCCGATCACCGGCGCGGTGCTGGCCGGGCTGATGGGTACCTACAGCCAGACCGTGAACATGGTGAATGCGCCGATCCTGGCCAAGGAACGCGGGCTCGACGTCAAGGAAGTCCGCCACGAACGCGAGGGCGACTATCACACCCTGGTGCGCGTCACCGCCTCGACCCCGACGGGCGACCGCTGCGTCGCCGGCACCCTGTTCGGCAATTCGGCCCCGCGGCTGGTCGATATCTTCGGCGTTGCGGTCGAGGCCGACCTTGCCGGGCACATGCTCTACATCGTCAACAACGACGCGCCGGGCTTCATCGGCAGCCTCGGCACGGCGCTCGGCGAAGCGGGCATCAACATCGCCACCTTCAACCTCGGCCGCCGCGCCGCGGGCGGGGAAGCGGTGGCGCTGGTCGCGGTCGACGATCCGGTGACCCCCGAAGTGGTCGCCAGGCTGTGCGCGCTGGAAGGCGTGCGCGAAGTGGTACCGCTCAGCTTCTGATACCCGGCCGTCGTCCCCCATCGCGGCGGGACGACGGCTGGCTTTCTGCGCCGACGCTGCCACACTCCCCTCGACGAAAGGGGACCAGCCGCACATGCACCTGAAACTTAGCCTCGCGCTTGCCGCGCTGCTTGCCGCCACCGCCGCTCCGGCGCAGCTCCAGCCGAAGGACCTGTTCTCGCTCCAGGTCGCGTCCGACCCGCAGGTCCGCCCCGACGGCAAGGCCGTCGCCTACGTCCGCGCCACCGGCGACGTCATGAACGACCGGATGAACCGCTCGATCTGGATGATCGACCTTGCCAGCGGAGCGCAGGCGCCGATCGCGGCCGGTCCGGGCCAGCACGCCAGCCCGCGCTGGTCGCCCGACGGCAAGCGCCTTGCCTATGTCTCCTACGCCGAGGGAGAGAAGCCGCAATTGTGGGTGCGCTGGATGGACAGCGGCACGGTCGCTCGCGTCGCCACCCTGCCCGAGGCCCCGCGCAGCCTTCGCTGGTCGCCCGATGGCCGCTCGATCGCCTTCGCCATGTTCGTCCCCGGCGAGGCCCCCCGGCTCGGCAAGGCGCCCGACAAGCCCGAGGGCGCCAAGTGGGCCGATCCCGTCCGCTACACCGATCAGTTGGTCTATCGCACCGATTCCGAAGGGCTGCTGCGGGCCGGCGACGTCCAGCTGTTCATCGTCTCGGCGTCGGGCGGCGCGCCGCGACAGCTGACCCGCGACAAGGGCGGCGATCCCGGCCCGCTCGCCTTCACCCCCGACGGCCGCGCGATCCTGATCGGCGCCAATCGCAAGCCCGGCGCCGACCGCGACCCGGTCGAAAGCGAGATCATCCGGATCCCCGTCGACGGCGGCGATGCGACCCGGCTGACGAACCGCGACGGGCCCGATTCCGAACCCGCCGTGTCGCCCGACGGACGGCTGATCGCCTACACCGGCTTCGACGATCGCAAGCGCAACTCGCAGGACATGCGCCTGTACGTGATGAACGCCGACGGATCGAACCCGCGGCTGCTGACGGGCGGTTTCGACCGCCCGATCTCGCGCCCGATGTGGAGCCCGGACGGCCGCTCGATTCTAGCCCTCACGATCGACCGCGGGGAAGGCAAGGTCGTGCGCGTCGGGCTCGACGGGAAAGTGACCACGCTTGCCGGCGGGCTGGCCGGCGGAAGCCTCGACCGCCCGTACAGCGGCGGCGATTATCATGCGGCCGGAAATGTCGTCGCCTTTGTCGCGGGGGACGAGCACCGGCCCGGTGACATTGCAGTCTCACGCCGCGGCCGGACGACGCGCCTGACCGACCTCAACGCCGATCTGCTGGCCGCCCGCAAGCTTGGGGAAGTCCGCAAGCTCGCCGTAACGTCGAGCCGCGATGGGGCGCCGATCGACACCTGGGTGGTCCTCCCGTCCGATTACCGCCCGGGCGAGAAGCGCCCGACCATTCTCGAGATCCACGGCGGTCCGGCATCGTCCTATGGCGCCAACTTCGGCACCGACATGCAGCTCTACGCCGCCGCCGGCTATGTCGTGGTCTATCCCAACGCGCGGCTCAGCACCTCCTACGGGGAGGCATTCTCGATCAATCCCGATCCCACGCAGCCGTTTGCCGACTATGCCGACTTCATGAGCGCGGTGGATGCGGCGGTGGCGGCCGGTTACGCCGACCCGGCCAACCTGTTCGTCACCGGCGGCTCGTACGGCGGCTACGCGGCCGCGGCGATCATCGGCAAGACCGACCGCTTCCGCGCCGCCGCCCTGCAGAAGCCGGTCATCAACTGGGTGTCGAAGATCCTCAACACCGACATCATCGCCGCCCAATATGAATATACCTACGGCAAGCAGCCGTGGGACAATCCCGAAATCCTGTGGCGCAATTCGCCCCTGTCGCTGGTCGGCAACGTCAAGACGCCGACCCTGGTGGTCGTCGGCGAGCGCGACTACCGCACCCCGATCAGCGAGTCGGAGCAATATTATGGCGCGCTGCAGCTGCGCGGCATCCCCTCCGGCCTGATGGTCGTTCCCGGCGCCAACCACGGCGGGCTGACCGCGCGCCCGTCGCAGTCGGCGGCCAAGGCGAGCGCGATCATCGCCTGGTTCGACCGCTACAGGACGGTCACGAAGTAACGGCTACAGCCTGGCCAGGAATGCGTCGACGGCGTCGGTGCTCGGGTCGCCGGCAGTGCCAAGCTCGCGGTTGAGGCTGGCGTGAGTCTTGCCCGCCTGCGGCGCAACGGTGGCCCGGCTCCCGCCCTCGCGCAGCAGCCGCGCCAGCTTTTCGCTCTGCGCGGTCGAATCGCGGCGGGAGGCCACCGGCAGGATCAGCCAGTCGGCGGCATTGGGCGCCGCGGCGTGGCGAGCCGGCGACAGCGCCGCCTGCCGTGCGGGATCGGTCCCGAAAGCCTGCGCGTACATCGACTGCACGGCGTTGCGCGGCTCGGCCATCTGCTCGCCGACGTCGTAGCCGGCACCGTCCAGCAGCACCACGCCGCGAACCGCGCCCAGCGGGACTCCGGCGGCCTTGAGATAGGCCGGATCACTCGCCACCAGCGCCGCCAGATGCGCGCCGGCGCTATGCCCCATCAGGACGATCCGGTTGGGGTCGATCCCCGGCTGGCGGCGGAGATAGGCGATCGCCGCCGCCACGTCCGCCGCCTGGTCCTCGACCCGCGCCTGCGGGACCAGGCGGTAGTTGGTGCTGGCGAAGGCCCAGCCCTTGCCGCTGAAATGCGCGCCCTTCTCGCCGGCGCCCATGCGCTTGTCGCCGATCGACCAGCCGCCGCCATGCACGAACAGCAGCAGCGGCGCCTTGCCGCCCGCCGCGGGGGCCACCCAATCGAGCTTCTGGCGCGGGTCGCTGCCATAGGCCTCTTCGCGCCAGCCTGCCGGAAGGGCCCCTGCCCGCGCCGCCGCCCGTTCGCTCATCGCCTTGCGGCACGAATCGGGCAGCGACTGCATCGCTTCCGCCAGGCACTTTCCACGCTCGCTGCCGGCCAGCAGGCACTGGCGAAGCGCGGGCGTCCGGCATTCCGCCGCAAGCCTGGCGCGCTGTCCCCATGCGCCGCTTCCGGCCACCAGCGCGGCCACCGCCAGCACCATCAACCCGATCCGTGCCCTGCCCATCGTCATCCCCTGTTCTGGACCTCGTCGCCGACAATCAATAGGAGCGCGGCTGAACGCGGCCTTGGCGCGCCGTTCATGCTGCAGCAGGAATGATTACGCATGGGTAACGTTACCGTAATCGGCGCCCAATGGGGCGACGAGGGCAAGGGCAAGATCGTCGACTGGCTCGCGAGCCGCGCCGATTGCGTGGTGCGCTTTCAGGGCGGGCACAATGCCGGTCACACCCTGGTGGTCGGCGAGAACGTCTACAAGCTGTCCCTGCTTCCGAGCGGGATCGTCACCGGCACGCTGTCGATCATCGGCAACGGCGTGGTGCTCGATCCGTGGTGGCTGCGCGAGGAAGTCGAGAAGCTGCGCGCCCAGGGCATCCGGATCGAACCCGACGTCCTGCGCATCGCCGAGACCTGCCCGCTGATCCTCCCCATCCACCGCGATCTCGATGCGCTGCGCGAGGACGCCAGCGGCGCCGGCAAGATCGGCACCACCCGCCGCGGGATCGGCCCGGCCTACGAGGACAAGGTCGGCCGCCGCGCCATCCGCGTCTGCGACCTCGCCCACCTCGACGAGCTCGACCCCCTGCTCGACCGTGTCTCTGCGCACCATGACGCCCTGCGCGCCGGCTTCGGCCACCCGCCGGTCGACCGCGAGCGGCTCAAGCGCGACCTGGCGGAGGTCGCCGACTTCGTGCTGCAATTCGCCCGTCCGGTCTGGCTCGACCTCGACGATGCCAGGAGCAAGGGCCGCCGGATCCTGTTCGAAGGCGCGCAGGGCGTGCTGCTCGACGTCGATCACGGCACTTATCCGTTCGTCACTTCGTCCAACACCGTCGCCGGCACCACCGGCAGCGGCAGCGGCATGGGTCCGGGCGCGGCGGGCTTCGTGCTCGGTATCGTCAAGGCATACACCACACGTGTGGGCTCCGGCCCGTTCCCAACCGAACTGGACGACGAGATCGGCCAGCGCCTCGGCGAGCGGGGCCGCGAGTTCGGCACCGTCACCGGCCGCCAGCGCCGCTGCGGCTGGTTCGATGCCGTGCTGGTCCGCCAGAGCGCCGCGGTGAGCGGGATCACCGGCATCGCGCTGACCAAGATCGACGTCCTCGACGGGCTCGACACGGTCAAGATCTGCGTCGGCTACGAGATCGGCGGCAAGCGCTTCGACTATCTTCCGCCCCACGCCGCCGACCAGGCCCGGGTCACTCCGATCTACGAGGAGATGCCGGGCTGGTCCGACAGCACGGTCGGCGCGCGCAGCTGGGCCGACCTGCCGGCGCAGGCGATCAAGTATATCCGGCGGGTCGAGGAGCTGATCCGCTGCCCGGTCACCCTCGTCAGCACCTCGCCCGACCGCGACGACACCATTCTGGTCCGCGACCCCTTCGCCGGCTGACGTCCCGGCGGCCTATTGCCCGACGCTACCCGCGCTGGGATCGAAATCGAAGCGGTCATCCTGGCGCTTGCGCCCGTTGCCCTGACCGAAGTTGTAGGCGAGCCCCAGCAGCACGGCGCGCCCGCGCACCTTGAATTTCAAACGGTCGCGGAAGGACGGGGTGCGGATCACGATTTCCTGCTGGGCGCTGTCGAGGATGTTCTGGCCGGTCACCAGCAGCGACAATTGGTCGTTGATCTTGCGCCGATAGCCGACGTTCACGATCCCGCCGCCCAGCCGATAGCCCTGCGGGATCAGCTGCTTGCCCTGGTAGTTGCCGCTGATCTGCAAGAAGTCCTTGGGACTGGGCTGGAAATTGACGCTGCCGCGCACCGACGCGACCACTCCCGACACCTTGCCGAAGGTCCCGGCGATCCCGCGCGGGTCGAGCTCCATCCGCTGCACCGTGCCCGACAGCTGGTAGTTCAGCGTTTTTGACAATCGCCCGTTGATGATTGCATCGGCGCCCAGCCGGCTGCCCCGCCCGAGGTTGGCGCGGGTCGTCAGCAGCACGCCGTCGGGCAGCGTCTGCAGGATCTCGGTGAACATGTCGCGCGAGCGGCGATAGAAGCCGGTCAGCGACAGGAAGGTCGCGTCCTTGCGATATTGCAGCGAGGTTTCGAACGCGTCGGTCACCTCGGGCTTGAGGTTGGGATTGCCGCGCTGGATGTTCCGGGCGTCGGCATAGAAGATGTAGGGATTGAGCTCGAACGGGCCCGGCCGCTGGATACGGCGGCTGTAGCTCGCGCGCAGCTTGGTCCGCTCGCTCAGCGCACGCCCGACGTGGAGCGTCGGATAGACCCGGAAATAATCCTGCTCGTAGCGGGCATTGTCGGTGCGCTGGAACAGGTCGAGCCCGACCTGCTCGAGCCGCAGGCCCGGCTGGAACTCCCACTTGCCGCTGTTGAACTGCGCCGTGCCGTACAGCGCATGGACGTCCTGCGAGAAGTCGAACGCGTTGGTCAGATTGGCCTGCGGCACCAGCGCATTGAGGGCCGTGCCCCGCGCGCCGACGAAGCCGAAATCCGCGTTCGAACCTTCGAACTCATAGCCGAGGTTGAGCGAACGATTCTCGCCCAGCGGCTTCTTGTAGTCGGCCTTGAGCCGGGTCTCGTTGCGGTCGATATCGTTCTCGATCCGCTCGAACAGCACCGCGCCCGCCGCCGGGGTGATCCGCCCGTCGAGCAGGCGGTTCATGCCGCCCCTGTCGTGCTGCAGGTCGACCGAGAAGCTGTGCTCCTTGCCCGGCAGCGTCTTGCGCCAGGACGAGCGCAGGCCGAGGATCCGCTGGCTCATCTCCTGATCGCTGAGGCGGGTGAAGCCGGGCTCCACCGCATTGCCGATGAAGCGTTCGTCGCGGTCGCTTTCCAACTGGTTGCGGCGATAGCTGATCTCGCCGGTCAGGCGGTTGGTCTTGTCGAGGTCATATTCGACGCCGAACCGGCCGTTGCCGCCTTGCGCGACATTGTCGTGGAGCTGCTCCTGCCGGCTGAGCAGGCTGGCCCCGCCGGTGACGAACCGCTCACGGTCCTGCGTGACGATGATCTCGTTGGTGAAGCGGCGGTAGGAGGCTTCGCCGGACACGGTCAGTCCCGGCCGGGTGCGCGCCAGGTTGAGCGACGCGCTGCCACGCCCTTCCAGACCGGCGTTGGCGCGGATGGTGCCGGTGGTTCCCGCCTGGCGCTGTTTCTTGGTGACGAGGTTGATCACCCCGCCCGACCCCTCGGGACTCATCGCCGCCGACGGGTTGGTGATGACCTCGACCCGCTCGATGTTGTTGGCCGGCATCGCCAGCAGCGCGTCGCCGCGACCCTCGCCGCGCAGCTGCCCCGACGGGCGCCCGTCGACCAGGATGGTGACCCCCGGATCGCCTCGCAGGCTAACCCTACCTTCGAGATCGACCTCGACTCCGGGCACGTTGCGCAGCGCGTCGGCCAGGCTGCCGGTCTGCGCGCCAAGGTCGTTGGCGACGTTGAAGCTCAGCCGGTCGGGCGCGTCGATCACCTGCGGACGGCTGCCGGTCACGGTCACCGTCTGTCCCCGCTCGCCCGCCGGCCGGGTCGGCTGCGGCTGGCTCGCGGCGGGAGCGGACTGCGCGGCGGCCGGCGCTGAGAAGCTCATGCCGATGACAATGGCCAGCGCGCTGGCGGCGAGGAAACGACGATGCACCATGATGAAAGCAAACCCCCTGAACTGACCCCCGCCGCGGGGCCCGGGAGTTTCCCGAAGCCCGTTGGCGGTACCCGGCACCTGAGGGATCGGGGCGGTGAAAGGCATGAGCAAAGCCTGAGCCTTTGCTGAGCAATGCCTTGCCGCCCGGTCGCTCCCGCTGGCGGCCTGGAGGACGTGGGGTGGATTGCTTTGGCGATGGAGGCACCCCGGCTTCGACGAACCGGCGTATTACATCTATAGTACGCTGAAACGCTCGACGGACGGCGGACTCAACCCGACCTGGCCGGTGCCGTCTCCTTCAGCGTCAGGAACACCGGCAGCACCGCCACAGCGACCACCGCGATCATGATCCCCGGCATGGTCGCCTGACCGGTCGTCGCGACCAGCCGCTCGGCCAGCCAAGGCGTCAGTCCGCCGAAGATCGCGGTCGCACCGGTTGCGCCAAAGGCCAGCCCGGTGACGCGCCCTTCGCCCGGGAACTGCTCGGCGGTCGCGACCGCGCCCACCGCGCTCATCGCGCCGGCGACGCAGGCCAGCACCAGCGCGCCGACCAGCGCCTGGCCGTGGCTCCCGCCGCCCATCAGCGAGAAGAGCGTGATCGGCAGCACCGCCGACAGTAAAGCGACGGCGACCAGCACCGGCTTGCGCCCGACCCGGTCCGACAGGATCCCGGTCAGCGGCGTAACCAGGATCACCGCGACGGCGGCGGCCGTTCCCAGCCACAGGCTGTCGGCCTCGGACAACCGTCCCGCCGTGGTCAGGAACGCGGGCACGTAGGTGATCCCGACGTAATAGGTGATCGACCCCAGCGCCGAGATGCTGAAGGCCCGGAAGATGCCGAGCTTGTGGTTGGCGAAGGCATGCCGCCAGGGCGATTCGGGGACAGAGCCGGCCGTGACCTGCCGCTCAAATTCGGGCGATTCCTGCATCGAGGAGCGCGCGATCCACACGCTGCCCGCAAGCGCCGCGCCGACGAAGAAGGGAATGCGCCAGCCCCAGCTTGCGAGGTCCGCCTCGCTCATCGACGCCACCGTCAGCGCCGAGACGGCGACCGCCAGCAGCGCGCCGATCTCGCTCGCGGCCGAAGCAAGGCTGGCGACCAGCCCGCGCCGCTCGGCCCTGGCGCCCTCCAGCAGGTAGGCGACCACTCCGCTATATTCGCCGCCGACCGAGAACCCCATCACGCAGCGCAGTAGGAACAGCGCCCAGCCCGCCGCGACCCCGATCTCGGCCTTGGTCGGAAGCAGCGCCGTCACCAGCATCGCCGCGGTCATCAGCGCAACCGACCACAAAAGCATCGAACGCCGTCCGTGGCGGTCGCCGACATGGCCGAACACCACCGCTCCAAGCGGCCGCATCAGGTAGGCGAGCGCGAAGCTGCCGAGGGTAAAGGACAAGGCCTCGCTGGTGCCGCCGTAGAACAACCGCGCCAGCACCGTCGCGAAATACAGGTAAAGCGTGAAATCATACCATTCGACGATGGTCGAAAAGGCCGCCACCGCCAGCGACTTGCGCGAGATCGGCTGGTGCGGTGCGGGTGGGTCGGAAGCGGCCATGCCCCAGCCTTGCGGAGCGATCGCCGGTACGCAAGCCGCCACTCTGGCGAAGCGTCCGAGACTGCGATAGCCTCGCCCTCTGCCCCGGCTCGAGGGGCTGGGGGATACACGCATGAAAACGTCGCTCGCGCTTGGACTTGCCGCCCTGCTCACGTCCACCACCGCGCTTGCGCAGCGCCCGGGCGAAGCGGCGTTCCGCGCGACCTACAAGGAACTGGTCGAGACCAACACCACCTTGTCGGAAGGCGATTGCACGCTGGCGGCGGAGCGAATGGCGGCGCGGCTGGCGGCGGCGGGCATTCCGGCGGCAGACCTCCACCGCTTCTCGGTGCCGGACCATCCCAAGGAAGGCGGCCTCGTCGTCGTCTATCCCGGTCGCGACGCCAAGGCGAAGCCCGTGCTCATGCTGGCCCACATCGACGTGGTCGAAGCCAAGCGCGAGGACTGGACCCGCGATCCCTTCACGCTCGTCGAGGAGGACGGCTTCTTCTATGCCCGCGGCGCCGCCGACGACAAGGCGATGGCGGCGATCTTCGTCGACAGCCTGATCCGCTACAAGCAGGAGGGCTACACGCCGCGCCGGACGCTCAAGCTGGCGCTGACCTGCGGCGAGGAAACCAACGGCGCGTTCAACGGCGCCAAATATCTGGCCGAACAGAAGCGCGACCTGATCGACGCCGCCTTTGCGGTGAACGAGGGCGGCGGCGGTCGGCTGGACGCGAGCGGCAAGCCGCAGTTCCTCGGCATCCAGGTCGGCGAAAAGCTGTCGCAGAACTACACGCTGGAGGTCACCAACCCCGGTGGCCACAGCTCGCGGCCGGTGCCGGACAACGCCATCTATCACCTTTCGCGCGCGGTGACGGCGATCGAGGGCCTGCGCTTTCCGGTTACCTTCAACGCCACCACCCGCGATTATTATACCCGCATGGCGCCGACCCGCCCGGCCGACCAGCGCGCGGCGATCGCCGCCCTGCTCGCCAACCCCGCGGACGAGGGCGCACGCAAGCTGCTCGAGCAGGACCCCAGCGATAATGCGATCTTGCACACCAATTGCGTCGCCACCCTGCTCAACGCCGGCCACGCCACCAACGCCCTGCCGCAGCGGGCCCGGGCCAACATCAACTGCCGCATCTTCCCCGGCGGGAATGCGGAAGAGGTTCGCCAGGTCCTGATCCGCACCATCAACAACCCCAAGGTCGCGGTGACCATTCCAGAGGTACGCAACGCCGGCGCCAATCCGCCGCCGCTCGATCCCAAGGTGCTTGGGCCCGCCGAAACGCTTGCCGCGAAGATGTTTCCGGGCGTGCCCCTGGTCCGCACCATGTCGGCCGGCGCCACCGACGGCGCCTTCCTGACGCCTGCCGGTATCCCGACCTACGGCATCTCCGGCGTCTTCTCGGAAGCCGACGGGAACGGCGCCCACGGCCTCAACGAGCGGATCCGGGTCAAGTCGGTGCTCGACAGCCGCAACTATCTCTACGCGCTGATGAAGATCTACGGGGACGCCCGCTAGGCGATCACTTGGCCTTCTTCGGGGCCTTCATCGTTGCTTCGAGGGTCGCCGCCTCCTGCATCATGCCGGGCATCAGCTTCAGCATGTCGGGGAAGCTCTGGTAGGCGCCGCGCATCACCTCGGGGTCGAACCACAGGCCGAGCATCTGCCGGCCGTACGCCGCGCCGGTCGGGGTCGCGAGGAAGCGCTGGATCTCGGCCAGCTGCTGCGCGTCGAAGCGGCGCGCCATGGTCCGCGCAATGCCCTCGCGGAAGCGCGGCTCGGCGACTTCTCCGACCTTGACGAACATGGTCTTCACGAAGGCCTTGCCCGCCGCCACCTTGGCATCGAACATCGGGTCCTTGCGCGCCATCACCAGCCGCAGGGGCTCGGTGCTGGGCGGCTTGGCGGCCAGCGCCGCCTTTTTTGTCCTGGGCGTCGGCGGCGCGAGATCCGCAAAGTCGGCCTCGCTCATGTTCAGCATCTGATCGGCCATCTTCTCGGTGAAGCCGTTCATCGCCTCGGCATAGGCACCCTTCGGGAACATGGTCGCGCTCATGTCCCGCGCGGCGGCCAACCGGGCGGGTTCGGGCTCGGGACCGGCCGGGAACAGCTTGTCGAACACCTTCGACACGAACGCCATCGCCTCGGCGGGATCGGCCTTGGGCGCGGGCTTGTCGTCCTTGGCCGGCGCAACCGCCTTGGTCGGCGTTGCGGCAAGCGCGGCCGAGGGAGCAACGGTGGCGGCAAGCGCCAGAGCGAGCGTCAAACGAAGTGCCACGTGCCTCAAGTCCCCGGGTATCGAGCCGGCCCCCTGCCGGCGATGCCCTGATGTAACGGCAGCGCGGCACGCTGCGCAACCAACGCCCATTAACCGTCAGACGGTGGCGATGTCCGGCGCGTCCTCGGCCTTCATGCCGACGACGTTGTAGCCCGCGTCGACATGATGGATCTCGCCGGTGACGCCGCTGGCGAGGTCGCTCAGCAGGTACAGACCGGCGCCGCCGACATCCTCGATGGTGACGTTGCGGCGCAGCGGCGAGTTATACTCGTTCCACTTGAGGATGTAGCGGAAGTCGCCGATCCCGCTCGCCGCCAGGGTCTTGATCGGCCCGGCGCTGATCGCGTTGACCCTGAGGCCGTCCTTGCCGAGGTCGGCGGCGAGATATTTGGTCGCCGTCTCCAGCGCCGCCTTGGCGACCCCCATGACGTTGTAGTGCGGGATCACCTTTTCGGCGCCGTAATAGGTCAGCGTCACCATCGACCCGCCGGGCTTCATCAACCGGGCCGCGCGCTGGGCGCAGGCGACGAAGCTGTAGACCGAGATGTTCATGGTCAGCAGGAAGTTGTCGAGGCTGGTGTCGACGAACCGCCCGCGCAGCTCGTTCTTGTCCGAAAAGCCGATCGCATGGACCAGGAAGTCGAGCCCGCCCCAGCGCTCCTCGATCTGGGCGAAGGTGCGGTCGAGCGCGTCCATGTCGCCGACGTCGCAATCGACCAGGAAGTCCGAGCCAAGGCTTTCCGCGAGCGGACGGACCCGCCGCTCCAGCGCTTCACCCTGATAGCTGAACGCCAGCTCGGCACCCTGTTCGCCGAGCTGCTTGGCAATGCCCCAGGCCAGGCTGCGGTCGTTCGCCAGGCCCATGATCAGGCCGCGCTTGCCGCTCATCAATCCCGTCATGCAATCTTCCCCTCTTCAGCCGCCGCAAGGGCCGCTTCCGCCGTCGCCGGGACCTCGTCCACCTGGCTCGGCTTGATCGTCACCTTCTCGCCCGGCTCCGGCTCCTCGACCTCGAGGGTGGCGGCGTGCGGTCCGGCATATTGTTCGCCCTCTAGCGCCTTCGCATCGGTTTCTGCCAGCCCGGCGTTCAGTTCGGCGCCCATCACCACGCCCAACCCGACGGTGAAGAAGAACAGCAAGGCGATCATCACCCCGGCGAGGCTGCCGTAGGTCAGATCATAGCCGCCCGCGAGGCTGATTGCCTTGGGCAGCAGGGTAGCGGTGCCGACCCACCACAAGGTCACCAGCAACGCGCCCGGCCACTTGCGGCAACCGCGCTTGCGGTATCGCGACGGGGTCAGAACCACGAAGGTCAGGTAGACCGTAAGGTACAGCGCGGCGGCAGGGACGATGCGGACCAGGGTCAGCGTGCTCTCCACCTCGGCCAGGCCCGGCACCTTGGCGACGATGAAGGCCTCGATCGAGCTCAGCAGCACGGTCGCCGCCAGCGAGATCATCAGCAGCAGGATCAGGCCCAGCATGAACAGGGCGGAAATCAGCCGATATTCCCAGAAGGGCGCGGTATATTTGACGCCGTAGGCCCGGCGCAGGATGTCGCGGATGGTCTCGATGAAGCTCGACGCCGTCCACAGCCCGACCAGCGCGCCGAACCACAAGAGCGGCCCCTGGCGTGCGGTCAGCACCTCGGCGACCGGCTCGCGCAGGACGTTGGCGATGCTTGGAGGAAGCGAGCCGAGCACGTTGACGACCGCCGCCTGCGCCCCTTCCGACGACCCCAGCAACTGGGCCACCGCCGCCGCGAGGATGAAGAAGGGGAACATCGACAGCAGGCTGAGGTAGGCGATGTTGCCGGCGTGAATGAACCCGTCATTGTAGACTCCGATCAGGACGCGCTTGGCGACCTCGAACGGCTTGGTGCCCGGCTTGACCCGCTCGACCACCTGGGTGCCGAAGCGGGCCTGAAGAGCAGCCAGACGCTTGCGCCTGGCTTCGGGACTTTGGGGGGAAATGTCCTGCATGTAGGGGGTTAGACGCCGAGACCCGCCCGAGGGTTGCCTTCGCCGCCGGCCCAGCCCTCGACGAAGCGCTCCAGCTCGGCGTCCGCCGCCGGCAGGTCGACCATCAGCGTGACCAGCAGGTCGCCGCGCGTTCCCGCCTTGTCGCTGAACCCGCGGCCCTTGATCCGCAGCACCTTGCCCGAACTGGCGCCCTTGGGGACGCTCAGCATCACCGCGCCGTCGGGAGTCGGCACCTTGACCTTGGCCCCCAGCACCGCCTCCCTGAGGCTGACCGGAAGGTCGAGGCGGACGTTCTGCCCGTCGCGAGTGAAGAAGCGGTGCGGTTCAACCGCGATGGTGACGATCGCATCGCCCTTTCCGCCCGGCCCCGCCTCGCCCTTGCCCGCAAGCCGGATCTTGGCGCCGTCCTCGACGCCCTTGGGAAGCTTCAGTTCGATGGTCGCGCCGTCGGCCAGCGTCACCCGCTGCGGGCTGAGCGTCGCGGCGTCGGTGAACGGCACAGTCAGGCGATAGGCGACGTCCGCGCCCTTGACCGCCGCCCGCGGCCGGGCGCCGGCCTGGCCGAAGGGCGATCCGCCCGGCCGCCGCGCCCCGCCGGCGCCGCCGAACAGGCCTTCGAATAGGTCCGACAGGTCGGGTCCGCCCGCAGCGCCGCCGCCGGGAAAGCCCTCGAACCCGCCGCCTTGCGCCGGTCGCGCGCCGCCGTAGCTTCCGCCGCCTCCGCCGAAGCCGCCAAACTTGGGATTGCCTTCCTCGTCGATCTCGCCGCGGTCGTAGCGGGCGCGCTTGTCGGCGTCGGACAGCAGGTCGTAGGCGGCCGTCACCTTGCTGAAGCGCTCGGCCGCCTTGGGATTATCCTGGTTGCGGTCGGGGTGAAGCTGCTTGGCGAGGCTTCGATAGGCCTTCTTGATCTCGGCCTCGGTCGCGCCGCGCTTGATCCCCAATTGTGCGTAAAGATCCATGGCTCCTCTTAGAGCAAAGTCGTTCGCGCACCAGCTAGGTCCGCATTGCTTGCCTGCCAAGGCGGGGAGCGGATAGAGGGGCGCCATGTCGCACACCGATCCCTTCGCCCTGTTCGCCGAGTGGATGGCACTGGCGGAAGCGGAGGAGATCAACGATCCCGACGCGATGGCGCTTGCCACCTCCACCCCCGACGGGCGCCCGTCGGTGCGGATGGTGCTGATGCGCAGGCATGGCCCCGATGGCTTCGGTTTCTTCACCAATCTCGACAGCCGCAAGGGGCAGGAGATCGCCGCCAATCCGTGGGGCTCGCTGTGCATCCACTGGAAGAGCCTGCGCAAGCAGGTCCGCGCCGAGGGCCGGCTGGTCCAGGTCAGCGACGCCGATGCCGACGCCTATTTCGCAAGCCGCTCGCGCAACAGCCAGATCGGCGCCCATGCCAGCGACCAGTCGCGCCCGCTCGACAGCCGCGACACCTTCACCGCGCGGGTCGAGGAGGTGAAGGCGCGCTTCGCCGACCGCGACGTGCCCCGGCCGGAGCATTGGTCCGGCTTCCGGCTGGTGCCCGACCGGATCGAATTCTGGGAAGACGTCGAATACCGCCTCCACCACCGCCGCCTGTTCGAGCGGCAGGCGGATGGCAGCTGGAGCCAGGGACTGCTGTTTCCTTGAGGGTGGTCGGTCCCGAACGCACCCGCCTGACGCAACGGGCGGCGCTTGCCAGCGTGTTCATGGCGCTGACGCTGATGGTGGCCAAGTCGTGGGCAGCCATTGAAACCGATTCGACCGCCATGCTCGGCAGCCTCGCCGATACGGTGCTCGACCTCGTCGCCAGCCTCTTCACGCTCGCCGGCGTGCGGATCGCCGCGCTTCCGGCCGACCACGACCATCGCTTCGGCCACGGCAAGGCGGAGGCGCTGGTCGCGCTCGGCCAGGTGGTGCTGATCGCGGCCAGCGCGCTGGGCATCGGCTGGCGGGCGATCGACCGGCTGCTCAACGGCGCGCCGACCGCCCATGCCGAGCTTGGAATCGGCGTGTCGATCGCCGCGATGGTCGGCACCCTGCTGCTGCTGAGCTACCAGAAAAGGGTTATCGCCAAGACCGGCTCGGTCGCGATCCAGACCGACAACATGCATTACAGGTCCGACCTGTTCCTCAACGCCGCGGTCATCGCCGCGCTGATCCTCGATCACATGCTGCGCATCCGCGGCGCCGATGCCGCCTTCGGGATCGCGATCGCGCTGTGGCTCCTGTGGGGCGCGTGGTCGGCGGCGGGCGAAAGCGTCAACCAGTTGATGGATGCCGAATGGCCGGTCGAGAAGCGCGAAGCCTTTCTCGCCGCCTGCGCCGACTATCCCGAGCTCAAGGGCATGCATGACGTCCGCACCCGCACCAGCGGGGTCCACGATTTCATCCAGTTCCACGTCTGGGTGCCCGAGGCCTGGACGATCCGGGAAGCGCACGATCGGCTCGACGCGGTCGAGGAGGATCTCCAGCGCCGCTTCCCCGGGACCGAGATCTTCCTCCACCTCGATCCCGAGGGGCATACCGATCGCGAAGGCATGTTGCCCCACGAGCTGACGGAGAGCCGATGACCGAGCCCCTGTCCCTGCCCTTCTTCCAGGTCGATGCCTTCACCAGCGGACGCCCGCTGACCGGCAATCCGGCGGCGGTGATGCCGCTCGATGGCTGGCTGCCCGACGAGATCCTCCAGGCCATCGCCGCCGAGAACAACCTCAGCGAAACTGCCTTCACCGTGCCGCTCGACGGCGCCGAGGCGGACTATCACCTGCGCTGGTTCACGCCCACGGTCGAGGTCGACCTGTGCGGCCACGCCACCCTCGCCAGCGGGCATGTCCTGCTGAAGGACGAGCGCGTGCGCTTCCAGACCCGTTCCGACGTGCTCAGCGTCACCCGCGACGACGGGCTTCTGTGGCTCGACCTCCCCGCCAGCCGCGTCCGCGAAGGCGAGGCGAGCGAGGCGCTGGAGGCGCTCGGGGTCGACGGCGAGGTGCGGATCGGCGCGGGCGGCAATGGCGCGATCCTTGTCCGCCTCGTTGACGAGGCCGCGGTTCGCGCGGTGCGTCCCGATTTCGCCCGCCTCGCCGCGATCGACGCGCTGGTGATGGTCACCGCCCCCGGCACCCGCAGCGACATCGCCAGCCGGGTGTTCGCCGCCTATCACGGCATCGACGAGGACCCGGTGACCGGCTCGGCCCATTGCGCCCTGGTCCCCTATTGGGCGGCCGAGCTTGGCCGGACCGACTTCACCGCGGCGCAGGTCGGTGCCAGGGGCGGCGAGCTTCGCTGCCGGCTGGCGGGCGACCGGGTCCAGCTTGGCGGACAGGCGCTGACCGTGATCGAAGGCACCTTCCGGCTTTGACCGACACCGCGCTGCCCCGCAAAGTTGGTGCCGGCGGCGCCGCGCTGCTGTCCTTCAACGGCGCGGTCGGCGCTGCGGTGTTCGCGCTTCCGGCGACCCTCAACGGCGATGTCGGCCCGTGGGCAGCACTGCTGTTCCCGGCGGCCGCATTGGTCATGCTGCTGATCGCCATTCCCTTCGCCCGGGCGATCGCCGCCATGCCGGGCGAGGGCGGGCCGGTGGTCTATGGCTCGGCGTTCGGACGCTTCGCCGGGTTCGAGCTTGGCTGGACCTACTATATCGCGCGGATGGCGGCGTTCGCGGCCAACGTCCACGTGCTGGTCGATTATCTCCTGCGCTGGACCGACATCGCCCCCCAGCCGTGGCTGCGCAGCGTCCTGATCCTGCTCGCCATCGCGCTGCTGGCGGCGATCAACATCGCCGGGACCGCGCGCGCGCTGCGGCTGCTTGGCGGCCTGACCCTGCTGAAAAGCCTGCCGCTGGTGGGCCTTGCCATGCTTGCACTGCTGACCGTCCCGCTTCCGGCCTTTGGCCCGCCGCCGCCGCTGTCGGCGACCGAGGCCAGCATCCTCCTCGTCTTCTACGCCTTTATCGGATTCGAGAATTCGGTCGCCGTGTCGGGCGAGGCGCGCGACGGCGGCCGCGCTATTGCCCGCGCCATGCTGGTCACGATCTTCCTCATCGCCCTGCTTTATTTCCTCGTCCAGCTCGGCTTTTCGGCGGTTTCGCCGCCGGTCGCGGAAGGCGAGAAGGCCCCCCTGCTGGCGCTCGGCACCGCGTTGCTCGGGCCCGCCGGTGCCCTGCTGATCCTGCTTGCCGCCGTCACCAGCCTGCTCGGCAACCTCCACGCCAACATGACCGCAAGCCCGCGGGTCAGCCACGCCCTGGCGGCGCGCGGCGACCTCCCGCGCTGGATCGGGACGGTTCACCCCCGGTTCGAGACTCCGTACGGCTCGATCCTGCTGATGGCCGCCATCGTCGCCGGCCTGGCCTTGAGCGGCGGCTTCGTGTGGCTTGCGGTGGTCAGCACGCTTGCGCGCATGGCGGTCTATGCCGTCACCATAGCCGCCTGGCTCAAGATCGCGCGCCGCGCGCCGGGGGAGATTGCGCTTGGGATGACCGGCATCCTGCTGTGCGCGGCGGTGTCGACCCAGGCGAGCGGCGCGGCCTGGGCGACCCTTGCCGCCCTCCTGCTAGCCGGCCTGCTGCTGTTCCTGCTCGCCCGGCGCGCCCGCTAGCAGTTTCTCCAGCGCATCGAGCACTGGCATCTGGCTGGCGAGGATCCTGGTCCTCGCCTCGGCCATTCCCATCCACTTCACCCGGTCGAGCTCGGGATAGCTGCGCATCCGCCCCGATCGCGGCGGCCATTCCAGCTCGAACGGGGCGCTCTGCAGCGCGGCCGGATCGAATTCGCCGTCCAGCGCGAACACCTCAACCAGCTTGCCGCCGTTCTGGCGCACCGTCAGCAGCGGCTCGGGGATGCCCGGAGGGACCGGCCCGACCTCTTCCGCAAATTCGCGCAGCGCGGCGTCGAGCGCGCTTTCTCCCGGTTCGATCGCGCCCTTGGGCACCATCCATGCGCCCGCATCCTTGCGCGCCCAATACGGGCCCCCGGGATGGCCGAGCAGGACCTGGATGTCGGCGCCGCGCCGGCGATAGAGAAGGACGCCAGCGCTGCGCTGCTGCGGCATGTCAGGCCGCGGTCGCGACTGCGTCGATGGCGGACCGGGTGTGCTCGATCCAGCCACCGCCGAGCAGTCGATCACCTTCATAGGCCACCGCCGCCTGTCCCGGGGCGACGCCATATTCCGGCTGGTGGAAGCGGATCACGCCGCCCTCCAGCCGCGCCGGCACCGGACGGCTGAGCGAGCGCACCTTGACCTCGACCTCGGTCTGCTCCTCGCCGAGCCAGTTCCAGGCGCCGACCGTCGCTTCGCTGACCGCAAGCGCCTGCTTGGGGCCAACCACCAGCCGCCGCTCGTCGGGCTCGATCCGCACCACGTAGAGCGGCTCGGGCGATCCGCCGATCTCCAGCCCGCGGCGCTGGCCGACGGTGAAATGCACAATGCCCCTGTGGCTGCCGACCACCTTGCCGCCCAGGTCGACGATCTCGCCCGGCGCCTCGGTTTCCGGCCGCATCCGCTTCACCAGCCCGGCATAATCGCCGTCGGGCACGAAACAGATGTCCTGGCTGTCGGGCTTGGCGGCGACGATCAGGCCGCCCTCGGCCGCCTGTCGCCGCACCTCGGCCTTGGGCAGTTCGCCGATCGGGAAGCGCAGCAGGTCCAGCTGTTCCGGCGTGGTGCCGTAGAGGAAATAGCTCTGGTCGCGCGCCGGATCGCGGCCCTTGTGCAGCTCCGCCTTGCCGTTCCTGACCACCCGCCGGACGTAATGGCCGGTGACCAGCGCATCGGCTTGCAGCTCACGCGCGAAGGCGTGGAGGTCGGTGAACTTCACCCCCTGGTTGCACAGCGAGCAAGGCACCGGCGTCCGGCCGCGCGCATAATCGTCGGCGAACCGTTCGATCACGCCCTCGCGGAAGCGGCTTTCGTAATCGAGGACGTAATGGGCGATGCCGAGCTTCTCGCACACCTGCGCCGCGTCATAGATGTCCTGGCCCGCGCAGCAGGCGCCCGAGCGCTTGGCCGCCTCGCCATGGTCGTAGAGCTGGAGCGTCACGCCGATCACTTCCGCGCCCGAACGGGCGGCGATCATTGCGGCGACCGACGAATCCACCCCGCCCGACATGGCGACGACGATCCGTGCGGCTGCCGCCGGCTTGTCGATCTGGAGCTCGGGAAATGTCACGAAGACGTCTTTACCCGGCATTCACCCTCTTTCGCTAGTGCTGGTGAAAGGACGGGGAAGAGGCGAGGAATTTGGCCGAGAGCGCAAAATTTTTGACCGTGGCGGGGACCCTGAACGGGGACGAGCTCGGCGCCGTGCTGGCCAGTATCGGGCCGAACGGGGGCGATGGCGATCGCCTTGCGGCCGTGGTCGCACTGCTCGCCAACCGGGGCAGCGACGCGGGCAAGATGGTCCGCGGCGCCTTCGCCGGGGCCGGCCCGGTGGACGCCAGGGCAAAGGTGAGGAGCGCGTTTACCAGCGCGCTTCACGGTTGCTTGAGAGAACCCCCGGTAAACGCTGGCTCACCGGCAACCACCAGTTCCGTCTGAGGAAGCAATGCTAGAAAATCAGAAGTTCCGCCCCCACCAGGTGATCGGCCCGCTCGGCGAGCCGCTGACGCTTGAGTCGCTGCCCAAGCCGGGAACGACGCGCTGGGTGGTCCGCCGCAAGGCCGAGGTGGTGGCCGCCGTTGCCGGCGGGCTGCTGACCGTGGACGAGGTGTGCGCCCGCTACGGCCTCAGCCTGGAAGAATTCGCCGGCTGGCAGCGGGCGGTCGATCGCAGCGGCATGCCGGGCCTCAGGGTCACCCGGATCCAGCATTATCGCCAGGTCTACGAGCGCCAGCAGCGCTACTGATCGAGGCTCGTTCCGGAACCGATACAGCACAGCACCGTTCCCCTAACCGGAACAAGACGCGTCTGCAGGCGTCTTGAAGCCGCATGAAGCGCCCGGCGAACAAATGTTCGGGCGAAACAGGAGGGAACGCAAATGGAATGGATTCTCATCATCGTCGTCGGCGGCGTGCTTGGCTGGCTTGCCAGCATCGTAATGCGCACCGACGCCCAGCAGGGTATCTTCCTTAACATCATCGTCGGCATCCTCGGCGCGCTGCTCGGCCGGTTCCTGCTGACCCCGCTGCTTGGCGGTGGTTCGATCACCGACGGCCCGCTGAGCCTCGGCAACATCCTGGTCTCGCTGCTGGGTGCCATCATCCTGCTCGCGATCGTCAACCTCGTTCGTCGTGGCCGGGTGCGCTAATCTCCAGCCTAGCGAATGACTGACACATTGGGGTCGCCTGCTCTTGGAGCGGGCGGCCCCTTTGCTTATGGAGCGGTTCATGCCCCTGTCCTGGATCGCCCTTATTCACATCGGAGCCGTGCTCGGCTGGCTCGCCAGCGTGATCCTGCACAGCCGGTCGGCCCGCGACGTGCTGGGCCTGGTGGCGCTGGGGGCGGTGGGCGCGGTGCTCGGCGCGCTGGTGATCACGCCGGTCCTTGCCGGCAAGCTGGAGCCGACCGGCTTTTCGCTCCCGGCCGTGCTGCTTTCGCTGCTCGGCGCGTTCGTGGCGCTTGGCCTGGTGATGATTGCCCGGCGACTGGGAAGCCGCCGGGCTGGCTGAGGCTGCCTAGCGCCGCTTCAGCGTGAGGCGGTAGATGAACAGGATCAGGATCGCGCCGACGATGGCGGCGAGGAAGCCTGCGCCGTCGGTCGGCTGATCGTACCAGCCCAGCGCGCGGCCGAGGAAACCGGCCACCAGCGCCCCGCCGATCCCCAGCAGGATGGTGACGATGCAGCCACCGGGATCCTTGCCGGGCATCACCAGCTTGGCGATCCCGCCGGCCACGAGCCCGATCACGATCCACGAAAGCCAACCATATTCCGGGTCCAGCATCGACTATTCCTTCCTGTTGCGACACTCCCAGCTACCAACCATTCCCGGACTTGGGCAAACATCTTTCGACTGGTCCAGTGGCGCCGTTAGTCGAATGCCACTTGCCGTTGGTCGGCTACTCGCCTTGTCTTGCGAGAAGTGACTTATGCGTCTAATACAGCTGCGACGTGATGATCGCATCGGATGAGAAGGTGACAGGAATGAATCGCGAGACCCGGCTTGCGCGGGACGAAACGGTTGTCGTGGTGGATGACACCCGGCGGCGGCGCAACCTCATCATTGCCGTGCTGATCGGCGTGCTGGTTCTGGCGCTCGCTTATTACCTGTTCAACCGCGGGGATTCGGCCGACACCAAGACCGGCGCCGCCGCAACCGCGGGCGCCGGCAATGGCGGCCGCGGCGGGCAGGTCCCGACCGTGACAGTGGTCGTTCCGGGCCGCAGCCAGGTCGCGCAGATCGTCACCGCCAGCGGCGCCCTTGCCGCTCGCCGCGACCAGCCGGTCGGCGCTGCGGGCCAGGGTGGCCGGGTGACCGCGGTGCTGGTCGATGCCGGGACCTGGGTGCAGGCCGGGCAGACGCTCGCGACGGTGGATCGCTCGGTCCAGGTGCAGACCACGGCGCAGCTTTCCGCAGCCGTCGAATCCGCCCGTGCCAGCGCCGCTCTGGCGCAGAACGAATATGATCGCTCCGCCGCCCTTGTCGGCCGCGGCTTCGTGTCCAAGGCCGATCTCGACCGCAAGCGGGCCGCCCGCGACCAGGCCAATGCCCAGGTCCGGGTCGCCCAGGCCCAGCTCGGTGCGACCCGCGCCGGAATCGGCCTGCTCGATATTCGCGCCCCGAGCGCCGGCCTGATCCTCCAGCGCAACCTCGAGGTCGGCCAGGTCATCGGCCCGGGCAGCCAGGGCTTGTTCCGCCTTGCCCGCGGCGGCGAGATGGAAATGCGCGCGCAGCTCAGCCAGCAGGACCTCGCCGCGATGCGCGTCGGCATGCCGGCCAGCGTGACCCCGATCGGGAGCACCTCCAACGTCGTCGGTTCGGTGTGGCAGGTGTCGCCGGTGATCGATCCCCAGTCGCGCCAGGGTGAAGTACGGATCGCCATTCCCTATTCGGCCGGGATCCGTCCGGGCGGCTTTGCCGAAGCACGCATCTCGGCCGGGTCGACCACCGCTCCGCTGCTGCCGCAAAGCGCGGTGCTGTCCGACAATGACGGCAATTACGTCTATGTCGTGAACGCCAAGAACGAGGCCGAGCGGCGCAGCGTCAAGGTCGGCGTGGTCGACGAAAGCGGAGCCACCATCACCGCCGGCCTGTCGGGCCAGGAAATGGTGGTGCTGTCCGCCGGTCCGTTCCTGAATCCGGGTCAGAAGGTCAATCCGAAGCGCCAGGCAGCAGCCAAGTAGGCGCAGCGAAGGATATCGTGACGTCATGAGTTTCCGCAACATCTCGGCCTGGTGCATCCAGAACCCGGTGCCGCCGATCGTGCTCTTCATCGCGCTGCTGCTGACCGGAATCTATTCCTTCCGGACGATGGAGATCACGAACAATCCGGACATCGATTTTCCGGCCGCGAACGTGAACGTCAGCCAGCCCGGCGCCGCGCCGTCGGAAATGGTCAACCAGGTCACCCAGAAGGTCGAGGCGGCGGTTCGCGGCGTCGAGGGCGTGGACGAAATCAATTCCACCGTCCGCGAAGGCAACAGCAACACCTTCATCCAGTTCAAGATCGGCACTCCCACCGACCGCGCGGTCAATGACGTCAAGGCGGCGATCGACCAGGTCCGCGGCGACCTTCCCGACGGCATCCTCGAGCCGCAGGTCACCCGCCAGGACATCAGCGGCGACGGCTTCGTGTTTATCGCGGTGGAAGCCACCGACATGAGCCTCGAGGACCTCAGCTGGTTCGTCGACGGCCTCGTGTCGCGCCGCCTCCTGTCGCAGGACGGCGTCGCGCAGGTCAGCCGCGAAGGCGGCCTCGACCGCCAGATCCGAGTCATCCTCGACCCCGCCGCGCTCCAGGCGCAGGGCATCACCGCAGCGCAGGTCAACCAGCAGCTGCGCTCCATCAACATCGACGCGCCGGGCGGCCGCGCCGAGATCGCTGGTTCCGAACAGACCGTCCGCGTGCTCGGCAACGCCAAGAGCGCCGCTGCCCTTGCCGACACCCAGATCGCCCTTCCCGGCGGCCGCTTCGTCCGGCTCGGCCAGATTGCCCAAGTCCGCGATGCCTCGGCCGAGGCCCGTTCCTTCACCTCGCTCGAGGGGAGGCCTGTGGTCAGCTTCAACGTCGCCCGGGCCAAGGGCGCGTCGGACGTCACCGCCTACGAGAATACCTGGAAGGAATTGCGCAAGATCGAGTCGGAGGACCCCCGGGTCCGCTTCGTCGAGATCAACAACAGCGTCGATTACACCAAGGGCCAATATTCCAGCTCGATCCACGCGCTGGTCGAAGGCGCGGTGCTGGCGGTGCTGGTGGTGTTCCTGTTCCTCCGCGACATCCGCGCGACGGTCATCTCGGCGGTCGCCATCCCGCTCTCGGCGATCCCCGCCTTCTGGTTCATGGACCTGATGTCCATCAACCTGAACTTCCTGTCGCTGCTCGCGCTCGCGCTCGTCGCCGGCGTGCTGGTCGACGATGCGATCGTGGAGATCGAGAACATCGTCCGCCACATGCGGATGGGCAAGAGCGCCTACCAGGCCTCGATCGACGCCGCCGACGAGATCGGGCTGGCGGTGCTCGCCACCACCATGTCGATCGTCGCGGTGTTCCTGCCGGTCGCGCTGATGCCCGGCATCTCCGGCCAGTTCTTCCGCAACTTCGGCTACACCGTCGTGCTTGCGGTGTTCATGAGTCTCCTCGTGGCGCGCATGATCACGCCGCTGATGGCCGCCTATTTCCTGCGCAGCGGCGGGGTCCAGGAACATGCCTCGGGCAAGTGGATGGACCGCTATCTGTCGACCCTGAAATGGACCATCGACAGCTCCAAGGCGAAGCTTGCCAAGCAGCAAGCCTACGGCATGCTCGGCCGCCGCGTGGCGCGGTTCCGTGACCACCGGGTGTGGATGATCGGGGTCGGCTTCCTGATCATGGGCGCCACCGTGTTCGGCGTTTCGCAGCTGCAGATGACCTTCCAGCCGCAGCTCGACCTGCCCAACAGCACCATCCGCATCGGCCTGGCGCCGGGCACCACGCTCGCCCAGACCCGCCAGGTCACCCAGCGGGTCACCGACATCGTCCGGCGCAATCCCAACGTCGAGAACGTCTTCCAGCGCAGCTTCACCTCGTCGGCCTTCATCAACGTGGTCTACAAGAAGGACCGCGAGACCAAGAGCTGGGAGATCGAGCGCGAGATCACGCCGCAGCTGGCGTCGATCGCCGACGCCCAGGTCAACTTCCTCAGCCAGGGCGGCGGCGGACCGGGCGGCGGCGGACGGCCGATCACCCTGTTCCTGGGCGGCGAAGACCCGGTCCAGCTGAACGAGGTCGCGAACAAGCTGTCGGACGAGATGTCGACCGTCGGAATCCTGGTCGCGCCGCGCGTCCAGGGTGACGTGGTGCGTCCGGAAATCCGGATCACGCCGCGCTTCGACCTTGCCGCCGATCTTGGCGTCAGCACCGCCGCGCTGGCCCAGACCATCCGCATCGCGACCATCGGCGACATCGATCAGAACAGCGCCCGCTTCTCGCTGTCCGATCGCCAGGTCCCGATCATCGTCAGCCTCGACCAGTCCGAGCGCCGCAACATCGCGACGCTCGAGAACCTGCCGGTCCCGACCGCCTCGGGCGGTTCGGTGCCGCTCAAGTCGGTCGCCGAGATCAGCTTCGGGTCGGGTCCGGTGGTCGTCAACCGCACCAACCAGATGTACCGCATCGCGGTCGGCGCCGACCTGACTCCGGGCACCGTCTCCAGCGAGGCGTGGAAGCAGATCGACCAGCTTCCGACCATGAAGAGCCTGCCTTCGGGCGTGACTCGTCTTCAGCTTGGCGACCAGAAGTGGCAGGCCGAGCTGATCATGAACTTCGTCCTGGCGGTGGTCGCCGGAATCGCGCTGGTGTTTGCGGTGCTGGTGCTGCTCTACCGCCGCTTCCTGGCGCCGCTGGTCAACCTCGGCTCGCTGCTGCTGGCCCCGCTGGGCGCGGTGATCGCGCTGCACGTGGCCGGCCAGCCGCTCAGCCTGCCGGTGTTCATCGGGCTTCTCATGCTGCTCGGCATCGTCGCCAAGAACTCGATCCTGCTGGTCGATTTCGCGGTGGAGATGATGGACCACGGCATGACCAAGGATGAGGCGATCATCGAGGCCGGGCACAAGCGCGCCCAGCCGATCGTGATGACCACGGTGGCGATGGTCGCGGGCATGATCCCGATTGCGCTCAGCCTGACCGGCGACGGCAGCTGGCGCGCGCCGATGGGCGTGACCGTGATCGGCGGCCTGATCATGTCGACCTTCCTCACCCTGCTGCTGGTCCCGGCCTATTTCAGCATCGCGATCGACATGGAGCAGTGGATCGGGCGCAAGCTCGGCCGCCACCTGCGCGCCACCGCGCACGAAATGCCGGGCGAGGTCGCCAATCCGCAGTCGCAGCGCCCGCCGGGATCGGCGCAGCCGCAGCCGGCGGAGTGAGACATCATTGCGGGCAAAAGGGGAGCAATCCATAGACACGGCGTCATGGATTGCTCCTCTTCGCCGCGACTGACGTTATTGGGCGCATGGTAGCCCTTTCCCGCTTCAACCCGGTCCAGCCCGGCGCCCAGGGGATGAAGGTGGTCGCGACCGGCCTGCTGGTCGTCATGGCCGCGATCTTTGTGGTCACCCGCGCGCTCGAACCGCGTTACCCCTGGCTCGGCCTGGTCAAGGCCTTCGCCGAAGCCGCGATGGTCGGCGGGCTGGCCGACTGGTTCGCGGTCACCGCCCTGTTCCGCCACCCGCTCGGCCTGCCGATCCCGCACACCGCGATCATTCCGCGCAACAAGGACCGGATCGGGCTCACACTGGCCAATTTCATCCGCGACAATTTCCTGGTCGCGCGGGTGGTGGCGCGGCGGATGCGCGGGATCGACGTCGCCGCAGCGGCCGGCCGCTTCCTGCGCGCGCCGTCGGGCGAAGGCACCCGTATCCGCCGCGGCGCCTCGCGCCTGATCGCCGACCTGTTCGAATCCCTCGATGACGAACGGCTCGGCGGCATCGTCAAGGGCGCCATCTCCCAGCGCCTCGCCAAGACCGAAGTCTCCCCCCTGCTCGGTGCCGCGCTCGCCTCGGCGATCGAGGACAATCGCCATGTCCCCATGCTCGAGGCCGCGATCCGCGCACTGTCGCGCGCGCTCGACGCCAACGAATCGCTGATCCGCGACATGGTCAAGCGTCGCGCAAGCTGGGTGCTGCGCCTCGCCGCACTGGACGAGAAGCTGGCCGATGCGATCGTCGACGGCCTGCGCAAGCTGACGGTGGAGGTCAGCGCCGATCCCGACCACCCGATGCGCGGCAAGATGGTGGAAGCGCTCTCCAGTCTCGCGCACGACCTCCAGCACAAGCCCGAGACCCGCGCCCGGGTCGAGCAATGGAAGGAAGAGCTGCTCGCCAACCGCTCGGTCGCGCAATGGCTCGACCGCTTGTGGCAGAAGGGCCGCGCCTCGATCATCGCCGCCGCGCGCAACCCCGACGCCGCGCTCGCCGGACGGATGGGCGAGGTGCTGCGCTCGGCCGGCTCGACCCTCGAAGGCGACCCCCGGATCCGCCGCGCGGTCAACCAGTTCGTCCGCCGTGCCGCCGCCGGGATGGCCGCCAGCTATGGCGGGTCGATCGTCAGCCTGGTCAGCGACACGATCCGCGGATGGGACGCGCGAACGGTCACCGAACGGCTGGAATCCGCGGTCGGCCGCGACCTCCAATACATCCGTATCAACGGCACTTTGGTGGGCGGTTTCGTTGGGCTCGTGCTCCACTTCCTCGACACGCTCTAGGCCGAGGCGCTAGGGGGCACGGCCATGAGCACCGAGCACCGCACCTTTACCGTCGCTGCGGACGACGACGGAATCCGGCTCGACCGCTGGTTCAAGCGCCACATGGGCGATGAGGTCAGCTTCAACCTCGTCTCGCGCTGGGCCCGCACCGGGCAGCTTCGCGTCAACGGCGAAAAGGCCACCCCGGGCGACCGGATCGAGGCCGGGCAGACCATCCGGATCCCGCCGCGCGACGCCCAGCCGGCGCGCAGCGACCGCCCGAGCCGCGTGCTTGAGCCGCTGACCGACGACGAACGCAGCTTCGTCCAGGAAATGGTGATCGACACCACGCCCGACGCCTTCGTCCTGAACAAGCCGCCGGGCCTCGCGACGCAGGGCGGCACCAAGACCGACCAGCATCTCGACCGCCTGCTCGACGGGCTGGCCGACGAGGAGGGCAACCGGCCCAAGCTGGTCCACCGCCTCGACAAGGACACCAGCGGGGTGCTGCTGGTCGCCCGCTCGGCCCGCAGCGCGGCCTTCTTCTCCAAAAGCTTCGCGGGGCGCACCGCGCGCAAGGTCTATTGGGCGGTGGTGGTTGGCGACCTCAGCCAGGACGAGGGGCTGATCGACGCCCCGCTCGCCAAGCAGCCCGGCACCGGGGGCGAGAAGATGCACGTCGCCGAGGACGGTCAGGCTGCGCGCACCCGTTTCCGGGTGATCGACCGCGCCGGCACCCGCGCCGCTTTTGTCGAGCTGCAGCCGCAGACCGGCCGCACCCATCAGCTTCGCGCGCACATGGCCCATCTCGGCCATCCGATCGTCGGCGATGCCAAATATGGCGGGGCCGATGCGTTCCTGACCGGCGGGGTGAGCCGCAAGCTCCACCTCCATGCCCGCCGGCTCAAGATCGACGCGCCGGGCGGCAAGGAGATCGATACCGCCGCCGAGCTTCCGGCCCATTTTGCCGAAACGCTGGCGACCCTCGGCTTCGAGGCGCGCGACGGCGAAAACATGCCGCTCGACCGGCCCGACCCGGCCAAGAGCGCGGAAGTGCAGTTCCGCCGCAAGGCCGCCGCCGCCAAGACCGCCCGCAAGGAGCGCAAGGGCGAGCGGCGCGGTCGCGGCGCGGCCTCCGCCCCGGCCAAGCCGACGCGTTCCAAGGGCCCACCCGCCAAGGGTCCGCCCGCCAAGGGACCGCCGAGGGGCCGCAAGTGATCCGCTGCGCGATCTTCGACTGCGACGGCACACTGGTCGACAGCGGCGGGACCATCCACCGCGCGCTCGGCCTCGCCTTCGCCGAACACGGGCTCGATCTTCCGCCCCGCCAGCAGGCGCAGCGGGTCATCGGCCTGTCGCTGGTCGAGGCGATGGCTGAACTGGCCCCGTCCCACGATGCCGACCTCCACAGCCGCATGGCGCAGACCTACAAGGATGCGTTCGTCACCCTTCGCGGGCAGGCCCAGGTCGAGGAGCCGCTGTACGACGGCATCCTCCCACTACTCGACGCGCTTGAGGAACGCGGCTGGCTGCTCTCGGTGGCGACCGGCAAGTCGGACCGTGGCCTGCGTCACTGCCTGACGAGCCACGGCCTCCACGCCCGCTTCCTCTCGCTCCAGACCGCAGACCGCCACCCGTCCAAGCCGCACCCGTCGATGACCCTGCAGGCACTCGCCGACTGCGGTGCCGAGCCGCATCGGTCGGTGGTGATCGGCGACACCGGCTGGGACATGGGCATGGCCAAGGCCGCCGGCTGCCATGCCATCGGCGCGCTGTGGGGCTATCACGACGCCGCCGAGCTTCGCGCCGCCGGAGCCGACACGCTCGCCGCCCACCCGGCCGAGGTGCTCGACCAGGCCGAGGCGCTGGTGAAGGTCGCCGCATGACGCCCGACGACGACTTATGGCGCCAGCGCTTCGGCATCTTCGCCTTGCTCCGCATCTCGGGATTGCTGCTGTTCCTGCTCGGCATGGCAATCCTCTTCAGCGACCTCGTCCGTCCCGGCGGCGCGCTCGGGCTTGGCATGATATTGAACGGCTGCGGGCTGGTCATGGCCTTGCTCGGCCCCGTCCTGCTCCGTCAGCACTGGGCAAAGACCGACCGCCGATGAAGCGCTTCTGGAAGGACGCCGCGGCAGTCGCGGACGAAGGCGGCGCGTGGCGGATCGAGCTGGACGGGCGCCCGGTCCGCACCCCAGCCCGCGCCCTGCTGCTGCTGCCGAACGAGTCCCTTGCCGGCCTCGTCGCCGACGAATGGCGCGCGGCGGGCGAGACCGTCGACCCGCGCGCGATGCCGCTGACGGGGCTTGCGAATGCCGCGATCGACCATGTCGCGCCGCGCCCCGACAGCTTCGCCGAAGGCCTCGCCCGCTACGCGAACAGCGATCTTCTCTGTTACCGCGCCGATTCTCCGGATAAATTGATCGCCGCGCAGGCCGCTGCCTGGGATCCGCTGCTGCGCTGGGCCCGCCGCCGCTACGACGTCGATTTCGAAGTGATCCACGGCGTCGCGCCGGTGGACCAGCCGCAGGCGACCCGCGACCGGCTGACCCAGGCGGTGCACGCGCTGGATCCGTTCGCGCTCGCCGCCTTGTCGCCGCTGGTCACCGTCGGCGGATCGCTGGTCGCCGCACTCGCGCTTTACGAGGGCGCGGTCGGAGTCGACGAGGCGTGGCACGCGGTCAGCCTCGACGAGCGCTGGCAGCTCGACCAATGGGGTTCCGACGAGGAAGCGGAAAAGGCGATGGCCGCCCGCGAGGCCGATTTCCGCGCCGGCGCCCGCCTGCTGGCGCTGCTGCCCGCCGCCTAGTTCGGCTTTTCGACCAGGTGCCGGACGAAGTTGAGGAGATAGGGCTGGCGCTCGCGCCGCAGCCGCTCGGCCTCGACGATCGCCTTCACCTTGGCGGCGCACCGCTCGACGTCCTCGTTGATGAGGACATAGTCATACTCCGCCCAATGCCCGATCTCGGCCGCCGCCCGGCGCATCCGGAAGTCGATCACCTCCGGCTCGTCGGTTCCGCGATCAGTCAACCGCCGCTCCAGTTCGGTCATCGAAGGCGGCAGGATGAAGATCTTCACCAGGTCGGTGCGAAAGGCATATTCGAGCTGCTGAGTGCCCTGCCAGTCGATGTCGAACAAGGTGTCGCGACCGGCTTTCAGCGCTTCCTTGATCGGCTCCTTCGGGCTGCCGTAGCGATGCCCGAAGACATAGGCCCATTCGGCCAGCTCGTCGGCCTCGATCAGATGCTCGAACTCGGCCTCGTCGACGAAATGATAGTCGACGTCTGCCACCTCGCCCTCGCGCATCGGCCGGGTGGTCGCGCTGATCGACATGGTGATGGTGGGATCTTCCTCCATCAGCATCCGGCTGATGGTCGACTTGCCCGCCCCCGAAGGTGAGGAAAGCACGATCAGCAGGCCGCGGCGAGTGCGAAGCGAAGAATCCATGCGCGCTCTTGCAATCGGCGAGGCATCAGCGTCAATGCTGCAAGTGCGAACAAAACACTTGATATCTTGTGCAGCGCACTATATTGTGCAGTGCAACAAGGGAATGATGATGACCGACACTGTGAACAACGAGACCATCGAAACCGCCGTCGAGCAGGCCGAGCCCGTCGAGGCTGCCGTCGTCGAAGCGGTCAAGAAGGTGAATGCGCGCCGGGTGAAGACCGAGCGCAAGCCGCGGGCCCGCAAGGCTGCCGGTGGCCAGACCGTCAAGAACACCACGCCGCGCGCCGCCAAGGTCGCGCGCCAGATCGAGGACACCACCATGAACTTCAACCCGACCAACAGCTTCACCAATTTCCAGCCGTTCGCCGCCGTTCCCGGCATGGATCGCATCCAGAACCTGTTCGCCGACGCCGGCAGCAAGGGCCAGGAAGTGATCGAGAAGAGCCGCAAGGGTGCCGAGGAACTGGCCGAACTGACCCGCGCCAATGTCGAGGCCGTCGTCGAGGCCGGCAAGATCGCCGCTACCGGCGCCAAGACTGTCGGCGAGGATGCGCTGGGCCGCGTCCGTGAAGGCATCGAGCAGAACGTCGCCGAGCTGAAGAGCCTGGCCCAGGTCTCGAGCCCGACCGAGTTCTTCCAGCTGCAGAGCGAAATCGCCAAGTCGAACTTCGACCGCATGGTCGCCAGCCTCAGCCAGCTGACCGAAGCGTCGGTCAAGCTCGCCGGCGAGGCCATCCAGCCGCTGTCGAACCGCGCGTCGCTGAACGCCGAAAAGATCAACGAGATGACTGCCTGATAACTCCTCCTCCTGTCAGCAGTCTTGCGGCCGCCCCTTGCGTATCATGGGGGCGGCCGCTTTCACGTTTGGCTTTCGGGCTTAATCGAGGCACATGGCCGCCTGCCCGTCTTGGCAAGGCGGGTCCGGCTTCCCTATCTTACGGCGTGCCTATGATCGACAGCATCCACATGGCCGGCGAGGACGACCGCCCGGGCAAGTCCGACGGCGTCGAGGAGATCGAGCGCGGTGTCGTCACCCGCACCCGCCCGCGCACCCGCAAGCCGAGCAACTACAAGGTGCTGATGCTGAACGACGATTATACTCCGATGGAGTTCGTCGTCCTGTGCCTGCAGCAATTCTTCTCGATGAGCATCGAGGATGCGACGCGGGTCATGCTCCAGGTCCACCAGCAGGGCGTCGGCGTGTGCGGCGTCTTCACCTACGAAGTCGCCGAGACCAAGGTCAGCCAGGTCATCGACTTCGCGCGGGAGAACCAGCACCCCCTCCAGTGCACGCTGGAAAAGGCCTGACGCCCGGCGCACCTTGCGCGCCCGCAACGAAGTTCTAAACGCCGCTGATGGACTCGATTGTCATTCAGGGGGGCAAGCGGCTCGAAGGAGCCATCCCCATTTCCGGCGCGAAGAACAGCGCGCTGACCCTGCTGCCCTGCGCCATCCTGACCGATGAGAAGCTGACCCTCAGCAACCTGCCGCGTCTCGCCGACGTCGACAGCTTCGGCCACCTGATGAACGAGCTTGGCGTGTCGACCAAGATCGAGGGCATGCACAAGGGCGAGATCGGCCGCCGCATGACCCTGCGCGCCGAGAACCTCATTTCCACCGTCGCGCCCTATGACATGGTGCGGCGGATGCGCGCGTCGATCCTGGTGCTCGGGCCGCTGCTGGCCCGCGCCGGCGATGCCACCGTCTCCCTGCCCGGCGGCTGCGCGATCGGCGACCGCCCGATCGACCTTCACCTCCAGGCGCTCGAGGCGATCGGCGCCGAGATCGAGATCGCCGCCGGTTTCGTCCGTGCCACCGCGCCGGGCGGCAAGCGCCTTTCGGGCGGCGACTTCACCTTCCCCGTGGTGTCGGTCGGCGCGACCGAGAATGCGGTCATGGCCGCCGTCCTCGCCGCCGGACGAACCAACCTCTACAATGCCGCCCGCGAGCCCGAGATCGTCGACCTCTGCCGCCTGCTGCAAAAGATGGGCGCCCATATCGAGGGCGAAGGCAGCCCGCACATCAAGATCGAAGGCGTCGAGAAGCTTCACGGCTGCACCTATGCGGTGATGCCCGACCGGATCGAGGCCGGAAGCTATGCCTGCGCGGCAGGGATCACCGGCGGCAGCGTCGACCTGATCGGAATCCGCCCCGAGGACATGCTGGCGACCACCAACGCGCTGGTCCAGGCCGGGTTGATGATCGAATTCCACGATCACGGCATGAAGGTCAGCGCCGACGGGCCGCTGCGCCCGCTCGCCCTGTCGACCGCGCCTTTCCCCGGCTTCGCGACCGACATGCAGGCGCAATTCATGGCCATGCTGTGCCGCGCGAAGGGCGAGAGCTTCCTCGAGGAAACCATCTTCGAGAATCGCTACATGCACGTGCCCGAGCTTCGCCGAATGGGCGCCAACATCGACGTGCGCGGCCGCTCGGCCATCGTCCACGGGGTCGACCACATGACTGGCGCAAAGGTGATGGCGACCGACCTGCGCGCCTCGATGAGCCTGATCATCGCCGGCCTGGCCGCGGAGGGCGAAACCGAGGTGCTGCGCGTCTATCACCTCGATCGCGGCTATGAGCGGCTGGAAGAGAAGCTCTCCGCCGTCGGCGCGACCATCGAGCGGCGCGGCGGCGGCTGATCGATCGCTTGGGAGGAGCCGGCATGAACGAGACCACCATCGCGCACGCGTTTCGCGGCGAGCAGCTGCACAGCGTCCCTGTCGGAACCGGCGGGGCGTCACGCGGCACGGTGATCATCGTGCCGACCTTCGCCGGCATCACCGATCTCGAGAAAGGCTTTGCCCGCGACCTCGCCGGCCGCGGCTATGCCTGCCTGATCGCCGACCTGTGGGGCTGCAGCTATGACGGGCCTGACCAACGCGACGCCGCCTTCGGGCATATGACCCGCCTCAAGTCCGATCGCGCGGCGCTGCGCGACCGGATGCTCGCGATCGTCGAGCTCGCCAGGGCGCAGGAGGGCACCGACCCCGCCCGGATCGCCGCCATCGGCTTCTGCTTCGGCGGCCTGTGCGTCCTCGACCTCGCCCGCTCGGGCGCAGACATTGCGGGTGTCGCCAGCTTCCACGGCCTGTTCGACGCCCCCGACCTGCCGGCCCAGCCGATCAAGGCCAAGGTCGTCGCCTATCATGGGTGGGACGATCCGATGGTCCCGCCCGATGCCGTCGTGGCGCTGGCGAAAGAGCTGACCGACGCCGGGGCCGACTGGCAGATCCACGGCTACGGCCACACCGGCCACGGCTTCACCAACCCCAAGGCGGCCGGGCTCAACATCCCAGGGGTCGATTACAATGCCGCTGCCGCTCGCCGCAGCTGGGCCGCGCTCCACGACTATCTGGACGAGCTGTTCGGGTGACCGCCTACGTCGCGCTGCTCCGCGCGGTGAACGTCGCGGGAACCGGCAAGCTGCCGATGAGCGAATTGAAGCGCATGGGCGAGGAATGCGGGTTCGGACATGTCCGCACCTTCATCGCCAGCGGCAACCTCCTCTTCACCAGCGCCGACAGCGAGAAGAAGGTCCAGGCCTGCCTCGCCGCCAGGGTCGCCGATTTCTTCGGCCGCGAGGTGCCCATCTTCGTCCGCTCGGCCAAGGAAATGGCCGACCTTGCAGCCGCCAATCCGTTCGACGACGACAAGGGCAGCCGGGTAATGGCGCATGTCATCGACGCCAAGCCGACCCAGGCGATGCTGGACGAGGCGCGCAACGTGGCCGGCGAACGCATGGCGCTAGGACCACGCGCCATCTACGTCAGCTATGGCGAGGGCATCGGCTCCAGCAAATTGAAGCTCCCTGCGGTCGCGTCTGGCACCGCGCGCAACATGAACTCGATCGGCAAGATCGCCGCCCTGCTAGGCGCCATGCCATGACCGAAGCCGAAGCCGGCCGCCGCCTGCGCCAATTGGCCAAGGAGATCGCGCGCCACAATCGCCTTTATCACGACCAGGACGCGCCCGAGATCAGCGACGCCGACTATGACGCCCTGGTCCGCGAGAACGCCGCGCTGGAGGCCGAGTACCCGCATCTGGTCCGGGCAGACTCCCCCAACGCCCAGGTCGGCGCCGCGCCCTCCTCGGCGCTGGCCAAGGTCACCCACGCCCGGCCGATGCTGAGCCTCGAAAATGCGTTCAGCGCGGAGGACGTCCACGACTTCGTCCGCCGCGCGCGCCGCTTTCTCAGCCTGTCGGAAGACGAGCCGGTGGCGTTGACTGCCGAGCCCAAGATCGACGGCCTGTCCGCCTCGCTGCGCTACGAAGGCGGCACCCTGGTGCTGGCCGCGACCCGCGGTGACGGCACGGTGGGCGAGGACGTCACCCCTAACGTCCGCACTATCAACGACATTCCCCAGCAGCTCACCGGCGCGCCTGACGTGCTGGAGGTGCGCGGCGAGGTCTACATGTCCAAGGCCGATTTCGCCGCCTTGAACGAGCGCCAAGCGGCGGCGGGCGGCAAGGTCTTCGCCAACCCCCGCAACGGCGCCGCCGGCTCGCTCCGCCAGAAGGACCCGGCAAACACCGCCGCCCGCCCCTTGCGCTTCCTCGCGCATGGCTGGGGCGAGCTGTCGGAACCGCTCGGCACCACCCAGGCCGAAGCGGTCGAGCACCTTCGCGCCCTCGGCTTCCCGGTCGACGAACGCTTCGGCCTGTTCCCCGGCGCCGACGCCGCGCTCGCCCATTACGCCGCCATCGAACATGCCCGCGCCGACCTGCCGTTCGATATCGACGGCGTGGTCTACAAGCTCGACCGCCTCGACTGGCAGGAGCGGCTGGGCTTCGTCGGCCGCGCCCCGCGCTGGGCGATCGCCCACAAATTCCCGGCCGAAAAAGCCGAGACCACGCTCGAACGGATCGAGATCCAGGTCGGCCGGACCGGCAAGCTGACCCCGATCGGCCGCTTGCGCCCCGTCGGCGTCGGCGGGGTGATCGTCAGCAACGTCACCCTCCACAACCGCGACGAGATCGCCCGCCTTGGACTTCGTGAAGGCGACCGGGTCCGGATCCAGCGCGCCGGGGACGTCATCCCGCAGGTGGTCGAGAACCTGACGCCGGACGAGGACCGCCCGGCCTTCCGCTATCCCGATCACTGCCCCGCCTGCGGCTCCGAGGCTGTGGCCGAGGAGGGCGAAGTCGACATCCGCTGCACCGGCGGCCTGGTCTGCCCGGCTCAGCGATTGGAGCGCCTCAAGCATTTCGTCAGCCGCGGCGCGATGGACATCGACGGGCTGGGCGAGAAGACCATCGTCGAATTCGCCGATCTGGGCTGGATCGAGAAGCCGTCCGACATCTTCCGCCTGGGGGTGCACCGCACCGACATGCTTGGCCGCGAGGGGTGGAAGGAGAAGAGCGTTGACGCCCTCCTCGCCGCGATCGAGGCGCGCAAGGGGTTCGACAGTGCGCGGCTACTGTTCGGCCTCGGCATCCGTCACGTCGGCATCGTCACCGCCCGCGACCTGCTGAAATGCTTCGGCACCATCGACGCGCTGCAGGCCGCCGCGCGCGGCGACGACGGCATCGCCGAACTCTCCGCGGTCGAGGGCGTCGGCCCGGTCGTCGCCGAAGCGGTCCACGACTTCTTCCACGAACCCCATAACCGCGAGGAAGTCGCCGCCCTCTTGCGGTTTGCGGCTCCCGCCCCGTTCGTCAGTCAGGCCCGCGAGACCGAATGGAGCGGCAAGACCATCGTCTTCACCGGCAGCCTCGAAACCATGAGCCGCGACGAGGCCAAGGCCCAGGCCGAACGCCTCGGGGCGAGGGCGGCAGGAAGCGTCAGCGCCAAGACCGACCTCGTGGTGGCGGGCCCCGGCGCCGGCTCCAAACTCAAGAAAGCCGAAGAACTCGGCATCCGCGTCGCCACCGAAGAGGAATGGGCCCGGATCGTCGCGGAGGCTTGAGGCGAACGTTCAGGGTCTACGCGAATGTCCGCTATGATTGGAAAGCGGACACTCCCACAAGTTCGCTACTGAATTTCCGCCATGGACAGGTCGGCGAGATCGAAGGGCTTATTGTTCCGGCCAGCCGAGTTCTCGGCGGCGGGCGTTGGCTTCGGCCTTGGGTAGCCGGGCGAACAGTATGGGATAGGTGTGGAAGCCGTGTGCGACATTGTCGCGGGTCCAGTAGCCCCAGTCGCTTACCTCGCTGAGCTTAATTGTCACGCGATCGCCTCGCTGGTGCCCGCTACGCAGCGGTTTCATGGCCAAAGTGCCCGTCAGGCTGTCGCCGGCACGCGCGAGATTCTCGACCCAAATATGTTCGGTCGGGGTGAGCGCGAAGCGGACCTGATAGCCGCCGGTGTCGAGCGAGCGCTTGTCCAGCACCGCGAGGAAGTCGGGTAGCGTCGCGCTTGCCTTCGCGCGGGCGGCGGCCAATTCGGGATCGTCGCTCTGAGTGAAAGTTGCGACGGGCTCACCTGTCGAACTTGCAGAGACGGCGGCAAGGAGGAAGGCGAGCGCGAGTTTCATGGCCGAGAGGTTATCGTGCAGAAGTGGGAAGGCAAGACGCCCTTCAACGTCCGCATTGGGGCGCAAGCAGACACTCGCTCAGGCCTTCTCCAGCACCAGCACCCGCCATTCGCCCTCACCCGGCTCGACCAGCCGGCAGCCTCGCTCGACGTAGGCGGCGGTGACCGCTTCGGCCTGCGTGTCGAGCAGTCCTGCCAGCAAAATCGTGCCGCCCGGTGCGGTCGCGGCGACGAAGTCTTCGGCCAGTTCGATCAGCGGCCCGGCGAGGATGTTGGCGATGAGGAGGTCGAACGGCGCCCGCTCGGCCAGTGCCGGGTGGGCCATGCCGTCGGCCACAGCCAGCGCGAGTTCGCCCGGCCCCTCGCCCAGCGCCACGCCGTTCAGCACCGCATTGTCGCGGGTGACGCCGATGCTGATGGGGTCGATGTCGGTCGCGATGGCGACTGCCTCGGGCCACAGCGCCATCGCGCCGAAGGCCAGCAGCCCCGTGCCGGTCCCGATATCGGCGATCCGCTCGAACCTCTTGCCTGCCCGCTCCAGCCGGTCGAGCGCTGCCAGGCACCCGCGCGTGGTGTGGTGATGCCCGGTCCCGAAGGCGAGGCCGGCATCGATCAGGAAGTTGGCTGCGCCCTCGCGCGGCTCGTGCGCCGGGGTGCGGACGAAGAAGCGCCCGGCCTCGATCGGCTCCAGCCCAGCCTGGCTGCGGGTCACCCAATCATTGTCGTCGAGCTTCTCGACCACCATTTCCCCGCGCGCGAGGCCCGCCAGGGCCGTCATCTCGGCCTGGGTGGGCGCTTCTTCAAAATACGCATGGATGCGCCAGTCGTCGGGGCGATGCTCGTCGGGCTCGTCGGCAACGATCACCGGCGGGTTGGGGTGATCGCCGAACGGCTCTTCCATGCTGCCGACCGCCTCGCCCTCGGCGCGATTGCACGCAATCGTAACCCGCCAGCTCACTTCGCCGCGGCCTCCTTGGCCAGCCGCTCGTTGAGCCCCTTGGTCTTGGCCGCCGCGTAATTCCTGCACCCGGCCGGGTCGAACAGCGCCGCCTTGCCTGCGAACCGCGCCGTCATGTTGCTGGCCGACGGATGCGGCGTCAGCACGATGTCGCACTCCAGCGCCGCGACCTTGGCGAAACTTGCGCGGAAGGTCGCGATCAGGTCCGGATGCGCGGAAAACTTGTAATCGTCGCGGCTGACCGGGCTCATGCTGTCGGCATAGACCATTGTCCGGCACACGCCCCCGTCACAGCTCACCCACTGCCAGCTCAAGGCCCCGGCGGTATGCCCCGGCGTCTCGATCGCCTTGAGCAGGATCCCGCCCAGCCGCAGCGTGTCGCCGTTCCTAACCACCCGCGCCACCGGCACCGGCGCCATCTTGGGAAGGATCCCGGACTGCGGATCGCTGGCGGGGATGATCCCGGTCCGAAGCACCGGAGCGGCCCCGGCGGAGGCGACCACATCGCCCCCCGTCAGCGCCCGGATCCGCTCGAACCCGCCGACATGATCGTGATGCTCGTGGCTGTGGACGATCCACTTTACGTCGGTCGGCTTGAAACCCAGCTTGCGGATATTGGCCGCGACGAGGTCGGCTCCGACCTCTGTCCCGCTGTCGATCAGCGCGTGGCCGTCCTTGCTGGTCAGCAGCAGCGCGGTGATCCCGCAGGTGCCCACATAATAAGTGTTGCCGTGCACCCGGACCGGCGGCGCGGCATCGTCCCACCCGTCGCGGCCCTCGCAGGCGCGGGCGAAGGCAGGGCCGGCGGTGGCCAGAGGTGCGGGATATTTGGGCGCGGCCTTTGCGCCGCCCAGCGGCACCACGATCTGCTGCGCCGCAAGCGCAAGGGCAATCAGGCTAGCGGACATAGCTTGCTCCATTGACGTCGATCACGCTTCCGGTGGTGCTTGCCGGGGCCTCGGTCGCAAGCCAGCGGATCGTCTCGCCGACCTCCGCCGCGCTCGCCACCCGGCCGAGCGGGATGTCGGCCAGCACCTTTTCCCCGCCCCGGCTGGCGAGATATTCCTCGGTCATCTCGGTCACGGTGAAGCCGGGCGCCACGCCCCAGGCATAGATGCCTTCGACCGCATGGCCGCGCGCAATGGTCTTGGTCACCGCGATCAATGCCGCCTTGGAGGCCGCATAATGCCAGTGCTGGGGCGAATCGCCGCGATAGCCGGCGCGGCTTGCGACATTGACGATCCGACCGCCGCCATTTGCCTGAAAATGTCCGACCGCCTGTCGGCAGAGGTCCGCCGCGGCCTGCAGGTTGACCTGCAGCGTGCGCGCCCAGGAGGCCTGCCACTCGGCCTCGGGCGCATCCTCGGCGATGCCTTCATAGACGCCGGCATTGTTGACCAGCGCGTCGATCCGCCCGGCCCGCCGAACCGCTTCGGCCCAGCAGGCGGAAGCGGCGGCGGGATCGGCGAAGTCGGCGGCGATCAGGCCGTCACCGCCCCTGGTCGACGTGCCGATGACGTTGTGCCCGGCGGCGGTGAGCGCGTCGGCAGCGGCCTTGCCGATGCCCCGGCTCGCGCCGGTGAGGAGGATGTTCATCCCCCTTCCCTGTCATTGCGAAGCTTGCCCCGCAATGACCAACAGCAGCGTCAGGCGGCGAACTTCGAGATGAATTCCGCCGTCGCGTTCTTGAATTCGCCGATCTGTTCGGAGAAGCGGCCGAAGCCCTGCTCCACCCCGTCGATGTCGCGGGCGACATTCTCGGTGTCGGCACGGATTGCGGCAATGGTGCTGCTCATCGAATCGGCGGCAAGCGCGGTTTCGTCGACCGCGGCGGTGATCATGGTCACCGTCTGGGCCTGCAATTCCATCGCCTGGCGGATCCGGTCGGCGGAGGATTCGACCTCCTCGACGGTGCCCTGGATCGAGCTGTTGGCGTCCACCGTCTGCTTGGTCGCGGCGGTGATCGCGCTGATCTTGGTGGTGATGTCGTCGGTCGCCCGCGCCGTCTGGCTGGCGAGGCTCTTCACTTCTTGGGCGACGACCGCGAAGCCGCGCCCGGCGTCGCCCGCCCGCGCCGCCTCGATGGTGGCGTTGAGCGCGAGGAGGTTGGTCTGGCCCGCAATGTCGCGGATCAGGCCGAGGATCGATTCGATCGCTTCGACATGGGTCGACAGCGCCTGGCTGATCTTGACCGCCTGGGCGGCCTGGTCGCCGGCCCGGCTGGCCACGCCCGCCGCAATCTCGACTTCGGAGCGCGCGTCCTCGATCGCCCGGATCAGGCCGGCCGCGGTGTGCGCCGCTTCGCGCATCGCCACCGCAGACTGTTCGGCCGCTGCTGCGACTTCGCTGGTCTTGCCAAGCATGCCGCGGGTCGCCGCGGCGGTCTGGCTCGACTGGCTGCGCAGCATCTCGCTGTCGCTGCTGGCGCGGGCGACCGAGGCCACCACGCGGCGGTTGAACTCTTCCGCCTTCTGCTGGCGTTCGCCGTCGTGGCGCTGGTCCTGGAAATGGATGGCGTGGGCCACGAACACGTCAATCTCGACCATTTTCACTTCGTGGATGGTGCGGGCCGCGGCCGCGCGCTCGGCCGAATCGTCCACCACCCCGCGCATCGCCTCGACCATCGCCTCGGCTTCCCCCGACAGGCCGGCCAGCAGGGTGGTGAGCGATACGTTGGCGCTCATCGCGTCCTCAACATAGCTCTTGGCGGTGTCGACCCACTTGGTCTCGGTCAGACGCAGGAACTTGTTGCGCAGATAGGGCACGATCCGCTCGGCCAGCTGCTCCAGCTTGGCGTCGTCGAAGGTCTGCGATCCGACCGAATGCTCGCGGTAACGCTCCCAGAACTTGCGGGCGATCGCGCGCTCATGCCCTTCGACCAGGGTCCACAGCGCGGCCGACCGCTGGGGCAGGTCGCCGCCCGGATCGAACGCGCGAAGGCGGCGCTGGTGACTAGCTTGGGTGGCGGGCATTGCGACAGCTCTCCTGCGACGCGAAAACGTGATGCCGCCGGACTAGCCCCCCATTGGTTAAGAGGCGGTTAGGCCGAGCTCGTCCCGGGGCCTTTGGACTGCCTTGCCTCTCAACGCTCCGCCGCCTAGGGCGAAGCGCATCCATTCCAGCCCCTTTTGCCGGAGCAATCGACCGTCTCATGGCGCGTAATACTGCAAGGCCGTTGTCGCCCCACCTCACCATCTGGCGGTGGGGTCCGCACATGCTGGTCTCCATCCTCCACCGCAGCACCGGAATCGCGCTCAGCGTCGGCGGGCTGTTCCTGCTGACCTGGTTCCTGCTGGCGCTGTCCGGCGGGGCGGGATCGTGGGAGACGTTCACCGGCTTCCTCGGCTGGAAGCTCGGCCCCGTGCCGCTGATCCTGGTCGGCCTCGTCGCGCTGACCTGGGCCTTCTTCCAGCACACCCTGTCCGGCATCCGCCACCTGATCATGGACATCGGTGCCGGCTTCGAACTCGGGACCAACAAGACCATGGCCTACCTCACCATGATCGGCTCCGTGCTGCTCACCGCCCTGTTCTGGGCCGTTCTGCTGGGGAAGGGCGCATGACCGGGCCGAAGCAAATGGGCGCGCACGAGCGCAACGCCATCCCCGATGGCAAGACCCCGCTCGGCCGCGTGCGTGGCCTTGGCTCGGCCGGCCACGGCGGCGAGCACTGGATCAAGGAGCGCGTGTCGAGCGCCGCCCTGCTCCTGCTCGGCACCTGGTTCCTGGTCTCGCTGCTGCTGCTGCCCGACTTCGACCAGTCGACCCTGACCGCCTGGCTGTCGGGTCCGTTCGGCTTCGTGCCGATGGCGCTGTTCACCTACCTCTGCTTCGAGCACAGCCTCGAAGGCGTGAAGGTGGTGGTCGACGATTACCAGGGTGACGAAGGCGGCCGCATGACGTGGCACATCGTCAGCCTCTTCCTACATGTAGGGGCCGGGGCATTCGCCCTGTTCGCCCTCGCCCGCATCGCGTTCGGAGCCTGATCCCCCATGAGTGCCGCCTACCAGATCATCGATCATGTCTATGACGTCGTTGTCGTCGGCGCTGGCGGCGCGGGCCTGCGCGCCACCATGGGCGCGGCCGAAAAGGGCCTGAAGACCGCCTGCGTCACCAAGGTCTTCCCGACCCGCAGCCACACCGTCGCCGCGCAGGGCGGGATCGCCGCGTCGCTCGGCAACATGGGCCCGGACCACTGGACCTGGCACATGTACGACACCGTCAAGGGCTCCGACTGGCTCGGCGACCAGGACGCGATCGAATATCTCTGCCGCGAAGCCCCGGCTGCGGTCTACGAGCTGGAACATGCCGGCCTCCCGTTCAGCCGCACTGATGAAGGCAAGATCTACCAGCGCGCATTCGGCGGCATGACGCAGAACATGGGCGAAGGCCCCGCCGCGCAGCGCACCTGCGCCGCCGCCGACCGCACCGGCCACGCGATGCTGCACACGCTCTACCAGCAGAGCCTGCGCTACGACGCCGACTTCTTCGTGGAATATTTCGCGCTCGACCTGATCATGGTCGACGGCGAATGCCGCGGCCTCATGGCCCTCTGTATGGAAGATGGCTCGATCCACCGCTTCCGCGCGCAGGCGGTCGTGCTTGCGACCGGCGGCTACGGCCGCTGCTATTTCTCCGCCACCTCGGCGCACACGTGCACCGGCGACGGCAATGCGATGGTGCTCCGCGCCGGCCTGCCGCTGCAGGACATGGAATTCGTCCAGTTCCACCCGACCGGCATCTACGGCGCGGGCGTCCTCATCACCGAAGGCGCGCGCGGCGAAGGCGGCTACCTCACCAACTCCGCCGGTGAGCGCTTCATGGAACGCTACGCCCCGTCGGCCAAGGACCTCGCCAGCCGCGACGTCGTGTCGCGCTCGATGGCGATGGAAATCCGCGAAGGCCGCGGCGTCGGCAAGGAGAAGGATCACATCTTCCTTCACCTCGACCATATCGACCCGAAGATCCTGGCCGAGCGCCTGCCCGGCATCACCGAGACCGCCAAGATCTTCGCCGGCGTCGACATGACCCGCGAACCGATCCCGGTCACGCCGACCGTCCATTACAACATGGGCGGCATCCCGACCAACTATCACGGCGAAGTCGTCACCCTGAAGGATGGCGAGCCCGACAGCGTCGTCCCCGGCCTGTTCGCGGTCGGCGAAGCGGCCTGCGTCAGCGTCCACGGCGCCAACCGCCTCGGCTCCAACAGCCTGATCGACCTCGTGGTGTTCGGCCGCGCCGCGGGCCTTCGCCTCGGCGAGATCCTGAAGCCCAGCGCCGCGCAGAAGCTGCTTCCGGGCGACAGCGCTGACCTCTCGCTGACCCGCCTCGACAGGTTCCGTCACGCCGACGGCTCGACTCCGACCGCCCAGCTCCGCAACGACATGCAGCGCACGATGCAGGCCGACTGCGCTGTGTTCCGCACCGAGCGCACGCTTGCCGAGGGCGTCGGCAAGATCGACGCCATCTATCGCGGCCTGAACGACGTGAAAGTCACCGACCGCAGCCTGATCTGGAACACCGACCTGGTCGAGACGATGGAGCTCGACAATATGCTCGGCCAGGCGGTCGTCACCATGCACAGCGCCAGCAACCGCAAGGAAAGCCGCGGCGCGCACATGCACGAGGACTTCCCCGACCGCGACGACGCGGGTTGGATGAAGCACACCATCGCCTGGTTCGATGGCTGGGGCGGCACCGGCGGCGGGGTCAAGATCGACTACCGCCCGGTTCACGACTACACGCTCACCGACGAGATCGGCTACATCAAGCCCAAGGCGCGGGTCTACTAAGCAGCGGCCGCACGTGGCGGCGCTCGAGCCGGGCGATATCGTTGACCCCGGCCAGCGCCAGCGTCCGCTCGAACTCCTCGCGCAGCAGGGTCAGCGCGCGGTCGACCCCGGCCTCGCCGCCGGCGGCCAACCCATAGAGGTAAGGCCGACCGACCGAGCAGGCCGTCGCGCCCAGCGCCAGCGCCTTGACCACGTCCGACCCGCGCCGGATCCCGCCGTCGCAGATGACATCCGGCCCGTCGCCCAATGCATCGCGCACCGCGGCGACTTGGTCGACCGGCGCCGGTGCTCCATCGAGCTGGCGCCCGCCATGGTTCGACACCATTACCCCGCTCGCCCCCGACGCGATCGCGCGCCTGGCGTCCTCGGGCGTCATCAGCCCCTTGATCGCTAGCGGGCCGCCCCACTCCGCCGCCAGCCACTCGACGTCCTTCCAGGTGAGGCTGCGATCAAACTGCCCGCCGATATAATCGAACAGGCTCATCGGCCCGCCCGCCAGCGCGTCCACCTTGTGGCTGACGTTGGCAAAGTCGAATTTCGACCCGCGCAGCGCGGGCAAGGACCAGCCCGGATGCGCGGCAAAGCTCAAGAATGACTTGAGCGTCAGCCGTGGTGGCAGCGAGAGGCCGTTGACCCGGTCCCGTTCCCGGTTGCCCGCGACCGGCGTGTCGACCGTCAGCGCGAGGCCATGAAAACCCGCCGCCTTGCACCGCGCGACGAACTCGGCGGTCAGCCCGCGATCCTTGAAGATGTAGATCTGGAAGACCTTCGGCCCTCCGAACGCCGCGGCGAGATCCTCCAGCCGCGTCGTGCCGAGCGTCGACAGGCTGTAGAGCAGGCCATGCCGCGCCGCCGCCCGCGCGACCGCGAGTTCGGCACCGTCATGGAACATCCGAGTCAGGCCGGTCGGCGCCAGCATCAGCGGCCAGTCCACCGCCTCGCCGAACAGGGTCGCGCCGGTCTCGATCCGCGACACGTCGGTCAGGACATCGGGCACGATCTCATAATCCGCGAACGCCGAGCTGTTCCGCGCGAGGCTCACCTCGTCGTCGGCACCGCCATCGATATAATCGAAGATCGGCCGCGGCAGCCGCCGCCGCGCCAGCATCCTGAGATCGGCGATGTTGTTGACGCGTGAAAGCCGCCCTGTCCTGCCCATTTGCCAAGCCTAGCCGACGGAAACGTCCAAGAGAAAGGGTCAGCCGGAAGGGCGCTCGTCGCTCCCGCTCTCAACCGCCGCGCCGGCGCCGACCCCGAGACCGATGCCGCCAACGGCCATGCCGCCGCCCATGCCCATGCCGCCGCCACCACGGCCGCCGCCACCGCCGCGCTCGCCGTCACCGCCGCCCCGACCCTTGCCGCCGCTGCTGGCCGGCCGCGTCGGCCCCTGGAAGGGAATCGATGCCGCGACGTCGCTCGGGATGGGATCGAGCTGAAGCGCCTCACGGACATAATCGCGCAGCGCCACCACCAGCTCATGGGTATGCACCTTGCGCCCCGCCACCAGTTCGCTCGCGGCGCGCTCGGCCAGCCGGACGTGCTCGTCCGTGCCCAGCAGAAGGATATCGGCCAGCGACGCCTCGACCGCATCACGGATCCGACGTGACCGATCCGATCCCAGGGCCTCGGGCGACAGGTCGACTGCGCGATCGGGCGTGCCATCGCCATCGGCATCGATCGCCGGCTGACGCAGGTCGCGCAGATGCGACGGATCGACCGCAAGATCGCCGGTGAACGAGCCGCCCAATGTCCGGTAAGCGGCGATCAACGTCCGCAGTCGTTCGTTGATCTGGCGGTTCATCCGCTCGCGGCGCTGCTGGATGGTCATCATCACCAGCAGGCGGATCCCGACGCCGATCAGCGTCACCAGCGCCAGGCCGCCGATCGAAACCAGGATGCCGTGCCATGAACTCAGATCCATGAACCGCACCCGGCTCTCCCGCGACTAAACCCGAAAGCACCTCCCGGCGCAGCACTATGGCCGCGCCGGGAGTGACGATGTCTTCTAGTAACGGCGGACGCCGGGACGGCGGCCCCCGGCAAGGCGCTTCATCAGATAACTCAGACCAAAGGTCATCAGCAGGCGTCGCAACATGAATGTTCTCCTTTGAAGGAGGAGCGTGTGCGCCGCCTGATGGTTCCGGCTACGGGCTTTGGCTCAGCTCCGTTCGCGCACCGCGCTGAAGGTGATCGCGGGCCATTCCTGCTCGAACCGCCCATGCTCCCACGCATTGCGCATCAGCAGCACCGGCACCCCGTCCTGGTCCTCCGCCATGTTCGACCGCAGCGCTTCGGTCAGCTTCTTGAGCTCGGCCGGATCGTCGGCCCGGACCCACCGCGCGACCTCGTAGGGCGAGGGTTCGAACTCCAGCTTGGCGCCATATTCCTGCTCCAGCCGGGTCTGCAGCACGTCCAGCTGCAGCTCGCCGATCACGCCCACGATCCAGGCCGAGCCGAGCGCCGGCTTGAACAGGCGGATGACGCCCTCCTCGGCCAGGTCGGCGAGGCCGCGCCGCATCTGCTTGACCTTGAGCGGATCGCTCAGTCGCACCCGGCGCAGGATTTCGGGCGCGAAGTCGGGCAGGCCGGTGAATACGGTCTCGCCCTTCTCGGTCAGCGTGTCGCCGACGCGCAAGGTGCCGTGGTTGGGGATGCCGACGATGTCGCCGGCCACCGCGCCATGCGCCAGCTCGCGGTCGCGCGCGAAGAAGGTGATCGGGTTGTGCAGCGCCAGCGCCTTGCCGCCGCGGCTGTTGAGCACTTTCATGCCGCGCGTCAGCTTGCCCGAACAGATCCGCACGAACGCCACCCGGTCGCGGTGGTTGGGGTCCATGTTGGCCTGCACCTTGAACACGAAGCCCGTCAGCCGCGGCTCGTCCGGGCTGATCGGCGCGGGCCGCGCGGGCTGCGGCTGCGGCGGGGGGCCGTCGTCGGCGAGGATGTCGAGCAATTGCTCGATCCCGAAGCCGCGCAGCGCGCTGCCGAAGATCACCGGGGTCAGGTCGCCGGCCCGGAACGCCGCGCGATCGAATTCGGAATAGGAAGCCAGCGCAAGCCCGCCTTCCTCGGCCAGGCTTGCCGCCGCGTCGGCGGGAATGACCCCGGCGATGGCGGGATCATCGACCCCCGCCGCATCGACCCAGCGTCCCGGCACCACGCCGTCGCTGCGGTCGGCGACCAGCAGGGCCTTGCGGCGCAGGTCGTACAGGCCGTGGAACAGCCCGCCGATCCCGGTCGGCCAGTTCTGCGGGGAGACGTCGAGCTGGAGCACCTCGGCGATCTCGTCGAGCAGTTCGAACGGGCTCTTGCCCTCGCGGTCGACCTTGTTGACGAAGGTGACGATCGGCACGTTGCGGATGCGGCAGACCTCGAACAATTTGCGGGTCTGCGGCTCGATGCCCTTGGCGGCGTCGATCACCATGATCGCGCAATCGACCGCGGTCAGCGTGCGGTAGGTGTCTTCGCTGAAGTCCTGGTGCCCCGGCGTATCGAGCAGGTTGAACAGGATGTCGCCCCGCTGGAAGGTCATTACAGAGCTGGTGACCGAGATGCCGCGCTGCTGCTCGATCTTCATCCAGTCCGACCGCGCCCGCCGCCGGTCGCCCCGCGCCTTGACCTCGCCCGCCTCGTGCACCGCGCCGGCGGCGTGGAGCAGGCTTTCGGTCAGCGTGGTCTTGCCGGCGTCCGGGTGGGAGATGATCGCAAAGGTCCGCCGCTCCAGCGCGCTGAAGGCGGTGTCGCCGCCGCTGCGAACGGCGTCGCCGAGGGAGTTGGTTTCAAGGTTCAAGAAGGCGCTCCTGCCCGGCCCTTCGGGGCCGGGTGATTCTGTTTGCGGCCATTTAGTGCAAGTGGGCCGCGAAACGAAGGGGCGTGCGACCTCGCCCCCTTGGGAAACGCCGCCACCTCGGCTAAGCGCGACCGCTTATGACTGATCCAGTACCCCCCAAGCGCATCTTTCCCGACGCCAAGGTCGACGCCGAAGCTGCCAAGCACATCCCGTCCAGCCCGCAGACCGAACATGCGGCCTATGACCTCGCCTTCCAGGACAAGGACTTCCTGCTCCGCCCGGACCTCAGGCCCGTGCGTTTCCAGCTGGAGCTTTTGAAACCCGAACTGTTCCTCGACGAACAGAAGATCGGCTCGACCTTCGTCTTCTACGGTTCGGCCCGCGTGCCCGAGCCGGTCAAGGCGCAGGCGCTGCTCGCCGCCGCCCGCACCGACAAGGAGCGGGTGATCGCCGAGCGGCTGGTCGCCAAGTCGCGTTACTACGACGTCGCGCGCGAACTCGCGCAGCTCGTCAGCAAGACCGACCGCGACGAGGACGGCCAGCGTCACTTCGTGGTCTGCTCGGGCGGTGGTCCCTCGTTCATGGAAGCCGCCAACCGCGGCGCGCAGGACGTCGGCGCGGAGAGCATCGGGCTCAACATCGTGCTTCCGCACGAGCAGTTGCCCAATCCCTACGTGACCCCGTCGCTGAGCTTCCAGTTCCACTATTTCGCGCTGCGCAAGATGCACTTCCTGCTCCGCGCCCGCGCGGTGGCGGTGTTCCCGGGCGGATTCGGCACCTTCGACGAGATGTTCGAGCTGCTAACCCTGATCCAGACCGGCAAGGTCCGCCCGCTCCCCATCCTCCTCTACGGACGCGAGTTCTGGGAGCGGGTGGTGAACTTCCCGGCGCTGGTCGAGGAAGGCGTCATCTCCGAACGCGACCTCGACCTCCTCACCTGGTGCGAAACCGCCGAAGAAGGCTGGGGCCACGTCTGCGACTATTACGCCAGGGAAGAGGCCAAGGCCGCGGCCGAATAGGACCGCCCACGAAAAAGGGCTCCGGTTTGCCGCCGGAGCCCTTTTTTCTTGTCGTGGATGCGAAGCTTACTGCTTGGGAGCAGGGCTCGCCGTGGTCCCGGGAGCGGTCACCTTGGGGGCGCCTTCGCCGCGGATGTTGGCGATGCCGCCCTTCTGGGCTTCCTGCTCGGTCAGCACCGGCTCGTTCTCGGCCTTCTGCGCGCCGGCGTCGTCGGCTTCGCTTGCAGCCTTGTCCTCGGCCGCGCCCGGGGTCGAGGCGGCCGGCGCCGCCGGCAACGGCAACGGCGCGTCGCTCTTGCTGTTGAGGAAGGCCATGACATTGGCCCGGTCCTCGGGGTTGCTGAGGCCGGCAAAGGTCATCTTGGTGCCCGGCGCATATTTCTTCGGGTTGGTGAGCCACTCGTTCATGCTCTTCCAGTCCCACACGCCCGGAACGCCCTTGAGCGCGTCCGAATAGGCGAAGCCGGGCACGTGGCCATGCGGCTTGCCGTAGGCCGACCACAGGTTGGGACCGAGGCCGTTGGCCGCGCCCTTCTCCACCGTGTGGCAGGCCTGGCACTTCTTGAACACGTCCGCGCCCTTGGCGGCGTCGGCACTGGCGAGGTAGAATTCGATCGGCTGCTCGGCCTCGGCGCCGCCGGCGCCTTCCTCGACCACGCCCTCGATCGGATAGCCCATGGTCTCGGGCCGCTCGCCATGAAAGACGATGCCCGAAGCCAGGGTGCCGCCAAGCGCGACGATCCCGGCGAACAGCACCCAGCCGGCGATGGTGTTGTTATTGTCCTGCATGAGAGGTCTTTTTGCGTCCGATCGGAGGGAATTCTGGCGCCCCTTTAAGGGCGTGGCGACGCTTCTTCAAGCGGCCAGCCAGTGGGCCAGAAGGCTGTGCGCGATCGCAAAGGGCGGCGGGGCCACGAAAGCCGCCTCCGGATCCCCCGCCATCGCCGCCTCGACGTCCGCCCGGCTGAACCAGCGCGCATCCTCCAGCTCGGTCGTATCGATGGTGATCGCCTCGTCGGCGGTGGTGGACAGGCAGGCGATCATCAGGGAGGAAGGGAAGGGCCAGGGCTGGCTCGCAACGTAGCGAACGTCGGTCACCCGCACCCCCGCTTCCTCCAGCATTTCGCGCGCAACCGCCGCTTCGATGCTTTCGCCCACCTCGACGAATCCGGCCAGTGCCGAGTAGCGGCCCGACGGGAAGCGCGGCTGGCGGCCCAGCAGCACCCGCCCGTCCTTTTCAGCAAGCATGATCACTACCGGATCGACCCGCGGATAATGTTCGGCCCCGCACGCTCCGCACTGCCGCGACCACCCGCCGCGCACGATCGCGCTGACGCTTCCGCAATTGGCGCAATAGCCGTGGCGGCGATGCCAGGTGGCGAGGCTGACCGCCGCAGCGAACAGCGGCGCCTCGCTCGGCGACAGATGCCCCAGTGTCCCGAACTGCGCGCGCAGGTCGCCGCCCCCGGCCGCCACCGGCGAGAAACACGCCTGCTCCCCGTCGAGGCCGAGGAACAGCGCGGGCTCGGTCACCGGCTCCCAGCAAAGCCGGCCTTCGCCGTCCAGCGCGGGAAGCCCGTCGGCCCACATCAGCTGGCGTGCGTCGGGGCTCCGGGCAAGCGCCTCGATCCGGCCCGGCTCCCCCCGCAGCGCGTCGGCGCGGTCGATCCCTGGCCCTGCAAAGAAGATTTCAGGCGGCAAGTCGTGGCTCCCGTTCTGCGCCGAGCGCGGCTTCGATCGCACGCCGGTAGAGCGTCGGAAGGCCCGCCTGCCCAAGCGCCGCAACCGGCTGCCACCACCCCTCGCCCGGTGGCGGCTCGGCGCAGGGCACCACCATCAGGTCGAGGGTGAAATGGGTGAAGCCGTGGCGGTGGATGGCGATCGGGTTCACCGACGGCCGCTCCTCGCACCACTCCTCCCCGGGCAGCGCCGCCATCCCGCCGAGCAGCCCCCTGGCAGGTCGCCGCACCAGCCAGACCTCGTCGCGGCGACGGGCCCACCAGGCGACGCCGAAGCGGTGCGGCCGCTCCTTCTTCACCTTCGGGTGCGGAAACGCCTCGGGACAGCCGAGCGCCCACGCGCGGCAATGGGCGTTGATCGGGCAGGCCGCGCAGTTCGGGACCTTGGGGCGGCAGAGGCTCGACCCGAGGTCCATCAGCGCCTCGGCAAAGTCGCCGTGGTGGCCGGGCGGGAACCAGCCCTTCGCCGCTTCGCCCGCCGCCTTTCGGTCGCCGATCGCGAACACCCGCGCAGCGACCCGCTCGACATTGGTGTCGATCGCCGCCGCATCCTCGCCGAACGCGATCGCAGCGACTGCAGCGGCGGTATAGGCACCAAGCCCCGGAAGCTCCCGCAGCCCCGCCTCGGTCGCCGGAAAGCCGCCGCGCGCAGCGACCGCGCGGGCGCAGGCGATGAGGTTGCGGGCGCGGGCGTAATAGCCGAGCCCCGCCCACTCACCCAATATCTCCTCGTCGGCCGCCGCCGCGAGCGCCTCCACCGTCGGCCAGCGCTCGACGAAGCGGAGAAAGCGCGGGGTCACCGTGGCGACGGTGGTCTGCTGCAGCATCACCTCGCTCAGCCATGTCCGATAGGGATCGCGCGGGGTCATCCGCCAGGGCAGGTCGCGGGCATGACGGCGATGATGCTCGAGCAGGAGGTTCGCCGCGGTAGCGTCCATCCGCGGCCTATGGCATGAGCCGCTGCAATGTCGAAGAAAAAGCCCGACCCCGAGGAAGCGCCCCGCTCCGGCCGTATGCGCGCCGCGGGCGACCTCGCGCTCGGCGTCGGCGGCATGGCGTTCAAGAAGTTCGGCTTCGTCCAGGGCGCGGTCGTCTCGCGCTGGACCGAGATCGTCGGCGAACGCTACGCCAGGGTCTCGACCCCCGAATCGATCCGCTTCCCAGCCGGCAAGAAAAGCGGCGGGACGCTGACCCTTGCGGTCGATGGCGCGCACGCGCCCCTGCTCCAGCATCTCGCGCCGATGATCATGGAGCGGGTCAACCAATTCTTCGGCTATGAAGCGGTGGTGAAGGTCGTCTTCCGCCAGGGCGGCAGGCCTAGGCCGAGCGCAAAGCCCGCCCGCCCCGCCCCGGCGCCGGTTCCCCGCGAACTCGGCCAGGGCCTGCGCGAGATACCGGACCTTGAACTTCGCACCATGCTGGAGAATCTCGCCGGCAAGATCGCCGCGGCGGACGGACCGCCGACGGTCGTGCCAGCACCCTTTTCCCTTAAACCACGCCCGCTTCGGAGTGATCAGGACGTATGAACAAGCTTAGCCTCGCCGTGGCCGCCAGTCTGCTGGCTCTTGGCACGACCGCCTGCAAGCAGGAGCCTGCGGCCCAGAACGACAACCCCGCCGCGGCCCCTGTCCAGGCGCCCAATGGCGACTGGTCCAAGCTCGTCTCCGCAACCACCGAGGGCGGGATGCTGATGGGTAATCCCCAAGCCAAGGTGAAGGTGGTCGAGTTCGGGTCGATGACCTGTCACGTCTGCGCCGAATTCGCGACCAAGGACGAAGCCAAGCTGGTCGACAATTATGTGAAGACCGGCAACGTCAGCTTCGAATTCCGCAACTTCGTGCGTGACCCGCTCGACATCGCCATCTCGCTGGTCACCCGCTGCGCCGGCGCGACCCCGCAGTTCTTCACGCTTACCAACGGCATCTATGCCGACCAGAAGAGCTTCTTTGACCGGATCCAGGCGGTTCCGCAGGACCAGCTCGCCCAGCTGCAGAGCCTTGCGCCCGCCCAGCAATTCAGCCGCATGGCGCAGCTCGCCGGGGTCCAGGAATGGGCGGCACAGCGCGGCCTGCCGTCGGGCAAGACCAGCCAGTGCCTCGCCAACCAGGCCGAGATCGACCGCATCGTGCAGATGAACAGCGACGCCTCGTCCACCTACGACATTCCGGGCACGCCGACCTTCCTCGTCGACGGCGAGGAAGTAAAGCCGACCCCGAACCAGGGCAATTGGGACGCGCTGGAGGCTGCGATCAAGGCCGCGCAATGACCTTCGGCTGAGGGTCAGGCGCGTTTAGATCCGGGGGAATGACCACGACGCCATGCGGTTCCGGCGCCTTTCGCTGACGGGCTTCAAGAGCTTCGTCGAGCCGGCCGAACTGAGGATCGAGCCGGGGCTGACGGGTGTCGTCGGCCCCAATGGCTGCGGCAAGTCGAACCTCCTCGAAGCGCTGCGCTGGGTGATGGGCGAAGGCAGCCCCAAATCCCTGCGCGGCGGCGGCATGGAAGACGTGATCTTCGCCGGCACCGCCAGCAGGCCCGCCCGCGACTTCGCCGAGGTATCGCTGCTGCTCGACCGCGGTCCGGAAGGCGAGGCTGAGGTCACCCGGCGGATCGAACGGGGCGCGGGCTCGGCCTACCGGGTCGACGGCCGCGACGTCCGCCAGAAGGACGTCGCCCTGCTGTTCGCGGACGCCGCCACCGGTGCGCACAGCCCCGCACTCGTCAGCCAGGGCCGGATCGGCGCGATGATCGCCGCCCGCCCGGCCGAACGGCGGCAGATGCTGGAGGAAGCCGCGGGAATCGCCGGGCTCCACGTTCGCCGCAAGGACGCCGAAACCCGGCTTCGCGCGACCGAGGCCAATCTCCAGCGGCTGGACGAACTGCTCGGCGACCAGGAACAGCGCGTCGCGGCGTTGAAGCGGCAGGCGCGTGCCGCCGAGCGTTACCGCGCGCTGACCGAGCGGATCCGCCTGGCCGAGGGGCGCCTCCTCTACAGCCGCTGGAAGGAGGCCGATTCCGCCGCCGTCGCCGCCGGCAAGGAAGCCGACGCCGCGATGGCCGAGGTCGCCTCGCTGACGCGCGCGCTGGAGCAGGCGCAGGCCGCGCAGGCCTCGGCGGTCGCGCTGGTGGCCGACCGCCGGCAGGCCGCCGCCCGCGCCCGCGAGGAAGGCCAGACCCTCGCCCACAAGCTCGCGACCGCCCGCGCCGCGCTCGACACCGCCCGCCGCCGGCTGGTCGAACTCGGCCGGCTGTCGGCCCAGCTCGGCGAGGAACGCGACCGCGAAATCGCCCTCGCGGTGGACGCCGACAACGCCATCGCGACGCTCACCGCGGAGATGGAGGCGATCGCTGCGCGGCTCGCGGACGGGGAAAGCCGCCAATCCGCGCTCGTCATCGCCCTGTCCCGCGCCGAGGAGGACAATCGCGCAAGCGAGGCTGCGCTGGCCGGGCTGCTGACCCGCGAGGCGGCGCTTCGGGCCGAACGCCAGGTCGCGGGCGCTGCCCTCAATGCCGCGCGCAGCCACCTCCAGCGCTTGACGCAGGAACGCGACAGCCTCGACCGTTCGCTGGCCGCGCTGGGAAGCGACGACGCACTGGCGGCCGCCCTGTCCGCGGCCCGCAGCGCAACCGCCGCCGCCGCCGTCGCCGGCACCGCCGCCGAGCAGGCCATCGCAGCCGCCGAGCATGAGCGGGGCGAAGCCGCCGCCGCCCGCGAGGAGACCGATCTCGCCATGGCCCAGGCCCGCACCGCGCATGGCGCAGCGGCAAGCGAAGCCGCGGCACTGGACAAGGCCTTGGTGGCATCCCCCGGGCGCGGCGTCCTTGCCTCGCTGACGGTCGCGGCCGGCTATGAGAAGGCGCTTGCCGCCGCCCTCGGGGACGATCTCGGCGCACCGTTGGGAAAGGATGGCGATCGTGGCTGGACCGGTGCCGAGCCGCACCCGGGCGACCCCCAATTGCCGCCCGGCATCTCACCCTTGTCCGACCAAGTCGACGCCCCGCCCGAACTCGCCCGGAGATTGCAGCAGGTCGGCATAGTCGAGGTCGACGAAGGCCAGCCCCTGCAAGCCGGCCAGCGGCTCGTCACGCGCTCCGGGGAAGTCAGGCGCTGGGATGGTTTCGTCAGCAAGGGGTCGGGCGCCGCGACCGCCGAACGGCTCGCCCGCGTCAACCGCCTTGCCACCCTCCGCCGCGAGCTTCCCGCGCTGGTGATTGCGCTGGAAGCGGCCACCGCCGCGCAGGCCGAGGCCGCGACCCGCGTTGCCGCTGCCGGCCGCGCCGTGGACACTGCACGGGCGGCGCTTGCGACCGCCGAGGCGACGCTTCGCCAGCGCCGCCGCGACGAAGACGGGGCTGCGGCGGCGGCCGAACGGCAGGGTCAGCAGCGCGGTGCACTGACGGCGCGGATGGAGGAGCTTGCGCCGGTGCTTGCGGCCGCAACCGCCGCCGTGCGCGACGCCGAGGCAACCCTTGGCGCGCTTCCCGCCGAGGACCTGCTTGCCGACGAAGTGGGTGAGGCCCGTACCCGGGCTGCCGAGCAAGGGCGCCTCCTTGCCGAGCGCCGTGCCGACCTCGCCACCGCCGCCCGGGCCGCGGCGACCGACCGCGAACGGCAACTCGCCGCCGCGGGGGAGCAGGCCGCGTGGCGCGAACGCGCGGGCGCCGCGGCCCGCAGGACCGAGGATGTCGCCGGCCGGGCCAAGCGGATCGCCTCCGAACGCAGCGCGCTTGAACCCGAGCCAGAGCGACTGACCGCCGATGTCGCGCGGACCGAGCGGGCCGTGGCAGGATCGAGCGCCCTCCTCGGCGCGGCGCTCAATGCCGAGCGCGAGGCCGAGCAGGTCGTCGCGGAGGCCGGAGCCGCGCTCGCCCGCGCCAACGAGGCCATGGCCGACGCCCGCGAACGCCGCGCCGCCGCCGCCGCTCGCTCCGAAGCACAGGTCGCGCGCCGGATCGAATATGGCCGCGTGTCGGGCGAGAAGTTCGAATGTCCCCCGCCGCTGTTGCCGCAGCGACTCGGCTTCGACGCCGACGACCTCGCCGCCGCGTCGGACGAAAGCGCCGCGCTCGAACGCGCCACCGCCGATCGCGAGCGGATCGGCCCGGTCAATCTCGTCGCCGAGCAGGAACTTGCCGAGCTCGAGGAAAGCCGTCTCCAGGGTGCCGCCGAGCGCGACGAGCTGCACGAGGCGATCAACCGCCTGCGCGGCTCCATCGGCAGTCTCAACCGCGAGGGCCGCCTGCGGCTGCTGTCCGCCTTCGAAGCGGTCGACCGCCACTTCCGCAGCCTGTTCACCACCCTCTTCAACGGCGGCCAGGCCCATCTCGCGCTGATCGACAGCGACGATCCGCTCGAAGCGGGCCTCGAGATCATGGCCCAGCCACCGGGCAAGAAACTCTCCTCGCTGTCGCTGCTGTCGGGCGGCGAACAGGCGCTTACCGCGGTGGCCCTGATCTTTGCTTTGTTCCTGACCCGCCCCTCGCCGATCTGCGTGCTGGACGAGGTCGACGCGCCGCTCGACGACGCCAACGTCGAACGCTTCTGCGATCTCCTGGTCCGGATGACGGCGGAAACCGACACCCGCTACCTCATCGTCACGCACAATGCGGTCACGATGAGCCGGATGCATCGCCTGTTTGGCGTGACCATGGTCGAGCAGGGAGTCAGCCGGATCGTCTCGGTCGATCTCGGCGCCGCCGAGGAACTGCTCGCCGCCGAATAGATCGCCGGGAGCGATCAAAGCTTGCGCACAGATGAACAATCGCGATGACAGCGTCGCGGGTTGTTGCGAATAACTCGCATTAGCTTTAGCAGGATCGAACCGAAACGATCCCTGTTTCAAAGGAATTCAAGCGTGCGATGCCTTGCTCGCGCCCTCGCTGGCGCAACCCTTTTCGTCGTCCCCGGCACGGCCGCCTTCGCCGCTGACGAGAACCTCTCGGCGGCCGAGCAGGACGCCGCCCAGGTCATCGTGGTGACCGGCAGCCGCGACGAATATGGGGTCAGGTCGACCATCACCGGCACCCGCACCGTCACCCCGCTGCGCAACATCCCACAGGCCATCTCGGTCGTGTCCGAAGCCCAGATTGAGGACCAGTCGCTGCGCTCGGTAGCCGATCTGCTGATGTTCGTCCCCGGCGCGACTCCCGGCACCGGCGAGGCCAATCGCGACCAGCTGACCCTTCGCGGCAACAACACCACCGCCGATTTCTTCGTCGACGGCCTGCGCGACGACGCGCAATATTTCCGCGATTTCTACAATCTCGACCGGGTCGAGGTGCTGAAGGGCCCCAATGCGATGATCTTCGGTCGCGGCGGCGGCGGCGGCGTCATCAACCGCGTCACCAAGCGCGCCAGCCTCAAGAATGATCGCCAGTTCATTCTCAGCCATGACAGCGAGGGCGGCACCCGCGTCACCGCCGATGACAATGTCCGCCTGGCCGGCGCGCTCGGGCTGCGCGTCAACGGCGTGTGGGAGCATGGCGACAGCTTCCGCGATTTCACCAAGTTGAAGCGCTACGGCGTCAATCCGACGCTCGGCTGGCAGCCTGGCTCGGACACTCGCGTCGACCTTTCCTACGAATTTTTCCACGACCGCCGAACCACCGACCGCGGCATCCCCTCGCGCGGGGGCCGGCCGCTGGAAGGCTATGACAACGCCTTCTTCGGCGATCCCGCCAACAGCATCAGCGATGCCGACGTCCAGATCGCCAGCCTTGGTGTCGAGCAGAAGTTTGGCGACAACCTCCTGCTGCGCAACCGCACGCAGGTCGCGGACTATGACAAGTTCTATTCGAACGTCTTCCCGAGCAGCGCGGTCAGCGCGACCGGCGCGGTCAACCTTGGCGCCTACAACAGCCGCAACGACCGCCGGAACCTCATCAGCCAGACCGACCTCGTGTGGGACGGAAGCCTTGCGGGGATCGACCAGACCTGGCTGTTCGGGTTCGAGCTCGGCCGCCAGACCAGCCGCAATCAGCGCCTGTCGGCCCGCTTCCTCGATGCCAACGGCTCGGTTACCCTCGATCAGCCGACCGCCGCGCGGCGGATCGAATATTTCCGCTCCGCCACCGACGCCGACAATCGCACCCGCGCCACCGTCGCCGCGGGCTATGCCCAGACCCAGCTCAAGCCGACCGACTGGGTCGAGCTGGTCGCCGGCATTCGCTTCGACCGCTTCCGCCTGTCGATCGATGACGAGCGCGCCGGCGTCCCGACCTTCGCCCGAACCGACAATCTGGTTTCCCCGCGGCTCGGGCTGGTGCTGAAACCCAACCGCAATCTCAGCGTCTACACCAGCTATTCGCGCTCCTACCTGCCCCAGTCGGGCGACCAGTTCGGCGGCCTGACCCAGACCACCGCCGCGCTGAAACCCGAGCGGTTCGACAACATCGAAGCCGGCGCCAAGTGGGAATTGCTCGACGGCCTGCTCGCCACCGCGGCCATCTACCAGCTCGACCGCAGCAACACGCAGGCGCCCAACCCGGTGGTCGGCCTGCCCAACCTGCTGACCGGCGCCACCCGCACCCGCGGGTTCGAACTGGGGCTGGAGCGGAGCATCGCAGCGCGGCTGCAGCTGTCGGCGGGCTATGCGCTGCAGGACAGCGAGATTCGTCGCACCACCAGCGCCGCCCCGGCCGGCCGCAGCGTGCCGCTGGTCCCGCGCCACAGTTTCTCGCTGTGGACCAAGTATCAGGCCAGTAAGGCCTTCGCTGCCGGGCTTGGCCTGCTCGCCCGGTCGAAGAGCACCGCCTCGCTCGCCAGCACCGCCACCGTGCTGCCCGGCTACGCCCGGCTCGACGGCGCGCTTTACTACAAGCTGGTTCCCGGCATCGAGGCGCAGCTGAACGTCGAGAACCTCACCGACCGCGACTATTTCCCGACCGCGCACAACGACAACAACATCGCGCCCGGCGCCCCGCGCACGGCCCGCCTCAGCCTCAAGGCGGAATTCTAGGCGAGCGCCGCCGCGCGGTCCCTGATCCGCTCCAGATCCTCGACGAAGCGCGCCCGCTCCTCGCGGCGGCGCGCTTCTTCGGGAATGCGGAGCAGGAAGCTGGGGTGCACCGTCACCCAGCATTCACTTCCGTCGGCCAGCGTCAGCGGCGCATCGCGTACCTTCGAGATGGTCAGCGTCTTGCCGGTCAGCGAGCGCGCCGCGGTCGCCCCCAGCGCCACGGTCAGCGGCGGCCGGATGATCGCGCGTTCCTGCTCCTGCCACCAGCGGCAGGCGTCGATCTCGGCGGTGTCGGGCCTGGAGTGGATCCGCTGCTTGCCCCGCAGCACGAACTTGAAGTGCTTCACGGCATTGGTGACGTAGGTGGTCGAACGGTCGATACCCACCTTCTCCAGCGCCGCGTCGAACAATTGCCCGGCCGGCCCGACGAACGGCCGCCCGGCGAGATCCTCCTGGTCGCCCGGCTGCTCGCCCACGAAGAAGATCCGCGGGTTGAGCGGCCCTTCGCCGAACACCGTCTGGGTGGCGCAGCGGTGGAGGTCGCAGCGCGTGCAGCCCTTCGCCTCCTCGCGCAGCGCCGCCCACGCCCCCTCGATGTTGCCGCCGGGCCGCGGCGCCTCCGCCTGCGGCAAATTGGCCTGAGCTCGTTCGATCATCTCCAGCTCCCGTGCCCGGGCCCCCGCGATCAGCGGCGCGACCAGCGAGGTTTCCGGCATGTTGTGCCAATATTTCTTCGGCATCTCCTTCAGCATCGCCTTCACTTTGAGGCGCGCCGGATTGAAGATGCTGGAATAATAGGTCCGCCAGGTCTCCTCCAGCGGGTCGCCGTCGGGGGCATCGGACCGGCTCGCACCCGGCCCTTCGCTCAGCGTGTCGGTCGCCGGATCCCAATGGATCGAGACCTCGGGCGACAGGATCGACCAGCGCATGGTGGAGAAGCGGCGAACGAAGAAGCCCGCTTCCCGCCGGGCGATGTGATGGTCGGGCTCGAAAAAGGCGACGAAGCGGGTGTCGCCCTCCTCCGCCACTTCGCGAAAACGGACAAAGGCGTGCATCTTGTGCGCGTCGCGGCGCACTTCCTTGGCCAGCTTCTCCAGCCGGTCGACCAGCGGATCGGCGCGATCGTCCAGCGCGCGGCGATTGGCCTTGAGCTTCCACAGCAGGACGTAAAGCAGGGCGAAGCGCTGCGGGTCGGAATGGCAGATCGCCGCCTTGGCCATGTCGATGAAGGGCTTGGGAACCGAGAACATCGGCTCCCCCGACGGCGGCGGCACCGCGCCTTCGCTGCCGAACAGCTCGCCGTCCTCGCCCCGGACCTGCCATACCACGCTCATCGGGGGCACGCCGGCCATGACCAGCTCGCGCGCCGCATCACGCCAGCCGTCGAAATCGTCGGGCTGGTCGAGGGTGATCTTGAGCGGGTCGATCTGCGGCCCGTCGGGCAGGAGCACGCCGGCGCGGCCGCCTGGCCCAAGGCGGCTGTCGAAAAGGTCGGCGCTGTTGCCGAAGCGGCCGTTGGCGTCACTCATGGCCGGGAAACGCTTCAGCGGGCTGTTGGGCCACGACCCGGCCTTTAGGCTGCAAACAGCTCGAGCTGATGCTTCTCGGGCTTGATCCAGCGCTTGAGGTCGGCCTTGTCGGTCAGCAGCGTCGGGCGCCAGTCACTGGTGATGATGAACGGGCGCATCTTGGCGATGCTGACGGTCAGCCGCGCCACGTCGTCGAGCGTGAAGTTCCGGAACCGGCGCGACCGCAGGATCCGCTGCACCGCCTTGGTCCCGAGCCCCGGAACGCGCAGCAATTGTTCGCGGCTGGCCTTGTTGACGTCGACCGGGAAATATTCGCGATACTTCAGTGCCCATGCCAGCTTGGGGTCGATGTCGAGCGGCAGCATCCCGCCATCGTCCGCCGCGCTGACGACTTCCTCCGATTTGAAGCCGTAGAAGCGCATCAGCCAGTCCGACTGGTAGAGGCGATGTTCGCGCATCAGCGGCGGGCGCTGCAGCGGCAGCACCGCGCTGGCATCGGGGATCGGGGAGAAGGCAGAGTAATAGACCCGGCGCAGGCTGAAGCGATCGTACAGGGTGCTCGCCTTGCCGACGATGTCCGCATCGGTGGCGGCGTCGGCGCCGATGATCATCTGGGTCGACTGCCCCGCCGGCGCGAAGTTGGGCGCCGACTTGTACTTCTTGCGGGCGTCCCGGCCGTCCTCGATCGCGCCCTTCATGCCAAGCATCGCGCCCTCGATCTGCGGCTCGCTCTTTTCGGGGGCGAGGCGCTGCAACCCCTTGGCGGTCGGCAGCTCGACGTTGATCGAGATTCGGTCGGCATAGAGGCCGGCAAGCCGCACCAGTTCGGGGTCGGCGTCGGGAATCGTCTTGAGGTGGATATAGCCGCGGAAATCATGGTCCTCGCGCAGCGACCGCGCGACCTCGACCAATTGCTCCATCGTGTAGTTGGACGAAGCGATGATGCCCGAGGAGAGGAACAGCCCCTCGATGTAATTGCGCTTGTAGAAGGCCAGGGTCAGGTTGACGACTTCCTGCGCGGTGAAGCGCGCGCGCCGCACGTTCGAGCTCTTGCGGTTGATGCAATAATGGCAATCGAAGATGCAGCTGTTGGTCAGCAGGATCTTCAGCAGCGAGATGCAGCGCCCGTCGGGAGCATAGGCGTGGCAGATGCCCATGCCCTCGGTCGACCCGATCCCCTTGCCGCCCACGCTGTTCCGCTTGGACGTGCCCGACGACGCGCAGCTGGCATCATATTTGGCCGCGTCCGCGAGGATCGCCAGTTTCTCGCGAGTGTCGAGCTGAGCCATTTGTTCGGTATATGTTCACGGCCCGGCGAAGGCAAGCTTTCCCCGCTTTTTCCGGGGCTTGAGGTCAGATCGGAAGCTTCGACCGTGCTTTGTGGGCAAGGCCGTCGACCGGGACGTCGTTGATGATCCGGAAGCGCGCCTCGATCAGGCAGTAGAGGCCGAACAGCAGCAGGCCGATGGCGACCACCGTGTCCCACGGCGAGGTGAGCCACGTCAGCGCTTCCTCCATGCCGCCGGCCTCTCCGGCCTGCTCCTTGAAGCCGGCGCTGGTCAGGAAGGCGCCGCTGATCAGGAACACCGCGCCGCGTGCGGCATAGCCGGCTTGGCCCGTGTAGCGCGCCCACGGCTGGTGGGCGACGCCGGGCTCCAGATGCTTGAGGAACTCGGCCTCCCACGCTTTCTTGAACTGGATCACGCCGACCACCAGCAGGGTCAGGCCGGCGATCATCAGCAGCAACTGCCCGCCGGGAAGCGACAAGGCGGTTTGCGCCTGTTCCTGGGTGCCGCTCCCGCCGCCGCTGGCACCGCTGCTTCCGGCGCCCGAATGATTGAACAGCCGCACCGCCTGCCAGGCGAGGAACAGGTGGACGAGCCCGCTTGCAAGCGCGCCGCCGCGCTCGGCGAGGCCCTTTCGGCCGGGCTCATGCCGCTCGATGTTGAAGGCGGCGTCGGACAGGCGCCACAGGCCGTAGGCGAGGAAGCCGGCGATCATCAGCCCGAGCAGGATCCGCCCGCCGCCCTCGGCCAGGACCGACAGCGCACCGCTGGTATCCTCGGTCCGGCCGGTGCGCAGGATCAGGAAGCCGATCACCAGATACAGCAGCCCGCGCGAGGCGAAGCCAAGGCGGGTGAGAGTGGTGAGCGCGCCGCTCGGGTCTGTGCGCATGGGGTGTTCCTCCTGTTGCGGGGCTGAACGGCCCGGACCCGGCACCGTTCCGCCGACGCAACCTTTTCACCCCTTCACGACCCGAGGCGGAGGTGAGCCTTATTCGGGAGGCGAATCCTGGGCGTCCTGCTCGGCACGCTCGGCGGCGCCGCGCTGGATTTCCTTGGTCGCGCAGCCGAAATCGCCGCCCGGACCGACGCCCGAGCAGGTGCCGGGTCCAGTCTGGCCCATCGTCGCAAGCGCCTTGGACCGCACGCTCCAGCTCTGGCTCAGCTGCGGCGGGCCGCTCGGGCGCAGCGCCTCGGGCAGCCGGTAGCGTTCCTTCTCCGGACGGCGGGCGCAGACCACCACTTCGTCATCGGTCGAGCGCGGGCACGGGTCGGTGCCGAACACGATGATCTCGCGCGTGCGCTGCTGGGCGGCGGGCTGCGACTGGGCAGTCGCGGGAAGCGCGCTCAATAGGCCGCTGCCCACAACGGCGCCGAACGCGACAAACAAACGGGTCTTCATGATCCAACACCTTTCGGGGACTTCAGCGCACGGGCCGACATCGCGTTCCCGCCCTAGATCCGCTTGGAGGCCGCGATCGCGACCTTGCAGAGGGAGCGGATGGCAAAGCTGAGCAAGGGATAGCCGGGGGTTTCCAGCGCGCCATGTTCGCGCGCCGTGTCGCGATGCTCCAGTTCCTCGGCTTGGAACTGGCGGATGTCGGCCGATAATTCGGGATCGCTGTCGCCAAGTTCCTGCAATTGCTCTTCGTAATGGCGGTCGATCTCGGTCTCGACCGCGTCGGTGCAGGCCATCGCCGCCCGCTCGCTGAGCAATGCAGTCGCCGCGCCGAGCGCGAAGCCGCCGACGTGCCACAGCGGCTGGAGCAGGGTCGGGCGGACCTTCCGCTCGGCCAGCAGCTGGTTGAAGCGGGCGAGGTGGGCATCTTCTTGCGCCGCCATGTGGGTGACCAGGTGGGCGGCGCGCGAGGAGCCGCGAAGCACCGCCAGCTGGCCGGCATAGATGCGGGTCGCGCCATATTCGCCGGCATGGTCGACGCGCAGCATCGAGTGGAGGTCGGGCGCCCGGTCGCCCGGCTTCCAGCCGGACTTCAGCGCTTCTGCGTCAGCCATAGGATCGCTCCGGTGGAAAGAAGGGAGATGAGGGCGTTCCACGCGGCCAGCGACAGGAGGAGGAACGACCAGGCGATCTGGTCACAGCGGATCAGCGGGGTCGCCATGATCGACTTGAGCAGCTCCTCGGGAGTCGCACCGGTCGCCACGGTCGAGCAGGTGGTGAGGCCTTCCCACCAGCCCTGCTCAACCCCGGCATGGAACAGCCCGATCACGCCCGAGGAGGCGATGGCGAGCGCCGCCAGCCAGGTCAGCGGCCTGGCGAGGCGCGGGGCGACAAGCGACAGGCCGGCCAACACGACCGCGGCAAGATGCGGCCAGCGTTGCCACAGGCACATCTCGCACGGATTGAGGCCGCCCAGGTGCTGCGAGCCGAGCGCGCCAAGCAGAAGGCTGCCGGGCACCGCCAGCGCAAGCCATTGCGCAAGCCGCAACGAGCGGCCGCGAACCGCCGCAAGATCGCCCGTCCGAGCGTCCATCAGCGTGCCTTGGGCGCTCCGCCCGGGCCGCCGGCCAGCCGCTTCAGCGACTTGACGGCATAATCGAGCTGGAAGTCCTTGACGCCCTTCTTCTCGAGCTCGGCGGCGGTGGCGGTGAAGCGCGGATCGACCGCATCATCCTTTTCGAGCAATTTGTCGTCGATCTTGTTCTGCGCGACGAGGTGGCGGCGCAGATCGGCCTCGCGGATGGTCGGGCGGTCCTTGTAGTCGGGATCGCTCAGCTGCGGCACGATGATGTCCGGATCGATCCCGCCGGCCTGGACCGACCGGCCCGATGGCGTGAAGTAGCGGGCGGTGGTGAGCCGCAGCGCGCTTTCCTGGTCGAGCTGGATGACGGTCTGGACCGACCCCTTGCCGAAGCTGCGCTCGCCCATCACCACAGCGCGGCGGTGATCCTGCAGCGCGCCGGCGACGATCTCCGCCGCCGAGGCCGAACCGGCATCCACCAGCACCACGATCGGTCGTCCGCCGGTAAGGTCGCCCGGACGGGCATAGAAGCGTTCGATATCGTCCTTGGCGCGGCCGCGCTCGGACACGATCTCGCCGCGCTCGAGGAAGGCGTCGCTGACCGACACCGCCTGGTCGAGCAGCCCGCCCGGATTGGAGCGGAGGTCGATCACGTAGCCCAGCGGCTTGCCGCCGGCGGCCTTGTCCATCGCGGTCAGGGCGGAAGCGACCTGCTCGCCGACATTGGCCGAGAAGCTGTTGATGTTGAGGACGCCGATGCCGTCCTTCAGCTCCCACTTGACCGGCTTCAGCTCGATCCGCTCGCGGCGCAGCGTCACGTCGAACGGCTTGTCGCGGCCGGGGCGGACGATGGTGATCTTGATCGGGCTGCCCGGAGGCCCCCGCATCTTCTCCACCGCCTCGTCGAGGTCGAGGCCGTACAGCAGCTCGCCGTCGAGGTGGGTGATATAGTCGCCGGCCTTGATGCCCGCGCGGTCGGCCGGGGTGTCCTCGGTCGGGCTGATCACCTTGACCGTCCCGTCCTCCTGCGTGACCGACAGGCCAAGGCCGCCGTAATTACCGTCGGTGGTGGTCCGCAGCTGGCGGAAATCCGAGGCTTCGAGATAGGAGCTGTGCGGATCGAGGCTGGCCAGCATCCCGTCGATCGCGCCCTTGATCAGCTTGTGATCGTCGGTCTGGTCGACGTAATTCGCGCGCACCCGCTCGAACACCCCCATGAAGGTTTCGAGCTCCTTGTAGGTCTGCGCGTCCGAGGCCGCCTGGGTGGCGGTGACGGCGGGAACCAGGGCGAGCGCCCCGACGAGAGCCAGCGGGGGGAGGAGCTTGCGGATCATGGGTCCAGTCTTAGCCATTGTGCCGACAAGTTAACAGCGCCGCCGATGAACGGGCGATGAGGATTGCGCCCGTTTATCGAGAAGCTGCGATCAGCGAGGCCGGCTCGGCCCGGCCACGGTGGAACAGTTCGGCGGTGACCGACGCCAGGGCGCGCCCGATCGGCTGGCCGCGGGCGACCCGCTCGCCGACCGCCACCGCCGGGCGGACTTCGGTCAGCAGGGTCGCCCAGCCCTCGCCGTGATCGATGATCACCACGCCGGCGCGGCGCCGGAACGGCCCGGCAAAGGCGACCCGCCCCTCGGCTGGCGCAACGACCTGCGTGCCTTGCGGAGCGGCAAAGGTCACGCCGCGCGCGCGGACCCCATTGTCGGCAAGCTCGCCCATTCCGCTTGTCACCTGCCCGCCCGCCGGAATGCTCCACGCGAACGGCGGCCGGGGGGCCCGCCCGTCGGCCGGCGCGGGACGCGGCTCAGCGGCGGGAAGTTTGGCCAGAGTCGCCGCGAGCGAGCGTGCCGCCTGCCGCCGCGCAGCCTCACCGGTCAGCATCGCCAGCCGCTCGCCGCGGTCGATCACGGTGTCGCCGGCCGCAAAGGCTTCCGAGTCGCGGGCCCGGGCCGAGGCCAGCGCCTCGCTTTCGCGCGCGGCGAAGCGCGCCTGCGCCTCGGCCGCCGCCTTTCGCTCCGCGCCCAGCTGCAGCTTCAGCGCGCGCTGCGCACCGGCGGTCGCGGCCAGCGCCTCCGCTTCGCCGCGCAGCGCCATTGTCCGTTTTTCGACCTCGGGACCAAGCGCGCGGACCAGAGCGGTCAGCCGGACCTGCTCCTCAGCGCCGCCGGCGGTTGCCAGCATCAGCCAGGCCGGGCGCCGTCCGGCCTCGGCCAGGCCCGCAAGCAACGCGGTCGCCGGGCGCCGCGCTTCCGCCAGCCGGGCGTCCAGGATCGCACGTCGGCGGTCGAGCGCCGCAAGCTGCGCTTCGGCCAGCGCGATCCGGGTGTCGGCGGCAAGCATCGCCTGTGCTTCGGCCGCGCGCTGGGCGGCCGCCTTGCCCGCCGCGTCGCGGGCCTGCGCCGCGGCCGTTTCGAGGCGCGTCTGCTCGGCCGCCGCGGCCCGTGCTTCCTGCTCGGCCACCCGCACCGGGTCGGCCGCCGACACCAGCAGCGGAGCAAGGGCGAGGAGCATCAGGCGGCGCATCGTGTGTTCAGCCTTGCCGGTGATAGGGATGGCCCGCAAGCCAGCTGGTGGCGCGGTACAATTGTTCGGCCAGCATCGCCCGGGCCAGCAGGTGCGGCCATGTCGCCGCGCCGAAGCTCAGCAGCAGGTCGGCGCCGGCCCGCTCGGCCTCTTCATGGCCGTCGGCCGCACCGAGTAGGAACCGGCATTCGCGCACCCCGCTTACGCGCCACTTGTCGAGCCTTGCCGCAAGCTCGCTCGACGCCAGCGCCTTGCCGCGCTCGTCGAGCAGGACGGTGACCGCCGGCGCAAGCGCAGGCGGAACCGTGCCGCCGCGATCGGGCAATTCGGTCAGCTTGTGCGGCCAGGTCAGGCGCTTGAGGTAACGCTCGACCAGCTCGCCCTCGGGCGAGCGGCCGATCTTGCCGCGGGCGATGATGTGGAGGAGCACCGTGGCGCCGCCGGCAGGTCAGGCGGTCGCAGCCGCCTTTTCGTCGCCGAACGCCCACATCCGTTCCAAATTGTAGAAGCTGCGCACTTCGGGCCGGAACAGGTGAATGATCACGTCGTCGGCGTCGATCAGGACCCAGTCGGCGGTCGGCAGACCCTCGATCCGGACCAGCTTGCCATGATCCTGCTTCAGGCGATCGGCGAGCTTGGTCGCCATGCTGGCCACCTGCCGGGTCGAACGGCCCGAGGCGATCACCATGTGATCGGCGATGCTCGACTTACCGGCGAGCGGAATGGACACCACCTCGACAGCCTGATCGTCGTCGAGGCTGCGGAGTACCGCCGCATGAATGTCCTCGACGGAAGCCGGCGTGCGGGCGCCGACCATTTCAGGGGTGTCAGCCAAGATGTCTCCTGTGTTCTGCGAAAAGAGTAACGCCCGAGCCACCATTCGTGTTGCGGGCGAAACGTTGGTGCCAAAAGGGGTCGGCGGCGCGGAGCTGCGTTGCGGAAGTCCGGTCAGGCGGTAAGCCCAGGAAGACGATCGCCGGGGCACTCCAACGCGTCCAGTCCCGTGCCTGCGCTCCAGGCCGGACGAAGCGCCGGAGCCAGCCCGACACGCGAGCCGTGCGGGCCTCGTCATCATAGCCGGGACGGGACAAAACGGCAATCGGCACCGTTGCGGCCAGCTGACGCCAGTTTTTCCACTGATGAAATTGCGCCACAGTGTCCTCGCCCATCAGCCAGATGAAGCGGTGCCGGGGATAGCGCCGGGTCAACTTCGCCAGCGTATCGGCGGTGTAGACGGTGCCAAGCCGTTGTTCGATGTCGCTGACCCGGATGATCGAGCGGCGGGCGAGCTGGCGGGCCGAGGCGAGCCGCGCCGCATAGGGTGCCATCCCGGCCTTGGGTTTGAGCGGATTGCCCGGACTGACCAGCCACCACACCTCGTCCAGCCCGAGCGCGGCGGCGGCGGCAAGGCTCATCGCCCGGTGCGCGCGATGCGCCGGGTTGAAGCTTCCGCCAAGCAGGCCGATGCGGCGCGTCATGGCTGCAGGGGCTAGCAGCGCGAGGGCTCCTCTGCCACTCTTGGCCGCAGGGGAAGCCAAACACCATGAACGTCGTCGAACCGATCGCGGATGCTGTCACCGGGGGGCTTGCCGCGCGTGCGGTCGAGCCGCGCACGGGGCTCGACGAGAGCGGCCACACCACCGAGCGCGCCTGCCTAAACTGCGGCACGCCGCTGGCCGGCGATTATTGCCACGCCTGCGGCCAGCATGCCCACGTCCACCGCTCGCTCGGCGCCTTTGGGCACGACCTGCTGCACGGCGTGTTCCACTTCGAGGGCAAGATCTGGCGCACCCTGCCGATGCTGGCATGGCGCCCGGGCGAGCTCACCCGCCGCTACATCGACGGGCAGCGCGCCAGCTTCGTGTCGCCGATCGCCCTGTTCCTGTTCGGCGTCTTCCTGATGTTCGCGGTGGTCAGCCAGCTTCCCTCGAACAGCCTCATCGACACCAGCCAGCTCCAGGCCGGGCTTGAGAATGGGGTCAAGGAATCCGAGGCCAAGCTGCGCGACCTGGCAACCCAGCGGACACGCGCCGTGGCCGCCGGCGACCAGGCGGCGATCGCCCGGATCGACCGGACGATCGCTTCCCAGAACGAGGACATCGCCTTGGCCCGCGATATCGCCAAGGATGGCACGGCGGGAGCGCTGACCCACGCCTCGGACGATGCGCCGACCTCGGTTGCCGCCCTCAACGACGCCTATCTCAAGGCCAAGAAGAACCCCGAACTCCTGTTCTTCAAGCTCAAGAGCAACGGCTACAAGTACAGCTGGGCGCTGATCCCTCTGTCGCTGCCGCTGATGTGGCTGCTGTTTCCCTTTTCGCGCCGCTGGCGATTGTACGACCACACGGTGTTCGTGACCTATTCACTTTGCTTCATGACGTTGCTGGTGGTGACCGGAAGCCTTTACCGGCTGACCGGCCTGCCAGGGGTCGGGCTGCTGACGCTGATCCCGCCCGTCCACATGTACCGTCAGCTGCGCGGCGCCTACAGCCTGTCGAGCCTGTCGGCGCTGTGGCGGGCCGCCGTGCTGAGCGTCGGCTCCTTCTCGATCGTGATCCTGTTCGGGATCGGCCTCGTGCTGCTCGGCCTGTTCGACTAGGCCGGGCAGGGAAATTTGGCGGCCGAGATGCGGGTCATCGCCTCGGTCATGTCGATCCGCTGACGCTCGGCCCTGGGGATGGCGCCGAGCCGGGCCATGAACTCGCGCACTTCCATGCCCTGCTTGCCTTCGGGCGGGCAGGAACGCGGCTTGCCACCGGCCTTGAGCACGGCCAGCCGCTGCTCGCGCGCCTTCAGCCCCGCCTTCTGCCCTTCCTCCGCCAACGCCCTGATCTCGCCCCGGCTCAACAGCGCCAGCGGTCCCTTCTTCAGCAGCGCGGAAGCGCGCTTGTGATAGACTTCGGCGTTCATCGACTGGGCTGCCAGCGGGGTCGCGGCAAGGGTCAGCAGCGTGCCGCCGAGGGCAAGGGTCAGTGGTCGCATCAAGGCTCCTGTCGAGGGTGAACCGTCAGCGACGGCACGGATATTTGCGCTGAAGCACTTGCAGCATCGCGGCCCGCAAGCTCAGCCGCTGGCGCTCGGCCTGCGGGATCTTCCGCAGCGCCGCGAGGAATTCCCTGTCGCCAAGGTCGGCGCGCGGCTTCGGGCTGCAATATTTGATCGGCTTGCCTGCCTTCTCGGCCGCGACCCGCTCGGCCTCGATGCTGCTGCCGGCCGCTTTGCCCTCGCGCTGGAGGCGCTTGTAGTCGCCGTCGACCAGCGCCAGCGGCCCCTTGCCGAGCAGGCGATCGGCCCGGTTGAGGAAATTCTCGGCGGCGCCCGGTGCCGCGGCAGCGGCGGGAACGGCGGAGGCGAGGAGCACGGCAACAGCCAGCAAGCGGTACATGCCGCTTCATGGCCCATCCGGCGATGAAGGCAAAGTGAACGGCACGAAAAAGCGCCGCCCCTGCCGAAGCCGGGACGGCGCCATTTCAGTCCGCAGGCGGGCGGTCAGACCCCTGCGGGGGCCGCTCCGCCGAAGCCGGTCGGCTTGCGGGTCTTGGGAATGCCGACCCCGGCCGGCGGGACCACCGGGCGCGACGAACCGCCGCGATCGATCGTACCGCCGTCCAGAACCTTGGTGATCTCCTCGCCCGACAGCGTCTCATATTCGAGCAGCGCCTTGGCCAGCGTGTGAAGCTGGTCCTCGTGGGTGCCGAGCAGTTCCTTGGCGCGGTCGTAGCCGCCTTCGACGATGCGGCGAATCTCGGTGTCGATCGCCTTGGCCGTCTCGTCGCTCATCTGGCGCTGGCGGTTCATCGAATAGCCGAGGAACACTTCCTCGTCGGCCTCGGCATATTGCAGCGGCCCCATCGCGTCCGACATGCCCCATTTGGTGACCATGTCGCGGGCCAAGGTGGTGACATACTGGATATCGCTCGACGCACCCGAGCTGACCTTGTCGTAGCCGAAGATGATCTCCTCGGCGACGCGGCCGCCCATCGCCACCGCCAGGTTGGCGTGCATCTTGTCGCGGTGATAGCTGTAATTGTCGCGCTCCGGCAGGCGCATCACCATGCCCAGCGCACGGCCGCGCGGGATGATGGTGGCCTTGTGGATCGGGTCGGACGCCGGCTCGTGGATGGCGACGATGGCGTGACCGGCCTCGTGATAGGCGGTCATGCGCTTCTCGTCCTCGGTCATGACCATGGACCGGCGCTCGGTCCCCATCATCACCTTGTCCTTGGCTTCCTCGAACTCGCTCATCGCGACCAGCCGCTTGCCCTTGCGCGCGGCCAGCAGTGCCGCCTCGTTGACGAGGTTGGCAAGGTCGGCGCCCGAGAAGCCGGGCGTGCCGCGGGCGATGGTGCGCGCGTCGACGTCGGGCGCCAGCGGCACCTTCTTCATGTGCACGCTGAGGATCTGCTCGCGGCCCTCGATGTCGGGACGCGGAACGACGACCTGGCGGTCGAAGCGGCCCGGACGCAGAAGCGCGGGGTCGAGCACGTCCGGACGGTTGGTCGCGGCAATGATGATGATGCCTTCGTTGGCCTCGAAGCCATCCATCTCGACCAGCAGCTGGTTCAGCGTCTGCTCGCGCTCGTCGTTGCCGTTGCCGAGGCCGGCGCCGCGATGGCGGCCGACCGCGTCGATCTCGTCGATGAAGACGATGCACGGCGCGCTCTTCTTGGCCTGCTCGAACATGTCGCGGACACGGCTCGCGCCGACGCCGACGAACATCTCGACGAAGTCCGAGCCCGAGATGGTGAAGAACGGCACGCCCGCCTCACCCGCGATGGCGCGGGCGAGCAGCGTCTTGCCGGTACCGGGCGAGCCGACCAGCAGCGCGCCCTTGGGAATCTTGCCGCCGAGGCGGGCGAAGCGGCCCGGATCCTTCAGAAACTCGACGATCTCCTGCAGCTCCTCGCGGGCTTCGTCGATGCCGGCGACGTCGGCGAAGGTCACCCGGCCCTCCTTGGGGACGAGGATCTTGGCCCGGCTCTTGCCGAAGCCCATCGCGCCCGATCCGGCATTCTTCTGCATCTGGCGCATGATGAAGAAGCTGATGCCGAGGATCAGGATGAACGGCAGCGACTGGACCAGGATGATCCACCAGATGCTCGACTGCTCGGCTTCCTTGACCTGCACCTGCACGCCGGCGGCGAGCAGGCGCTCGGTCACCTGCGCGTCGGACGGGGCGGTGGTGCGGAAGCTTTCGCCATTGGCGAGCTTGCCGCTGATAATGCGGTCGCCCGTCTGGGTGGCGCTGCTGGTGACCTGGCGGACATTGCCCTCGCCGACCTGGCGAACGAATTCCGAATAGGCGATCGGATTGCCGGTCTGCGCCCGGCTGCCGCCCTCGAGCAATTGCGCGAAGAGCACCAGCCCGAACAGCACGCCGACCCAGATCAGCAGGCTCTTGCTCCAGGGGCTGCCCGGCTTCTTGTTCTTGTCGTCCATGCCCGCAATGTAGGTGATGGGCGGCCCAGCGCCTAGAGGCCTGGAAATGAAGGCGGCCACTGTCTCTTTCTGTGTCACCGCGGCACCCGGCGACTCGATTCGCCGCAGCGACGACACAGCTCGGCTCAGCCCCTGCCCAACTGCTTGTCGGTCAAGGGAACTTCGACATACCGTTAAGGAAGCATTGAGCCGCCGGCCGTCATAAGGGGCAGGACGTCGGTTCTTCCGATTGGATGATGGAGCCCAGATGCGCGTTTTCGCCTTGCTCGCCTGGATTCTCAGCCTGGTCGCCGCACATCCGGCCCTGGCGGCGTCCAGCCCGCACCTGCAAAGCCTCGAACAACAGCTCGCGACCCTGCTTGCGGGCCGCTCGGGCGACGTCGGCGTCGCCGCGCTCGACCTCGCCACCGGCGAAACGGTCGCCATCAACGGCGACAAGGCCTATCCGATGGCCTCGACCATGAAGGTCGCGGTTGCCGCCGCCTATCTCGACCAGGTCGAATCCGGCCGCCGCACCCTGAACGACAGGATCGCCGGGCAAAGCGCGCGTGCACTGATCGAATCGATGATGATCAAGTCCAACAACCAGTCGACCGACCTGCTGATCGCCAACCTCGGCGGGCCGCGTGCGATCCAGCAATGGCTCGATCACAATCAGATCCGCGGCGTCCGGGTCGATCGCAACATCGCCCGCCTGCTCGCCGACAAGCGCGACCTGTGGGACCTGCGCGACAGTTCGACCCCGGTGGCGATGGTGGAAATGCTGCGCTCGCTCGACAAGGGCAACATCCTGACCCCGGCCAACCGCGCCTATCTGCTCGACGTCATGGCCCGTTGCAGCACTGGCAAGAACCGCATCCGCGGTATGCTCGCCGGAGTGCCGATCGCCCACAAGACGGGCACCCTCAACAATTACACGAGCGACGTCGGCTATCTGACCCTGCCCGACGGGCGCCGGCTGGCAGTGGCCTTCTTCGCCCGCGGCGGCACCGATCGTCCGCTGACAATCGCCCAGGCCGCGCGGACCATCTACGACGGCTTCGCCGGCTGGGTCCGCAGCGTCGCCTTCTCCGACAGCATGGCCCGGGCAATCAGCGCCAACTGACGACTGAGGGTTAGCCGCCGCTGAGCGGTGGCTGGCGCAGAAAGGTCGCCGCCGCCTGCTGCAGCCTGCGGAACGTCGGCACGGTGGAGCCCGCCGCCCGTTTCTCCGACGACGCCAACAATTGCGCGAGCAGGTCCAGCGCCTGCAATTCGGTCCCCAGCAATGCCACCACCGCGGGCTGGGCCGACACGGCGTCCTCGACGCGCCCGACCAGTTGCCGGGCAAGGGCGAGGTCCTCGGCCAGCGTCGGTTCGCGCAGGCTAGCCGCAGCGGCCTGGGGCCGGTCCGACATCCAGCGGGCGACATCGATCTCCTGGCTGAAACGCAGGCCGCAACTCGCCTCGCTGCTCCAGATCACCTCCCCCGCCACTTCCGCCGCGCCCCGGCAAAGCAACAAGGTGGTGCCGGTCGGCGGCGGGCGGGAGAGATCGATCCTTGCGCCCGACGCGCTCAGGTTACGGACCCGGACGTCCCGCGGCGGTTCGCCCGACAGGCTCAGCCGGGCGGCAAGGAACAGGTTGGTGCGCTGCTGCCGTTCGGGAAGGGCCGGGCCGCCGTCCCCGGCCGGCGGGTCCCCGTCGCTGCTGGCGGGAGCGGGAGTCGTCGACCACATGCTTCCTTATCGCCGCGCACGGCGCCGCGCGGTCGCAATACATCCATTATGGATGCAGTTGGCGTCGCGGGGGCGCGCATTCGATCCGCCACCCGCCGCCGGTGGCCGGGGACACCTTGGCCAGCCCGACCGTCGCCGCTCTGCCCGACTCCAGCGCCGCCATCATCCGGTCGAGCTCGGGACCGCTCGGAACGGTCTCGACCAGCGCCAGCGCGGACAGCAGCAGGCGCCGGCGGACTTCGCGAGGCACCAGGTCGAGCTCGCGCAGCATGATGCCGTCGGCGGTCAAGACGAGGTGATCGTGCCGCGCCTGCTCGACCGCCGCCTCGACGGCCTGGTTGGCCTCGCCCAGCGCCGCCGCGCTGCGCGCCAGCCGCTCGGCATCGAGCCAGTCGACCGAGGCCAGCAAGTGCCGCACCCGCGTCCGTTCATGGCGCGGGTCGTCGTTCGCCGGATCCAGCACCGGGGTCCACCCGGCCGCGTCGACGATCTGCGCCAGAGCGGCCTTGCGCATCGTGAGCAACGGCCGGACCACGCGGCAGCCGCCGATCTCCGCCGTCTCGCGGATGCCGGCAAGGCCGCCCAGCCCGCTTCCCCGGGCAAGCCGCATCAGCAGCGTCTCGGCCTGGTCGTCGGCATGGTGGGCGGTCGCCACCGCCGACAGCCCCGCGCGCGCCGCCCATTCGCCAAGTGCCGCATAACGCGCCGCGCGCGCCTGGGCCTGCAGGCTGGCGCCGGCGCCGACGGTCACGGTCAGGATATCATGGGGCACGCCGAGGCCGGCGCAAAGGCCTGCCACCATCGCCGCTTCCCCGGCGCTGTCGGGCCGCAGCGCGTGATCGACCGTCGCCGCCCGAACCCGGCCCGGCCGCACCTCGGCGGCGAGCAGCAGCAGCGCGAGGCTGTCCGGCCCGCCGGACACGGCGAGCCCGAGGTTGCCATCGGGAACAAGGCGATCGAGGGCCGCCGCAAGCCGCGTCCCGGCGTCGGCCGGGACGGCGGCGGACATCAGCAGCGGGCCCGGGTCTTGGCCGGCGGCAACAGCCGCTGCAGGTCGGCGCGCATCGACCCGCCATAGACTTCCTCGAGCTCGGCATAAGCCTTGCACGCCTGCGCCGGCTGCTTCAGCGCGACCAGCGCTTCACCGAGGTAGAACAGGCTGTCGGCGGCGCGCTCGCCCTTGGGATTGCCGCGGTAATTGGCCAGCAGCGCCTCGGCCGCGGCGCGCGGCTGGCCGCTGTCGAGCAAGGCACGGCCGGCAAGGTTGTTGGCCCAGCTCACCCGGCGATGGCCCGGGAAGGTGGTCGCCATCGACTTCAGCGCGGTCACCGCCTGCGGATAGCGCTTCTGCAGCCACAACTGATAGCCGGCGTCATAAGCCGCTTCCCCGTCGGCCGTCGCATCGCCGGTGCGCACGGGGCGGGGCAGCGGTGCAGCCTCGACGGTGCGGACCGGAGCGGCCGGCGTCGTCGCGGCTTCGGCGGTCTCGCTGGCGCCAGCCGCTGCCGGCTGCGGAGCGGCGCCGCCATTCTCGATCGCGCGAAGCCGGGCGTCGAGGTCGGTCCGCATCCGCGCGATCTCGGTCTCCAGCGTTGCGACGCGGTTGCCATTCTCCTCGGCCAGCCGAGTCGATTCCGCTAGCTGTCGTTCCAGCGCGTCGATCCGGTTGGAGAGTGCGACCACCACCACCTGGCTGGCGGCGGGGGAATCGTCGAAGCCCGCGGTGTCGGCCGGCTGACCCTTGGGGAATACCTGCCGCTGCAGTTGGCGGGTCTGCCGCTCGAGGCGATAGATCCGGTCTTCCGGCGACGGTTGCTGCTTCTGGGCGGCGGCGGGGACGGTGAGGGTCAGGGCCGCGAGGCCCAGAATAAGAGTGTGCTTCATGACGTCATTCCGTGGTCAGACCGGCCTTAGCGGTCAATGAACTAGCGCGCTGGCGAGGCAGGGGGCGCGGCGGGCGTTGCAGCCGGGCCACGCATCAGGTCGGGGCCGAGCAGCGAGACGTTGCTGACCGTCCGGTCCGCTTCGCCGACCGCCGGCGCGTCGGCGGTCCCGACCGATATCCGGATCGCCTGCGGGCGCCCGGTCCGAAGCACCGGGGCGGTGGCGGTTGCCGGCACCTCGTAGCTCTGGCCCGAGGCGAGCTCGCCCTGGAACAGGGTGGCGCCGCCGCGTTCGCTGACCTGGATCCAGGCGGCCTCATTGGCGGTGATCACCACCGGCCCACCCGCCGTCGCGGCCGGTGCAGGGGCAGCGCCGGGCGCGGCTGCGGGAGCCGTTGCGGGCGCCTCGGCCTCGGCGACCGGGCTGTCGTCGGCGCTCAGCGTGCGGTTGCGGTTCCACAGGAAAGCGGCGGCGACCGCGACCAGCGCGACCAGCGCCAGGAGCACCAGCCAGCGCGGCATCACGCGGGCCGGGTCGGCCGGCTCGAACACCTGCGCCTCGGGCCGGGCGGCCAGCGCACCGGCGCCCATCTCCAGCTTCAGCGCGTCGCCGATCGCCCCCCGGTCGAGCCCGACCATCCCGGCATAGCTCTTGGCAAAGCCGATCGTGTACATCGGCGCGGGGAGCTTGTCCCACTCACCGTCCTCGAGGCTCTGCAGGTGGCGGGTCGGGATCCGGGTCCGCGCCGCGACGTCCTCGAGCGTAATGCCTTCGCGCTCGCGCGCGCCGCGCAGCTGCTCTCCGACCGTGCCGGTTTCGCTGGTGACTTCATCCATTACGCGTCGATTACCCTCCCGAGGCTTTGGCGCCCGTTGTTGCGGGGTGCGAAGGCCCCGTCAACGTGAACCGCTCAGCCGAGTGCGACGGAATGCCGCTTGGCCCAGTCGGTTAGCGTCTTGCGCATGTCGCGCGGCGGTTTGGCGAGCAATGCCTCAACTTTTGCGCGGACCGCCGCGACGTCGAGCGAGCGGATCATCGCCTTGATCGGGCCGATCGCCGCCGGGGTGATCGAGAAGTTGTTGATGCCGATCCCCATCAAGGCCATCGCCTCGAGCGGCCGTCCGCCCATCTCGCCGCACACCCGCACCGGAACGCCCGCCGCTTCTGCTTCGCGCGCGACCCGGCGGAGGAACCGCAGGATCGCCGGGCTCAGCCAGTCGTAGCGCTCGGCCAGCCGCGGGTCGGCGCGGTCGGCGGCGAACAGGAACTGGGTCAGGTCATTGGTGCCGATCGACAGGAAATTGATGCGCGGCAGCAGCTGGTCGAGCATCTCGGCCAGGCTCGGCACTTCCAGCATCGCGCCGAATTCGATCCGCGCCGGTCCCGGGCGCCGTGCGCGCACCCACTCGACCTGCGCTTCGAACAGGGCGCGCGCTTCCTCATATTCCCACGGTTCGGAGATCATCGGGAACATCACCCGCAGCACCCGCCCCTCGGCCGCCTCGATCAGCGCCCGGGCCTGCGCCTTCATCAGCGTCGAGCGGTCGAGGCTGAGGCGCAACGCGCGCCAGCCCATCGCCGGATTCTCCGCCTCGTCGGTGGCGTCGGCCAGGTAGGGCAGCGCCTTGTCGCCGCCGATGTCGAGGGTGCGGAACACCACCGGCCGGTCGCCCGCCGCCTCCAGCACCTGCCGGTAGAGCCGATATTGCGCGTCGCGCCCGGGCAGCGCGGCGGACACCAGGAACTGGAATTCGGTCCGGAACAGGCCGATGCCGTCGGCCCCGGTGGCGTCGAGCGCCCCGGCATCCTCGGCGAGGCCGGCATTGACCATCAGGGTCGCACGAACCCCGTCCTTGCTGACCGGGGGCAGCGAGCGGATGGCGGCGAATTCGGCGCGGCGCTTCTGGCCCATCGCCATCCGGGTCTCGAACGCACTGGTCACCGCCCGGGTCGGACGCACCACCAGACTGCCCTGGTTGCCGTCGACCAGCACGCTGTCGCCTTCGGCCGCGGTGGTCCCGATATCCTTGACCCGGCCGATCACCGGCACCCCCATGGCGCGGGCGACGATGGTGACGTGGGCGGTAAGCGACCCTTCTTCCAGCACCACCGCCTTCAGCCGCCGGCGGTCATATTCCAGCAGTTCGGCCGGCCCGAGGCTCCTGGCGATCAGCACCGAATCGCTCGGCAGGCCGGTCTGCGCGGCAGTTCCCATCCGCCCGCTGACGATCCGCATCAGCCGGTTGGAGAGGTCCTCCAGGTCGTGCATCCGCTCCTTGAGGATCGGATCGTCGATCTCCAGCATCCGGGCGCGAGTGCGCTGCTGGACCCGCTCGATCGCCGCCTCGGCGGTCAGGCCGCTGTCGATCGCGAGGTTGATCCGCCGAACCCAGCCCTCGTCATAGGCGAACATCTTGTAGGTCTCGAGAATCTCCTGATGCTCGCCGGCGGTCCCGAACTCGGCCTCGCGGGTCATGTTCTCGATCTGGGTCCGCATCTTGGCGAAGGCGGAGATGACCCGGCTGCGCTCCAGCTCGGGATCGTCGGCGACGGTATGCTCGACCACCACCCGCGGCTCGTGGAAGACCGCGGTGCCGCGGGCCATGCCCGACACCAGCTTCAGGCCCGCCAGCCGCACCATGCCCTCGCGCTGGCCGCCGCGCCGCGCGGTGCCGTCGGTCAGCCGCGCTCCGGCGATCAGTTCGGACAGCACCATCGCCACCGTCTGCAGCGCCTCGATCTCGATATCGGCATAAGCGCGCGGATCGGCATGCTGGACCGCAAGCACCCCGACGCTGCGTTCACGGAAGATGATCGGGACGCCGGCAAAGCTGTGGAAGCGGTCTTCCCCGGTTTCCGGGCGATAGGCGAAAGCCGGGTGGGTGCTGGCCTCGGCGAGGTTTAGGATCCGCCCCTCGGCGGCGATGGTCCCGACCAGCCCCTGCCCGGGCGACAGGCGGGTGACGTGCACCGCTTCCTTGTTGAGGCCGTGGGTCGCGAACAATTCCAGCGACTGATCGCGCAGCAGGTAGATGGAGCAGACCTCGCTCCCCATCGCGTCGGCGATCAGGTCCACCGTCAGGTCGAGCTTGGCCTGCGCCGACCCGCGCCTGGCCATCAACTGGTGAAGCCCGGTCAGGATCTCGCGGGCGGAATTGGCGGCGGTCAGGGGCATGATCCAGCGCTATCAGGAACGCGACAAAGGGCCAAGCGGCGCGGTCCGGCACGCCCGCCCTCGCCCGCTGGCAAAAAGATTTTGCCCCTCATTTCATCCATTCGCGGACCCGAACCGTAGTTTGAAACGTCAAACGACCCGAATAATCACAGGAGCTCTTGAATGATCCGTCGCCCTCTTGCTGCAAGCCTGCTCGCAGCGTCCTTTGCCGTCCTGGCAGCCACACCCGCCGCGGCGCAGACCAGCGGCGGCTGGTCCGGCCCTTATGTCGGCGGCCAGATCGGCGCCGGCTTCCTGGTCAAGGACAATGCCCGCACCGAATTCGACATCAACCGCGACGGCCGCTTCGGCGACACCGTGTCGACCGCGACCGGCGCCAACGCCTTTTCGCCGGGCTTCTGCGGCGGCACCGCCACCTCGACCGCGCCGGGCACCGGCTGCGACCGCAGCGAGCGCGAGCTTGAAGGCGGCATCCACGCCGGCTTCGACGCCGAACTCGGCGGAGTGGTCGTCGGCGTGGTCGGCGAATATGACCGCCACAACATCAAGGACAGCGTGTCGGCCTTCTCGACCACGCCGGCCTTCTACACCCTGACCCGCACCCTGCGCAGCAGCTATGGCGCCCGCGCCCGGGCCGGCGTGGCGATCACCCCCGCGACCCTGCTCTATGCCACCGGCGGCGTGGTGCGCGGCTCGTTCCGCCAGTCGTTCGCGACCAGCAACACCGCCAACGCCTTCGCGATCACCGACACCAAGACCAAGGGCTGGGGCTATCGCGCCGGCGGCGGCATCGAGCAGAAGCTCGGCAGCAACTTCTCGGTCGGCGCGCTCTATCTCTATTCGTCGATCAAGGACGACGACAGCGCGATCTCGGTGACCCAGGGCACCGCCCCGGCGACCAACCCGTTCGTGCTCGCCAATCCGTCGGGAACGGTGATCCGCCGCACCGACCGCTTCGAAAGCCACTCGCTGAAGCTGACCGGAAGCCTGCGCTTCTAATCAGCCTCAATTGCGCATGATGTCGCCTATCTCCGCGTTCCGGCGGAGGTAGGCGTCACGCTTGCAGGCATCGCTGTCGCAGTTGCGCAGCTTTGCCAGAAAGGGCTCGCGCGACGAAATCACCCGGCTCCGCTTGGCCGGCGTGCCGAAGCGGAAGCTCTGGTCGGTCAGCAGTTGCAGGTGCCGTTCCAGCGGGGCGAGGTCGACCCTCGCCGGCGCCGGCACCGCCGCGGCCTTCGCGACCACCGGGCGTTCTTCCGCTGGCGCCTTACTTGGAACCCTCGCGACGGCCGGGGCGCGCTCCACGGCAGCAGCGCGGCGGACCGGCGGCTGCGCGTCGGCGGTCCTGACCGGCATCCGCACCGGATCCTTCACCGGCAAGGGCGGCAGGACCACCGGGGTGTCGACGTCGGGCTCGCGGCGCAGGTCGGGCAGCGGCGGCTGCTCCTCCTCGACTTCGGCCTGGCGCCGTGCCGATCTTTCATCGTCGACCGGACGAACGACCGGCTCGGGCGGCGCGGCCCCGACGGCCGGACCGCTGGCCGGCGCAGCGACCTGAACCGGCGGTGCGAATTGCGGCTGTCCCAGCGCCCACCAGCCGAGCCCAAGCGTCCCGGCGGCCAGCAGCAAAAACAGGTTGCGCCCGGCGGCACCGCCCCGCACCCGGTTTCCGGTCATGAGCACGGCGGGACCGACGATGCTGCCGCCCTCGGGCTGGAAACGCGCCTGCCGCGATTCGTCATAGGCGGCCCGGCGCTCGGGATCGCGCAGCACGTCCCACGCCGCGGTGACCGCCTGGGCCCGCGCCGGATCGGCTTCGTCGCCCCCCTTGTCCGGATGATAACGGCGGATCAGCGCCAGGTAAGCGCCGCGGATCACCACCGTCTCGGCCTGCGGGTCCACCCCGAGGGTTCGATAATGATTGATCATGGCCGCGGCCGCCAACCCCTTGCCCCGTCGTCAACAGCCCCCGTCATAGGGCAATGGCCGGCCGTTCGCACCTGGCTTCAGGACCGCCGCTCGAGCGCGGCCTCGGCCTCGGCCACCAGTTCGGCGATGATCTCGGCGGTCGGCTGCTCGCTCTTGACCATCCCGACCGACTGGCCGGCCATTACGCTGCCGGTCTCGACGTCGCCGTCGATCACCGCGCGACGCAATGCGCCCGCCCAATAATGCTCGATCTGCAGCTGCGCCTCGGCCATCTCCAGCGCCTTGCCGTCGAGCTGCTCGGCGATCTCGCGCTGCTTGGCGGCAAAGCGCTCGGTTTCCTTGTTCTTGAGCGCACGCACCGGGATCACCGGAAGGCGCGGATCGATCTGGATGCTCGGCACCGCGTCGCGCGCGCTGGCGCGGATGAACGCCTTCTTGAAGTTCTCGTGGGCGATGCTCTCGGTCGCGCAGACGAAGCGGGTGCCAAGCTGCACGCCCGACGCGCCCATCTCCAGATAGGCCGCGATCGCCTCGCCCCGGCCAATCCCGCCCGCCACGAACACCGGAATGTCGCCCGCGACATGCGGCAGGATTTCCTGCGCCAGCACGCTGGTCGAGACCGGACCGATATGCCCGCCCGCTTCCATGCCCTCGATCACGATGGCGTCGGCGCCCGAGCGGATCAGCTTCTTGGCCAGGCTCAGCGCCGGTGCAAAGGCGATCAGCTTGGCGCCGGTCGCCTTGATCCGGTCGATCGCGCCGCTTGGCGGAAGCCCGCCCGCCAGCACGATGTGGCCGACCTTGTGCCGCCCGCACACCTCGATCAGCTCATTCAATTGCGGGTGCATGGTGATGAGGTTGACCCCGAACGGCTTGTCCGTGCGCTTCTTCGTCTCGGCGATCTCGGTATCGAGCAGCTCGGGATTCATCGCCCCGCAGGCGATCACGCCGAACCCGCCGGCATTGCTGATCGCCGCGACAAGGTTGCGCTCGGAAACCCAGCTCATCGCCCCGCCAAGGATGGCGTAACGCGTGCCAAGGAATTCGGCGCCGCGCGCCATCAGGGAATCCAAACGGCTCACGCGGCACGCTCCTGGTCAAGCCCGAAGGCGGTGTGCAGCACGCGGACCGCAAGCTCGGTATAGGCTTCCGGGATCAGCACGCTGACCTTGATCTCGCTGGTGGTGATCGCAAGGAGGTTGATCCCCCGCTCGGCCAGCGTGTCGAACATCTTGGCCGCGATACCGGCGTTGCTCCGCATCCCCACGCCGACCGCGCTGATCTTCACCACGTCGGTGTCGGTCAGGATATCGGCGAAGCCCGCCTCCTGCCTGACCTTCTCCAGCTCGGCGACCGTCTCCGGCAGGCTTGCGGTCGGCACCGTGAAGGTGAGGTCGCTCGGCTCGCCCGCCCGCGCCACCGACTGGACGATCATGTCGACGTTGATGTTGGCGGCGGCCAGCGGGCGGAAGATCGCCGCCACCGCGCCCGGCCGGTCGGGCAGCCCGCGCAGCGTGATCCGCGCTTCGTTGAGATCGTGGGCAATGCCCGTGATGATGTTGCGTTCCATGTTTCGTTCCTCGACCGCCTCTTCCCCGGCGATGATCGTTCCCGGCCGGTCCTCGAACGAGGACAGTACCTGCAGCGGCATGTTGAAGCGCATCGCCAGCCCGACCGAGCGGGTCTGCAGCACCTTGGCCCCGACCGAGGCCAGTTCGAGCATCTCCTCGTAGGTGATGATGTCGATCTTGGCGGCACGCGGGACGATGCGCGGGTCGGTGGTGTAGACCCCGTCGACGTCGGTGTAGATGTCGCAGCGGTCGGCCTTCATCGCCACCGCCAGCGCCACCGCCGACGTGTCGGAACCGCCGCGGCCCAGCGTCGCCAGTTCATTGTCGCCGGTCACGCCCTGGAAGCCCGGGATCACCGCCACCCCGCCTGCCGCGAAGGCGCGGTCGAGCACGCTGACATCGATCGTCTCGATCAGCGCGCTGACGTGGCCCGACGCGCGGATCGGCAACTGCCAGCCCATGTAGCTGCGCGCCTTGACCCCCATCCCCTGCAGCGTGATCGCAAGCAGGCCGCTGGTCACCTGCTCGCCGCTGGCGACCACCACGTCATATTCGCGCGGGTCGTACAGCGGGGCGGCCTCGCGGCACATCTGCACCAGCCGGTCGGTTTCGCCGGCCATCGCCGAGACGACCACCGCCACCTCGTTGCCGGCTTCGACCTCGCGCCGCACGCGCTCCGCGACGGCGCGGATCCGCTCCATCCCGGCCATGGAAGTCCCGCCGAATTTCATCACGATGCGGGCCATGGGTCGGGCGGCAATCCTTGGGTTGAAGCGGCTTGCCTGTTAGAGGCCCGGCATGGCCGAAACAAGCACGAGCATCCGACCCGGCGAAGGCTCCACCGGAGCTGGCAGCATCAAGGCGTCCGAAGCCGCCCACTTCGGCGCGATGGCCGCCGACTGGTGGGACCCCAGGGGCAGTTCGGCCATGCTGCACAAGCTGAACCCGGTCCGCCTCGGCTTCATCCGGGAGGCGATCGACCATCATTTCGCGTCCGACGAACGCGCGCTTCGCCCGCTCGACGGCAAGGCCGCGCTTGATGTCGGTTGCGGTGCCGGGTTGCTCGCCGAACCGCTCGCGCGGCTGGGTGCCCATGTCACCGGCATCGATGCCGCCCCCGAACTGATCGAGGCCGCCCGCACCCATGCCGGCATGACTGGCCTCGCGATCCGCTACGTCGCGGGTGAAGTCGCGGCGCTCGACGGCCAGTTCGACCTCGTCACGGCCCTGGAGGTGATCGAGCATGTCGCCGACCCGGCCTCCTTCGTCCGCGCGCTGGCCGATCGCCTCGCGCCCGGCGGCCTGCTGGTGATGAGCACGCCTGCCCGCACCGCCTGGTCGCGGCTGCTCACCATCACGCTTGCCGAAGGAACAGGGCGGATCCCGCGCGGGACCCATGATTACGACCAGTTCCTCAGCCCTGAACAACTTGGCGCCTTGCTCGCGCAGGCCGGGCTTGCGGTCACCGCCACCCGCGGGATCGCCTTCACGCCGGGCCGCGGGCTGCACCTCAGCCAGGACCTCAGCCTCAACTACCTCGTCGCCGCCACCCGCGCCTGACGGGGGTCAGCCGGCCTCCGCCAGGCCGCCTTCGTTGAGGTTGCGAAGGAAGGCGGCAATGGCGGCCGCATCCATCGGCCTGCCATAGCGAAAGCCCTGGGCGGCGACGCAGCCGATGTCGCGCAGCACCTGTTCCTGTTCGGCGGTTTCCACCCCCTCGGCGATCACTTCCAGGTCGAAGCTGTTGGCCATGCACAGCAGCGAGCGGACGATTTCGGCATCGCCGGGACGGTCGTGGATCTCGGCGATAAAGCTGCGGTCGATCTTGAGCCTGGTCAGCGGAAATTGCTGCAACATGCTGAGCGACGCGAAGCCGGTCCCGAAATCGTCGAACGCGATCCCGACGCCCTTCTGCTTCAACCGGCGAAGCGCTGCGGTCGACGGCTCGTTGAAGCGCAGCACGGTATTCTCGGTGATCTCCACCTCAAGCTGCGCGGGCTCGAGCTGGTGCCGGGCGATGGCGTTCGCCACCACGTCGTACAGCCGCTCGGTGCGAAGCTGCGCCGGGAACAGGTTCACCCCGACCCGGATGATGCCGAGAGATTGCCGCTTCCACCGCGCCACCGCGGCGCAGGCCTCGTCGAGGATCCATTCGCCGACCTCTTCCGCGATCGGGCTTTCCGACAGCACGTCGAGGAAGGCGTTGGGGGCGAGCAGGCCGTGGCGGGGGTGGCGCCAGCGAAGCAGCGCTTCCACCCCCAGCAGGTCGTGGTCGGGCAACGACAATTGCGGCTGGTACCACAATTCGAACTCGCGCGCGGTGAACGCCTGGCGCAGCTCGTTGCTCAGCCGAAGCCTTTGTTCGGAGCGGTTCTGCATGCTGGTCATGAAGAAGCAGCGGGTGCCGCCGCCGCTGGACTTGGCGCTGTAGAGGGCGAGATCGGCGCGCGACAGGAGGGTGTCCGCGCAGACCCCGTTATGCGGTGCCAGCGCGATCCCGATGCTGGTGCCGATGAACACCGACTGCCCGCCGATCTCGAACGGCAGGCTCAGCGCCTGCTTGATGCGGGTGGCGAGCTGGTCGATCCGGAACATGTCGTCGCAGCGCGACACCAGCAGCGCAAATTCGTCGCCGCCCAGCCGGGCGACGAACTCGTCCGTGCCGCCCGACACCTCCATCAGGCGCTGGGCGACCCGGACCAGCAGATGGTCCCCGGCCGAATGACCAAGGCTGTCGTTGACGTGCTTGAACCCGTCGAGGTCGAGCATCAGCAGCGAACAGGGCCCCTGCGCGATGGTCGCTTCCAGCCGGGCGAGCAGCGCGGCCCGGTTGGGCAACGTCGTCAGCGTATCGCAATGGGCGAGATGCTGGAGCCGGTTCATCGTCGCCCGCCGGTCGCTGACGTCGCGGATTAGCGCACCGAATACCGGGCTGCCGCCTTCGAACCACAGCGACAGCGACAGGTCGACCGGCAGTTCGTGGCCCTCTGCATGCAGGGCCACGATCTCCACCGCATGCCCGGCCATGCGCGAGGCACCATATTTGACCGCACGGGCAAGGCCGGCCTCGTGAGCCGCGCGATAGGCTGGCGGGATGATGATCGTCAGCGGCTTGCCCACGGCGGCATCGCCCGAATGGCCCAGCAGGGCCTCGGCCGCCCTGTTCCAGCTGAGGATGATCCCGTCCGCCCCGGCACAGACGGCCGCCGTCGCCGACTGGTCGAGCATCTGCTCGAAGCGGTCGGGGATGGCAGGCGGGAGACCGGAGGTGACCATGGATGAGGCCCGAGGCTTGATGAGCGATGCGCTTTTTCATTGTAGGCGAGAAGGTTCGCTCCCCCTCGCTTTCGCGCGATTGAGGGGCTTGGCCCGCCGCAGCGGAACGCGATCGCATCGGATCCCGGCCCGGCCCGTAACTTTTCGTTAGCCTGATCTGGGTTAGTGACCCGTCGAATTAACCGCATATCTTACGGAGTCGCTCGTGCCGGGCACCGAACAGACGGATCAAGTGGTCGATCATCCCCCGCGCGAGGAGCGGCGTCCGGTCGCCCTGTCCGGCTGGCTGGTCCGCACCGGCAGCGACCAGGCGTATGACTTCCAGATCGACGACCTGTCCTATGGCGGCTGCCGCCTGCGCTCAACCGCCAAGCTGGCACGGGGCGAGAAAGTGCACCTCAACGTGCTTCGTCGCGGTACCATTCCCGCGATCGTGCGCTGGCACAATGGCGAGGGCATCGGCCTGTCCTTTTCCACCGAAGCCCCGGAGAAAGCGGAAAAGCCGCGCAAGGGGGATCGCCTTCCGGTCAAGGCGGAGCTGGTGATCCGGCACGCCGGCCGGCGCCCCCGCGTGCTCGACGTCAGCGACCTGTCGCGCTTCGGCTGCTGCCTGGCGTTCGACGAGTTGCCGAGGGTGGACGAGTGGGTGTGGGTCGCCCTTCCCGGCCTTGCCCCGGTTGAAGCCCGGATCCGCTGGGTCGAAAGCCGCCGCGCCGGGGTCGAGTTCGTCCACCCCATCCACCAGGCGGTGTTCGACCTGCTGCTATTGCGCTGGGGCCTCGCCGCTTAAGCCGAGCCAAGCCGGCCTAGTCCTGGTCGCGTCCCGCGTCGGACGAGGCGCGGCGCGCCAGCCAGTCGGTGATTGGGGAATAGCCGTCGACCAGCGGAAAGGCGACGCCGGCCTCGCGCTCGCTGGCCCAGCGCAATTCACCGCGCAGCGGCGGGAGGTCGGGGATCTGCACGATCACCTTGCCGGCGGGAACGATCCGGCTGCCGGTGCTGACCTTGACCCCGCCGTCGGACGCATTGTCGAGATAAGCCGCATATTGCCGGTTGCCGATCCGCACCCGGACCGGGCAGCGCACGTCCTGCCGTTCGAACCGCCGCGGACGGAAGCCGTTGCCCTCGTCATCGCCAAGGCCAGCGGCCTCCTCGACGCCATGGCAGTCGCGGGTCAGTTTCTCCATGAACATGCCTTGCCCCTCCATTACTCGAGCGGGCTCCACCGTAAGGCAGCGGCTTCAAGGGAGGCTTGCAGTTGATGGTTAGCGGATCGTTGTGGTTTGCGGACCCCGCCACGCCTCGCGCCTAGAGCTCCAGCTCGAGCGAGCCGTGGACCGGCACTGCGCTCCAGTCCCGTCCCAGCGTGTCGAGCCGGGCGCGAATCGCCTCGACCGAGGATTGCGACACCGGCATCGCCGAATGGCCGCGCGCCGCGCAGGCATGTTCATAGGCCGCGATCAGCTCTGCCGCCGGGACCGGCCCGCCCCACATTTCGGCCTGGAAGCATTCGACCAGCCGCTCGACCGCTTCCTCCTCCGCCCCGCCGCTGGTGGTGAAGGCCGCCGGGGCCCCGTCCGCGACCATTCCGAGGAAGCCGTGGCCGACCACGCTCTCGACCGCATAATGGACCATGTCGTGCGGGATGATGCCCTGCTTCGGGCACTCGATACTCTCCGCCGCGCGGCCGTCGCGCTCGATCACCAGCGCGTCATATTTGCCGGCGCCTTTGGTGAAGGTCAGTCGCATGGCGCCTCAGAAATCGACCTTGTCGTAATGCTGCGGCGGGACGATCACTTCCATCCGCTCGCCCAGCAGCGGACGGAACGCCGGCCTGCTCTTCATCACGCTGTACCAGTCCTTGGTCTGCTTGTGCCCGCGCCAGTCGACCGCGCCGAGATAGTCGATCACCGACAGGTGCGCGGCGGCGGTGAAGTCCGCCAGGCTCAGCGCCGCACCGGCCAGCCAGCGCCGGTGGTCGAGCAGATAGTCGAGATAGTCGAGATGGTTGTTGCCCACCCGCATCGCGTCGCGAAGCACCCGCGTGTCGGGGCTTTCCTTGCTGACCAGGCGCTTGCGCATCCGCTCCACCATCAGCGGCTCGACCACTTCGCGGAACAGCTTCTCGTCGAACCATTCGGTCAGCCGGCGGATCTCGGCGCGCTGTGCCGCGTCGCCGTGGATCATCGGCGTCTTTTCCACCGTCTCTTCGAAATATTCGGCGATCGGCTGGCTTCCGATCAGGACGATGTTGCGCTCCGTCTCGACCAGCACCGGGGTCTCGCCCGCCGGATTGAGGTCGACGAACTCGTCCCGCCGCTCCCACGGATTCTCGCGCACCAGTTCGGCGGGCACGCCCTTTTCGGCCATCACAAGCCGGACCTTGCGGGAAAAGGGACACAGGGGGAATTGCAGGAGCTGCCACATCAGCCCGGCTTTAACGCGGGTTCACCGAGGGGCAAGGCGAAGCTACAGCGATTTCCATGACCCGCCGAAAGAAGTCGCACACCTCCTCCCACGGTTCCGCCAACCGCCCCCGTTTCTGGGGTCGCCACGCCGTCGCCGCCGCACTCGACAACCCGGATCGCCGGGTGCTCAAGGCATGGGCGACGCAGGAAGCCGCCACCTTCATGAACCTCCCGCCCGAGGTCATCCTGACCCGCGCCGAAGTCACCGACCTCGCCCGCCTCGTCCCCAACGACGCCCCGCACCAGGGCGTGGTGATCGAGGTCGAGCCGCTGGAGGACATCTGGCTCGGCGACCTCCTGTCGGAAGCCGACGAGAAAGCGACGATCCTCGTCCTCGACCAAGTCACCGACCCGCATAACGTCGGCGCCATCCTGCGTTCCGCCGCCGCATTCGGCGCGATCGGCATCGTCACCCAGGACCGCCACTCGCCCCCCGAAGGCGGCGCGCTGGCCAAGGCCGCCTCGGGCGCGCTGGAGCGGGTGCCGTGGGTCCGCGTCGTCAACCTCGCCCGCGCGCTTGACGAGATGGAGGAAGCCGGCTTCTGGCGCGTCGGCCTTGCCGGCGAAGCCAAGATGACGCTTGGCGAAGCGCTCGGCCCCCAGAAGGTCGCGTTGGTGCTCGGCGCCGAAGGGCCCGGCATGCGCCAGAACATCCGCGAGCATTGCGACGCGCTGGCCAGGCTTCCGATCACCGATGCGGTGGAAAGCCTCAACGTCTCCAACGCCGCCGCCATCGCGCTCTACGCGGCAAGCCAGGCCTGATGGTTCACACGCCCGAGTCGATGGCCGAGGCGCTCGCCCACCTCACCGCGACCGAACCCGCTTTCGTGCCGGTCATCGACCGGCTCGGCCCGCCCGAGCCGCGCAGCTCGGAACGCGGCACCGCCGCCCTGCTCCGCACCATCGTCGGCCAGCAGGTCAGCGTCGCCGCCGCCCGCTCGATGTGGGACAAATTGACCGGCGCCTATGGCGACCCGCCCGACCTCCACCGCCTCGCCGCCGCGTCCGACGAGGAATTGCGCGCGCTCGGCCAGTCGCGGCAGAAAGCGGGCTACCTCCGCAGCCTCGCTACCCTGACGCTGTCGGGCGAGCTCGACCTCGCCAACCTGCCGGCCGACAATGAGGAAGCGATCGCCCTCCTGACCAAGGTCAAGGGCATCGGCCGCTGGTCGGCGGAAATCTACCTGCTGTTCGCCGAGGGCCGCCCCGACGTCTTCCCGGCCGGCGACCTTGCGGTGCAGATCGAACTCGGCCGGGTCCTCGGCATCGAGGGCAAGCCGGCCGAAAAGTGGCTCCGTGAGCGCGCGGAAAGCTGGGCTCCCTACCGGGGTGCGGCCGCGGTGCTGGCGTGGCACAGCTACAATACCAAGGTCATCTGAAAGCCGTCATGCCGCGCCTGATCGTCGCCATCGGCGGAACCACCCGCCCCGAAAGCAGCACCGAGCGTGTGCTTGGCCTCGCCGCCGACGCCGCCCGCTGCAACGGTGCCGAGGTGAAGGCGTTCGGCGGCGCCTATATCGCCGGCCTGCCCCACTATCGCGGTCCCGACTGGACCCCCGACACCGGCCGCGAGATGATCGAGGCGGTGCGCGCCGCCGACGGCATCCTGCTCGCGACGCCCGGCTATCACGGCACCGTCTCGGGCATGGTCAAGAATGCGATCGACTATCTCGAGGAGTTGGCCACCGACGCCCGCCCCTATCTCGAGGGGCGCCCGGTCGGCCTGATCGTCACCGCTTTCGGCCATCAGGCCGCCAACAGCTCCATGACCACGCTGCGCACCATCGCCCATGCGCTGCGCGGCTGGCCGACCCCGTTCGGCGCGGCGCTCAAGATCGGCCCGGCAAGCTTCGATTCCGACGGGCGCTTCATCGACGAGGACAGCGCGGCGCAGCTCCGCCTGGTCGGGTCGCAGGTCGCCCATGCCGCGGGGCGCCTGGGGTGAGCGGGGAGCCGCTGATCCTCGTCCTCGACAGCGGCACCAGTTCCACCCGCGCCTTCCTCTACGACACCGCCGGCCGCATTCACGGGCAGGCCAGCCGCCCGATCACCCAGCATTATCCCGGCCCAGGCCTGGTCGAGCATGACGCCGCGGAGATCTGGACGCAGAGCCGCGCCTGCCTTGCGGAGGTTATCGCGGCCGCCGGCGGCGCCTCCCGGATCGCCGCGCTCGGCCTTACCAACCAGCGCGAGACGTTGGTCGCGTGGGACCGCCGCACCGCCCGCCCGCTCGCCCGCGCCATCGTCTGGCAGGATCGCCGCACCGCCGACGCCTGCGCCGCGCTGAAGGCCCACGAAGGCGAGATCGAGCGCCGCACCGGGCTGCGCCTCGACCCTTATTTCTCCGCCACCAAGATGGCCTGGCTGCTTCAGCATGACGAGGCGGTCCGCGGCGCCGGAGACGCGCTCGCCTTCGGCACGATCGACAGCTGGCTGTTGTTCAACCTCACCGGCGACCACCTGACCGACGTCAGCAACGCCAGCCGTACCCTGCTCCTCGACCTCGACGCGTCCGCCTTCGCCGAGGACTTTTGCGACCTATTCGCGGTTCCCCGCGCCGCCCTGCCGCGGATCGTCCCCACGGCGGGCCCGCTCGCTACCCTGCATCCCGACCTTTTCGGCAGGGCGATCCCCGTCACCGCCTCGATCGGCGACCAGCAGTCCGCCACCGTCGGCCAAGGCTGCCTGTCCCCCGGCGAGACCAAGCTCACCCTCGGCACCGGCGCGTTCGTCCTCACCAACCTCGGCGCAAGCCGCCCCTCGCCCGTCCCCGGCCTGCTCGGGACGGTGCTGCACGAGGTCGCTGGCGGACCCCGCCATTACGCGCTGGAAGGATCGGTGTTCGTCGCCGGCAGCCTGGTCAAATGGCTACGCGACGGGCTCGGCCTGGTCGCCTCGGCCGCCGAGACCGCCGATCTCGCCGCCTCGGTCCCGGACAATGGCGGGGTGGTCCTGCTCCCGGCCCTGTCCGGCCTCGGCGCGCCCTACTGGAAGCCCGACGCCACGGCTGCCATCACCGGCCTGACCTTTGCCGCCACCCGCGCCCACCTCGCCCGCGCCGCGCTGGAAAGCGTCAGCCACCAGATGGTCGACCTCGCCTCGGCCTTTTCCGCCGCCGGTGCAGCGTGGACCCAGCTCCGCCTCGACGGCGGGATGAGCGCCAACGACTGGCTCGCCCAGGATCTCGCCGACATGGTCCGGCTCCCCGTCCATCGTCCCGCCGATGTCGAAACCACCGCCCGCGGCGCCGCCATCATGGCCGCGGTCGGCGCGGGGCATCACCCCGATTTGCCTGCCGCGGCCAAGGCAATGACCCCAACTACCCGCAGCTTCCAGCCCCGTGACCTCGGCCCGCAGCGCGATCGCCGGCTTAGTGCCTGGAAAGCTCTGGTCGACCAGGCCTGACCCTCAGGCGGCAAGCGGCATGGTGAAGGTGAAGGTGGTCAGCCGTTCGTCCGAGGTTACGTCCACCCGGCCGCCATGCGCCTTGGCGATTTCGGACGTGATGTGGAGCCCAAGGCCAAGCCCCTGCTGGCTCGGCCGCACCGACCCCCGGAAGAACGGCTTGAACAGTCCCGCGATGGTCGCCGGCTCGATCGCGATGCCACCATTCGAGACCGCCAGCGTGAACATGCCGTCGCTGGTCGCGGCGTGAAGGACGACCGGCTGCGCGGGATCGCCATGGGTCAGCGCATTGCCAAGCAGGTTCGACACCAGCTGGCCAAGCCGGTCCGGGTCCGCCCGTACGGGCACGTCGATTTCCACGACCGACTGGATCTCGCGATCCGGCGCGATCGAGCGGAGTTCCGCGACCACCTGCTCGATGGTCCGGGCGACGTCGGCATTGCTCTCGGCCTCGACCCCGATCCCGCCGCCCAGCCCGGCCCGGGCGAAGTCCATGACATTCTCGATCAGATTCTTGGCCCGGGTCACGCTTCCGGCCATCAGCTCGAGAACCTTGAGGCCTCGCGGCGACACCTGCTCCTTGCCGAGGAGGCCGATGCCGCTGCTGATCGAGGCGATGGGGTTGCGCAGATCGTGGCCAAGCACCGCGATGAACTGTTCGCGAAGCTCGGCGATCGAACGTTCCTCCTCGATCTCGGCCCGCGCCGCCGCTCGCGACTGGAGCAGGTTCTGCTCGTACAGGCGCCGTTCCGAAGCGTCGAACAGGGCAAAGCGCAGTGCGGTCGGCGCATCGTCCCGATCACGCTGTTCCGACGCGTTGATCAGCATCGGCAGGGGCCGCCCCTCCTTTCCGACCAGGTCGAGGGCGATCGCCTCGATCTTGCCGTCCATGCGCAGCGAGGGAACCAGATGGGTCTCGTAATAGATTCGTCCGCCGACCGTCAGCAGCCGGGAGAAGGGCTGTTCGTTCGACGCGTCTGCCGCGACGCCCAGCCAGCGCGCCAGGGTGTGGTTCATCCGGACGATGCGCCCGTCCTTGTCGGCGATGACAAGCCCGCAGGGGGCGTGCTCGAAGAAGTCCTCGACGTCGTTCACCGCCTCACGTCGCCTGCAGGAAAGCCTTGATGGCTTCCACGGTGGCGGTCGGCGCGCTGAGGTTGGGACAGTGCCCCGTGGCGTCCAGGATCACCAGCTCGCTCCCGGGGATCGCGCGATGCACATATTCTCCCACCGCCGGCGGTGCGATCATGTCTTCGCGGCACTGGAGGATAAGGGTTCGCGCCGTGACCCCGGGAAGGTCGCCGCGATTGTCGGACAGGAAGGTCGTGCGGGCGAAGCGGGCGGCGATCTCCGGATCGGTGCGACAGAAGCTCTCGCTCAGTTCCTCGGCAAGTTCGGGGCGATCGGGATTGGCCATGATGGTCGGGGCCATCGCCTGCGACCAGCCGAGGTGGTTGTTGTCCATCGACGCCAGCAGCTCGTCGATCTCGGCCCGCGCGAAGCCGCCGACATAGTCGCCATCGTCGATGTAGCGCGGCGAGGGACTGACCAGCACCAGCCGGTCGAACAAGGTCGGATCCAGCCGTGCGGCGATGACACCGATCATCGCACTGACCGAATGGCCGACGAAGATCCCGCCGCTGATGCCGGCGGCACGGGCGACCTCGACCACATCCTCGGCATAGCCGGCAAGCGCGCCGTGCCTCTCCCCATAGGCCGTCAGGTCCGAGCCGCCGGCCCCGATGTGGTCAAAGGTGAGGACACGGTAATCGCCCTCGAACGCCGGCGCCACGAAGCGCCACATGTTCTGGTCGCAGCCGAAGCCGTGCGCGAACATGATCGTGCTCGATCCCGATCCCGCGATCCGGGCATGATGGCGGGTCAGGACCGACATCGGAGGTTGTTAGCGGGTGACGGGGCGAGGCGCTATGGCAAAGGCCCCCGAAAACGCGAAACTACGGCTGATTTCCAACGGTGTGTGGAGCGGGTGAAGGGAATCGAACCCTCGTCGTAAGCTTGGAAGGCTTCTGCTCTACCATTGAGCTACACCCGCGGAACGGCGGAGCACCGCCGATCAGCGGGCGATTGCCACGACACTGGCACACTGGTCAACAGACACCCTGCGGACAGATGCGATTTCAGGGCGCGACGCTCAACAGCGCAGCCCGCCGCGCTCTTGCCTCCGCCGGGTGGATTCGAGATGATGGCGCAAACGAGCGGGGACATTCAGGTGATCGTCCAACTGCTGGCTTGTTCCGCGCAAGCGGTCGTCCCGCTGTCGCCGCCCGCGACACCTCCGGCGGCGCAGGACATCGTCGTCACCGGTGAGCGCGTTCCCCGCCGCCTGCGCGATACGGCTTCCAGCGTGCGCGTCATCGGCCAGGACGAGATCGAGGCCAGCGGCGCCGACCGGATCGACCAGCTCCTCGCCTCCACCCCCAATGTCCAGGAAGGCTCGGGCGAGGAAGGCCCCGCCATTCGCGGCCAGGATTCCACCGGCGCGCTGCGCAACCTGTTCGCCTTCCTCGGCGGGACCAGGCCACGGGTGACCGTCCAGGTCGATGGGCGGCCGATCAGCTATTATGAATATGTGAACAGCTCGGCGCCGCTGTGGGACGTCGAACGGGTCGAGATTTTCCGCAGCCCGCAAACCACCTCGCAGGGCCGCAACTCGATCGCCGGTGCGATGTTCGTCGAAACCGCCGATCCGACCTTCGACTGGCAGGCGAGAGGACGGTTCATCGCCGGCGACTTCCGGACCAGGCACGCCTCCGCGCTGGTGTCGGCGCCGCTGATCGCGGACCAGCTCGCCATTCGCGTGACCGGTGACGGGCGGCTCAGCCGGATGGCCAGTGACATGGCCGACGGCATTGCCGGTGCCGACATCGACCGCGACGATTATGGTTCGGCCCGGGCCAAGCTGCTGTTCACCCCGACCGCCGTTCCCGGCCTGCGGCTCGAAGCCACCTACGCGCACCAGCAGTCCCAGTCGCCGCAGTTCGAAGCCGTCGCGCCCCCGTTCGAACGGCGGCAATATCCGGTGCCGGCGCAGACCAATGGCATCCACCGGATCAACGTCGACAGCCTGACCCTGCGCATGAATGCTCCGCTGGGCAGCGGGCTTGCGACCAGTCTCACCTTCTCGACCGGCTATGCCAAGCTCCGCCGCTTCGGCTTGCCCGGGCTTGGGCTGACCCGCGTCGGCAATCGCGACCGGTCGGCCGAAGCGCTGCTGCACTGGGAGCCGAGCGAACCGCTTCGCCTTAGCGGCGGGATCCATGTCCTCGGCACCGACCAGCGCCAGTTCATCGACATCAGCAAACTCAACAACATCGGGATCGGCGAATTTCGCGACCGCCAGTCGAGCCTTGGCCTGTTCGGCGAGGCGACCTGGAAGCCCCGGCCCGAATGGACGCTGATCGGCGGCATTCGGCGCCAGTCGGACCGCCAGCGGCGCGTCGGCGCCGTCGGCACCGGCGCGACCGGCCTGCGCCTCGATTATGACGAGCGCTTCTCGGCCTGGCTGCCGAAGCTCTCGATCGCCTACGCCTGGAATGACCAGCTCAGCACCGGCATGCTGGTCCAGCAGGCCTATAATCCGGGCGGGACGTCCTTCAGCCTGTCCCGCCGGGTCGAAGACCGCTTCGAGGCTGAGCGCCTGCGCAATGTCGAAGCCTTCGCCCGCGCCAGCTTCGGCGAGGGACGCGGGACCTTGTCCGCCAATCTCTTCCACAATGCGATCCGGCAATCGCAGCGCCAGCTGACGGTGCCGGTGACGCTGGCCGACGGAAACATCATCTTCCCGGTCGAATTCGGCAACGCGCCGCGGGCCGAGGCCTATGGGCTCGAGGCACAACTCGGCTGGCGCGCGGGAGAGCGGCTGTCGGTGAGCGGCGGGATCGGCCTCCTCCGGACGGAATTGACCGAGACGTTGGTCGCCACCGACGCATCGCGCGGCAAGGACTTCCAGCGCGCGCCGAGGTGGAGCGCCGCCGCGGCGGTCGACTGGCGGCCGTGGCCGGAGCTGCGCCTGTCGGGCAACCTACGCCACCACGACGGCTATTTCAGCGACGATGCCAATTCGGCCAACCGGCGGATCCGCCCCGCGACCCTGGTCGACGTCCGGGCGGCCTACAGCCTCCGCCGGCTCACCGTCTTCGGCTACGTCCGCAACCTGTTCGACCGTTTCGCGCTCAACTATCTCTTCAGCCCGACCTTCGGCACCGCGGTCGACCCGCGCGAGATAGGCGTCGGCGTGGAGGCCCGCTACTGACGCCTGGCGAGGAAGTCGGGCCTGATCCCGCGCCGCCGCCAGTAATCCGCCAGGCCGATCGCCTGCATCAGCGGCAGGAAGCGGTCATCGTCCTGCATCGGGGCCGCAAGCGGGGTGAACATCATGTTGGTCTTGCGCCGCCTTTGATCGGGAATGAGCGGCTCGCCCGGCGGGGTCGTCATGGCCGCCCGGACCGGGCCGCGCTCGAGGTAATAGGCCTCCGCCAGCGCGAACAGCGCGTCGTTGGCGCGCAGCAGATTGAGCAGCATGACGGCGTTGATCACCCCCGCGACGCTGCGGCTCACGCCCGCCATCACCTGGCGCGTGGCGGCCGCGGTATCCGCCTCGTCCTTCGTCATCGCCGCGCGCATCGCGGCGCCCAGCGTGGCGACGGTCGGGGGCGGCAGCTTGGGCCGCTGCCGTTCGTCGGCGATCTGGTCGAGCGCCCGGTCGAACCGGCCGGTCCCGGCCAGCACCCACAATTTCGCGAACCAGTTGCCGGCATGGCCCGGCCACAGCGCAAGGCCCCGGGCCGCCGCCTGGTCGGCCTGTGCGATCTGGCCGAGGAACCAATGACAATAGACCGACCGGAAATTGTAGTCGGCATCGACCACGTCCATCGGCATGGTCCTGAATCGGTCGCGGGCCGACTGCTTCATTCGGCCGACCGCGCCAAGCAGGAAGCCGCGCGAATCATGCGTCGGCAAATGCCTCGGATGGGCCGCAACGACCCCGTCGAACCGTTGCTCGGCCGCCAGCCAGTCGCCGTAATAAGGAATGACGATGGCGCGTGCGGCCTGCGCGTCGGCATTGCCGGGATCGAGCCGGAGCGCGCGCGTCGCCGCCTCGTCGACCTTGGCGGCGGGTTGCGTGATCCTGGTGATCGCATGTTCGTCGATCCGGGCCCGGGCGAGGGCAAGCGCCCCCCATGCCGCGGCGCTGTCGGGGTAACGGGCAGCGGCCTGTTCGAGCAATGACAGCGCCCGACGCTGGCCCTCGGCGCTTCCCGAACGAAGCGCGACTCCGGCTTGCTCGATAAGCGGGGCCGCCGGATCCGGTGCCTCGCCGCGCCACACGCCGGCCGCAGCGAGTCCCGCCGCGGCAACCGCGCCGCCGATCAGCCAGCGGCGGGACAGGCCCGGCGTTGCGGCCTCTACCTCGTCATCGTCGGAGTCGAACCCCGACCACACCACCGCGCCCTCCAGCCGGTAGCCCGTTCGCGGCACCGTCTCGACGCAGAAACTGCCGGCGCCCACGCCGGCCCCAAGCTTGCGCACACCGCCGACCGCCCGGTTGAGGCTGTCGTCGCCGACATAGACGCCGCCCCAGCAGCGCCCGAACAATTCCTCGCGGGTGACCACCGCCCCCTCGGCCCGCGCCAGCACCACCAGCACCTGCATGACCCGGGGCTCGACCTGGACACTCCCACCGGGGCCGGTCACCGTTCTCGTCGCGGGCACTACCTTCGCGGTCCCCAGCATGAACGCCGGCACGTCGGCGAGGTCCGCAGTGGTGATCAGCTTGCTGGGCAGCATGTCCATGGCCGGCGTCCTCCGTCACCTAATCATCGGCTGTTCTTCGGTCTTCCATCATCCCGTTTGGCCGTGACCTCCCCCATGCTTCGAGGCGGGCCGCTAATTTCGGCCTGGCGCAAGCATCTCGGAGGAACCGAACGATGGTGAAGCAGCAACAAAAGTCGCGCAAGTGGATGGCCGGTGCAGCCGCAGCGAGCCTTGCCCTGTGGTCGGCGCCGGCCGCGGCGCAGATCAACCAGGTCGATCCCGGCACCCTGACCGCGACCCAGTCGGTGAACTTCACCGGCGTGCCGGGCGGAGCCGCCCCCGGCACCAATTACGATGGATTGCTGGTCATCGACGGCGTGGCCTTTGGCGAGCGGTTCGCCGGACAGACCGTCAGCGCGCTCGGCAATTTCGATCAGTTGAGCGGCAGCCCGGCCGGCGCGCTCGACCTGATGGCAGGCAGCGCCGGCTACAATCTGGCAGTGTTCAACAGTCCCGCAGGCGCGGTCCTCGGCGGTATCGGCACGCTCGGCTTTCCCGCCAACGATGCGCTGGGCGAAGGAGCGGTGTCGATCCTCTTCCCGACGCTGCAATCGCAATTCGCCTTCCGCCTGGCGGGCGGCAATGGCGGAAGCGCGTTCCTGAGCTTCTTCCGGGCCGACGGGTCGGTGATCGGCTCGACCACGCTCGCCAACCTGCCGCTCGGGGTCAGCAACTTCGGCTTCGCCCGAGCCGATGGGATCGCCGACATCGCCGGCATTTCGATGTGGAACAACGACATCACCGGATTCGGCATTGCCAGCATCCGCTTCGATGTCGCGACCGGCGTGCCGGAGCCAACGACCTGGGCGATGATGCTGCTCGGCTTCCTCAGCGTTGGCCTCGGCCTGCGGCGCGCCCGCGCGGTGCCGGTGGCGCAGCTCGGCTGAGTGCCGGCGAAGCGGACCAGCAACGACCCGGGCGAGCCGGCCGCAACCGGCTCGCCCGGGTCTAATAGGCCCTGCTGAAACCAATTTCGCTGCGCGTCCGGGCATAATGGTAAAAGGCCGTGTTGCTCGCGTTGCTCTCACGGACGATGCGGAGGAACGGCACCAGCCCCAGCATCCGGATCTCGCGCGTGCTGCCCCCGATGCTGACGCGGACAAGACGGTCTTTCCTCGCCTCGGTAAACAGGGCCAGCGGCTCGTCACCGCGCAGCCGCCCGAGCGCCACCCCGCCGAACAGGGTGAACCGCCCGAGATCCTGCCACCCGGTCACGCCCGCTTCCCACCGCGTCGTGCGATAAGCGGCATCGCGGGCGTGGAAGCGCTCGCCGGCCAGCGTGACGAGCAACCCCGACCGGCTGGAGAGCGCCCGCTCGACCGACAGCTCGCCAAGCAGGGCGCGGCCATCCGCAAGCGCGTTGAAGCGGTTGTCGATCGCCAAACCGGTCAGCCTTGTTCCGACGACCATGCGCGGGCCGAGCGGACGGCGAAGGGCTGCGGTGGCGCGCACCTGCCGGGCGAATATGTCGCCCCCGACCCAGCCCTGCCCGGCCCCGCCTTCCAGCAGCAGGCGCGACTTGCCCAGCGCGGCCTCGAGCCCGAGCGACGCCTCGACATCGAGCTGGGTGAAGCGCCTGTCCCGATAAAAGCGCCCGGCGCCGGTCAGCCGCCCGACCACCGCCAGATCTCCGCCAAGGCTGAACCGGCGAAAGGTCGACGCCCCCGCGGCGACTCCAAGACCCGACCTCGCCTGGCTGTCGGGCGCGATCGTGAAATCGCCCACCACGGTGCTGAGCGTGTCCGACCGGGTCGCCCGGTTGATGTTGCTGTCCGGGGCGATCGCCAGCTCGACCGAGAAGCCGGCCGGCCGCCTCGACCGCAGCGCCTCCGACCAGCGGCTGACCAGCCTTGCGACCGCCTTCGGGAGCTGTCCCGCGCTTGCGGCGCGCAGGGTCCGGCGCGCGCCTTCCTCGTCGCCCAGTCGCTCCTGCAGGCTGGCAAGCTCCAGCCGGACCCGCTGGGCGTCCGGCTGCTCGTCGAGCACGTGACGCAGCAGCACGGCGGCCTCGGTCAAGCGGCCGCGCCGGGCGCTGATGCCCGCCAGGCGATAGCGCGCCTCGGAGCGGATCCTGACGTCGGAATCGCCGGCCAGCGCCTGGTACGCGCGCTCGGCCAGATCGGGATGCGATCCTTCGTTGCTCGCCGCCCAGTCCAGCAGGGCGAGCGGCGTCAGCCTGACGCTCCGCTCTCCGCTGGCCGGCGGCGTAGCGGCCACCGATCCCGGGGCCGGATCGGCGGGCACCGACATCAGCAGCAGGGCTGCACCGGCGGCAAGCATGATCAGTTGCGCCGCTTCGCGATCCAGACACCCACCATCTGGCCGCTCTGCGTGGTTCCCGGCCGGACATAAGGCGCCTGCCATTGTGCCATCAGCTCGGCGGCATTGGGTCCGGTGAAGCTGCCTTGGAACGAGGATGGCGCGGTGCTTCCGGGAACGGTGAAAGCGCCCGAAAACTTCGTGCTGCCCCTGGCGTAAACGGTGTCACGGAACACGTAATCACCAAGCGAGGTCCCATCCCAGTCGAAATAGGCCACTGGCCGCATGACGCCGGAAAGCGTTCCGGCACCGAAGTCGAAGCTGAGCCTGACGTCGCCGCCGACATCCAGCACGCCGCCCGACCGATCGGTATAGCCGCGGACTTCGCCGTCGAAATCGGCACTGCCGCTCACCGGCACCTGCGATGCGATGGTCGGAATGCCGTAGGCGAAGGCCCCGAGGTTGCACCCCATCGGGCAACCCCCGTCCCACGACCCGAAACTGGTGTAGGTGAAGCGGGAGCTTGCGGGCCAGGCGAGAGTGACGACCACCCCCTGCCTGTCCGGACCGTTTCCAATCAGCAGCTGGCTGGCGGTGCTCGACACGCTGATCCAGCCCTGGCTGTTGAACGACCCATTTGCGGCAAACGGCGCCAGCTTGCCCTCGGCGCTCATCGACCCCAGCCTGACGGTGTACAGGCCGTCATTGGCCGAATAACGGATCTGCACGGCGTCCGGTTCGGGAAGCTGCAGGATCGTGCCGGCATCGCTCAGCACGCTGACGGACGCGAAGGGCTGGTCGCTCTGCAAGCCGATCGGGCCGGCCGGGATGGGCGGCGGAACAGGCGCCGGCGGCGGCGGCGGACTGGTCGGCGGGGGCGAGGCGATCGGCGGCGCCGGGATCGACGCAAGAGGGGTGGAATCACCCCCGCACGCAGCCAGCGCGAGCGCCAGGAGGGAGGCGGTTGGCAGTCCGATCCGATGCTTGGTCATGCGACAGGCTCCTCAAGGAAACCCTTGTCTCCCCGGGACCTGGCGGGGACCATGACGGACTGCCGATGGATTGCCGATGATGTTCGGATAAGCCGCCCATCCGGCCCTTTGGAAAAGCCGTTCACCTGTACCATAAGCGCGCGGGCACCCGCTCTTCCGCCGCACTCCTCTCCTCCCGTCCCAACCAAGGCTTTCCACCCACGTGACCACCGCCACGACCTCTTCCAGGACCATGCTGATCGGCGAACGCGCGCCCTGGTTCTGGGCCGGCTGCGCAGCGATCAGCCTTGGCGTCCTGCTGCACCTGCCGATGCTGGTGATGGCCCACCGCATGAGTAACCACCTTTCGGGAATGCCGATGGACCCGGAGATGCTGGTCGGCATGGCGCTAATCCTCGTCGGCGTTCCGCTGGCCTGCTGGGGGGCGCTGCCAAGGCACCGCGTCCGGCGCGGCGACGCAGCGACGCAAAGCTTCGAAGCCCCCGACGACATGCCGCTCAATCGCTGGCACCTCATCACCCTGCTCGTCCTGACCCTGGGCCTGGTGATCGACGTCATGAAGCCGGCGACGCTGGGCTTTGTCCTCCCCGGCCTCCGCCAGGAATATGGCATCAGCGCGTCGCAGGGCGCGCTGCTGCCCTTCGTCGCGCTGACCGGGACCACCGTCGGATCGTTCGTGTGGGGCTGGCTGGCCGACGTCTACGGCCGCCGCGTCTCGATCCTGCTGTCCACCATCCTGTTCGCCTCCACCGCCATCTGCGGCGCGATGCCGAGCTTCGAGTGGAACCTGCTGATGTGCTTCCTGATGGGTTGCTCGGCCGGCGGCATGCTTCCGGTGGTCTACACCCTGCTGACCGAGATCATGCCCCCGCGCCATCGCAGCTGGGTGCTGGTGCTGGTCGGCGGCACCGGCCTCGTCGGCGGCTATCTGGCGGCCAGCGGCGCGGCCCACGCGCTGGAACCGGTGTTCGGCTGGCGCTCGCTCTGGCTGCAGGGCTTTCCGACCGGCCTCCTGCTCCTCGCGCTCGCCCGCTTCATTCCGGAAACGCCGGGCTTCCTGCTCCAGCAGAAGCGCACCGCCGAGCTGCAGCAGATGGAACGGCGCTTCGGGCTGAGGCCCGTCGCCCACGCCCCCGCCGACACCCCGCACAAGCCCGCCCTCGGCAATGCCGCGCTGACCACCGCCCTGGTCGTCGCTGCGCTGTGCTGGAGCTTCGTCAACTTCGGCCTGCTCCTGTGGCTTCCCTCCGACCTCCAGGCCCGCGGCTACAGCGCGGCGATCGCCAGTGGCCTCCTCGCCAAATCCTCGCTGATCGCGCTTCCGACCATCGCCATCGCCGCCTTCACCTACACAAGGGTCAGCAGCAAGTGGACGGTGGTCGCCACCATCATCCTGACCACCCTGGGCCTGGTCGGCGCGCTGCTTCCGGCCCCGGTGCTGAGCTGGGAGCCGCTGCTGGTGGCGGTGATCGCGACCCTGATCGTCGGCACCAACGGCACCATCGCCGCCCTCCTGCCCTACACCGCCGAAAATTACCCGACCCGGGTCCGCGGGCGCGCCACCGGCCTGGTCGCGGGAAGCAGCAAGTTCGGCGGGGTCGCGGTGCAGCTGGCCGCGCTCGGCGGTTTCATCCCGACCCTGATCGGCGCCGCCGGAGCGTTGCTGGTCCCGACCCTGCTGTCGGCCGGAATGATCGCCTGGGCCGGCCGCGAAACCCGCGGGCGCCGCCTCCACGATCTCGACCAGCTGCCGGCCTAGCGCCGCATCACGCCTCCGGCTTGCTGGGACCCGCCACCGATGCGATGAAGCATTTCTGACCCCCGAAAGCTCGACCCATGCCCGCCACCCCCGCTTGGCCCCCGCGCAGCCTGCCCCGCCTGTTCATCGACCAGCCGCTCGGCCCCGACCTTGCCGTGCTGCTCCAGGACAAGCCCGCCCATTATCTCGCCAACGTCCTGCGCCTCGGCGAAGGCGCCGAACTGCTGCTGTTCGACGGGCAGAGCGGCGAATGGCAGGCGGTCATCGAGGCCGCGCACAAGAAGAAGCTGGTGCTTCGGGTCCAGCGGCAGACCCGCCCGCCCGAAACGCTGCCCGACCTCACCCTCGCCTTCGCCCCGGTCAAGCGCGCGCCGCTCGAATGGCTGGTCGAAAAAGCGACCGAGCTCGGCGTCGCCCGCCTCCAGCCGGTGATCACCCACCGCACCGTGGTAGAGCGCCTCAATCCCGAGCGCCTGCTCGCCATCGCGATCGAAGCCGCCGAGCAATGCGGCCGCACCCGCCTTCCCGAACTGCTCGCCCCGCTCAAGCTCGATGCCCTGCTGACCGCGCCTCCCGGCGCCATCCTGTTCGCCGACGAAACCGGCGGAGTTCCGCTCGCGTCCGCCGCGCAGCCCGGCCCGGCCACAATCCTGATCGGCCCCGAAGGCGGCTTCACCCCCGAAGAGCGCGACCGCATCCTTGCCGCCGGCGCCTCCGGGATCGGCCTCGGCCCGCGCACCCTGCGCGCCGAAACCGCCGCGCTGGCGGCCCTAAGCCTGTATATGGCGGCGGCCGGGGATTGGCGCTAACGGCGACCCATGACCACGCGCACCGACCTTAGCGACAGCCCCCTGATCGAGGGCCGCGCCGACCTCTTGTCGGTGTTCAGCGGCGGCGAGAAGCCCAAGGCCGACTGGCGCATCGGCACCGAGCACGAGAAGTTCGTCTATCGCCTCGCCGACCACCGCGCCCCCTCGTGGGACGAGCCCGGCGGGATCCGCGACCTGCTGATTGGCCTGACCGAGTTCGGCTGGACCCCGATCCTCGAGGACGGAAAGGTCATCGCGCTGGCAGGCGCCGACGGCACCATCAGCCTCGAACCCGCCGGCCAGCTCGAACTGTCCGGCGCACCGCTCGCCACCCTTCACGACACCTGCGCCGAAGCCGGCCGCCACCTCGAGCAGGTGAAAGCGATCGGCGACCGCCTCGGGCTCGGCTTCCTCGGCCTCGGAATGTGGCCCGACAAGACCCGCGCCGAATTGCCGATCATGCCCAAGGGCCGCTATGCCATCATGCTCCGGCACATGCCGCGCGTGGGGTCGCTCGGGCTCGACATGATGCTCCGGACCTGTACCATCCAGGTCAATCTCGACTACAGCTCCGAAGCCGATATGGTGAAGAAGTTCCGCGTCGGCCTGGCTCTCCAACCGCTTGCCACCGCGCTGTTCGCCAACTCCCCGCTGACCGAAGGCAAGCCAAACGGCTTCAAGTCCTTCCGCAGCCACATCTGGACCGACACCGACCCCCACCGCACCGGTATGCTGCCGCAGGTGTTCGAGGACGGCTTCGGCTACGAAAGCTACTGCGACTACGCGCTCGACGTGCCGATGTATTTCGTGATGCGCGACGGGCGCTACATCGACTGCGCCGGCGAAAGCTTCCGCGCCTTCCTCGACGGCAAGCTGCCCCAGCTTCCCGGCGAAAAGCCCACCATCGCCGACTGGACCGACCACCTGTCCACCGCCTTCCCCGAAGTCCGCCTCAAGAGCTTCCTTGAAATGCGCGGCGCCGATGGCGGGCGCTGGGGCCGAATCTGTGCGCTTCCCGCCTTGTGGGTCGGCCTGCTCTACGACCAGACCGCGCTCGACGCCGCCTGGGACCTCGTCAAAGGCTGGACCATCGAGGAGCGCGAGGCCCTTCGCGCCGCCGTCCCGGCCCAGGCGCTCGAAGCGCCCGTCCCCGGCGGCGGCACGGTGCGCGACCTTGGCGCCCGGGTCCTCGACATCGCGGCCGCCGGACTTTCCGCCCGCGCCTGCCTCGACGGGGGCGGCACCAACGAAGGCGGCTTCCTCGACCCCCTGCGCGACGTGATCGCCACCGGGATCACGCCGGCCGACCGCCTGCTCGCCTGGTACAATGGCGAGTGGAACGGCGATGTGTCGAAGGTCTATGACGAACTGAGTTTCTAGCCGCTGGCGAAGCTGCGCACCCCGGGTCGGGCCCGGCGATCGCCGCCGCTCAACTCGTGCAGCGCCCACACCATGGCGTCGGCGCGGTCGGGCGATCCGGGTCCCTCGTAGCCGCCGGTGGTCAGGTGGCAGAGCTCGTTCTCCAGCTCGGCGAAGCGTCCCGCAAGTCCCGCCTTGCCGTTCTCAAACAGCATCGCCATCGGCTCCGCCCGCGCCGCCTTGCCGACCGCTGCATGGACCTTGCGCACCGGCAGGTGGAAATCGGCCTGGGCCAGCACCTGGAGCACCATGTCGCCGCCGTTATTGGCTTCCGCAACCACCCTGTCGGCCCCCCAAACCGCCGCGGCATCGGCGACCCGACCGGCCCAGCCCGCCGGTGACAGCCCCCGGCAGCTGAGGTCGGCAAGCACCAGCAGGCGCCCGTCGGCGACCTTGCCGCAGACCACGATCCCGCAGGCGTCGCCGCTGCTCGTGGCGGGCGGATCGACCCCCACCACCACCCGCACCGGCTGGCCCCAATCGTCACCCCGAACCCGCGTCCGCTCGACCATGTCGCGGGTCCACAGCGCGTGATCGGCCTCGCCGGTCAGCTCCCCGTCCAGCTCGCGCAGGCCCAGCCGCGTCCCCCGGTACAGCGCCTCCATCCGCACCCGCCACCCCTCCGGCAGGTCGAGATTGTCGGCGGTCCGCCCCCGCGTCACCACCGTCCCCGCTTGTTCGGCGATCTCCACCAGCAGCGCGTCATTGCCCGGCGTGGTGGTCACCACCGATCGCGGCTGGTCGCCAAGACGCAGCCCGAGCTGGAGGTTGCTCCAGGCCTCCGCCGCATCGCTCCACTTTCCCAGTTCGTCGGCCCAGGCGAACTGATGCTGCGGCCCGCGCAGGCCATCGCCATTGGCGCCGCTGTACAAGGTCGCCACGGCGCCCGACTTGAACCGCAGCTCGTTGCGGCTGGCGATCCAGCGCGGTTCCTCGTCGGGCGGCGCGCAGGCCATGATGCCGCTCTCCCCGTCGACCATCACCCGCCGCGCCTCGTCGATCGTCGCCCCGACCAGCGCGATCCGGCAGCCGGGGTGGGCGCGGGCCTGCGCAAGCACCCATTCCGCCCCGACCCGGGTCTTGCCGAACCCGCGTCCGGCCTGCAGCAGCCACACCGCCCAATCGCCCCGCGGTGGGGCCTGCGCGTGGCGCTCGAACGAGGCCCAGGCCCAGGCCAGCCCGCGCTGGTCGGCCTTGGACAATTGCTCGATCGGCAATTTGTCGCGCAGCCACTTGGGCGCGTTGGCGACCTCCCGCAGCACCGCACGCGGGCATGCCAGTTCGCTCATCTCAGCGCTTCCGCTCGAGCCGCTCCAGTCGCTCGAGCCGCCGCTGCTCCTCCTCGCGCTTGCGCTCCAGCCGCATCCGCACCAGCAGCGCCTGCAGCCGCGCCGCCGCCTCGTTGGCGTCCGACCGCTTGGGCTTCTGGTCGCCAAGCTCGCGCCCGACGTTGCACTCGTGCTGGGCGACCAGCGACAGCAGCAACTTGGCATCCATTCCCGCCAGCGCCGCCCCGTCCGCCTGCTTCGGCGTCGCCGCGCGCAACAGCTCCAGCCCGCGGCGAACCAGTTCGGACTTCAGCAAGGCGGTGGCGTGGTCCTGCGCGGCGGCGAAGGCAACGCGAAATTCGGCGTCGTCGCGCCGCCGCTTGAAGATGGTCGACTCCGCCACCCCGACCTTGCGGGCCGAGCTTCGGATGTTGCAGGTCTGGGCGAACAGCGACAGGAAGTCCTGCTGCCGCTCAAGCCCGAATTCGTTCTTCCGCTCCCCGCGCTGCTGGACTTCGCACCTGCTGCCCCCGACGATACCCATGAACCCGACCCATGTAAATTTGATCCCTAGCTCTTAACCGATAAGGTTAGTTTTGTCAAAGTCGGAAGCGGCCTCGCCCCAACTGGCGAGCGCGCCTACACTCGTGCCATGCCCGTTCCGGCAACCACCCGCCCCCTGTCGCCCCTGAAAGTCTTTTTCGATGGTGGCGCCCGTCCCAATCCCGGCCGAATCGAAGTCGCGTTGGTCGCGCGCGGCATTGCCTACTTCTTCGACGATCTGGGAACAGGCTCGAACGGCGACGCCGAATGGAGCGCCCTCCTCAAGGCGCTCGAAGTGGCCCATAAACTCGGCGTGCCGTCCTTCGACCTGCTCGGCGACAGCCGCAACATCATCGCTCAGGCGACCGGAGCCGCTCCTTGCCGCTCCGCAGCCGCTCGCGATCGGCTCGCCGGTTTTCACGAAGTCGCTGCCATCGCATCGCCCCGCCGCATCCGCTGGATACCGCGCGCGCAGAATCTCGCCGGGATCGCGCTCGAAGCACGCCGGCGGTAGATCGCAATTCCAGTGATGATTGGGGATCGCCCGCACCTCGCACGGGCGAGGCGGTTGTTCGGCCTTACCTCAGGCGGTTGCGGCGGCGAACCAGCGCCGGGGAAAACTTGCGCTCTCCGACCAGCAGGCGACCGATGATCGATCGCGCCTGGAACGTCAGCACGATCATCGACAGCAGGGTAAGCCAACCGACCAGTCGGAACGACAATCCGAATTGGCCCGCCAGCAAGGTGGCGGCGACGGGGACGCCGAAGATGACGGAAACGATGGCGAGCGCGCCGAGGATGCTGCGAAGTGTCTGCACACCGGCATATCGCTTCGCGGGGCGTGAAGGTTCCATCCTCCGCTCATCGCCGTGAAAGACCGCCTCGCCGCAGGCCGCCACTTTGGCAGGAAGCAGCACCCCTCGATCATCTCCATCTCCATGGACGCATCACAGATCCGGCAGCGTCTGCTTGGCCTGTCCCCATCCCTTCAGCCCCTTGCTAGCCGCCCGTTCCAGCAGCAGTTCGGCGTCGCGAATGGTGAAGCGGTTCGCGCTGTCGATCCCGTCCAGTTCCTCCCACGACACCGGCGCCGCCACCGGCGCTCCTTCGCGGGCCCGCGCCGAATAGGGCATCACCGCGGTGCTGCCGCGCTGGTTGCGCAGCCAGTCCAGGAAGATGCGCCCCTTGCGCTGGTTCTTCCGGATGTTCGCGGTGAACGTTTCCGGTTCAGCCTCGGCGATTGCCCGGCTGAACCGTTCGGCAAAGCTCTTCACCGCCGGCCACTCGGCCTTCTGGTCCAGCGGGGCGATGACGTGGATGCCCTTGCCGCCCGACAGCAACGGGAATGTCTCCAGCCCAAGGTCGGCCAGCAGCTCGCGCAGCCGCACCGCCGCCGTTTTCACCCGGTCGAACCCAAGCCCCTCGTCGGGATCGAGGTCGAACACCAGCCGGTCGGGCTTCTCCAGCGGATCGATCCGGCTTCCCCAACCGTGGAACTCGATCGTGTTCATCTGCACCGCTTCCAGTGCACCGCTCGCCTCCTCGACGTAGAGATAATCCTCGGTGCCGCCGTCGCCTTCCTTCACCGGCACGTGCAGCACATGATCTCCCATCGACCCGGTGTCGTGCTTCTGGAAAAAGCATTTCTTGGCGCGCCCCGACGGACAGCGGATCAGCGTCATCGGCCGCTGCTTCAGGTCGATCAGCAGCAGGTCGGCGACCGCCGCATAATAATTCGCAAGCTCGCCCTTGGTCAGGCCATCCTCGGGAAAGATCACCTTGTCCGGGCTGGTCAGCCGCAGCTTGTAATCGGCGGCGGTGCGCAGCTCGGCCCCGCGCATTTTCTTCTTCGGCGCCTCGACCGGCGTTTCCAGCACCACCTGTTTCGCCCCCTTGTCCTCGCGCAGGCCAAGGAAGCTCGGGTGGCGCAGGATGCCGTCGCTCGTGAACTCGGTGTAGGCGATCTCCGCCACCAGTTCGGGCTTGATCCAGGTCGATCCGCGCAATGCCGTCCGCGGCACCTCAAGCGCCGGCTTGTCCACCTTCAGCTTTGCCATCCGCTCGGACAGGCTCTCCAGGGTCGCGGTGTCGAACCCCGTTCCCACCTTGCCGACATAGCGAAGCGCACCGTCCTGGTTCACGCCAAGGTGCAGCGAGCGAAACCCCCGCCTTTTGTCGCTCGCCTGCCAGCCGACGATCACGAACTCCTGCCGGGCGATGCACTTCACCTTCAGCCAGCATTTCGTGCGAACCCCGCGATAGGGCGCATCTGCCTTCTTCGAGATGATCCCCTCGCCTCCGTCGGCGCAGATCTTCTCGAACAATTGCTCGCCCTTGCCGATCACATGGTCGCCAAAGACGAGCGGCCCCGGCACGCCCTTCATCAGCGCCGCCAGCCGCTCCTTGCGCTCCAGGTTGCTCAGCTTGCGAAGGTCCTCGCCGCGGTCGACCAGCAGGTCGAAGGCGTAGAAGGCAAGGTCGGGCCGCTTCTGCCCCTTGCCGCCCTTCACCGTCGATTGCAGCAGCCCGAAACTGGGTTTGCCCTGCTCGTCCAGCGCCACTGCTTCGCCGTCGATCAGGCACCCGGCCGGAAGGCTCGCCGCCGCGGCCTCGGCCAGTTCAGGGAAATAGTCCGACCAGTCCTTGCCGTTGCGGGTCCACGCCACCGCGGTCCCCTCGCCGGTGCTCAGCAGCAGGCGGTAGCCGTCATATTTATACTCGTGGATCCACCCGCTTCCGGTTGGCGGATGATCGGCCAGCGTCGCCAGTTGCGGCTCCAGGAAGGCCGGCGGGGGCACGACCTTGCGCTTGGTCCGGCCACCCTTCCTGCCGCCCTTGTTGCTTTCCCACACGTTCTCGCCCCCAGCGATCTCGGCCATGCTCCGCCCGCTCTCCACGCTGGTCAGGCACCCCTCGACCAGCGCCTCGCCGGCATCCGGTGCGGCGGCCTCGTCGCTCACTTTCTTGAGCATCCAGGCCTCGCCCTTTTCGCCCGGCTTGCCCTTCATCCGGAACATCACCCACTCCCCGCGCATCCGCTCACCCTCGAGCGTGAAGTGCAGATGCCCTTCCTCGATGGTCTTGCGCGGGTCCTTGTCGGGATGCGGAATCCATCGCCCGCGGTCCCACAGCATCACCGTCCCGCCGCCATATTCGCCGGCCGGGATGATTCCCTCAAACGTCCCATAGTCGAGCGGATGATCCTCGGTCCGCATCGCCAGCCGGTTCACCGCCGGATCCAGGCTCGGGCCCTTGGGCACCGCCCAGCTCTTCAGCACCCCGTCCAGCTCCAGCCGAAAGTCCCAGTGCAGCCGCGACGCGTCATGCTTCTGGACGACGAAGCTGTCGCCCTTGCCCTTCAGCTTGCGCCCTTTGGGCTCGCTGGTTTTCTTGAAGTCACGCTTGGCGTTGTAAGTCTCGATATCGAGGCCTTTGCGGGCAGGCGCGCGCGCCACGGCGGCCTACCTCTTGCTCCCGGCGGCCTTGCGCGGCGTCGCCGGCTTGCGCGGTGCGGTTGCCTTCTTTGCCACCGGCTTCTTCGCTTTGGCCGGCGCCGCAGCATTGTCGTTGCTCTCGCCAAGGCTCTTCTTCAGCGCCGCCATCAGGTCGACCACATTGCTCTTCTTGGGCGGCTCCTTGTCGCCGGCATCCTGGATGACCAGCCCGCCGCCCTTCTTCTTGCGCTTCTCCTCGATCAGCCCCTTCAGCGCATCGACATAGCGGTTGTGGAATTCGCCGGCGTCGAACTTGCCGGTCTTCTTGTCGATCAGCGTTGTCGCCAGCTCCAGCAGGTCGGCATCCGGCTCGCTGTCCTCGATATCGCGAAAGTAGCTCGATGCCTTGTTGAGCTCGTCGGCATAGCGCAGCGTTTCCATCAGGATGCCGCGCCCGCACGGCTTGATCGCGACGACATATTCCTGCCCGCGCATCGCCAGCTGCCCGATCCCCACCTTGCGCGCCCGGCGAAGCGCCTCGCGCAGCACGATGAAGGCCTCCTCCGCCAGGTCGTCAGCCGGGACCACGAAATAGGGCTTTTCGTAGTAGAGCGCGTCGATCTCGTCGGCGTCGACGAACTGCGCCAGCTCCAGCGTCTTGCGGCTCTCCAGCTTGACGCTCTCGATCTCCTCGGGCTCCAGCAGGACATATTCGCCCTTTGAGATCTCGAACCCTTTCACGATGTCGTCGGCGCTGACCGGTCCGACACCCGGCGCGACCTTTTCATATTTGATCCGCTTGCCGCTCGGCTCGTGGATCTGGTGAAAGGAGATGCTCGCACCCGACTTGGACGCCGGATATATCTCGACCGGGATCGAGACGAGCGCGAGGCGTATCTGTCCGCGCCAGCTGGGACGAGCGGCCATGGCATCAATCTCCTGAAGATCGTTTCGTGCCTGAATCGCTTGGGGGAGGCGCGCGGTTCCGTTACCATGGCGCGATGGCCAATCCCGCAATCAACGCCGCCCTGATCGCCGTCGCCGCGCAGCAGCAGGCGCTGAGCGACGCCCACATCACCGGTCCGCTGAAGAAAGCCCGTGCGACCAGCGCGCGCACCGCCATTCCGCTCGACCTTTCCGCCAAGGGCACCGACAAGCTGCTCGCCGCGATGGTCAAGCGCGGGCACGTGCGCTCGGCCGGCGCAGGACGCTACTGGCTGGACGAAGCGGCGGTGGCGGAGTCGAAGGCGCGCGGCACGAAAACCGCGCTGATCATCATCATCGTCCTGCTCAGCGTCACCGCCAGCCTGGTCGCGCTGGTCGCGGCCTGAGGTTCAGGCGGTGCCTTCCGCGTCCAGCGCATAGCCCGCGCTGCGCACCGTCCGGATCAGGTCCGGTTCGCCCAGTGCAAGCCGAAGCCGGCGGATGTGGACATCGACCGTGCGCAGCTCGATCTCCTCGCTGTGCGGCCACACGGTTTCCAGCAATTGCTGGCGCGAGAAGACCCGCCCGGCATTCTCCAGGAAGTGCCGCAGCAGGCGATATTCGGTCGGCCCCAGCGACAGCGTCTTGCCGTCGCGCTTCACGCGGTGGGCGGTGAGGTCCATCTCCAGCCCGGCATAGTCCAGCGTCTCGGCGGCCAGCGCCGGCCGTACCCGCCGAAGCACGGCGGCGGCGCGCGCGACCAGTTCCTTGGGGCTGAACGGCTTGGTGATGTAATCGTCGGCGCCGGTTTCCAGGCCCCGCACCCGGTCGTCCTCCTCGCCGCGCGCGGTCAGCATCAGGATCGGCAGGTTGGCGGTGCTCGGCCGCCGCCGCAGCCGCCGGCACACCTCGATCCCGCTGATCCCCTCGATCATCCAGTCGAGGATCATCAGGTCGGGCCGGATCTCCTCGGCCAGCAGCAAGGCTTCTTCGCCATCGCCGGTGCGGGTGACGGCATAGCCCTCCCGCTCGAAGTGAAAGGTGAGGAGTTCCGCAAGCGAACGGTCGTCCTCGACCAGCAGCAGCCGTCCCCGGTTGGCCATCAGACCGACAGCCCCTCGGCACCCTTGACCCGGTCGGCCATCTGCTGCCCGGTCGCGGCGTAATAGACCATTTCGGCGATGTTGGTCGCATGGTCGCCGACCCGCTCGAGGTTCTTGGCGACGAACAAAAGGTGCGCCGACTGCCCGATCTTGTGCGGGTTCTCCATCATGTGCGTGAGGAGCGTGCGGAAGACGCTGTCGTAGAAATCGTCCACCGCCCTGTCGCGCTCGCACACCCGGATCGCCGCCTCGGCATCGCGCTGGACGAAGGCGTTCAACACGTCATGCACCATCTGCACCGCGATCCGCGCCATTTCCGGCAGCAGCGACAGCGGCTCGATCTTGCCGGCATCCTCCAGCAGGGGCACGCGCTTGGCGATGTTCTTGGCATAATCGCCGATCCGCTCGACCACGCCCGAAATCTTGAGCGCCGCGACCACGTCGCGCAGGTCGCCCGCCATCGGCGCGCGAAGCGCGATCAGCTGGATCACCCGGCGCTCGGTCTCGGCCTCCAGCGCGTCGATCCTCTTGTCGTCCTCGATCACCTTCAGCGCGGCGTCGCCGTCGCGCTCGGAAAGGCAGCGCATCGCCTCGATGATCGCATGTTCGGCGCGACCGCCCATCTCGGTGATGAGCGCGCGCAGCCGGTCCAGATCCTCGTCGAACGCCTTGAGCGTATGTCCTTGGCTAGCCACGTTGTCCGTCCTTCTCAGCCGTAGCGGCCGGTGATGTAGTCCTGGGTGCGCTGCTCGCGCGGGTTGGTGAAGATCTCTTTGGTCTTGCCGTATTCGATCAGTTCACCGAGGTGGAAAAAGGCGGTCCGCTGGCTGACCCGCGCCGCCTGCTGCATGTTGTGGGTGACGATCGCGATGGCGTAGCGCCCGCGCAGTTCGTGGATCAGCTCCTCGATCTTGGCGGTGGCGATCGGGTCGAGCGCCGAGCAAGGCTCGTCCATCAGGATCACCTCGGGATCGACCGCAATGGCGCGGGCGATGCACAGCCGCTGCTGCTGGCCGCCCGACAGCGCCGTGCCGCTCTCGGCCAGCCGGTCCTTGACCTCGTCCCACAGGCCCGCGCGGCGCAGGCTCTTCTCGACGATCGCTTCCAGTTCGTCCTTGCCGTCGGCCAGCCCGTGGATGCGCGGCCCGTAGGCGACATTCTCGAAGATCGACTTGGGGAAGGGATTGGGCTTCTGGAACACCATACCCACGCGCGCCCGTAGCTGGACAACGTCCATTTCCGGCGCGGTGATGTCTTCGCCGTCCAGCGTGATGGTGCCGGTCACCCGCGCGCCCGCGATGGTGTCGTTCATCCGGTTGAGGCAGCGCAGGAAGGTCGATTTGCCGCAGCCCGACGGCCCGATGAAGGCGGTGACCTTGTCGTCGTGGACCTCGATCGACACGCCCTTCAGCGCTTCCTTTTCACCGTAGAAGACGCGCACGTCCTCGGCCCGCATCTTGGGGGTGGTGGCGATGTCGGCCTCGTTCGGGACGATCGTGCGACCGGCCTCGGCGGCGACCGGCGGCTGCGCCTCGCGGGGAAGATCGGGCGCCAGCACGTCCTTCTCCGCCGCCTCGCGCGCGATCGCGGTCGACGGAAAGGGCACCGTCGAATTGGTCAGGATGGGTTCTTTTTCGTCGTTCATTGTCAGGCGGCCTTACCAGCGGCGCTCGAAGCGGTTGCGAAGATAGATGGCGAGGCCGTTCATCAGCAGCATGAACAGCAGAAGCACGATGATCGCCGCGCTGGTCTTCTCGACGAACGCGCGATCGACCTCGTCGGACCACAGGAAGATCTGCACCGGAAGCACCGTCGCCGGGTCGACCAGCGTGCCGGGCGGGGTGGCGATGAAGGCGCGCATGCCGATCATCAGCAGGGGCGCCGTCTCGCCCAGCGCGCGGGCCATGCCGATGATGGTGCCGGTCAGAATGCCCGGCAGCGCCAGCGGCAGGACATGGTGGAATACCACCTGCATCTTCGACGCCCCCACCCCCAGCGCGGCATCGCGGATCGAGGGCGGCACCGCCTTGATCGCGTTGCGCCCGGCGATCACGATCACCGGCATGGTCATCAGCGCCAGAGTCAGGCCCCCGACCAGTGCGGCCGACCGCGGCAGCTGCAGCGTGTTGAGGAACACCGCGAGGCCCAGCAGGCCGAAGATGATCGACGGCACCGCTGCAAGGTTGTTGATGCTGACTTCGATGAAATCGTTCCAGCGGTTCCGCTTGGCGAATTCCTCGAGGTAGACCGCCGCCAGCACGCCGACTGGAAAGGCCAGCGCCATGGTCACGGTGATCGTCAGGAACGAGCCCTTCAGCGCGCCCCACACGCCGACCATTTCCGGGTCGGTCGCATCGCTGGCGGTCAGGAAGGTTTCGCTGAACCCGCCGATCCCGCGCACGGTCATGGTGACCAGCAGGAAGGCAAGAAAGGCGAGGCTGACCAGCACCGCGACCAGGCCCAGCGCCTTGAACCGGCGCTCGGCGGCGTAGCGGCGGCCGACCCGGCGGGTCATCGCCTCGCTCGACCAGCGGTTGGACGGCTTATTCATACGCTTCCCGATACTTGCGGACGACCCGCAGCGCGATGAGGTTGAGGACCAGGGTCACCAGGAACAGCACCAGCCCCAGCGCGAACGCGGCCAGGGTCTTGGGGCTGTCGAATTCCTGGTCGCCGGTCAGCAGCTGGACGATCTGGGTGGTGACGGTGGTCACGCTGTTGAACGGATTGGCGGTGAGGTTGGCGGACAGGCCCGCCGCCATCACCACGATCATGGTCTCGCCGATCGCCCGGCTGACCGCCAGCAATACGCCGCCGACCACGCCTGGAAGCGCTGCGGGCAGGATCACCTTGCGGATGGTTTCCGACCGCGTCGCGCCCAGCGCCAGGCTGCCGTCGCGCATCGCCTGCGGCACTGCGGCGATGCTGTCGTCGGCCATCGAGCTGACGAACGGAATGATCATCACGCCCATCACCAGGCCCGCGGCAAGCGCGCTCTCGCTGGACGCGTTGCTGATCCCGATCCCGAGGCCGAGGTCGCGGACCAGCGGGGCGACGGTCAGCGCGGCGAAATAGCCGTAGACCACCGTCGGCACGCCGGCGAGGATCTCGAGCAGCGGCTTCAGCACCTTGCGCAACTTGGCGTGGGCATATTGCGTCAGGAAGATCGCGCTCATCAGTCCCAGCGGGATGGCGACGATCATGGCGATGATCGCGCCGATGAAAATGGTCCCCCAGAACAAGGGCACCGATCCGAACGCGCCCGACGATCCCGCCTGGTCGGCGCGGATAGCGACCTGCGGTGACCAGCTGGTGCCGAACAGGAAGTCCGCCGCCGGCACCTTCTGGAAGAAGCGCATCGTCTCGAACAACAGCGACAGGACGATCCCGAAGGTGGTCAGGATCGCGATCATGGAGGCCGCGACCAGCAGCCCCATCAGCCATTTCTCGACCCCCGCCCGGGCCCTGAGGTCGACCCCGATCCGCGAAAAGGCCCAGCCCGCCCCGGCCAGCGCAAGCAGCAGCGCGAAGCCGCCGCCGATCAGGCTGAAGCGGGTGGTCGCGCTCGCGAAGACCGGCACCAGCGCCTGCGCCTGCGGGTTGAAGGCGATGTCGGACGCCCCGCTCGCCACGGCCTGCGCTTCGGACAGGATCGAATCGCGGGCGAGGTCGAAGTCGGGCAGTTGCTGCCCGGCCGGGCTCGCCATCACCGCGTCGGTGATCAGCGCCTGCTGGATCGGCGCCCAGCAAGCGAGGAACAGCAGCGCCGGAATGACCGCCCACAGGAAGGCGTAGGCGCCGTGGTAGAAGGGCAGGCTGTTGAGCCGCTGCCGCCCTGCCCCGCCGCCGACGCGCAGCGCGGTCGCCCGCCCGCGCGCCAGCACGAAAGCGGCGGCGGCGACGCCCAGGACGAGGAGAAGGCCGACAGCGAGGCTCATGGCGGTGGTGCGCCGATCCGCTTACTTGAGGGTCGACGCGTCGAGCGGGGTAAGCCCCGTCGCGGCCGCATTGGCCTTTTGCGCGTCGGCCCCGACGAACGGCACGAGGCCGCGCTTCTCGAGCAGGCCGCCGGTGCTCCATTCCTTGGCAAACTGCGCCAGGAAGCCCTTGATCGCCGGCTTCACCGCCGCATGCTCACCCTTGACGTAGATGTAGAGCTTGCGGGCACCCGGATAGGTGAGGTCCTGGATCGTCGCCTCGGTCGGCAGCACGCCGTTGATTTCCACCGGCCGGATCTTGTCGGCATTCGCCGAAAGGAAGCTGTACCCGAGCACGCCGATGGTGCCGGGGTCGGCCTCGACCTTCTGGACCAGCAGATTGTCATTCTCGCCCGCTTCGACGAACACGCCGTCCTCGCGGATCTTGGTGCACAGGTCCTTGTGCTTGGCCTCGTCGCTGGCCTTGAGCGCCTTCATCGCCGGATCGCTCTCGCAGCCCTTGGTCAGCATCAGTTCGGCGAAGCTGTCGCGGGTGCCGCTGGTCGGCGGCGGGCCCATCACGCGGATCTTGATCGCGGGAAGCGCCGGATTGACGTCCTTCCAGGTCTGCGCCTTGTTCGGACCCTTGCCATAAGGGTTGGCGGCGACCGCGGCATAGATGTCGGCCAGCGTCACCTTGAGCGGGGCGGCCTCGTTCGACTCGATCAGGGTCAGCCCGTCGATCCCGATCGGCACCTCGATCACCTGCTTGGCGCCGGCGGCGTTGCAGGCGTCATACTCGCTCTTCTTCATCGGCCGCGAGGCGTTGACCATGTCCGGGAATTTCTGCCCGACGCCCTCGCAGAACAGCTTGATGCCCGAGCCCGTGCCGGTCGATTCGACGATCACGCTGGTCCCGGCATTGGCCTTCTGGAACGCCTCGGCGACCGCGGTGGTGAACGGATAGACGGTCGAGGAACCGACGATCTTCAGCTGCGACGCGGCGTTGTTGGACCCGCCACCGCAGGCGCTCAGCCCGAGTGCGAGCGGCACTGCCAGCCAGAACTTGCTCATTGTCTTCTTGTCTCCCGTGGGCGGAACCGCCCGGCCCGGCGCCTCTTGCCCCGCCGTCCCGCAGCCCATGTGACCGGCAGGTTACAGGCTTATGACAAGGCCCCGGGATTCAGGCGCGGGGAAGCCGCACCTCGACCTCGGTTCCTTCCCCCGGCCGACTGCGGATCTGGAGCAGTCCGCGGTGCCGCTCGACGATCTGGGCGACGATCGCGAGGCCGAGCCCGGTCCCGCCGCCGTCGCGGCTTCGGGCGGCGTCGACGCGATAGAATCGCTCGGTCAGGCGCGGCAGGTGCCTTGCGCTCACCCCCTCGCCCCAGTCGCGGACCGAGAGCCGCAGCCATTCGCCCTGCTCGGCAAGCCCGATTCGAATAACGCCGCCCTCGCCCGGGCAGCCGTAGCGCACCGCATTGCCGATGAGATTGTCGAGCAACTGGCGAAGCTGCGCCCCGTCGCCGCGCACTGCCGCGCCCCCATCCTCCACCGCGACCTCGATTCGGCACGCCCGGCTTTCGGCCAGCGGTGCCGCCGCGGTCACCGCCTCGCCGATGATCGCGCCGAGCGACAGCGTCTCGCTCGGCGCGCTGAACCGGTCGGCGGCGATCCGCGACAGGCTCATCAGGTCGCGGATGATCACCATCATCCGCTCGGCCTGGCTATGGATCTGCGCACCGAAGCGGCGCCGGATTTCTTCCGGCAGGGGTACTTCGTCGGCCAATGTCTCCGAAAAGCCGAGCACTGCGGCAAGCGGCGTGCGCAGTTCGTGGCTGGCGTTGGCAACAAAATCGACCTGCGCCTTTTCCGCCGCACGGCGGGCCGATCGATCGACCAGCCTGACCAGCAGCAGCCCGTCGGCGAGCGCGGTCAGCACCACCTCGAAGCTGCGGTCGATGCCGCCGATGCCGACCACCTCGAAACTGCCGGGACGGCCCCGCAGGATGGCGTCGAGCGCATGGGGCTGGCGAATGGCAAAACGGACGTCCTGTCCGACCAGCCCTGCGCCAAGAAGATCGCTCGCGGCGCGGTTGGCGGCCTGGGTCCGCTCGCGCTCGACAAGCAGTGCCGGCTCCTCCAGCGCATCAAGCAGCGCAAGCACGAGCGACGGGACCGGCATGGCCCGGATGGCTAGGTGATCGCCTGCCGCGAGGCAATGTCCGGCGCAGCCCGCCAGCGCTCGATCCACGGCGTGCGCCAGGCTCCGATGCCGATCAGGAACAGGATCGGATACGACCAGAAGGCCAGCGCCGCACCGAAGATGCCGCCGGGCAGCCGGGGGGACAGGATCATCAAGAAATGCACGCTGGTGGTGGTGAGCTGCAGCCCGGCGACCCACAGCGGCCAGAAGCGGTCGGAGCGCAGGGCGATGGCGAGAAACGCCGCAAGCACCAGCACGTCGACCCCGAAGGCGGCGAGATCGAAATAGGAATGGTCGATCGCCAGCTTGTTGCCCACGAACACCGTCAGCAGGGTTCCGCCGACGCACACCCCGGCAGCGACACGCTCGTCGGTCCGGCCGCGCCAGAAGCTTACGGCGACGAGCACGAACAGCAGGAGGTAGAAGAAGGCGACCCGCATCGCTCAGCGATCCCGGACAAGGGACAGGGCGCCGCCGGACAACAGACCGGCGACGCCCCGTGGAAGAAGGGAGGCAGGTGTCAGGCGACCACCTTCAGGGTCGCCACCTGCGGCAGCGGCGGGCAGTCCTGGCCGTCGCCGAACGACACGGTGCGCAGCCCCGGGACCTGCTGCTTGGCGGTCCTCAGCGCCGCATGGCAATGCGCCATGCCGCCGCGGGCACTGATCAGCCCCTGCAGGGAGACGACGATCTGCTCCAGCGCGTCATGGCCGGTGGCGATTCCGACGCCGGCCACCGAACGTGCCCGGATCATGCGGTTTTGAAGCTCCGCCAGCTCGATCAGAGCGGCTTCGATGCTGTCCTCGACCGCCCGGACCTGCTGGGCGACGTTCAATGCGGTCTGTTCGATAAGCTGCTTGCGCATGAACTCTCCTTACCGGGAGCGCCGACCCCCGGATTGCCTGTTTTACCAACAATATAGAGGCCGGGACCGCCTAGCGGAGAAGCAGCCGGGACAGGCTTTCCAGCCCCGCCAGCAGCATGCCCGCCGAGAAGCTGGACAGGATCGCGATCGCCACGATCGTCGCCAGCCTTTGTCCCACGCCCCAGGTATTGCTGACCTGTTGCGAAGTCGACCAAGGTAACAAGGAGGACCGGAAGTAGAGCGCGCTCTGCTCGGTTTCGAGACGCCCCGTCCCGGTCCCCCTTGTGCGATCAGCGTGCCGAATCTGAGAACTGACCGCCCCCTTTGACTGGCCTTGGTCCGAACCGGCGTCGATGTGCGGCGCTTGATGTATCAATCGCTGATATGCCTGCGCCTCGTCGGCGGAGGGGGCAATGGGCGGTGCGACGGCGAATGCACCGGCCTTGTCGGACAGATCGACAAGCCGAGCGGCCTCGCTTCGGCGCGCAACGCCGAGAGCGCGGATGGCACCGCGCACTCGCTGATCGACGGTGTGACTGGAGATGCCGAGTTGCGCGGCAATCTCCTTGGAATTGAGATGAAGGTTGACGAGGCGGAGCACTTCGAGCTGACCGACGCTCAAGCGAGCGCAACGGTCCCTGGCCTGCTCGGCCGCACTCGAAGAGCCCGATCCCCCGACCGGCTCAACACCATCCGCCGATCCGCAACTTGCAGAAGAAGTCGAGATCATCCTTGGACGGTAACAGAAACTAAGCATGGCCGTTAGGGTGAAAACACCTTGATTTACGGCTAACATTTACTGAATCGAACGGCCCTCTGGCCGCGCTCGGGCGTTCGGCGCTGTGCCGGCATCTGGGAGTACGTCGAATCAACGGGCGGAACCGCGGCGGATGGCGCGGCATGTCGCCGCCCATCGGCTCAGCAGGAAAATGGTGGAGAGGGCTGGATTCGAACCAGCGTACGCTTGCGCGGGCAGATTTACAGTCTGCTGCCTTTAACCACTCGGCCACCTCTCCACGAGGTCAGGCCGGGCGCCAATGCCGCCCGGGGGAGTGGCTGTCAACGCCCGTCAGCGCCGAACAGCCTCGTCGAGCCGCCTGACGCCCAGCCCGAGCAGGCGCCCCGGACCCGGTGGAAGCAGCAGCGGCGCCAGTTTTTCCGACCCCGGAACGGTCCGTCCGACCAGGAAGGCGGCGCCCGTACGGCCCTCGCCAGACCCGATACGGTAGGCGGCGGTGATCGCGATCACCGGCACGAACATCGGCTTGCCCTGCACCTCATACGCCCGGATCGCGGCGCGCGGCATCCTCAGCTCGTGGCTGATCATGGTGTCGCTGAGCGGTCCAAGCTCGGCCAGGGCAGCGCGCGTCGCGGCCGGCCGCTCGAAAAAGTCGCCGAGCTCGGCCGCCTGGTTCTCACCCCCGTTGGTCGTGACCGCTTCCAGGCCGATGTCCCGCGCCGCAGCGGACCCGGCGTTGACGACGATTAGGTCGACCCGCAGGACCGCTTCCTCGCCATCGAACAGGATTTCGCGAACGGTCAGGTCGATATCGATCCAGGCCCGCAGGCGCGTGCTGATGACGCCGCCGGCCGGTGGCGGCGGAACGACGGCAGGTTGCCGGGTTTCCGGCCCGCGAAGCCGCGTGGTGACGAGGCCGCTGGGCAAGGCCGGCGCCTCGGCAACTGGCGGGGCGGGCGGTGGTGGAGCGGGCGCCGGGCGCGGCGGGCTTGCCGGAGCGCGCGGCAGCGGCGGCGGCTGGACCGGCTCCGCGGCGACCCGCTCGAACTCGTCCTCGGCATAGCCTGCAAGCGCCGGCCGGCGACGCTGGCGCCTGACCAGGGCAAGGCCGACCCCGCCGAGGATCGCGACCAGCAGCCAAGGCCACCAGCCCGGAAGCATCGAGGACGTCTGCGTGCCCGACTGGGTAATGGTGATCGGCGGTAAGGCTTCGCCCGTCTCCGCCGCGGGGACGGGCAGCGGCACCGGCGCCAGGGACACCGGGGCCTGCCCGACCGTGGGGGCAGTTGCGGCGGGCGCAGGGCGCGGCTCCGCGGCCCTCGTCGGTGCCTCGTCCTGCGTCGCCGGACGGCTCGTCTGGGGCTCGCTCCGCTCGGTTGCCTGCGGAGTCGTGCGGGACACCGGCGGAGGCGGCGTGCGCTGCGCCGGTGCAGGGGCGGGCCGCGGCTGCTCGGCAGCCGGGGCGCTCGGCTCCCGGGTCCCGGGAAGCGCGAAGTCGCGCAGCTGCTCGGGGCCGACCGTTCCCTCGCGCGGAGGGGGCGCGGGCACGACGACATTGGCCGGCGCGGTGCTGGTCTGGGCCGCAAGCGGCGCCGGGAAGCCAAGCACCAGGCCGGCAAGGAGGATGGGGAAATGACGCGTCACGTGGTCAGGCGCTAGCTGGTCGATGCTGAAGGAGGGATTGCCCGCCCCCTTGGCCCAGCACCGCGCCAGCCGCAAGCTCCTGCCCGGTCAGCGGGCGTTGACCAGCACCAGCTCGGCGTCCTCGTCGCCCTCGATCGTCAAGCTGGCCTCGCCGGTGATCGCAACGCCATCACGAGCCCCGGCCGCGACGCCGTTGATGCGTACCGGCGCCGAAGGGACAAGGTACAGGTGCCGCGCGGGATCGGCCTCGAGCTCGATCCGGCTGCCGCCCTTCAGTGTCGCGCCCATGATCCGGGCATCGGCGTTGATGGTCAGCGCGCCGTCGCCCGGCTCGCCGCTCGCAAGCAGCTGGAAAGCCCCGTCGCGCGCCTCGCGCGGGAAGGGCATGGCGCCCCAGCCCGGGCTGGCATTCGGCCGGTCGGTCTCGATCCAGATCTGAAACAGCGTCGTGTCCTCGTCCTCGAGATTATATTCGGCGTGGACTACCCCGCTCCCCGCGCTCATCACCTGGACGTCGCCGGCACCCGTCCGGCCCTTGTTGCCGAGGCTGTCCTGGTGGGTGATCGCGCCCGTCCGGACGTAAGTGACGATCTCCATGTCGCGGTGCGGGTGCGGCGGGAAGCCCGACTTGCCGGCGATCTTGTCGTCGTTCCAAACGCGAATTCGTCCCCAGCCCATGCGGCTCGGGTCATGGTAATTGGCGAAGGAGAAATGGTGGCGGGCGTCGAGCCAGCCGTGATCGGCGTGACCCAGCGATGCGAAGGGGCGGATGTTGATCATGAAAGGCAATCTGGGACGGCCCGGCGCCCCGCTCAAGTGTCAGGCCTGTAACCGCAGTTCCCGCCCGTAGAGCGCCGCCTTTTCCGCATAATGCAGCGCGCTTCCTTCCAGCATCTGCAGTTCGCCTTCGGTCAGCGGGCGGACGATCCGGGCCGGCACGCCGACCAGCAGGTGGCCCTCCTCATAGCTCTTGCCCTCGGGAACCAGCGCACCGGCACCCACGATGCAGCGCGCGCCGATGATGGCGTCGTTCAGCACCCTGGCGCCCATTCCGATCAGCGCGCCGTCACCCACGGTGCAGCCGTGGAGGATCGCCTGATGGCCGACCGTGACTCGCCGCCCGACCGTCAGCGGCGCATGGGGATCGCTGTGGCAGACCGCGCCGTCCTGGATGTTGCTTTCCTCGCCGACCAGAATTGGCGTGTTGTCGGCCCGGATGACCGCTCCGAACCACACGCTGGCCCGCGCGCCGAGGCGGACGTCGCCGATCAGGTGGCGCTGGGCGCGACCCAGCTTCCGGGTCCAAGCGTCGGACCGACATCGAGGAGGCGGTAGCACGGCATCCCCCTCGCCTAGCCGATCTGTCACCCGTTACAAAAGGCGCTCTTTCCGCCGGGCCTCCGCTCCGCTAGCGATTGCCTGGTATGCCAGCGTTCCTCGACGGCGGCGGCGAATGTGGCGCCCTTATCAAGTCCCGTGACTGGTCCTCCTCGCTGGGGCCGGTGGAGCGCTGGCCGCAGAGCCTCAAGGCCGCGACCGGCCTGCTGCTGCGCTCGCCCGTCCCGATGGTGATGCTGTGGGGCGACGAGGGGATCATGCTCTACAACGACGGCTATTCGGTGTTCGCCGGCGGCCGCCACCCGGAGCTGCTCGGAAGCCGAGTGCGCGAGGGCTGGCCCGAGGTGGCCGACTTCAACGACCATGTGATGAAGGTCGGGCTGGCCGGCGGCACCTTGTCGTTCCGCGACCAGGAGCTGGTGCTCTATCGGCACGGCCGTCCCGAAAACGTGTCGATGAACCTCGATTACTCGCCGGTGCTCGGCGACGACGGCAAGCCCGCGGGCGTCCTCGCCATCGTGATCGACACCACGACCCGGGTCGCCGCGGAGCGCGCGCTCCAGGCCCGGGCCGAGCGGCTCGACCTGTTCGACCGCCTGTCGCAGGCGATCGGCGACCTTGCCGCCCCGGACGAGATCATGGCGGTGACCGCCCGCCTGCTCGGCCAGCACATGAAAGCGTCGGTGGTCGCCTATGCCGACATGGAGATCGACGAGAACGCCTTCACCATTCGCGGCGACTGGGCGGCCGAGGGAGCGCAGAGCATCGTCGGCAGCTACAGCCTCGACACGTTCGGCGAGACCGCGGCGAAGGCGATGCACGGCGGCACCCCGCTGATCATCCGCGACGTGCGCGGGCAGCTTGGCGAGGACGAGGGCGCCAAGTTCCTGTCGATCGGAATCCAGGCCACCATCTGCATGCCCTATGTCCGCGCCGGCAAGCTCGCCGCGATGATGGCGGTGCACCAGAACGTGCCGCGCGTCTGGAGCGAGGACGAGCTGGCGCTGGTCGCCGAAGCCACCGAGCGCAGCTGGGCGCACATCGTCCGGGTCCGGTCCGAAGCCATTCTGCGCGAAAGCGAGGATCGCTTCCGCAACATCGCCGATCACACTCCGGTCATGCTGTGGGTCACCGACGAAACCGGCTATTGCACCTATCTCAACCGCACCTGGTACGATTTCACCGGTCAGAAGGAGCATGAGGGCGAAGGCTTCGGCTGGCTGAATGCGGTCCATGAAGATGACCGCCCGGAAGCCGAGCGGGCGTTCCTTACCGCCAACGACCGCCAGCAGGGCTACGAGGTCGACTTCCGGATCCGCCGCCCTGACGGAAGCTATCGCTGGTGCATCGACGCCGCCGCGCCACGCTTCGACGGTTCGGGCAACTTCATGGGCTATGTCGGCTCGGTGATCGACGTCGACGAACGGCGTGAAAGCGTCGAACGGGTCCGTCGAAGCGAAGAGCAACTGCGCGCGATCATCGACCAGATGCCGGTCGGCGTTGCGATCGCGAGAGTGCCTTCGGGCGAGATCTTTCTCTACAACCAGGCGCTTGAAGAGATGCTGGGACATCCGGCACTTTCGGAGGGTGCCGAAACCTACGATCGATACGGCGGCATCGACCACCAGGGCAGGCCCCTCCCGGCCGAGCGTTACGCGCTTTATCGCGCAACCAAGGAGGGGGAAACCGTCACCAACGAGGAGATCAGGTACCGGCGACCGGACGGGCGGGTCATCACCCTGCTAGCGCAGGCGACCCCTATTCTCGACGACGACGGAAAGGCGGGAATCGCGATCGTCGCGCTGCAGGACATCACCGGCCGCAAGAAAGCCGAGGCGCACCAGCAGCTGCTGATCAACGAGCTCAGCCACCGCGCCAAGAACCTGCTCGCGATCATCCAGAGCATCGCCCAGCAGACCTTCCGCGGCGACGATCCCGCGGCGGCCCAGCTCACCCGCTTCGAAGGCCGCCTCGGCGCCCTGTCGGCGGCGCATGGCATCCTGACCCAGGAGAAATGGGAAGCGGTGCCGCTGCGCCGGCTCATCTGCGACACCTTCACCGCGGTCTTCTCCGACGACGAGCGGCTGACGCTCGACGGCCCCGATCTCATGCTCTCGCCCAAGGCGTCGGTCAGCCTCGCCATGGCGATCCACGAGCTGGCCACCAACGCCACCAAATATGGCAGCCTCAGCCAGGACGGCGGCGAGGTCGCGATCCGCTGGGAGGATGACGGCGACCGGCTGAAGCTCAGCTGGAAGGAATCGGGCGGCCCGCCGGTCGCTCAGCCGACCAAGCGCGGCTTCGGCACCCGGATGATCGAACGCGGTCTCGCCGCCGAACTGGGCGGTTCGGTCCGGATCCACTACGAACCGGACGGGGTCCGTTGCGACGTCGATGCGCCGATGCCGGCCCATGGCTGACCCGCCCCTCCGCATCCTGCTGGTCGAGGACGAGCCGGTGATCGCCTTCGCGCTCGAGGACATGGTGCTGGAGCTTGGGTTCGAAGTGGTCGGCCCGGCCTTCCGGCTCGCCGAGGCGCTCGACCTCGCGGGCTCCGAACAGTTCGACGTCGCGGTGCTCGACGTCAATCTCAACGAACAGCGCAGCTACCCGGTCGCCGACCTGCTGCGGGATCGCGGAATCCCGTTCCTGTTCGCGACCGGCTATGCCGAAGGCGGGGTCGACTGGACCGAGGAAACCATTGTCATCGCCAAGCCCTACAGCCGCAGCCAGCTGTCGCGCGCGCTCGACCAGTTGCTCCAGCCCTGATCGCGACCCGGCACGGCCTCTAGGCCGGGTACTTGTCGCCGCCCCCGTCCCTATATCCGCTGCATGGTGACGGTGTGGTTCGATGGCGGGTGTCCGCTTTGCCGGCGCGAAATCGCGCTGATGCGGCGGCTCGACCGGCGCTCGCGGATCGACTTCGTCGATGTGGCTGATGGAGCGGCAACCGACTGCCCCGCCGACCGGGCCGCGCTGCTCGCCCGTTTCCATGCCCGCGAAGGCGACCGAATGCTGAGCGGGGCCGCCGCCTTCGCCGCCATGTGGCGCGCCATTCCGATGCTCCGCCCGCTCGGCGAAGCGGCACGCTTTCCCCCGCTGCTGGCGCTGCTCGAGCTTGCCTATCGCGGCTTCCTGCGGATCCGCCCTGCCCTCCAGCGCCGGCTCGCCCGGTGAGCGGGGACGAAGGCCGGGCCGTTCCGCGCGGACGCCTCGCCCGTGCCGGACAGTTCGGGCGACTGGCCGGAGGCGTTGCCGGCGGCATGCTGGCCGAAGGCGCGCGGCGGCTTGCCGCCGGCGAACGGCCGAGCAGCCGCGACCTGCTGCTGACCCCGGCCAACCTGACCCGTCTTGCCGACCGGCTCGCCCACCTGCGCGGCGCGGCGATGAAGCTTGGCCAGATGATCAGCCTCGACAGCGGCGATTTCCTCCCGCCCGAGCTTTCCGACATCCTCGCCCGGCTGCGCAGCAACGCTTTCCACATGCCGCCGCAGCAATTGTCCAAGGTGCTCGAAGCCGAATGGGGCAAGGACTGGCGGCGCCGGTTCAAGCGTTTCCAGGCCCATCCCATCGCCGCCGCCTCGATCGGTCAGGTGCACCGCGCCGAAACCCACGACGGCCGCGTGCTGGCGATCAAGGTCCAGTATCCGGGCGTCGCCGAGAGCATCGATGCCGATGTCGACAATGTCGCTGCGCTGCTGCGCGTATCGGGGTTGCTCCCGGCCGAGCTCGACATCGGCCCGCTGCTTGCCGAGGCCAAGGCACAGCTCGCGCGCGAGGCCGACTACGTGCGCGAGGGCCAGCAGCTGCGCCGCTACGGCAGGCTGCTCGGCGACGCGCCCGAATTCGTCGTGCCGACTCTCGACGACACCTTCACCACGCCCCGCGTCCTCGCGATGAGCTTTGTCGAAAGCCGCCCGATCGAAACCCTCGACGACGCGCCGCAGGACGTCCGCGACCTCGCGATGACGCGCATCGTCACCCTCGTCCTGCGCGAAGTATTCGACTTCGGGGTGATGCAGACCGACCCCAATTACGCCAACTACCGATTGCTCGACGACGGCCGGATCGCGTTGCTCGACTTCGGCGCCGCGCAGGACGTGCCGCCCGCCATCGCCCAGGGCTATCGCACGCTGCTGGCCGCGGCGCTGGCCGGCGATGCACCGGCGGTGGCGCATGGCGCGGTCGCCGCCGGCTTCATCGGCCAGGCGGTGGCCGACCGCCATGCCGCCGCGCTCGAGAGGATGGTGGCGGTGGTGCTGGCCGAGCTCGACAAGCCCGGCCTGTTCGACTTCGGCGACCGCGCCTTCCTTGGCATCCTGCGCGAGGAAGGCCTCGCCATCGCCGCCGACAAGGCGAGCTGGCACCTGCCCCCGGCCGACCTGTTGTTTGTCCAGCGCAAGATCAGCGGCACCGCGCTTCTCGGCGCGCGGTTCAAGGCAAGGGTCGATGTCCGCAGGCTGGTCGCCGAGGCGCTGACGCCGGGTACTGGAGCCGCCTAGGCCATTGAATCGGCGGCCCCTCGCGCCATCTGGGGACAATGCCGATACTTTCCATTCTCGATCTCGCACCGATCACCGAAGGCAGCAACGCTGGCGCTGCATTGCGCCAGGCCGGCGATCTGGCGCAGGCGGGCGAGCGGCTCGGCTACCATCGCTACTGGATGGCCGAGCATCACTCGATGCCGGGCATCGCCAGCGCCGCCACCGCCGTCGCGCTGGCCTATGTCGGGTCGCGCACCTCGACCATCCGGATCGGGTCGGGCGGGATCATGCTTCCCAACCATGCTCCGCTGATCGTCGCCGAACAGTTCGGCACGCTCGCCTCCCTTTATCCGGGCCGGATCGACCTCGGGCTCGGCCGCGCGCCGGGGACCGATCAGGCGGCGGCCTATGCCATGCGGCGCAGCATGACGTCCGACCAGAACCAGTTTCCGCGCGATGTGGTGGAACTGATGGGCTATTTCCGCGGCGAAGGCGGCGCCGTCCGGGCGATCCCGGGCGAGGGCCTCGACATTCCCGTGACCATCCTCGGGTCGAGCCTGTTCGGAGCCGAGCTTGCGGCGATGCTCGGGCTTCCCTTCGCCTTCGCCTCGCACTTCGCGCCGCAGATGATGATGCAGGCGATCGCTCTTTATCGCGACCGCTTCACGCCATCGGACCAGCTGGACAAGCCGCACGTCATGCTCGGCTTCAACGCCTTCGTCGCCGACAGTGACGAGGAAGGGCAGCTCCTTGCGACTTCGGTCCAGCAGGCGTTCGTGGCGCTGCGCACCGGCCGACCGATGCAGTTGCCGCCGCCGCGCGTCGGCTTCGCCGACAGCCTGCCGCCGCACTTCCGCGAGATGCTCGACGGCGTGCTGTCCTGCTCGGCCATCGGCAGTCCGGCGACGGCCCGCGCCCAGGTCGACGACTTCGTGGCGAAGACCGGCGCGGACGAGTTGATCGTGACCTCGCAGATCTTCGACCAGCAGGCGCGCATCCGTTCGTTCGAACTGCTTGCAGAAGCGGTCCGCTCACCGGCGCTCGCGCTCGCAAGCTAGAGCGCCGGTGAGCCGGCCTCAGAACGAGCTCGAAAGCTGGACGAACCAGCTGCGCGGGCGGGCGAAGATGCGCTCGGCATAGCCCAGCGTCGCAAGCGAGGCATTGCCCTGGATGAGGTAGCGCTCGTCGAAAATGTTGGTGACGCCCGCGCTCAGTTCCATCCCGCCCTTGAGCTTCAGCGCCAGCGAGCCGTTGCCGACGAAATAGCCATTCTCCTCGATCAGCGGGATGCTGCCGGTGATGAAGGTCAGCTTGGACGTGTAGCTGCCGTCGAAGCGCGGGGTCAGCGACATGCCGTTGGGCAGGTTGAAGCGATAGGCGACGCCGAAATTGGCCTGGACATCGGGCGTGAACGGCAGGTCGTCGTTGGGGGTGACGGTGGCGGTCGCGCCCGGGATCGGGGTGATGCTCTTGATCTTGTCGTCGAGCAGGCTGAGCCCGGCATCGAAGGAGAGGCCGAAGCTGGTGCGGTAGTTGGCCTCCGCCTCCAGCCCGCGGATCCGCGCCTTGCCGGCGTTGAACAGCAGCGGCACCACGCCCTGGCGGAAGATCAGCTGGATGTCGTCGTAATTGGCGCTGAACGCCGCGACGTTGAACCGCAAGCGACCGATATTGGTCTTCACCCCCGCCTCATAACTCGTCACCTTTTCATCGGCGAACGGCACCGGCAGGTTGTTGGGCGTGGCGGCATTGTAGCGGGTGTTGAAGCCGCCCGACTTGAAGCTGCGCGCATAGGACAGATAGGTGCTGAGCGCGTCGCTCCAGCGGTATTGCACGCTGGCCGAACCGGTCAGCGCCGAGAACTTGCGGCGGTTGGGCGTGTTGAAAATGAAAAGTGGTCCGCCCTGCGTGGTCGCCAGCGTCGGCAGCGGGTTGGGATCGGGCTGGGTCGCCGGGAACAGGTTGAGCACCGTGCCCTGGTAGAATTTGCGATCGGTGGTGTAGCGCAGGCCGCCGGTCACCTCGAGCCGCTCGATCGGCGCCCAGGTCAGCTCGCCGAACGCCGCGAGCGAATTGGTCCGGAGGCGCGACACCTGGAGGTCGCGGCTTCCCGGGCCTCCGGCCAGCAGCGAGGTGATCACCGGCGGCGAGGGCGGGAAGGCAAGGAACACCGTCGCGCGCTCGTCCGTCGTTTCGCGGAAATAATAGCCGCCGACGATGCCCGACACCGTACCGAAGTCCGCCTGTAGCTGGACTTCCTGGCTGAACTGCTTCGATTCGGAACCGACGTCGGTGGTGATCAGGGTCAGCGGCGTGTTGTCGGCGTCGCGCACCCCGCGCGAATCGGTCTTGCGATAGGCGGTGATCGACTTGGCCAGCAGCGCGTCGGACAGGCGCAGCGTAGCGGTGTTGGCGACGCCCCACACTTCCGACATGCTCATCACCGGCGCGTTGCCGCCGTTCACGAAGTCGCCGCGGGCCTGGAAGTCGTTGGCGCAGCGCACGTCGTTGATCAGCGGCACGTTGGGCGCACCGAAGCGCGGGTTGCCCGGCGCGATGGGGGCGAACGGGATGGTCGCGCCCGGGCAGCCTGCGGCGACGCTGGCGATGGCCGCGACCGGCGCCTGCTCGTTGATGCCGGCGAACACGAACGGGGCGCCATTCTCCTCCCGCTTGGAATAATCGGCACGCAGGAAGGTCTTGAACGCGGCCGACGGCTCCCACTTAAAGGCGCCGTTGAGCGAATAGCCATTCTCGTTGCCGAGGTCCTTGCCGTCGAAGGCGCGGATCACATAGCCGTCGCGCTTGCGGAAGCCGCCGGCGACGCGGGCGGCCATGGTGCTCGCTATCGGCAGGTTGAGCGCAAGGAAGCCCTCGGCGAGATCGTCGCCGCCGAGGCGCAGGCGTCCGCGACCGCTGAATGAGCCGACTTCGGGCTCGCGGGTGCGGACCAGGATCGCGCCGCCGATGGTGTTGCGGCCGAACAGGGTGCCTTGCGGCCCGCGCAGGACTTCGACGCCGGCAATGTCGCCAAAGTCGATCGCGCCGCCGACCGCACGGCCGAGATAGACCTCGTCGAGATAGATCCCGACCCCCGGATCCACCGCCGCGGTGGGATCGACCTGGCCGACGCCGCGAATGAAGACCACGGATGAAGCCGAATTGCCCGACAGCTGGCCGGCGGGCTTGAACTGGAGGCTGGGCGTGATCCGCTCGAGGTCCTGGGTCTGGAGCACCTGGCGGTCCTCGAGCACCTGGGCGCTGAAGGCGGAGATGGCGATCGGGGTGTCCTGGAGGTTCTCGTCGCGGCGGCGGGCGGTGACCACCACTTCCTCGATCCCGTCGTCAGCCGGCTGGACTTCCGTCGGCGCTGCTGGAGCAGCCGCATCCTGAGCAGCCGCAGTGCCGGCGCATCCGAGCACCGCGATCGCGCCAAGAGCCACCTCAGCCGCGAGCCTGCAGCGCGCCCTACCGATCCCGAAAGCCATGATTCTGTCCCCCTCTTCAAGCACAGCGGCAAGCTGCCGCAACACTGCTATTGGGGATGACTGTATGTGCTGATTACAAACCGGTAAAGACCGGAAGTGGTGCCGCTTACAGGACTCGAACCTGTGACCCCCTCATTACGAATGAGGTGCTCTACCAACTGAGCTAAAGCGGCAGCGCGGGCGCCCTAACAGGGTGGGGGCGGCGGCTCAAGTCGCGAAGTGGGGGTCGAGACGATAGGCTTTCCGAAGGAGGGCCGGCCAGGCGAGGAATTGCGCGGCGAGCTTGAGGCCCTGGGCGCCTTGTTCGGCGGCGATCTCGGGCGTGCCCTGGGGCGGATGATTGATCGCCTCGCCGGCGCTCAGCGCCATGATCTGGGCTTGGCAGGCGCGCTCGAGGAAGTAGATACGGATGAATGCCTCTCCGACGGTGGTGCCGACGCTCAGCGTGCCGTGGTTGCGCAGCAGCATGGCGTTCCTGGTGCCAAGGTCGGCGACGATCCGCTCACGCTCGTCATGATCGGTGGCGACGCCTTCATAGTCGTGGAAGGCGAGGTCGCCGCGGACCAGCATCGCGGTCTGGGTCAGCGGAAGGAGGCCATCGGAGTGCGCCGCAACCGCCTGGCCGTGGGGCGTGTGGAGGTGGATGACGGCGTTGGCGTCCTCGCGGCTCATGTGCACCGCCGAGTGGATGGTGAAGCCGGCCGGGTTGGTGATGAACGGGGTGGGATCGACCGGATTGCCAGCCATGTCGACCTTGACCAGCGACGAGGCGGTCACTTCCTCGAACATCAGATTGTAGGGGTTGAGGAGGAAATGATGCTCCGGCCCCGGCACCCGGACGCTCATGTGGGTGAAGATGAGATCGTCCCAGCCGTAATGCGCGATCAGCCGGTAGGCGGCGGCGAGGTCGACACGTAGCTTCCACTCTTCCTCGCTGACCTTGCCCTCCAGGCTGGGGATGGCGACGTCCTGCAGGGCGCGAAGCTGGTCCATGCCGGCGGTGACATTGTCGACGCGGTTCACTGGGCAGTCTCCTGGCGATCGGGATGGGCGGCTTCGACCGGGGCAAGCGCAAGGGTCGCGGCCTCGGCGCGAAGCAGGGTCGGATAGGCGTCCATCGGCACGTCGAAGCGGCGCCCGTTGTAGAGCTGCGGCACGAGGCAGATGTCGGCCATGCTGAGCTGGTCGCCATAGAGGAAGGTGCCGGCCTGCGGAGCGGCGAGCGCTTCCAGCGCGGCCAGACCTTCGACGACCCAGTGGCGGTACCAGGCGTCGACGGCTTCCTGCGGCTGGCCAAGCTCGGTCTTGAGGTAACGCAGCACGCGCAGGTTGTTGAGCGGATGGATGTCGCAGGCGACCGTCAGCGCCAGCGCGAGGACATGAGCCCGGCCGGGCGGGTCCGACGGCACGAACGGCGGCTCTTCGACCAGCGCATCGAGGCGATCGAAGATGGCGAGGCTTTGCGTGACGCGCTCCCCGTCGATCTCGACCATCGGCACGAAGCCCTGCGGGTTGAGTGCCTTATATTCGGGCGACTGCTGTTCGCCCGCAACCAGGCTGACGGGATGCTGATCGTAGGCGAGGCCCTTGAGGTTGAGCGCGATCCGGACCCGATAGCTGGCGGAGGAGCGGAAATAGTCGTGAAGGACGATCCTTGGCATCTGCCCCTCCTACGCCGGCGCGAGGAAAGGCGCCACGATCTCGGTCGTGATGCGCTGCGGGCGGCCGGTGGCCTTGTCGAGCATCGCCCAGGTCGTGCGGGCTTTCACCAGCACCTTTCCCTCAGCTGAAGTGAATTCCATGAAGCGGTCGAAGCGGGCGCCGCGCGGGGCCTCGTCGACCCAGGTCCGGCCGGTCACGGTGTCACCGACCAGCGCCGGACGGAGGTAGTCGATCTCGTGCCGGATCACGACCCAGATGTAGGCGTCGCGATATTGTTCGGGCGCGGTGGCATACCAATGGCTGGTGGCGACGGTCTGGATCCACTGCACCCACACCGCATTGTTGACGTGGCCTAGCTCGTCGATGTGCTCGGGCTCGGCGGTCAGCGTGAGGGTGAAGCTGGGGTTGGTCACAGGAGCTCCGGCGTCTGGTCTGGCCGCAGTCGATAGCGGATGCCGGCGGCGGTCAGCAATTCCGTCCAGCCGCGCGCGGTGGGCTGGGCCTGGTTGAGCAACGGGCGGATGCGCGTGGCCAGGTTGCGGCCCGCGGCATGGCTTTCGAGCAAAGCGAGCCATTCCTCCGTTGAGACGGCGCCGTCGCCTGCGTTGGCGGCAATCAAGCGGCGGACGAAGGCGGGAAAATCGCCGCCCGCCACCTTTTCGGCGACCAGCGAGAGAATGGCGCCGCAATCATATTTGACCTGGAAGTCCTGCCGCTGCGCCGCGGAAGAAAGGCCACCCAGCTTCGAGGCGGCGAGGCAATCGGTAAGCGATTTCTGCAGGGCTGCGCGCATGTCGTAGCCAGGCTCGGTGGCGCCGAGCGCGCGGATCGCCAGCAGGTCCGCGCCGCCTTCCACGATCCAATTGTCGGCCGCCTTGTCGTAGGTGACCATCTGGCCGAGCCAGAAATGCGCGCTTTCGTGCGCGATGTAGCGATGGGCGAGCGTGCGCAGCGGCGGCGACGGCCGGGTCGCGGCGGCGCCCGAGATGCGCATCAGGACCAGCCCCTTGAGCACCCCGCCGTTGAGGCTTGCCCCCTGCTTGTCGGCCCCGGCCCAGCTTGCAAGCACGGTCGGGCGGAGGTCACCGGGGGAGCCGAGCAGCTTGCGATAATGGTCGAGCAGGCGCGGGGTGAACGTGCGGATGTCGGCGGCCAGCCAGGCCGGCATCTGCGGATCGACCACGGTGGCCATGCCGCCCTGCTCGACCGCGCCGGGCACGCCGAACAGGCCGTAGGTGCCGGCGCTGTTGCCTCGCCGGTAGCCGGCGGTGTCGCCCGCCAGCCTGAGCTGCGACGCGCCGCCGCCGCGGAAGCGGACGCGGGTGCTGGTATCGATGATCGGGCCCGCCTCGGGATCGGGGCCGAGCCGGGCCAGCGCGGCGGGCGTCGCGACCGAGAAGAGCGAGAACTGGCCGTCGAACAGGGCGATCCCATCCTCGCCAAGGCGGAGCGCAGGGACATAGTCGCTGAGCAATTCGCTGGTGTAGGGCGCGACCCGGACCCGCACGGTGCGCGGGACCGGACCGCCGTCCGTCGCCACCAGCGCATCATAGGCACCGCGCCGTTCGAGCCGCACGCCCGGCGTCAGCACCGTCCAGCTGCGCGGGCGCCACGGCTGGCGATCCTCGGCGGCGAGCGAGGAGCGGAAGAAGCCCCAGGCCGGCGCGGCGCGCGGAAGGGTGTAGATCGCCTCGAACCCGCCATCGCCGCGGCGGGTCACGCTGACGTCCGCCGGAGCGTCGGAGGAAGCGGCGGCTGCAAGCGCCGCCGCCGCGGCCAGGATCATTCGGCGACGCCCATCTGGGTGAGGACGAAGGCCTGGTCCTCGGCGGTTTCGCGCAAGGAATCCCAGCGGCCCGACTTGCCGCCGTGGCCGGCACCCATGTTGGTCTTGAGCAGGAGCAGATTGTCGTCGGTCTTCGCGCTGCGCAGGCGGGCGACCCACTTGGCGGGCTCCCAATAGGTGACGCGCGGATCGTTGAGCCCGGCGGTGACCAGCATCGGCGGATAGGCCTGCGCCTTGACGTTGTCGTAGGGCGAGTAGCTCAGCAGCAGCTTGAAGGCGTCCGGGTCGGTGATCGGATTGCCCCACACCGGCCATTCGCCCGGGGTCAGCGGAAGGCTGTCGTCGATCATGGTGTTGACGACGTCGACGAACGGCACGTCTGCGATCACCGCGCCCCACAGGCCGGGGTCGGTGTTGGCCACCACCCCCATCAGCTTGCCACCCGCCGAGCCGCCCTGGATCGCGATGCGGCCGGGGCGCGCGAAGCCGGCGGCAGTGAGGCCCTTCGCGGCGTCGACGAAATCGTGAAAGGTGTTCCAGCGGTTGGTGGCGGTGCCGTCGAGGTACCAGCCATACCCTAGGTCATCGCCGCCGCGGATGTGGGCGATGGCGTAGGCGAAACCGCGGTCGAGCAGGCTGAGGCGGGTCGAGGAGAAGCTGGGCGGGATGGCATAGCCGTAGGCGCCATAGGCGTAGAGAAAGAGCGGCTGGCTGCCGTCCTTCCGGTAGCCTTTCTTGTAGACGACGCTGACCGGGACCTGCTTGCCGTCGCGGGCGGGTACCATCAGCCGCTCGGTGACATAGTGCGAGGGGTCGTAGCCCGACGGGATCTCGGTCACCTTGAGGGTTTCAAGCGTGCCGCTGGCCGGGTGGTAGTCGAACACAGTGCCCGGAGTGACCATCGAACTGTAGACCAGGCGATAGGCGGCGGGGGCAAATTCGGGATTGCTGGCAAGGCCGGCGGTGTAGCTCGCCTCGGCAAAGGGGATGCGGGTGGTCTCGCCGGTGGCGTAATCGCGCAGGGTCAGCTGGTCGAGGCCGTCGAGGCGGCTGGTGACGACGAGGTGGTCGCGGAAGGCGGTCGCCCCGCGCAGGTAGACGTTGTCGGAGCCGGCAACGACCTCGTGCCACTCGCCCGGCGCGGCGGGGTCGGCGGAGACGATGCGGAAATTGATATGCTCGTCATTGGTGAGGATCCACAGCTTGCCATGCGCGGCGTCGGCTTCGTAGAGGCGGTTCTCGCGGCGCGGGCTGATGAGGATCTGTTCGGCCAGCGGATCGGCGGCGGGGACGAAGCGGATTTCGGTGGTGCGGTTATCGCCGGCCGAGAGGAAGATCAGGCTTTCGTCCTGGCTCTTGGACAGGCCGACCGAGAAGCCCTTGTCCTCGGTTTCCTCGTACAGGGTGCGGTCGTTGGCGATGTCGTCGCCCAGGCGGTGGTAGCGCGCGCGGAAGCTGCGCCACTGGTCGTTGACCTCGGTGAACAGCACCGCGCTGCCGTCCGCGCTCCACACCGGGGCGCCGATGCCGACCTCGGTCACGGTTTCGAGGTCCGCGCCGGTGGCAAGGTCGCGGATGCGCAGGGTGAAGCGTTCGGATCCGCTGTCGTCCGCAAGCACCGCGGCAAGGCGCCCGTCGGGGCTGACCTCAAGCGCGCCGAGACGGAAATATTCCTTGCCCTCGGCTTCCTTAACCTCGTCGTAGATCAGCTGGTCGGGGCCGCCGGACACGGGCTTGCGAAACCATTGGCGATATTGGGCGCCGGGCTCGAATGCCCACCAGTAGAGATAGTCGCGGTCCTTGACCGGAACCGAGCGGTCGTCCTCCTTCTGGCGGCCTTTCATCTCCTCGAACAGGGTCTCGATCAGCTGCTCGTGCGGCTTCTTCCACGCTTCGAAGAAGGCATTTTCGGCCTCGAGATAGCCGAGCACCGCCTTGTCCTCGACCGTCGGATAGCCCGCGTCGCGCAGCCAGGCATAATCGTCGATGACGGTGATTCCGTGGCGTTCGAAGGTGGTCGGGCGCTGCTCGGCGCGAGGGGGCTGGGGATCGGGCATCGGGTCTTTCGGGAAAAAGCAGGAGGAGGGGATTTGGGGGGCTGCAGCGATGGCGCAAGGGAGGAGCTTTCGTCCACCCCTCGGCCCGCGCTAGAGGGGCGGGCATGAGCAACCATTCAGACCGCCTCGCCGCCCTCCGCCAGCAGCTCGCCGCCCAGGGCCTCGACGGGTTCGTCGTGCCGCTGACCGACGAGCATATGAGCGAATATGTCGGCAGCTATGCGCACCGTTTGGCCTGGCTGACCGGGTTCGAGGGGTCGGCCGGATCGGCTGCGGTGCTCGCCGACAAGGCGGCGACCTTCACCGACGGACGCTACACCTTGCAGGTGCGCCAGCAGGTCGACGGGGCGGACTGGTCGTTCGAATCGGTGCCCGAAAGCAATGTGACCGACTGGCTCAAGGCTCATGCCCCGGCAGGCGCGCGGATCGGCTACGACCCGTGGCTGCACCGCCGGGACTGGGTCGCCCGCACCCGCGAGGCGCTGGCGGCCAAGGGTGCCGAGCTGGTGGCGGTGACGACCAATCCGATTGACGCGGTGTGGAGCGACCGGCCCGAACGCAGCAAGGCGGCGCTGGTCGTGCATCCCGAGCGGCTGGCGGGGCGGTCGAGCGCCGACAAGCGCCAGGCGGTGGCCGACTGGCTGGGCGAACAGGGCGCCGACGCAGCGGTGCTGGCCGCGCTCGATTCGATCGCCTGGACCTTCAACCTGCGCGGGTCCGACGTGTCGCGCACGCCGGTCGGCCTCGCCTTCGCGCTGGTCCACGGCGACGGCACCGCAGACCTGTTCGTCGAGGGCGAGAAGGTCACCGCCGAGCTTCGCCAGCACCTCGGCAACGGGGTCCGGCTGCACGAGCGGGCGGAGTTCGAGGCGAAGCTGGGCGAGCTTGGCGGCAAGACCGTGGCGGTCGATCCCGAGCGGTCGGTGGCAGCGATCGGCGAAGCGCTGGAAAAGGCCGGCGCCACCATCATCGCCCTGCGCGATCCGACCGTCCTGCCCCGCGCGACCAAGAACGAAACCGAGGTCGCCGGCCACCGCGCCGCCCAGACCCGCGACGGCGCGGTGATGGTGAAGTTCCTGAAATGGGTCGACGCGCACCAGGGTGAGCTCGACGAACTCAAGGCCTCGGCCCGGCTGGAGGAAATCCGCCGCGAGGATCCGACGCTCAAGGACCTGTCGTTCGACAGCATCTCGGCGTTCGGCGCCAACGCCGCCAGCCCGCACTATCATTCGACCGAGAAGAGCAACGTCCCGTTCGCGCCGGGCTCGCTCTACCTGATCGATTCGGGCGGGCAGTATGAGGACGGCACCACCGACATCACCCGCACCGTCGCGGTGGGCGAGCCGACGCCGGAAATGCGCGACCGCTTCACCCGCGTGCTGCAGGGCCATATCGCGATCGACTCGGCGGTGTTCCCGAAGGGCACGCGGGGCGGCCAGCTCGACAGCTTCGCCCGGCGGCCGTTGTGGGAAGCGGGCCTCGATTACGCGCATGGCACCGGCCACGGCGTCGGCAGCTTCCTGTCGGTCCACGAAGGCCCGCAGCGGATCGCGCCGGTCGGCGGTGCCTATGCCGGCGGCGACGAACCGCTGCAGGCGGGCATGATCCTGTCCAACGAGCCCGGCTATTACAAGGAAGGCGAATACGGCATCCGGATCGAGAATCTGGTGCTGGTGGTGCCGGTCGAGGTGGCGGGCGCCGACAAGGAACTGCTCGGCTTCGAAACGCTGACCTTCGCCCCGATCGACCGCCGCCTGATCGATCGCGCGCTGCTCAGCGACCGCGAAGTCCAGTGGTTGAACGACTATCACGCGGAAGTGGTGCGACGGATCGGGCCGGGGCTGGGCGCCGAGGAGCGCGCGTGGCTCGAGGAGCAATGCGCACCGCTTTGAATGGTGGCCAAGGGGCGGTCGCGAGTGTCTGCTTACGACCCGAAGCGGACATCAGGAAGGTGAGCAGCAGCCTGCAACCCCGGTCTCCCGTGCTTCCTGTATGGGCGGGCATGGAACGTCACCGTATGAGCAGTAAACGCAGCAATCGCCCTTGAGTGGGCGAAGGACGGCGCTGCAATGCTTGCAATCGTAGAAAAACTGACAAGCGTCGGTGGGCATCTCGTCGGTGGAAGCTCCCCCACATTCAGGGCAGGTGAGTGTCGATGCTAGAAGAGTCATGTGCCAACTACTTTCGTGAGCGGCGCTTCAATGAACGGCCACGCCGCTGCAATGACCACGAGAAGCGAGGCCACTATCAAAAGCAGAAACGTCGTTTTCGATGGAGGCGCGCAATCAACGCCCACGGCACATGCCCGACGGCGGCGCAGATAAAGAAACCATCCAGTCGCGACCGCAACAAGAGCGATGACCGACAGTGGCCAATGGAATGGCACCATCGGCGTCAAGGCGCCCGCGCCGACGCCGACACCGGCGAGCATCAACGGAAGCACGCAGCATGCCGCGCCTGCGGTTGTAGCTCCAAGGCCGGTTGCCGCCGCAATCGCAGCGAAAGTTGTTTCCGAGAACTTCATGCCGCTGCTCTAGATGTCAGGGTAGGCTTGAGCAACGTCGACAGTCGCCCCCATTGCGATCAAGGAGGAGCGGGCGTTATGCTACTCAGGGAGACCGCTAGATGGATCACGCGACGCCGAACCTGCCGAGCCGGGACTTCGAAGCGACATCGCAGTTCTATCGGAAGCTAGGTTTCGACGAGGGCTGGCGTGACGACGGGTGGATGATCCTGAAGCGCGGCGGCTCGACGCTGGAGTTCTTTCCTCATCCGGATCTGGACCCTGCAACGGGCAACTTTAGCTGCTGCCTGCGTCTAGATGACATGCAAGAACTCTACGAAATCTGCAAAGCTGCTGGATTGCCAGAGCAGTGTTGGGGGTGGCCTCGCCTTCATCCGCCAACCGAAGAAGATAGCGGTAAAACCATCGCCTACATGGTCGATCTAGACGGAACGCTCGTTCGCCTCATCCAAAACTGACGAAATGTCTGCTTTCCACCCATTGCAGACATTCCCACACAGCTTGTTGCTCAATCAACGGGGGCGGCCCGCTCCCCAAGGCGGCGGCGGTGTTGGGATGGGGCGCGCAAGGTCGAACTCGACCCGAAAATGGCGGCCGGGGCGTCGCAATTCGTAGGCGAAAAGCCTTTTCTGCCAGACCTCCATCGCCCAGACGTTCGTCGCCGACTGCGGGATATTCCCGCGGACGAACATCTCCTTAGAGAAGGCATCTGCCGGGAACTGCTGGCGGTTGGACGATCCAGGATCCACCGTGTCGCCGCCGTACTGGGTCTGCTCGGACGGGCTTCCATCCTCGTGTCGGTGATCATGCTTGAGCCGGAGCCCGTTGGCGATGCGGGTCATCACCCAGGTTCGCGATCGGTCCTCTCCGACATGAAACGGAATGCGGAGCGTCTCGCTTGAACACTCCCTGACGTGCATGACGAGCTTCTTGCCCGCGAAGCTGGCGTCCGCGCTGACCGCGGGACTGACGATCCGCCCCTCGAAAGCCTTGCCGCACATCTCGCTGAGTTGCGCGAAGAAGCTGTCCTGCGGCGTGGCCGGGGTCGACACGTGTGTGCATCCGGCAAGGATCAGCGGGAGCAGAAGGAGCGATGTTCTCACCCTCGCGACCATAGGCCGGCCAGGCCATTGCGCAATGAGTGGGGCGCACCCCCGTTGCGGACGTGGTCAACCGGGCACCGTCACGCAAAGGAGAGTGCGGTTGGGTGAATTGGCTCCGATCCTGGCCGCTTCCCTTGTGAACGATCCCCGCTTCATGCGCAGGTGCCCAGCCCGAGGCGGCCGCTTTCCGCCTCTTGGCGGACCCCGGCGGCGGTGCGTCTGATCTTCGTCGTTCCTTAACTCCGAAGGGCCACATCGGATTGATCTGGAAGGGCTTTCCTTTCCCGGCGGCGCGTTGCAGTCTGCCGCCGAGTACAGGGGGATCATGTCATGCGTAGCGTCCTGCAGGCGACCGTTCTCGGCCTGCTCCTTGCCAGTGAGGGCCTGGCTGCACAGCCCGCGTCACGCCCCTCGATCGCCGATTTCGCCGAACCGCCCGTTGCCACCGGCGCCCGGCTTTCCGCGGACGGCAAGCTGCTCGCCGCCCGGTCGTGGCAGGGGGACACCAGCCGCATCCTGATCTTCGACGCGACCAACCCGAGCAAGCCGCCGCGCGCCCTTCCGCTCGGCAAGTCCGACGTCACCTCGATCAGCTGGGCCGGTGCGAACCGCCTGCTGCTTCGAGTCCGCAAATATGAGAAGCTGTTCGACCAGGTCTATCCGTTCACCCGGTTGATCGTGGTCGACATCGACACCGGGCAAAGCCGGGTCGCCGACCCCGCCAACCAGGGCGTGCTTGGCGGCGACGTCCTGTACACCGATCCGGACGGCCAGACCGCCCTGGTGGCGAGCCAGGACACCATCTTCGACACGCCTGCCGTGAAGCGGGTGGACCTCGCCACCGGCAAGGCGACCCTGGTGGAGAAGCCGCGTCCCGATGTCTGGGACTGGTATGCCGACAGCGACGGCGTCGTCCGCGCCGGCTTCGCCTATGACAACCGGGCGTGGAAGCTGTTCTATCGCGACAAGGCGGGTGAACCTCTGCGGACCATCAAGGGCAAGTTCGACAAGAATTCTGATTCCAGCGTCGACCGCTTCACCTTCGGCCGGGCGGGGACCGGCACCATCATCACCAACGAGCGGACCGGCCGCTTCGGCGTGTACCGCTACGACTTCACGTCCGGCAGCATTGGCGAGGCGATCTTCGAGGATCCCGAGGTCGACGTCACCGGCGTCTGGGGCGACCGCTGGTCGGGCGACATCTCCGGAATCGAGTATGAGAATGACCGCAAGCGTTTCGTGTGGCTCGATCCCGACCTCAAGCAGACCCAAGCCAGGATCGACAGGGCCTTGCCCACCACGGTCAACGAGATCGTCTCCCGCTCGCGCGACAAGGCGAAGCTGCTGATCTTCTCCAGCAGTGCTTCCGATCCTGGAGCCTATTTCCTGCTCGACCAGACGACGCGGAAGATGAACCCGGTCTATGCGCCCCTTGCGCGGATCGATCCCGCGCAATTGTCCGCGACGACCCACCTGCGCTACGCGGCCCGCGACGGCCTCGGCATTCCGGCCTATCTGACCCTGCCCAAGGGCAAGCCGGGAAAGCTGCTTCCCACCATCGTGATGCCCCACGGCGGGCCGTTCATCCGCGACAGCTGGGAATATGACACCTTTGTCCAGTTTATAGCGAGCCGCGGCTATGCGGTCTTCCAGCCGCAGTTTCGGGGCTCGACCGGCTACGGCAAGAGCTTCGTCGAGAAGGGCTATGGCCAATGGGGCCGGGCGATGCAGGACGACCTCGACGACGGGCTCGATCACCTGATCAAGACGGGCGTCGCCGATCCCAAGCGGGTGTGCATCGTCGGGGCCTCCTATGGTGGCTATGCCGCGCTGTGGGGCGCGATCCGCAACCCGGAGCGCTATCGCTGCGCCGCCAGCCTGGCCGGGGTCACCGACCTCGACGCGCAGCTCAAGGCCAACCGCAAAAGCTTCACCGCGACCCGCTATTTCCGCGAATGGCGGACCAAGGTGGCCGGTGAGCAAAAAGTCGATCTCGCCACCGTGTCACCGTTGCAGCAAGCGGCGCGGCTCAAGGTGCCGGTCCTGATCGGCCATGGCGAAAAGGACGAGGTGGTCCCGGTGCGTCAGGGCCGGGCGATCGTTCAGGCGCTGCAGGGCGGGCGCGCCGAAGTCACTTCTGTCTTCTACGCCAAGTCGGGCCACGACCTGGAGGGAGAAGGCGACCTGGCCGATTACCTGGGTCGGCTCGAGGCCTTCCTCCACAAGCATAATCCGGCGGGCTGAGACGGCGTGGGAGACGAGGCCGCTCGCGTCCCTCGTTGCCAAGAGCCCGATCTTCCCGGCGCTGGCCCGGCAAGCCGTAACGGCGGTCAGTCCGGCCGGTCCCCTCGGCCTTCGTCGCTTGGCGCCGGTGCATCGAAATCGGGCTTCGCCGGGGCGCCGGCGGCCTTCCGCTTTCTGAGGTTCTCGCGCAACGCGGCGGCGAGTCTTGCGTCTTTATCCTTGTTTGCCATTCCTTTTCCTTGACACCTCATGGGCGGCACCGCCATAGGCCCGCCCGTCTCCGGACAGTGCTGCCGTAGCTCAGTGGTAGAGCGCATCCTTGGTAAGGCTGAGGTCGTGAGTTCAATCCTCACCGGCAGCACCATTCTTCCCCCTCTCAGAACCGACCCACGGGACCCCCGCCCGGGGCCAGGCGGAAACGCGAAAAACCGAGGCTTGATCAATTTAGATCAGCAACATAGGTAAGCAATTGCGGCCAGTAAGGCCGTGATGCTTTCCCGGGGGGAAGAATTTTTATGCGTCATGTTCTCGTAGCGGCCTGCGCCGTTGCCTTTGTTGCGTCGCCTGCGCTGGCCCAGACCAGGTCGAGTGCGGCCAGCGTCGGAGTGACCGGCGGCACGCTTGGCATCGGGCCGGAAATCGGCTGGCGGTCGACCAACTTCGGTGTTCGCGGCAGCGCCACCCTCTTCAGCCTCAGCCGCGGGGTCGATTCGGACGGCATCGAATATGATGGCGACCTCAAGCTTCGCTCGTTCGGCGGCAGCCTCGATTTCTATCCGGGCGGCGGCGGGTTCCGTCTCTCGGGCGGCGTCCGCGCCGGCAAGAACCGGGTCGAACTGACTGCCACCCCGGCGGCGACCACCAGCGTCGAAGTCGGCGATGTCACCTACACCGGCGCGCAGATCGGCACGCTGAGCGGTGAAGTGCGGGCCAGGAAGGTCGCCCCGACCCTGACGCTGGGCTACGGCGGCGGTGTCGGCAGTGGCGTCTATTTCGGCATCGACGCGGGCGCCATGTTCCAGGGCAAGCCCAAGGTCCGCAGCCTGACCGCGACCGGCCCGATCTCCACCAACGCGGCATTCCAGACCCAGCTCGCCAACGAGCGGCGCGAGATCGAAGAAGATATCGACAACTTCAAGGTCTACCCGATCCTCCAGCTCGGCCTCGGCTATCGCTTCTAAGGCGATAGGCCTGCTGGCCTGATGGAAGGCGGCGCCGGTCAGGGGTCCGGCGCCGCCTTTTTCGTGCTCGGGGCCAAGGCCATTGGAGCGCGGCCCGCGGGTGGCTAAGGGCAAACTCATGCGCTTCTTCTCCGACAATGCCGCGGCGGTTCATCCGGCCGTGTTCAAGGCCATGGCCGAGGCCGACCGGCTCGACACCGCTTATGACGGCGATGCCTGGAGCAACCGGCTGGACGCGACCTTTTCGGCGCTGTTCGAGCGCGAGGTCGCCGTCTTGTGGGTGACCACCGGCACCGCCGCCAACTGCCTGGCGCTGGCCGGGCTGGTCCCGCCATTTGGCGGCGTGCTGTGCCACCGCGAAGCGCACATCCAGGTCGACGAGGCCGGGGCGCCCGAATTCTTCACCGGCGGGGCCAAGCTGCTGCTGGTCGACGGGCCGGGCGCCAAGCTGACGGTGGATGCTCTGGAAGACGCGCGCAGCCGGATCCGGCCCGACGTCCACCAGGTCCAGGCCGATGCCCTGTCGATCACCAATGCGACCGAATATGGCCTGACCTATTCGGCGGCGGAGACGGCCGCGCTGGGGGCCTGGGCCAAGAGCCACGGACTTGGCTTCCATCTCGACGGGGCGCGGTTCGGCAATGCGGTGGCATCGACCGGGGCCAGCGTCGCCGACCTGACCTGGCGCGCGGGCGTCGATGCGCTGAGCTTTGGCTTCGTCAAGAATGGCGGGCTGTCGGCCGAGGCGCTGGTGCTGTTCGATCCTGGCCTCGCCGACGGCATCAGGCGCCTCCGCAAGCGGTCGGGGCACCTGCTGAGCAAGGGCCGTTACCTCGCCGCGCAGCTGCTCGCGATGGTCGAAGACGACGTCTGGCTGGCCAATGCCCGGGCCGCCAACGCCGCGGCGCGGCGGCTGGCCGAAGCGGCGGGCCAGCGGCTGGTCTATCCGGTCGAAGCCAATGAAGTGTTCCTCAAGGTCAGCGCGGCGGAAGCGGCGGCACTCCGGGCGCAGGGCTTCGATTTCTACGACTGGGGCGTCGGCGAAGCGCGGCTGGTGACCAGCTGGAACCAGGACATGGCCGCCGTCGAAACTCTGGCCCGCGCGATCGAAGGGCTGTGAGCGCACCGCTCAGCAAGGGCACCGTCCTTGTCTTCTTCTGCATCATCACGCTGATCTGGGGATCGACCTGGATCGTCATTCGCGATCAGCTGGGCGTCGTCCCGGCGCATTGGTCGGTGACCTATCGCTTCATCATCGCGGCGGCCGCGATGGCGGCCTACACCCGCTGGCAGGGAAGTCCGCTGAAGCTCCCTCCGGACGCATGGAAGGTCGCGGCGCTGTTCGGCTTTTGCCAATTCTGCGTGAATTTCAATGCGGTCTATCTGGCCGAGCATCACATCACGAGCGGGCTGGTCGCCTGCGTGTTCGCGCTTCTCCTGATCCCCAACAGCCTGCTGGCGTGGGCGTGGACCGGGCACAAGCCGACCCGCGCCTTCATCCTGTCCGCGATTCCTGCGATCGGCGGCATTGCGCTGTTGTTCTGGAACGAGGTGCAGAGCGCACGCGCGCCGTTGGACGAAGTGCTGCTGGGCATCGGGCTGACCTTGCTTGGCGTGATGGGGGCGAGCGTCTCCAACGTGCTGCAGACGACCGACAAGGCCAAGGCGGTGCCGCTGCCGACCATGCTGACCTGGGGGATGATCTTCGGCGCGGCGTTCGACGCGCTGTTCGCGCTGGCGGTCAGCGGACCGCCGGTGTTCGACCCGCGGCCCGGCTACTGGCTCGGACTCGCCTATCTTGCGCTATTCGCCTCGGCGCTGGCGTTCAGCCTGTACATGCCGATCATCCGCACCATCGGCGCCGGTCGCGCGGCCTATTCGAGCGTGATCGTGCCGATCATCGCGATGGCGCTGTCGACCGTGTTCGAAGGCTATCGCTGGACCACCCTGGCCGCCGCCGGAGCGGTGCTGGCGATGGCCGGCATGGTGTGGGCGCTGACCAGCCGCCGCGAGGCCGAGCCGGTGCCGCTCGCCGACTAGTCCTTGACCGGCAGCGGCGCGGGTCGCTGGAGGACGCGCTTTTCGGGCGGCAGCTCGGCAAGGTGGCGGGCCTTCCATTCCATCGACATCCGCGCCCGGTTGGCGCCCGACGGATGGTCGAAGAAGATCAGCTCCTCCAGGTGCCCGGGCTCAAGCTTGCGATATTCGGACAAGCGCATCGCGACATGGGCGAAGCCGTCGGGCTCGCGCGCGGCGTCGAGACCGAAGGCGTCGGCTTCCACCTCGTGGATGCGGATGATCGAGTGGGTGAGCGGGGTCGCAAAGAACATTCCGACGCTGAACAGGATGACCAGCAGCGGCAGCGAGGCCGGATCGGCGACCTCGCGCACGCTCCAGCGGCGGCCGTAGCGGGCAAGCAGGCGCGGCGCCGCGGCCCAGGCGAACAGAAACACGAACAGGAAGATCAGCCCGAACCCGCCGATCAGCTTCCACACGTGGTTCAGGACGTAATGACCAAGTTCGTGCCCCATCACCGCCTTGACCTCTTCGGGTGCGGTCCGGCCCAGCAGGTTGTCGTTGAGGCTGATGCGAATGGTCGGTCCGAGGCCGCTGACATTGGCCGAAATGCGGTCGGTCTGCTTGGAAGCATCGAACACGTAGACATTGTCCGCAGGCACGTTGTTGGCCCGCGCCATGGCCAGGATCTCCTCGCGCAGCGGGCTCTCGGCCATCGGCGTGTAGGTGTTGAACAGGGGCGAGATGAACACCGGCGCAAGCAGTGCGCCGAAGGTCAGGAAGGCGACGGTGACCGCGGTGCCCCACAGCCACCAGCTGCGCGGGGCGCGGCGGATCACGGCATAGATGGCGGCAATCGCGAGCGCGCCGACCACCAGGTTGATGAGGAGGTCGGTCAGCTGCTCCCCGCTCCACGCGCCGAAGGTCAGGTTCGACATCGCATATTGATGCTCGCGCCAGTAATCGGTGTAGATGGTCCACGGCAGCAGGATCAGGCCGGTCGCGAAGGTGTAGGGCAGCCAGTAAAGCATGGTGCGAAGCGAGGGGCGGCGCACGCGGCGGGCGGCCCAGGCGCTCCACCGCGCCGACCAGCCGAAATGCAGCAGCGCCCAGTTCACCGCGATGCTGATGAGTGCCCCCCACAGGATCAGCCAGTAGCCGCCCTCGAAATAAGCGTCGGAGCGAAGCCTGGCGGGCCCCTGCACCATCGCGAGATAGGCGCGCGTCGCCGCGTCGACATCGAACGCGTCTGCGGCGCTCGCGGCCAGCATCGTCGTGATCATAAGCTCGTTTTCCCCCTGTGGAGCCGAGCTTAGCGGGGCCGCGACGGTTCGCCAGACCGCTTCGACGGACCGACGAGCGCAAGGATTGTCGCTTCCGAACACCGCGACTAAGTCCGTGGCCATGCTCGATATACGCGCGTCGCTCGACGCTCCCGCCGCCGCCCCGACCGCCATCCGCCGCGAGGATTATCAGGCGCCCGACTGGCTGGTGCCGGAGGTCGAGCTGGCGTTTGCGCTGGACCCGGCGCGAACGGTGGTGACGGCGCGGCTGAGCGTCACTCGTAACGGCGGGCACGACCGCCCGCTGCGCCTCGACGGCGAGGAGCTGGAGCTTCTCTCGCTGCGGGTCGACGGGAAGCCAAGCGAGCCGCGGTTCGAGGACGGGCGGCTGGTGGTCGATCTCGAAGGGGACGCCGCAACGGTCGAAACCGAGGTCGCCATCGCGCCGGAGAAGAACAGCCAGCTGATGGGGCTCTACGCTTCGGGCGGGATCCTCTGCACCCAGTGCGAGGCCGAGGGCTTCCGCCGGATCACCTTCTTCCCCGACCGGCCCGACGTGCTGAGCCGCTACCGGGTTCGGCTGGAGGCCGACCGGACCCGCTTCCCGGTGCTGCTGGCGAACGGCAACCCCCTTGAACAGGGCGAATGCGGCGACGGGCGCCATTTCGAGCTGTGGGAGGATCCCTTCCCCAAGCCCTGCTACCTGTTCGCGATCGTCGCCGGCGACCTGCAATGCAACCGCGACAGCTTCACCACGATGAGCGGGCGCGCGGTCGATCTCGGCATCTGGGTCCGCGAAGCCGACCTGCCCAAGACCAGGCTGGCGATGCAGGCGCTGAAGGACAGCATGGCGTGGGACGAGCGCACCTACGGGCGCGAATATGACCTCGACCGGTTCAACATCGTCGCGGTCAGCGATTTCAATTTCGGGGCGATGGAGAACAAGGGCCTCAACATCTTCAATACGCGCTACGTGCTGGCCGACCCCGAAACCGCCAGCGACGGCGACATCGACGCGGTAGCGGCAGTGGTCGCGCACGAATATTTCCACAACTGGTCGGGCAATCGCGTCACCTGCCGCGACTGGTTCCAGCTCAGCCTCAAGGAAGGGCTGACGGTGTTCCGCGACCAGGGGTTCAGCGAGGACATGGGGAGCGAGGCGGTCCAGCGGATCGACCAGGTGCGGACCTTGCGCGCGGCGCAGTTCCCCGAGGACGCAGGGCCCCTCGCCCACCCGATCCGGCCCGACAGCTACCTGGAGATCGCCAACTTCTACACCGCGACGGTGTACAACAAGGGCGCCGAGGTGATCCGCATGATGCGGACGATCCTGGGCGCCGAAGCCTATCGCCAAGGCACCGACCTCTATTTCGAGCGGCACGACGGGCAGGCGGTCACCTGCGAGGACTTCGTGGCCTGCATGGAGGAAGCGAGCGGGGCCGACCTGTCGCAGTTCCGCTTGTGGTATTCGCAGGCCGGAACCCCGACCGTTCGCGCCCGGCTGGAGCAGGGTGCGACCGGCGCCGCCCTGCACCTGGCGCAGGACATCCCCGCGACCCCCGGACAGCCGGCCAAGCAGCCGATGGCGATCCCGCTCAAGGTCGCGCTCATCGGCGCGGAGAGCGGGCGCGAGATCGTGCCCGAGCGGCTTGTGTTGCTCAACGGGGCCGAGCAGGTCGAGACGTTCGAGGGCGTGGACGAGCCCGCCTTCCTGTCGATCAATCGCGGCTTTTCAGCCCCGGTGATCGTCGCTGCGGAGCGCCGGCAAGGCGAGATCGAGGCGCTGGCGGCGGGCGACAATGACAGCTTCGCGCGGTACGAGGCCGGACAGGAGCTGATGACCCGCGACCTCTTGGCGGCGATCACCGCCGGCGGGCCGGTCGCCACCGATGCGATCCTCGCCGCGGTCGGCGCGACGCTGCGCAGCCAGTCGCTCGACCCCGCGTTCAAGGCCGATGCGATCGCCCTGCCATCGGAAAGCCTGCTGATCGACAAGCTCGACCGGGCCGACCCGGCGCGCGTGCACCAGGTCCGCGAAGAAGTGCGGCGGGCGCTTGGCACCGGACTGAGGGACGAACTCTCCCGCGCTTACACCGCGGCCAGTGCGGCCGATCCGGCCAGCCTGTCGGGCGCCGACAAGGGCCTGCGCCGGCTGCGCGCCGCGACATTGGCCTTGCTGTCGGCCGGCGACCCGCAATTCGGCGCGGAGCTGGCGCAGCGTCAGTATGACGAAGCGCGCACGATGACCGAGCGGCAGTCGGCGCTGATGGTGCTTGCGATGCTTGGTCCCGACGCGGCGACGGCGGCGCTGGACGATTTTTATGCCCGCTTCGAGGATGATCCGCTGGTCATCGACAAGTGGTTCGCGGTGCAGGCCTCGATTCCGGGCGAGGCGACGCTGAACGCGGTCGAGCGGCTGCAGGCGCATCCCGCCTTCACCATGGCCAATCCCAATCGCCTGCGCGCGCTTGCCGGCAGCTTCGCGGGGACGCCAAGCGCGTTCCACCGCGCCGACGGCCGCGGCTACGACTGGCTGGCCGACGTCATCGTCGCCGCCGACAAGCTCAATCCGCAGACCGCGGCGCGGTTCGTCGCCCCGCTCGGCCGCTGGCGCAAGATCGAGGAAGGCCGCGCGGCAAGGATGCGCGGCGCGCTGCAGCGGATCCTGGCCGAGCCGGGGCTCAGCAAGGACGTCTTCGAGCTGGCCAGCAAGAGCCTGGGATAAGGATCGTCGTCCCGGCCGGCGCCGGGACGGGGATCAGCCGCCGATCCAGCGCGCGACCTGGTTGGCAACGTCGTTGGCGGCGACGTTGATCGCCGGACCCACGCTCGCGGCGGTGCCGTCGGCGGGCGCGGTGGCGGTGAAGCGGCGGCTTTGCACCGTCGCGCCGCGGGTGGCGGTGGCGTCGTAGGTCACGATCACCTGGCCGGTGGCGCTGTCGACGCCGAACCGCTGGAGCACGCCCGACACGCGGGTGCCGGGGTCGATCCCGGCCTGGCGCGGATCGATCACCACGCGGCCGGTGACCCGCTTCACCGTCTCGCTCAGCAATTGCTGAAACAGGCGGTCGGGGGTTTCGATATATTGCAGGTCCTTGACGTAGGTGACCTGCCCCGCCGTCTCCAGCACGGGCACGCGCACCTGGCGGATATCGCGGCTGGCGATCGGCAGTTCGATGCTGACCGCCTCGCTGGCGGCGGCGGTGCGCTCGAACGTCGCGCTGGGCGTGGCGGGGGTCAGCGTCAGCAGGCTCGACGGGGTCTTGCCGCCGAAGCAGGCCGACAGCGTCAGGGGCAGCGCAAGCGCCGCGGCAAGGGGGAGCAAGCGCATCAGCGGGACTTTCCGGGGTTGTGATCGGGGAGCTTGGGCGCGCCAAGGATGCCGGTGACTCCGCCCTGGTCGAGCCGGCTCGACACGCCTTCGAGGCTGGACGTGAGGTCGCGCAGGTCGCGGACCAGGCGGTTGACCTCGGGCAGGGTCGACTTGGTCAGGTTCTGGACGCCGGGCCGCGCATCGCTGACCAAGGCATCGATGTTGGCGGTGGTCTGCTGGATTGATTCCATCGACTTGCGCAGGTCCTGGGTCGCCGGGCGGACGTCCTGCGAGATCATCTGCTCGGAGCTTTCGGCAAGCTTAGCGACCCGGTCGGCCGCGATTCCGGCGTTGCGCGCGGCGATCCGGGCGTCGGCCAGCGTGTCGGCCATCTCGGGCGACCGCTCGGCGAGGACGCGGGTGGTCTTGTCGACATTCTCGAGGATGTCGGAGATCGCGTTCTGGTTGCGGTCGCTGAGCAGTTCGGTGAGGCGTTCGGTCAGGCGCTGGATCCGCTCCAGCAGTTCAGGCGCCGAATTAAGCAGCGCGCCGAGGCCGCCGGCCGAGCTTGGCACCACCGGGCAGCCCTGCGGGCCGAGCTGGGTCAGCGGGCGGGCGCCCTTGACCGCGCCGTCGAGCTGGATCTCGCTGACGCCGGTGAAGCCGACGCCCTTGATCTGCGCCGTGGTGCCCTGCAGCACCGGGGTCGAATCCTCGACCTCGATCCGCACCCAGACGAATTCCGGGCGTTCGGGAAGCAGGGAGACGCGGGTGATCTGGCCGACCGGAACGCCGGAGAAGCTGACGTTGGAGCCGCGGTTGAGGCCTCCGACGCCCTGGCTGAAATAGATGTCGAAGCACTTGCGCTTCTCGGTGTTCAACCCGGCGATCCACACCGCGAAGAACAGCAGGCCGACCAGGAGGACCAGGACGACGGTGCCAACCAGCACCTGATTTGATCGGGTTTCCATGGCTGCTCGCTATGCCGCTGCCGCGCGGCCGCGCGGTCCGTTGAAATATTCCTGGATCCAGGGGTGATCGAGGGTGAGTAGGTTCTTGATCGTGTCGACCGCGACCACCTTGCCGTCGGCCAGCACCGCGACCCGGTCGCAGATGGCGTACAGGCTGTCGAGGTCGTGGGTGATTAGGAAGACGGTCAGGTCGAGCCGTTCCTGGAGGCCCTTGATCAACTGGTCGAACGCCTGCGCGCCGATCGGGTCGAGGCCTGCGGTCGGCTCGTCGAGGAACAGCAGTTCGGGGTCGAGCGCCAACGCCCGAGCCAGCCCCGCGCGCTTGCGCATGCCGCCCGACAGCTCGCTCGGGAACTTGGCCCCAGCGTTTTCGGGCAGGCCGGACATGACGATCTTGTAGCCGGCGATCTCGTCCAGCAGCGGCTGCTTGATGCGCGGGAAATATTCGCGGATCGGGACCTGCACGTTCTCGGCCACGGTGAGGGTCGAGAACAGCGCGCCGTTCTGGAACAGGATGCCCCACCGGCGGCGGATGTTCTTGGCCTCGTCCTCGGGCCGATCGACCATATTCTCGCCGAGCACCTCGACCGAACCGGCGGTCGGGCGCTGGAGGCCGATGATCGAGCGCATCAGCACCGACTTGCCGGTGCCCGAGCCGCCGACCACGCCGATGATCTCGCCCCGCCGGACGTCGAGGTCGAGGTCCTGGTGGACGATCTGGTCGCCGAAGCGGTTCTCGAGCCCGCGGACGCTGATGATCGGATCCTCGTCGTCGGGAAGGATCGGCGAACCGCGCATCAGATCCACCCGACCGAGCTGAAGAACACCGCGAACACGGCGTCGAGGACGATCACCAGGAAGATCGACTGGACCACTGCGGCAGTGGTCTTGAGGCCGACCTGTTCGCTGTCGTTGGCGACCAGCATCCCCTGGAAGCAGCCTGCAAGCGCGATGATGAAGCCGAACACCGGCGCCTTGATCAGGCCTGCCCACAGATCGGTCGCGGGCACCACTTCGGAGATGCGCTGGATGTAGGTCAGCGGCGGAATCTCCAGGCCGATCCAGCAGAACACGCCGCCGCCGATGATCGCGGTCAGCATCGCCCAGAAGGCGAGCAGGGGCATGACGAAGATGGTGGCAAGGATGCGCGGCACGACCAGGGCTTCCACCGGCGACACGCCGATGGTCCGCATCGCGTCGACTTCCTCGGTGATCTTCATGGTCCCGATCTGCGCGGCGAAGGCCGAGCCCGAGCGGCCAGCGACCATGATCGCGGTCATCAGGGGCCCAAGCTCGCGCACGGTAATCCGGCCGATCAGGTTGATCGTATAGACCTCGGCCCCGAACTGCTGGAGCTGGACCGCACCCTGCTGGCCAATGACGATCCCGATCAGGAAGCTCATCAACCCGATGATTCCGAGCGCGCGGACGCCGACCACGTCGAATTGCTGGACCAGCGCATTGTAGCGGAAGCGCTTGGGGTGTGTGAGGACCGAGAACAGCCCGATCAGCGTTGCGCCGAAGAAGCCGAGCAGTCCGGCAAAAGTGCGTCCGAACTGGAGCGTCCACGCGCCAAGCTCGCTAACGGCGCCGGCCTTCTTGGGGCGCTTGACGTCGCTCGGGCGGTCGGCGTCGGCGACCTGTTCGAGCAGCTTGGCGACATCGGGGCTGGCACCGGTCACGCTGGCCTGGCGGTCGCGGACGGTACGGTGGATCAGCCAGGCGCCGACGGTGTCGATCCGGTCGACCCCCGACAGGTCGACCTCGATCGGGTCGGCCATCGCATCGAGCTCACGCTGGGTCGAACCGGCACGGGCAATGGTTAACGCACCATTGGGCGCGAAGACATTGGATTCCGTCCTGGGCAGCGCCGCCGAAGCCATCAAAGGGGGACATGCCCGGAAAGCAGGGGATCGGCAAGCATCGGGGGGTTAACGCAGAAACAGCGTTTCGGGTGCAACACGATCGCCGGCGGCGGCCGAGGCACTGCGACGGCGGTCGACAAATTCCTGCCTTGTTATTGCCAGACTTTGCGGCTTTGCCGATGGCGCAATCATGGCCGACGCCCCCGCCTCCCCTCCGACCGTGCACTTCGTTGCGCTTGGCGACCCCGACATCCGCCTGTTCGGGCGGACCGTCCGGGCGCGCGCCGAGCAGGTCGCGGCCAAGGCCGGGCTGGTCCCCGCCGAGAGCGAGGACGTGGCCAAGTCGCGGATCGTCGCCGACATGGCCTATGTCTGGGACCCGGCCTGGCTGACCGAGCTCAAGAACCGGCCCGGGTCGGCGCTGATGCTGGACGGCCAGGCGGTGATGATGCACCTCGAGGCGGGGACCGCGCCTTCCGATTTCGATCCCGCCGGCCTGGCCCCGATCGACGCGCGCACCGCAACCCTCAATTATTCGCTGCTGCGCAAGCGCGAGCGGCCGTTCGTCATGCCGCTCGATCCGGCAAGCACGCTGGCCGCCGAGAATGCGCTGTACGACGCCTCCTACAAGGGCGTGACCGACATCCTGACCTTGTACCTGTGGCGGCGGCCGGCCTTCTGGCTGACCCGCTGGGCGGCGCAGGTCGGGATGACCCCCAACCAGGTGTCGCTGATCGGCCTGCTGTTCTGTGCGCTGGCCTTCTGGGCATTCTGGAACGGCAATTACTGGCTTGGGACGGCGACCGGCTTCGTGTTCATGGTGCTCGACACGGTGGACGGGAAACTCGCCCGCTGCACCGGCACCTCGTCCAGGTGGGGCGACCTTCTCGACCATGGGGTCGACCTCATCCACCCGCCCTTCTGGTGGTGGGCGTGGCTGCATGGCCTGGGCAGCGCCGGGCACCAGATGGAGGAAGTCTACAAGGGCGGAATCCTGGCGGTGATCGTCGGTACCTATGTGATCGGGCGGATCATCGAGGGCCTGTTCATGTGGCGCTTCGGGATGCACATCCACGTCTGGCAGGCGGTCGACAGCCGCTTCCGGCTGGTCACCGCGCGGCGCAATCCCAACATGGTGATCCTGGTCGCCGCCCTGCTGTTCGCCCGCCCCGACGTCGGGATCGAGCTGGTCGCCCTGTGGTCGGTGTTGAGCCTGATCTTCCATTCGGTCCGCCTTGCCCAGGCCGAGGGCCGCGCCGCGCGCGGGCGCAAGATCATCAGCTGGCTGGACCGGCCGTGAGCAAGGCCGTTGACGCGGGCGAAGGCTGGACCGTCCTGCTGCTTGCCGGGGCCCGGCCGGGCGGTGACCCGCTGACCCAGAGCCTCAAGGTGGACTATAAGCCGCTGCTTCCGATCCTCGGCGAACCGATGCTGCTGCGCCCGATCCGCGCGCTCCTGGCGGTCGAGGCCGTGGCGCAGGTCCGGGTGCTGACCCAGCAGATCGAGCGGATTTCAGAAGTCCTGCCCGATGACCCGCGGATCGTGGTCGAGCAGTCGGACGAGACCATCGCCGCGACCCTGCAGCGGATCTGCGCCGATCCCGCGACCCGCTTTCCGTTGCTGGTCACCGCCGCCGACCATGCCCTGCTGACCCCGCAGATGGTCGAGGAGTTCATTGCCGGATCGGCCGGCTGCGACGTGTCGGTCGGCTTCGTCAGCCGGTCGAACATGCTGACCCGTTTCCCGCAGGCGCAGCGGACCTGGCTGCGGTTCGGGCGTGAGCGCTACAGCGGCGCCAACCTGTTCGCGCTGCGCACGCCCAAGGCGCGGATCGGGATCGAGCGGTGGCGGGCGGTCGAGCAGGACCGCAAGAAGGGCTGGCGCGTCCTGTTGCAGATGGGCCTGCCGCTGTTCCTCGGCGCGGTTCTGCGGGTACGCGATCTGCACCAGTCGGCGCGCGGGCTGAGCCGCAGCCTAGGCATCATCATCAAGGGCGTCGTGCTGAGCGATCCCACCGCCGCGATCGATGTCGACAAGGCGGCGGACTACACGCTCGTCAACGAGATCCTCGCCGGTCGTGCCTGACAAGAGCCGCGCCTGATGGACCTCGCGATCTACGACATGGACCGGACGGTGACCCGCCGCCCGACCTACACCAGCTTCCTGCTGCATTGTGCCAGGCGGCGGGCGCCGTGGCGGCTGCTGTTCCTGCCGGTCGTGGTCGGGTCGATGCTGGCCTATGTCGCAAAGCTGATCAGCCGGGCGCGGCTGAAAGAGATCAACCACAAGCTGCTGCTGGGCCCGAGCATCCGGCCCGCTGACCTGAAGCCACTGGTCGACAGCTTCGCCGAGGCCCAGGTCGCGCACAACATCCGCCCGGGCGCGCGCAAGGCGATCGCGCGCGACAAGGCTGAGGGACGACGGGTGGTGATGGCCACCGCCAGCTACCGCTTCTACGCGGCCGCCATCGCCGAGCGGGTCGGTTTCGACGACACCATCGGGACCAACACCTTGCTCGGGCTCGACGACAGCGTCCTGTGCCGGATCGACGGCGAGAATTGCTATGGCGAGGCCAAGATGCGGATGGTCGCTGGCTGGGTCGAGCGGTCGGGCCTGACCGGCAAACACGGCCACGTCCGCTTCTATTCCGACCACGTCACCGACGCGCCGGTGTTCGAATGGGCCGACGAGGCGGTGGCGGTGAACCCCCACGGCAAGCTCCGCGAGATGGCCACCAATCGCGGCTGGGCGGTCGAGGACTGGGGCTGATACCGCCCATCGGACCCTGAAATGGGGTTGGCGCCGACTTACATGGGGTCGATGAAAGTCTGGCTGCCGCTTCTCGTAACCCTTTCCCTCCTGTCAGGTGGTTGTTCCGAGGCGCAGGGTCCGCCGCTAGCGCCGCAAACGCCGGGCGAAGGCTCGTCCAGGGTCACCACTCGCGGGCTCGATCCAGCAGCGATGACCGAAGTCCGCCGACAGGCCGAGGCCATCCCTCGGCTTCATTCGGTGATCGTCGCGCGACAGGGTGAGACGCTGGCCGAATATCGCCTGCGCGGCCCGGGGCTAGACCAGCCGGTCAACATCAAGTCCGCGTCCAAGTCGGTGCTGTCGGCGCTGGTCGGGATCGCGATCGGGCGCGGCGTCCTGACCGGACCCGAGCAGAAAATCGCGCCGCTGCTGCGGTCGGACGTCCCGCAAGGCGCGGACCCGCGGATCGAGCAGGTCGAGGTCGGCCACCTGTTGTCGATGCAGGCGGGTCTTGGGCGGACTTCGGGGCCGAATTACGGGGCCTGGGTCGCGAGCCCCAATTGGGTGCGCTACGCCTTGTCCCGCCCGTTCGCGGCCGATCCTGGCGGCGAGATGCTCTATTCCACTGGTTCGTCGCACCTGCTGTCGGCGATCCTGACCCGCGCGTCGGGGCGCAGTACCCATGCGCTGGCACAGGAGTGGCTGGCCGAGCCGCTCGGCATCACGCTGCCGCAATGGCCGCGCGATCCGCAGGGCATCTATTTCGGCGGCAACGACATGCTGATGTCGCCCCGCGCGCTGCTCCGCTTGGGCGAGCTGTATCGCCAGGACGGCGTGTGGGAGGGCAAACGCATCCTGCCCGAAGGCTGGGTCGCGCAAAGCTGGAAGCCCCGGACCACCTCGCCGTGGAGCGGCAATCCTTATGGCTATGGCTGGTTCTCGCAGCAAAGCGGCGGCCGCGAGGTGCATTTCGCCTGGGGCTATGGCGGGCAGATGCTGTTCATCGTGCCGAGCCTTGACCTGACGGTGGTGATGATCTCGGACCCCTCGCCCCGCCCGCGGGAGGAGAGCCATGTCTCGGACCTGGCGCGGATCCTCGCGACCGGGATCATCCCCGCCGCGGAGAAAGGCGCCGGGCCGCCGCCGGTCTCCTGACCCCTAGTGGGTCCAGTCGAGCGTCACCTTGTCGAAGCGCCAGCGGAGCTGGGCCGGGGTGGCGCCGTCGACGTCGTTGACCCGGCGGAGGACCGCTTCGCCCTCGATGCGGACGGGACGGCCATCCTTGTCGGTGCTCGTGATCGTGACCGGCGCGCTATAGTAGAGCGAGCCGGCCGCGCCTTCGAGAGTGCCGGTCGGGACAGCGACCATGATCTTGCCGAGATCCTTGAAGATGTTGGTGAAGTCGGCGCGGCTCCAGCGCTTCCGGTCGGCGGGCGACAGCAGGGCATAGGCCTGGCTGAAGCGCTTGAGCTCGATCGCCCGGGCGAAATCGAGGAGCAGCGCGCGGGCGCCGGTTTCACTGCGCTCGGCGCGGTCGGTGAGCGGGGGCGTGGTCGGAGCGGGCGCGGCCGCCTCATTGCCGGCGGGGCCCGGCGCCGGTGTGGAGTCGCCGGTCGCCGGTTCGGCCGGGGGCGCTGCGGGCGCCGGCGGGGCCGGTGCCGCGCTGTCGGACGCGGCGCTGGCGGCATTCTCCGCCGGAGCGACGGCATTGTCGGGGGCCTGCTGCTGACAGGCGGCGAGCGCGAGGGCGAGGCCGAGCGCTGGAAGCTTGTTGGTGCTGGTCATGGGGACCGAACCGGCCAGCGGCGCTGCCGTTCCGGTCCCCTTGGCGCTCAGACCGCCAGCAGGGCGTTCTCGAAGTCGGCGATCAGGTCGTCGGCATTCTCGACCCCGATGCTGATCCGCACGAGGTTGTCGGTGATTCCGAGCGCCTGTTTGCGCTCGTCGGGCACGCTGAGGTGGGTCATCGCCGCCGGCGCGCTGGCCAGCGTCTCGGTCCCGCCAAGGCTGACCGCCAGGTGGGCGATGGTCAGGTTGTCGAGGAAGGCGAAGGCCTCCTTCTCACCGCCCTTGAGGTAGAGCGAGAAGGTCGAGCCGGCGCCGGTGCAGTGGCGCTTGTAGATGTCGGCCTGGCGGGTGCCTTCCTGGAGAAAGCCGAGGTAGCCGACGCTTTCGACCTTGTCGTGAGTGCGCAGGTATTCGCACACCTTGGCGGCATTCTCGCCCGCCCGGCTCATCCGAAGCTCCAGCGTCTCGAGGCTGCGCGACAGCATCCACGCGGTGTTGGGGTCGAGGATGGTGCCGATGGTGTTGCGCATCATGCGGATCGGATCGAGGAACTTCTTGGCCCCGACCAGCCCGCCGGCGACGAGGTCGCTATGGCCACCGGCATATTTGGTCAGGCTGTAGACGCTGATGTCGGCGCCCGAGGCCAGCGGCTTGGCCCACAGCGGGCCGAGGAAGGTGTTGTCGATCGCGATCGGCGGGCGCGCTGAGGCATCCGGGAAGGCCGAGTCGCGCACCGCGCGGACCGCCTCGACGTCGACCAGGGCGTTGGTCGGGTTGGCCGGGCTTTCGAGGTAGATCATCGCTACCCGGCCCTTGGCCTTGGCGGCCTCGACCACCGCGGCGATCTCCTCGCCGGTCGCGCCCGACGGGAAGTCGAGCCAGGTGATTCCGAACTGGCCGAGGATCTTGGCGATCAGGGTCTCGGTCGCCGCGTAAAGCGGGCCCGAATGGACGATCACGTCGCCCGGCCGGCAGAAGGTCAGCAGCAGGGTGGCGATTGCCGACATGCCGCTGGAGAAGGTCAGCGCCTCCTCGGCTTCCTCCCACAGGCGCAGGCGGCCTTCGAGGATTTCCTGGTTGGGACCGTTGAAGCGCGAATAGACGAGGCCCTCGGCGCCGCCCGGACGCTTGCCGGTGATGCCTTCGAAGAAGCGCTTACCGTGGGCGGCGGTGTCGAACACGAAGGTCGAGGTGAGGAAGATCGGCGGCTTGAGGCTGCCTTCGGACAGGCCGGGATCGAAGCCGAACCCCATCATCATCGTCTCCGGCGACAATTGGTGGTTGCCGATCGCGGTCGGGCTCTTCTTCATCGGGCGGCGTGCGGGGACGCCGGTCATCTCAGCTTCATTTTCCATGAGCGGGCCCCTAGCCGACGTGGACCAGCGGCGCCAGCGAGGCGGTGACGGATTGCGTCGACCCGTCCGCCTTGACAGGATGAGCCATGTTCAGCCTCCTCCTCCTCGCCGCCGCCGTGCAGGCCCCTGCCACCCTCGACGGCAAGTGGACGGTCGACCTGTCGAGCGAACCGGGCAAGCCCTACACCCAGCCGATGGAGCTTACCCTCGCCGCCGATGGGACGGTCAAGGGCAGCTTCTACAACAGCGAGATCCAGGCCGGGCGGTGGAAGCGGGATCGTGGCCGGCTCTGCGCCAGCTTCCGCACCACCGATGGCGCTGGGCCCTATCATTCCACGGTGTGCCTGACCGGCGCCACGGCGACCGGCCAGACCTGGGCCGAGCATCGCAATTTCCTGTTCAACTGGAGCGCGGTGCGCGCCGCGCGATAATCAGGCGCGGCGGCGGCTTGCGAGCAGGCCGGCAAGAAAGCCTAGCGACAATACGCCGACCCCGCCCGCGGCGATCGCGGCCCAGGAGCGCGTCGGCGGTTCGGGTGCAGGCGCGGGCTTTGGCGGGCGCAACTGGCCCCCTTCCTCGACCGGGATGCTGTGCACCGTCCGGCTGATCGCCTTGATCCGCTCGCGCTTGGCGGCGGCGCTGCTTGCCTCCCTGTCCATGGAACCAAGAACTAGCGGCCGAGCATTGCGGGCGCGTTAAAGCCGCTCAGAATCCGAGCGAAAATCTGACGGCGGCGCCGGTGTCGGGCGCCGCGGCCCGGATGTGGTCGGGCTGCAGGCGGGTGAACAGGTTACCGCTGACCCAGCCGTTGCCGAGCCAGCGCCGGCCGTAGCTCAGCTCCGCGTCCAGCTCGCGGCCGCGCGGGACCATGCTCGAACGGACGATGCTGTAGCCAGGGGTCATGCCGGCATAATCGAACGAGGTCGGAAGGCTCATCGCGAAGCCGCCGCCATCGATCCGCAGCGGCTGCGACAGGCGCACTCCGAAGCGGTCGCCGTCGCCCAGCAGGTCGCTTGCGGCGACGTCCACCGCATAGGCGCCGGTGGTGAAGCTGCCGCCCGCGAACCGGGTCCAGCCGCGCCGCGCGGTCATTCCCGCGCTCCATCCGGCGCCAAGGTCGCGGCGTGCCTCGAGATCGAGGAAGGTGGTCGCCGCGCCGCCGCCGCCGAGCAGGCCGTCCATCCGCCCGCCAAGCAGGCTGCGCTCTTCCTCCAGTCGGCCGAGGCCGAGCGACAGCCATTGCCTGCCCAAGCTGCGGTCGAGGCTGAACGCGGTCCAGCGATAGGGCGAGCCGAACGCCAGGGTGCGCTGCTCGCCGGTCACTTCGCCGGTCTCGCCGCTGATGGTCAGCGCCGCCTTTCCGAGGTCGCGGCGAAGCGCGATCGAGCTGCCGCGCTCGGCATCGAAGCCGGGATTGCCGGAAACGTCGCGGGCGATCAGGAATGAGCCGCTGGACACGCCCGACAGGCGCCGCTCCATCGCCTTGGCGCCCTCGGCATAACCGAACGCCACCGCGGTCTTCCGGTCGATCCGCGCCACCGCCGACCCGGCCACCAGCCGCGCCCTGCGCAGGTCCTCGGGGCCGATGCCGGCCTGGCCGAGGAGATAGCCCTTGCCGTCGCTGCGTTCGGCGACGGTCATCATGATGCTGAGCGGCCCCGCCCCCGCCCCGCCGGCGCGGAGGGTACCGCCGAGCGCGCGGTGAAGCGGCTCGGTCCGCGGCGCGGTTCGGATGGTCCGGGCAAGGTCGACCGCGAAGGCGCGCGAATAGCCGTCGAGGATCACCGCACCGATGCTCGCGGTGCCGACCGGCGCATCGCCCGCCGCGGCCGGTGCGTCCGACCCGGTGCTGGAAATGGCCTCGCTGCTGCCGGCCAGTGACACCGTTCCGATCGGCTGCATCGCCCGGGTGACGTTCAGGCGGCCGCGGCCGAAGATGCTGTCGGTGCCGGTCGCGCCGAGGTCGTCGGCGCTCTTGAACAGGATATCGACGATCTGCGCGCCCGACAGGTTGGGAAAGGCCGAGGCGAGCAGCGCCGCGGCGCCGCTTATGGTCGGAGCGGAAAAGCTGGTGCCGCTCCACCGGCTTTCATTGCCGTTCTGGTCGACGGTGCGGACCCCCGCGCCGATCGCGCCAAGGTAGTTGTTGGCGGCGATCCCCGCGCGATTGCTGAAGCTCGACAATTGATCGAGCCCGACCGTTCCGCTGCTGGTCATGGTGCCGAGCGCGCCGGCGACGATCACCTGGGTCGGGAAGCGGCTGGCGGGGACGGCGGCGAACGGGTCGGCGTCGACGCCTTCGGGCTTGTCGCCGTCATTGCCGGCCGAGATCACGATCACCACGCCCGCGGTCACCGCGGCCCGCATCGAGTTGAGGAGGCTGGTTCCGGGTGCCGAGCCGCCGAGGCTGAGATTGACGACCTTGGCCCCGGCCGCGACCGCGGCGTCCATGCCCCGCGCGATATTATAGTCGGAGAACGAGCAACCATCGCCTTCGGTGTCGGTGCAGCTGCCCGGGGTGTCGGCGCGATAGACCAGCAGGGTCGAATCGAAGGCGACACCGTGGGTGCCGCTGCCGTTGCGGTTGGCGGCGATCACCCCGGCGGCGGCGGAGCCATGGCCCGAATCGTCGCCCAGCCCGCGGCTGCCCGCGACATCGCGGCTCGCGGCGTCGATCCGCCCGGCGAACTCGCCGACGTCGGGATTGATGCCGCTGTCGATCACCGCGACCTTGACGTTCTTGCCGGTGGCGCCGGCATGGTAGGCGGCGATCGCACCCGACGAGGTGGCGGCGTTGGAGCGCTGATATTCGGTGGTGTTGTAGTTGATCGCGGCGACCGTCGGGGCCGGCGCTGGGGTGGTCGGGGCCGGGGTCGGAGTCACGGGCGCGGTGCTGGTCGGCGGTGCCGGGGTGGAAGCGACCGGTCCGCCGCCGCCGCCGCCGCACGCGGACAGGCTCAGCAGGGCCAGGGTTGCAGCCGATCCAACAAGCGCCTTCGCCATCCGCAACCTTTCACAAACCGTTAGATTCGCTCAATATTTCAATAGCATGATATAGTTGAAGAATCCTTTCGCTTTGCTGACGAAGCGATCCGGTCTAGCGGCGCAGGCATCATGGCAGCCGCAGTCCCTTTCCGGTTACCGCCGCCGTTCGAGCGGGTCGAGACGTGGATCTTCGACCTCGACAATTGCCTGTATCCGGCCTCCACCGGCCTGTTCGCGTTGATCGACGAGCGGATGGGCGCCTACATCCAGCGCCTGCTGGGCGTCGAGGCGGCCGAGGCGAAGCGGATCCAGAAGCATCATTTCCACACCCACGGCACCACGCTTGCCGGGCTGATGAAGGAGCATGGGGTCGATCCCCACCACTTCCTCGACGACGTGCACGACATTGCGCTCGACCGGGTCGGCACCAACCACCGCCTCGCGGCCGGCCTCGGGCGGCTTCCCGGGCGCAAGTTCGTCTTCACCAACGGCGACGCGCCCTATGCCCGGCGGGTGCTGGAGCGGATCGGGATCGGCGACCAGTTCGAGCATCTCCACGACATCCACGCCTGCGAGCTCAGACCCAAGCCGCAGGCGCACGGCTACGAACTGCTGTGCCGCCAGTTCGGCATCGACCCCGCGACCGCCTGCATGGTCGAGGACATGGCGCAGAACCTGCGCCCGGCAAAGGCGCTCGGGATGACCACCGTGTGGGTGGACAATGGCTCCGAGCGTGGCAATCACGATTTCGACCCGGGCCATGTCGACCTTCGCATCGCGGACGTCGCGGACTGGCTGGACGAGCTTCTGGAGGACCAATGACCGACCTTGCCGCCATCATCGACAGCGCGTGGGAAGCCCGCGACACGGTCGGGCCCGACACCTCGGGCGAGGTCAGCGAAGCGGTTGCACGGGCGCTGATGCTGCTCGACAGCGGCCAGGAGCGGGTCGCGGAGCCGGGCCCGGACGGCTGGATCATCAACCAGTGGCTGAAGAAAGCGGTCCTGCTGAGCTTCCGCCTCTATCCCATGGAAGCGATCCCGGGCGGCCCCGGCGGCGCGAAGTGGTGGGACAAGGTGCCGAGCAAGTTCGCCGGCTGGGACGCGCAGGAATTCGCCACCCGCGGCTTCCGCGTGGTGCCGGGCGCGATTGTCCGCCGCGGCGCCTACATCGCGCCGGGCGCGGTGCTGATGCCGAGCTTCGTCAACCTCGGCGCCTATGTCGGCGAAGGTACGATGATCGACACCTGGGCGACCGTCGGCAGCTGCGCCCAGATCGGCAAGAACGTCCATATCTCGGGCGGGACGGGGATCGGCGGCGTGCTCGAGCCACTGCAGGCCGGGCCGGTGATCATCGAGGACGATTGCTTCATCGGTGCCCGCAGCGAGGTCGCCGAAGGCGTGGTGGTCGAGCGCGGCAGCGTGATCAGCATGGGCGTATTCCTTGGCGCGTCGACCAAGATCGTCGATCGGGCCAGCGGCGCCATCAGCTATGGCCGGGTGCCGGCCTATTCGGTGGTGGTGCCGGGCACCCTGCCGGGCAAGGACGGCGGCCCGAGCCTCGCCTGCGCGGTGATCGTCAAGACGGTGGACGAGAAGACCCGCTCCAAGACCGGGATCAACGAGCTGTTGAGGGACTGATGCGCGCGCTCCTCGCCCTGCTGATGCTGGCGCTGGCCGGCTGCGCCACCGTGCCGGCAAGGCCGGTGCCCAACATCTACGTCATGCGCCATCTCAACACGGTCGAAGGCGTGCCCAACGCCCAATTGACCGCCGAAGGACTGCGCAACGCCGACAAGGTGGCGGACTGGCTGGCCAAGGACCCGCCGACGGTGGTGCTGGTCAGCGACACCGACCGCGCCCGCGCCACTGCGGCGCCGACCATCGCGCGGTTCAAGCCGGCGGTGCTGACCTATGATCCCAAGGACACGCCGGCGCTGGTCGCGCAGGTGCTGGCATCGACCGGCACCGTGCTGGTGGTCGGCCACAGCAACACCGTGCCCGACATCGTCGCCGGCCTCGGCGGCACCCGCCCCGCGCCCTTGGTCCACGCGGACTTCGGCGACATCTGGCACATCAGCGGTCCGCAGCGGACCACGGTCCGGAGCAAGCTTCCCTAGCGCGCTTCCTTGAGCAGGTCGGCCGCCTTGGCGCCGGTCCAGTCGAGGTCGCCGGTGAAGCGCCAGATTTCCTTGCCGTCGGAGCCATAGAGGACCGTGGTCGGCAGGATCTGGCTGCCGAGCGCGCTCGACAGGCCCATCTCGCTGTCCTGATAGGCTTCGAGCCCGATCTTCTTGTCGGCAAGAAAGGCCCGGACCTTGTCGGGGGTGGCGGTGTCCTGGCTGATTGCGACGACCTGCGGCACGCCGCCGCGACCGGCCAGCGCGTCGAGGGTCGGCAATTCCTTGACGCAGGGCGCGCACCAGGTCGCCCACAGGTTGACCAGCAGCGGCTTGCCGGCGGCGACGGCGGACAGGCTGGTGTCCTCCCCGTCGCCATCCTTGAGGGTGAGGTCTGGCATCGCCTTGCCGGCTTGCGACCGGTCGAGGCCGGGACCGCCTGGCTGGGCCGCGGGCTCCGCCCCGGCTTCACTTTGGGACCCGGCTTGCCTATCGCAGCCCGAAGTCAGCAACGCGGCCAGCGCCGCGGCGAGGAAGAGAGCACGCATGGACAGGCGCTTGGCCGCGAACGGCCGATCCCGCAAGCTTGGGCTTAGGTCCAGCGGGCTGCTGCCCGTGGCGCTGGCGCTCGCCCTTGCTGCCTGCGGCCGCGCCGGGGAGTTGCGTCCGGCTGACGGCGCCTCGCTTCCGGTCAAGCCCAAGATGGCGGTGGTCACCCCCACCCCCGAACAATTACTGACCCCGCCCGCGATCGCCCGCCCGGTCCGCGTCGACGAGATCCTGCGCCGGTCCGAACCGCGCCGGCCCGACCGCTTCGACCTGCCGCCGCCGAGCGGGGCCGAGGCCGCCCCGGAACCCGAGGGCGACAGCAGCGCTACGCCCAACGACAACCAGACACGAGTTCAGGAGCCCCGATGAGCCCTTCGCCGAGCCAGACCTTCAAGCCCGTCCGCAAGGCTGTTTTCCCAGTCGCCGGGCTCGGCACCCGACTGCTTCCCGCGACCAAGACCATGCCCAAGGAAATGCTGACGGTGATCGACCGGCCGCTGATCCAATATGCGGTGGACGAGGCGCGCGAGGCGGGGATCGAGCAGCTGATCTTCGTCACCGGCCGCGGCAAGTCGAGCCTGGTCGATTATTTCGACGTCTCGTTCGAGCTCGAGGCGACGATGACTGCCAAGGGCAAGAGCCTGGAAGTGCTGGAGCTGAGCCGCGCCGATTATGGCGAGTTGATCAGCGTCCGCCAGCAGCAGCCGCTCGGACTTGGCCATGCGGTGTGGTGCGCCCGCCATGTGGTCGGCGACGAGCCCTTCGCGGTGCTGCTTCCCGACGACCTGATGGCGGGCACGCCGGGCGCGCTGCGCCAGATGGTCGACGCCTATAACCGAATCGGCGGCAACATCGTCTGTGCCGAGGAAGTCGCGGCCGAGAAGACCGCGAGCTACGGCATCGTCACGCCCGGCACGTCCGAGGGCAACCTCACCGAGGTGCTCGGACTGGTCGAGAAGCCCAGGCCCGAGGTCGCGCCGTCACGGCTGGGGGTCATCGGCCGCTACATCCTGCAGCCCGAGGTGATGGATCTGCTCGACGCGCAGGAGCCGGGCGCGGGCGGCGAGATCCAGCTGACCGACGCAATGGCCAAGCTGATCGGCACCCAGCCGTTCCATGCGGTCAAGGTCGATGCGGTGCGCCACGATTGCGGCGACCGCGCCGGCTATGTGCTGGCAACGCTGAAGCTGGCGATGGAGCGCGAGGACCTCGCCCCGCTGGTGCGCGAGGCGCTGGCCGGGCTCTAGGCGGAGACCCGGCGGCGCTCGGCTTCGAGCTGATACATCCGGTCCTTGAGCTCGCCGAGCTCGATCGCCTTCATCGCGGCCCTGGCGTCCATCGCCTTCATGTCGGCGCGCATCGACGCCACACGCTCGGCGGCGGCGCGGCGGCGCTCGATCCGGGCGACCAGCACCTCGAAGTGGAAGGGCTTGAGGATCACGTCCTCGGCCCCCGCTTCGAAGGCGCGGACCGCCGGATCGGCCTCGGCCCGGCTGGCGATCAGCATCACCGGCACTTCGGCAAAGGCCAGCTGCTCGCGGATCGCGCGGGTCAGTTCGGGCCCGCTCATCGGCTCCATCACCAGTTCGGCGAGGACCAGGTCGATCGGGGAACGGCGAAGCTCACCCAGCGCGGTGGCACCGTCCGCCGCGGTGACGATGGCATAGCCCTCGGCCCCCAGCCGGCGCGCCAGCAACGCCAGGTGCGAGCGATTGGGAGACACCACCAGCAGGCGCGGGCGGGAAGCGGGACGAGGAACAGCGGGGGTCATTCCGCCAATCTGGCGGCGAATGGTTAACGAGACGTTAGGATTGGTTACCGCCGCCGGTCAGGCGTCCAGCTCGACATCCCAATAAAGGTAATCGCGCCAGCTTTCGTGGAGGTAGCCCGGCGGAAAGGCGCGGCCGTGGTCCTGCAGTTCCCAGCTGGTCGGTCGCTCCGGCCAGTGGGCGATGTGCATGCCGGCCTGACGCGGGGTGCGGCCGCCCTTGCGCAGGTTGCAGGGCGCGCAGGCGGTGGCGACATTCTCCCACGTGGTCCGGCCGCCCTGGGCGCGCGGGATGACATGGTCGAAGGTCAGTTCCCGCCCCGACCCGCAATAGACGCAGCGAAAGCGGTCGCGCAGGAACAGGTTGAAGCGGGTGAAGGCGGGATGCTCGCTCGGCCGCACGAACTGGCGCAGCGCGATCACGCTGGGCAGCTTCAGCGTGTGGCTTGGGCTGTGCACCTCGCGGTCATAATGGGCGATCACGTCCACCCGCTCGAGGAACATCGCCTTGATCGCGCTCTGCCAGGGCCACAGGCTGAGCGGATAATAGGACAAGGGCGTGTAATCGGCGTTGAGGACGAGGGCCGGGCAAGAGTCCGGATGGCGGATGAGTTCGGGATGATACACGAGCGCGCGGGTCTCCGTTCGGTCCTGCCGAACGCACCTCTCCGGGCCTCGTCGCACGCAAGGAGGAGAGACCGTTTTCGGCCGCTTCCCTTGTGACGCACCGGTTGCCAGTCCGATGTGACGCCGTGATGAATCGCAACTTGCCGATTCCCCGTCAAGGGGCCAATCCGGTGAGGTGATCACAAGGTTCGCGCCCTCGCCGACCGGCCGCCTGCACCTCGGCCATGCCTACAGCGCGGTGCTTGGCCGACGGAACGGAAGCCGGTGGCTGCTGCGGGTCGAGGACCTCGACCCCGGCCGGGCCAGGCCCGAGTTCGTCGGGGGCATCCTGGAGGATCTGGAATGGCTCGGCCTCCAGCCCGACGGCGCGCCGATCGTGCAATCGGAGCGCACCAACCTCTACGCCGCAGCGCTGGAGCGGCTGAGGCAGGAGGGCCTGGTCTACCCCTGCTTCTGCACCCGCGCCGACATCGCCGCCTCGCTGACGGCGCCGCACGGCGATGCGGGAAGCGCTTATGCCGGGACCTGCCGCGGCCTGCCCGACGATCCGGAGCGGCGCGAGACGGTGCCGCACAGCTGGCGGCTGGATTCTGCGGCGGCGATCGCCAGGGCCGGTGGCGTGCCCGGCTGGACCGAACTGGACGGCACCGCCCACCCTGGCTCGGCGGAGATGATCGGCGACGCGATCCTCGCCCGCAAGGACGCGCCCTCCTCCTATCACCTCGCCTGCGTGGTCGACGATGCCGACAGCGGGGTCACCCTGGTCGTGCGCGGGGCGGACCTGCGCCCCTCGACCCCGGTCCAGCGGCTGCTGCAACGGCTGCTCGGCCTGCCCGAGCCGCGCTACCTCCACCACGCCCTGGTCACGCACGAGGACGGCCGCCGCCTGGCCAAGCGCGACCAGGCCCCGACCCTGGCCGCGATGCGCGAGGCGGGGGTCGACGGCCCCGCGCTGGCCGGGCAGCTGGCCATGGACAAACTGCCTACTGGTTATCGCTTCGCCCTGCCCTAGATAGGAGGCATCATGAACACTCTCCTCATCATCGCGCTGGTGCTCGCCATGGCGGCCACCGCTTATGTCCTCGTTCGCGGCGTGCTTGCGATGGCCTCGGGCAAGGTCGGCAACCAGCAGGCGCAGCAGCAATGGATGCGCAAGCGCGTGCTGTACCAGGGGATTGCGGTGTTCATTGCCGCCGCGATCATGATGCTGGCCAGCGCCGGCAGCTGATCCTTGGTCAAGCTCAACAAGATCTACACCCGAACCGGCGATGCCGGGCAGTCGGGACTGGTCGACGGCAGCCGGGTCAGCAAGGCCTCGGCGCGGATGCACGCGATCGGCGAGGTCGACGAAGCGAACAGCGCGATCGGCCTCGCCATCGCCGAGCTCGACGGTGACGCGAAGGCGGCGCTGGGCCGGATCCAGAACGAGCTGTTCGACCTCGGCGCCGACATCGCCACCCCGGGCGAGATGGAAGGCGCGTTGCGGATCGTCGGTCCTCAGGTCGAGCGGCTGGAGCGCGAGATCGACGCCATGAACGAGGCGCTGTCCCCGCTGACCAGCTTTATCCTGCCCGCAGGTAGCCGCGCGGTGTCGGCGCTGCACCTCGCCCGCGCCACCACCCGGCGGGCCGAGCGCTGGTCGGTCGCGCTGGCCGAGGAGGAGCAGGTGAACCCGCTTGCACTCGCGTACCTCAATCGCCTGTCCGACCATCTGTTCGTGCTCGCCCGGCACGTCGCGGCGGCAAGCGGCGGGGACGTGCTGTGGCAGCCCGGGGCGACCCGGACCTAAGGACAGCAGGCACAAATAACGCTTCCACCAGTTTGCCTTCACGGACGAAATCGAAAATCGGGTGAGAAGATGGTCAAGGCAATCGCAGTCAACGCCTCGCTGAAGGCCTCATCCGGCGAACCATCGTCGACCGACAAGATGATCGGCCTGGTCGAGCACGCCCTGGCCAAGCGCGGCGCCGAGTGGCTGGGTACCATTCGCCTCGCCGATCACGACATCAAGCCGGGCGTCAGCTCGGACGAGGGCGAGGGCGATGCCTGGCCCGCGCTGCGCAAGCAAATCCTCGAGGCCGACATCCTGGTGTTCGGAACCCCGATCTGGATGGGCCAGCTGCCCAGCACGGCCAAGCGCGTTCTGGAGCGGATGGACGCCTTCCTGTCGGAAACCGACGATAACGGCCGGATGCCGAGCACCGGCAAGGTCCTCGCGGTCGCCATCGTCGGCAACGAGGATGGCGCGCATCATGTCTCGGCCGAGCTATTCCAGGGCCTGTCCGACACCGGCTGGACCGTCCCGCCGGGCGGCCCCGCTTATTGGGTCGGCGAAGCGATGGGCAAGGTCGACTTCAAGGACCTGCCGAAAGTGCCCGACAAGGTCACCGAGACGGTGGAAATGCTGGCGTCGAACAGCCACCACCTGGCGACCTTGCTGGCCGACAAGCCGTTTCCCGGGGTAGAACAGTCGAAGTGAACGTCGCGGCGACCCTTGCTCCGGAGACGCTGGCCGAGCGGCTCAGCGCCACCCGCGCGCTGACCCTGGCGCTGGCCGAGCCGCTGAGCGATGCCGATGCAACGGTGCAGCCGATGCCCGACGCCTCGCCGGCGAAGTGGCACCTGGCGCATACCAGCTGGTTTTTCGAGACCTTCCTGCTGCGCGCTGTGGTCCCCGGCTACCGGGTCTACGACGAGCGCTGGCCGTTCCTGTTCAACAGCTATTACGAGGGCGAGGGCGAGCGGCTGGCCCGCGACCGGCGGGGCATGCTGTCGCACCCGACGCTGGACGAGGCACGCGCCTATCGCGCCCATGTCGACGCGGCGCTGGCGGCGGCGATGCCGGGCTTCGACGCCGCGGCGCTGGAGCTGATCGCGCTCGGCATCGCGCACGAGCAGCAGCATCAGGAGCTGTTCCTAACCGACATCCTCGCCACCTTTGCCGCCAATCCGCTGGAGCCGGCCTATGCGGCCGCGGAGCACTGGCCCGGCAGCGCGCCGGTGGGCGACGTCAAGTGGATCAGCGGGCGGACCGGCATCGTCGAGATCGGCACGAATGACGAGGGTTTCGCCTTCGATTGCGAGCGGCCGCGCCACCAGGTGCTGCTCGCACCCCACGCGATCGCCAACCGCTTCGTCACCAACGGCGAGTGGCAGGCCTTCATCGACGACGGCGGCTATCGCACGCCCGGCCACTGGCTGAGCGACGGCTGGGCCTGGGTGCAGTCCGAGGGCATCACCGCGCCGCTCTACTGGGGCGGGGACGGGACCGCTTTCACCCTTGCCGGCCGCCAGCCCCTCGATCCCGCAGCGCCCGTCACCCACATCAGCCATTATGAAGCCGACGCCTTTGCCCGCTGGGCAGGGGCCCGGCTTCCGACCGAGGCCGAGTGGGAGGACATGGCGGCAGCGCACGATCCGCGTGGCGGCCATCAGCTCGACTCGGTGGGCGCGGTCAGGCCCCGCGCCGGCGGCGAATGGTTCGGTGACGTCTGGTGCTGGACCGGATCGGCCTTCCTGCCCCACCCCGGCTTCCGCCAGCCCGAGGGCAGCGTCGGCGAATATAACGGCAAGTTCATGAGCGGGCAGATGGTGCTGAAGGGCGCCAGCTGCGCTACCCCGCGCGGTTCCTCGCGGGCGTCGGTCCGCAACTTCTTCCCGCCCCATGCCCGCTGGCAATTCACCGGAGTGCGCCTTGCTCGCGACTGTTGAGACCCGTCCCGATTCCGCCTTCGCCCAGGCCGTGCTGGAAGGACTGGCGCAAGACCCGCCGGCGATCCCCGCCCGCTGGTTCTACGACGAGGAGGGGTCGCGGATCTTCGAGGCGATCACCGACCTTCCCGAATATTATCCCACCCGGACCGAGATCGGCATCCTGCGCGCCGCCATGCCCGAGATTGCGGCGGCGGTCGGCAGGGACCGGGCAGTGGTCGATTACGGCGCCGGCGCGCTGGCCAAGACCCCGCTGCTGCTGCGCGGCATCGCCCCCGCCCTCTACGCCCCGGTCGACATCAGCGGGGCGCATCTGCGGGCCAATGCCGAGGCGCTGCAGGAGGATTTTCCCGCGCTTCCGATCTTTCCGGTGGAGGCCGACTTCACCCGTGCCTTCGACCTGCCGGACGAGGTCGGCAAGCATCCCCGGCTGGGGTTCTTTCCCGGCTCGACCATCGGCAACCTGGTGCCGTCCAGCGCGGTCGACCTGCTGCGTTCGTTCAAGCAGACGCTGGGCACCGGCGCGTTGCTGCTGATCGGGATGGACCGGGTAAAGGCGCCCGAGCGGCTGGTCGCCGCCTATGACGATGCGGCCGGCGTCACCGCCAGCTTCAACCTCAACCTCCTCCACCGCATCAATCGCGAGCTTGGCGGCGACATTCCGGTCGACGCCTTTGCACACGAAGCGCGCTGGAACGCGCCGATGTCGCGGATCGAGATGCACCTCGTCGCCCGGCGCGACCTGTCCTTCGCGGTCGAGGGGAGGACCTTCCGCTTTGCGCAGGGCTATAGCATCCACACCGAGAACAGCCACAAATATACCGCCGAAAGCGCCCGCCTGCTGCTTCTGGCCGGCGGCTGGACCCCGTTCAAGGAATGGACCGATCCGGCCGGCGACTTCGCCCTGCTGCTGGCCCGTGCCGATCCGGAGCGGATGGCGCCCTGAAGGGCCGTGTTGCCGCTGCAATACGGGACCGCTAGAGGGGGGCCATGGTCATCCTGCGCACCCTTCTCGAGATTGCCGCCATCCTGCTCAACGTCCTGTGGTGGCTGATCATCATCCAGGTGATCCTGAGCTGGCTGGTCGCCTTCAACGTCATCAACACCTCGAGCGAGGGGATGCGCCGCTTCCTGGTCGGCCTCGACCGCTTCCTCGAGCCGCTCTACCGCCCGTTCCGCAAGATCCTGCCCGACTTCGGCGGGCTCGACCTGTCGCCGGTGGTGGTGCTGCTGCTGATCGGCATCCTGATCAACCCGGTCATCTCCAACGCCCTCGCCTCCCTCCCCGCGCCGGGGATGTGAGGCGATGACGGGCAAGCGGATCGACGGAAAGGCCACGGCGGCCGAGCTCAGGGCCGAGGTCGGGCGGATCGCCGCCTTCTTCCGCGCCGGCACCGGCCGCCCGGTCGGGCTTGCCACCGTGCTGGTCGGCGAGGATCCGGCGAGCGAGGTCTACATCCGCTCCAAGCGCGCGGCGTGCGGCGAGGCGACGATGGAGAGCGTCCACCATGCCCTTCCTGCCGAGACCAGCGAGGCCGATCTGCTGGCGCTGATCGCCCGCCTGAACGCCGATCCGGCGGTCGACGGAATTCTGGTCCAGTTGCCGCTGCCCGGGCACATGGACGCGGGGCGGGTGATCGACGCGATCGATCCCGACAAGGACGTCGACGGCTTCCACGTGGTCAATGCCGGGCGGCTGGCGGTCGGCGATCCCGCCGCACTGGTCCCCTGCACCCCGCTCGGCTGCCTGCACCTGCTCAAGGCCGAACTCGGCGACCTCAGCGGCAAGCATGCGGTGGTGATCGGCCGCTCCAACATCGTCGGCAAGCCGATGGCGATGCTGCTGCTGGCCGAAAGCTGCACCGTCACCATCGCCCACAGCCGCACCCACGACCTGCCCGCCCTCGTCCGCGAAGCCGACATCGTGGTCGCCGCGGTCGGTCGGCCCGAAATGGTCCGCGGCGAGTGGATCAAGCCCGGCGCGACCGTGATCGACGTCGGCATCAACCGCGTGGCTGGCACCGAGCCCGGCAAGACCCGGCTGGTCGGCGACGTCGCCTTTGCCGAGGCCGAAGCCCAGGCAGGCGCAATCACCCCGGTGCCGGGCGGGGTCGGTCCGATGACCATCGCCATGCTGCTCCGCAACACCGTCGTCGCGGCCCACCGCCGGGCCGGCCTCGCGCCGCCGGTGGGACTATGATCCTTGCCTCCTTGCTGCTCGCCGCGGCCGCTCCGGTCACCGCGGTGGAGGCCGAGCGCGCCTTTGCCGCCGACGCCCAGCGCCAGGGCCAGTGGACCGCGTTCCGCAAGTGGGCCGACCCGACCGCGGTGATGTACAATCCGCAGGCGGTGTGGGCGCAGGAATTCCTCAAGGGTCGCAAGGACCCGTCCCGTTCGGTCGAATGGTGGCCGGCGCAAAGCTGGGTGTCGTGCGACGCGCGCACCGCGGTGAACACCGGTCCGTGGCACAATGCGGCGAGCAAGGCCGACGGCTATTTCACGACCCTGTGGATGCGCCAGGCAAGCGGCGCATGGCGCTGGACCGTCGATGGCGGCGACGCCCTCAAGGCGCCGCTGGCCCGGTCGGCCCGCCCCACGGTGCGCAAGGCGAGCTGCAGTAATCGCGCGCTGCGGCTGCGGCAGATCGAGCGGTCCTATGCCAATCGCCTGAACCGCACCGCACCGCCGGGTGACAGCGGTTACGCCCGCTCGGCTGACGGCACCCTGCTCTACAATTGGACGGTGACCGCGGACGGCGCGCGGCGCACCCGCGTGCAACTCTGGACCGGCAGCCGGTTCGACACCGTGCTCGACCAGAAAGTGGCGGCGCCGTCGGCATGATCGAGCTGTTCACCTCGGCGTTCATCACGCTTGCCGTCATCATCGATCCGCCCGGTTGCGCCCCGATCTTCGCCGGGCTGACCAAGGGCACTGCCGACGCGCACCGGCGGGCAATGGCGATTCGCTCGGCGCTGGTTGCCTGGTCGATCCTGCTGTTCTTCGCGCTGCTCGGCGAACCCCTGCTCAGTACGCTTGGAATCAGCCTGTCGGCGTTCCGGCTGGCGGGCGGCATCATGCTGTTCATGATCGCGCTCGACATGGTGTTCGAGAAGCGTACCGAACGCCGCGAGGAGCGCGCGCGGGAGATCGAGGGCACGCCCGAGGCCGACGACATCTCGGTGTTCCCGATGGCGATCCCGATGATCGCCGGGCCTGGCTCGATCGCCTCGATCATGCTGCTGTCGGCCCGCGCCGAGGGACTTACCGAGCAAGCGGTGGTGCTGGGCGCGATGACCGCGGTGATCGTGCTGACCCTGCTCGCGCTGTTGCTCGCCGGACCGCTGATGCGGATGATCGGCGCCAAGCTGGAGGCGATGATCACCCGGATCCTCGGCGTCATCCTTGCCGCGCTTGCGGTCCAGTTCGTGCTCGACGGGCTGGAGCGGAGCCTGCCCGGCCTCGCCGGCTAGGCGGCAGCAAAACGCCCTCGCCGGCTAGACGTCAGCGCACCACCCGCCACATCTTGAGCGGGCTGTCCTTGCCGAGGTCGATCGGCTGCAGCCACCCGAAGCGCGCCCCGCGCTCCAGCTGGGCGTAGAAGCCGCGCGGCGCCTGGCTGCGGAAGATGGTCGCCTGGTTCATGTGCGGGCAGACCAGCAGATAGTCCGACCGGTGCTTGAGGATCAGCGCGCGTGCCTGTTCGGGCGTGCCGCGCATCGCGTTCATGCTGTCGGCGATGGCCATGCCGTTGCGATGGTAGGGTCCGCCCAGCGCATCGTGCCTCGTCACCGCGATCAGGCGGGGGCCGAGGTCGATGAAGGTGAACACCATGCCCTTGGGCTGCTTCGCCACCGGCCGCATCGCCCACAGGGTCGGGCACAGGCGGTTGGCGCGGTTGTTGAGCCGCTGCGATTCGGTGACCTTTTCCTGCTTTTCCGGAAGGAATTTCAGGACCAGCGGCGCGGCCCCGCCGCTTGCCGCCAGCACCAGCGCGCTCGAGCCGAGCACCACCACCAGGCTGTTCTTCGCGTTCCACAGCCGGGGCAGCAACGTCGCGGTCAGCGCCGCGCAGCCGACCACGCCGAGCAGCTGGCTCGCCGGCCCCGCGCGGGTCTGCCAGAACAGGAGCGCAAAGGACGCAGCGGCGATCGCGGCGGGGCCGAGGATCCGGCGCAGCAATTCGGGCTCGCGGCGGTGCAGCCAGGCCAGCCACGCCCAGCCGACCAGGCCCGCCGCCGGCAAGGAGATGACCGTCACGACCGTCCGCCAGCTGTGCTGCGTGATCGGCTTGGCTTCGCGGACATTGCTCAGCCACAGGCGGTCGACTTCGGGCGACACGCCTTCGAGGCGCGAGAGGCAGTTGGGCCAGGCCAGCGCATGGAAAGCGGCCACCGCCACCCCCGCCGCGGCGGCAAGCGCAAGGCGGGTGGTCCAGCGCTCCGGGCTCTTCCAGGCGATCAGCGTGAGCAGCGCGCCGCCCAGCAAGGCGTCGGACAGCCAGACCGGCGACAGCGCGTCGCACACGGGTAAGCGATTGGCGTAGCTGGCGAACAGCAGGAAGCCTGCCGCCGTTCCCCCGGCGATGCTGACGGCATAGGCCAGCAACCGGTCGCGTTCCCCGGCGTCGGAGACCCACATCAGCACCTGCGCCGCCCCCGCCAGCGCGAGGTAGATCAGCATCTCGAGCCCGATCGACAGGCTGATCGCGCTGGCAATGCCGGCGGTGAGGCCGCCGCGGCGGCGGTCGGGATCGGCGAGCCCGGCGATCACCAGGCTGAGCATCGCCAGCTGCCAGCCGTGGTGGTCGATCCGGGTCGGCATGAACATGCCGTTGGTGGCGCCGGCGAAATAAAGCGCGATCAGGGCCGCGACAAAGGCCGCCGGGCTGATCAGCCGCCGCGCGGTCAGCGCAATGCCAGTGAGTAGGACCGCGTAAGGCAGCATCGGCGCGACTGCGACCGCCATCCGCTCGGCATCGGCGCCGGTGGTGAACAGCCTGCCGAGCAGGATCAGCCCGGCAAGCGGCAGGTCGACGATCCGGCTCCAGTGGATGTTGGCGCCGCCGAACGCCGGATCGAAGCGATATTGGCGAAGGTCGAACCAGCCTTGCCCGTTCAGCAGCGCGCGGACCTGCGCCATGCGGAGGTTGTCGTCGGTGTCGCCCAGCGCGAAGCCGATGATGCCGCCCCACTTCTGCCAGGTGAACAAGGCGCAGGACAGCAGCCACGCGACCAGGATCACCAGCCGCCAGTGCCGCTCCATCCATCCCAGCAACCGTTCGGGCACGTCCGCAATACTCCAAACCTGGCACAGCCAATCGGTTGCCGCTCTAGGCACTTGACCCTAGAGGGCAAGGCCATGATCCAGGCAAGCCTGCTCCAAGCCTCCCAGCGCCGCGAGCTGATCGGCCAGTTGATCCGCTTCGGGCTGGTCGGCCTCGGCTCGACCCTGCTCTACGCCGCCGTCTACTGGCCGCTCGCCACTTACGTGATGTGGCCGGTGCTGGCCGTGGTGATCGCCTTTGCAGTTGCGGTGACCGCCGGCTTCTTCCTCCACAGCCGGTGGAGCTTCAAGGGTCACGAGCGGACAGAGGACAAGAAGACCAAGGCGCAGTTCCTGGCGGTGCAGACCGCCGGCATGCTGATGAACGCGGGATTCACCTGGGTCGCGGTCGACTGGCTTCACGGACCGACCTGGTGGCCGCTGGTCCCGGCGGTGCTGATCACCCCGTTCCTGACCTTTGCGCTGAACCGCTGGTGGGTGTTCGGCTGATGGAACGGCAAGTCTATGACCGGATGGCCGAGCTCGACCAGCGCCACTGGTGGTATCGCGCCCGGCGCAAGGTGCTTGCGCAGTTGATCGCCCGCGTCGTGCGGCCGCGCCCGAACAGCAAGATCCTCGAAGTCGGCTGCGGCACCGGGCATAATTTCCCGATGCTCGACATCTTCGGGTCGGTCGACGCGATCGAGGTCGATCCGGCCGCGCGGGCGATGGCGGAAATGCGGCTGGGGCGGCCGATCGGCTCCTCCCCCCTGCCGGCCCTCGATGGCGTGGCCGACGCGTCCTACGACCTGATCGGGTCGTTCGACGTGATCGAGCATATCGCCGACGACCGCGCCGCGCTGGCCGGGATCGCCCGCTGCCTGAAACCCGGCGGCAAGTTTGTGATGACCGTCCCCGCCCACCAGTGGATGTGGTCGGCGCATGACGTGGTGAACCACCACCAGCGCCGTTATTCCAAGTCGTCACTGAAGGCGCTGGTCGACTGCTCCCCGCTCAAGCTGGAGAAGATCGGCTACCTCAACAGCTTCCTGCTTCCGGTGGCGATCGCCGCTCGGACGGCGGGCAAGCTGACCGGCAAGGACGATGGCGACGATACCCTGCCCCCGGCCCCGCTCAACGCGGCGCTGGAAGCGGTATTCGCTCAGGAAGCGCGGCTGATCGGCAAAGTCCCGCTGCCGCCCGGACTGTCGCTGTGGGCGGTGGCGTCCTCGGGCACCTGACCGAGCATCTTGCGCGGGGTCCGGGCGTCACCGGCGATGTCCTGCACGATGTACAGCGGGCGCTGCTTGGCCTGGCTGTAGAGCCGACCGATATATTCGCCCATCATCGCCAGCACGAACATCTGCACCGCGCCCAGCACCACCACCACCAGCATCAGGCTGGTCCAGCCCTGGATGTTGCGGCCGGTGAGGAAGGCGAAGAGGATGTAAAGGATGATCAGCACCGAGCTGAGGCTCAGCAGCAGGCCGGCATGGCTGGCGAGCTTCAGGGGCGCCGAGCTGAACCCGGTCAGCGCGTCCAGCGCGAAGCGGATCATCTTGCCGAGCGGATACTTGCTCTCGCCCGCGAAGCGTTCGGCCCGGTCATAAGGGAAGGGCAGCTGCTTGAACCCGATCCACGCCACCATGCCGCGCACGAAGCGGGCCTGCTCGGGCATCGCCAGCAGCACGTCCAGGGCGCGGCGGCTCATCAGCCGGAAATCGCCGGCGTCGAGCGGAATGTCGATTTCGGTCGCCGAAGACAGCAGGCGATAGAAAGCGTGGGCGGTGGCGCGCTTGAAGCGGGTTTCGCCGGCGCGGCTGCGGCGGACGCCATAGACGACGTCGGCGCCTTCGCGCTCCATCATCTCGAGCATGGGCCCAAGCAGTTCGGGCGGATCCTGGAGGTCGGCGTCGACGATGAGGATGCGGCTGCCCCGCGCGAGGTCGAGCCCGGCGGTCAGCGCCAGCTGGTGGCCGTGGTTGCGCGACAGGTTGACGCAGGTGAGGTGCGGGTCGGCTGCGCTCATTTCCTGCATGATCGGCCAGGTCCGGTCCTTCGATCCGTCGTTGACCAGGATGATCTCGTAATCCTCGCCGAAGGTGGTCCGCGCCGCGCCGCTCAGTCGCTGGTGCAGCAGGCGCACGCATTCCTCTTCGTTGAAGCAGGGAACGACGATCGAAAGCGCGGTCATCGGGAGGGATTAGCGGGTCCGGGCCCGATCCGGTAGAGGGCCGAGCCGTCGGGCAGCCCCCACACCTTCTGCAGGTCGGACACCAGCGCCGGATCGTAGGGCGGCGGATTGATCAGCCACAGATAGTCGAACGCCTCGCGCGGGAAGCGACGAAGCATGGGGCTGATCGGCCGTCCGAAGCGCGCGGGGCAGCGGTCGTGGAGGACGAGGTTGCTGGGATCGTGCTGCCAGTAGCCCGCCGCCCGGTTGGTCACCGTCAGCAGCTTGGCGCCGGGCACGTCCCAATGGTCGTTGGAGAAGCCGTTGCGGCGGACCACCACCATGCCGCCAAGGTGCGCGTTGCGCCACATCGGCCAGCCGCTGGTGCGGGAGCAGCCGAGCCCGACCATGCTGACCACCCGGGCGCCCTCCGGCACCTGGTCGAGCGCGGTCAGTTGCCGCGCATATTCGTCGCTGGCGAGCTTCAGGCTCCAGGTGACGCTGGCCGTTCGGGCGAGGAAAAAGGCGAGGGCGAAGGAGGCGAGGACCCAGCCCATGCCGAGCTGCGTGTCGCGCCGGAAGCGGATCGCCAGCAGCGCGAAGGCGAGCACGAACGGCATCAGCCGCATGTCGGCATAGGCCGAACCGAAGATGATCCGCGGCAACATGGCAAAGGCCAGGCCGAGCACGATCGCGGTGAAGGTCAGCATGCGCGACAGGGTCAGCCGCGGGTGGACGATGGCGAACAGGAACACGACCAGGCAGGTGAAGAAGCTGATCCGGTCCCACACCAGCCAGCGATCGCGCAGGACGGTGTTCACCGAGAACATCTTGTTCTTCCAGTTGAACCAGTCGGCGGTGACCCCTCCCCCGCCCTCGCGCCACAGGACCATCAGGAGCAAAGGCAGCGCGAGGCTGAGGCACTGGCCGGCCGCACGCAGGATCGAGCGCCACCAGCTGCGGCCGTCGTCATGCGCGCGGACCACTTCGGCCGAGAAGGCGAGCAGGCCGAGGAAGCCCCAGCCGAAGGCGTGGCACAGCCAGACGAGGATGCTGATCGGCACGAACAGCGCGGCGCGAGGCCGGTACTTGCCCTTGCGCCCGAGCCGCAGCCACAGCCCGAACGCCAGCATCGCAAGCGCGACGCTCAGCGCATAATTGACGAAGCCGAACAGGAAGTGGTGGCCGTAGACGAACGGCAGGGCGAACATCACCGTCGGGGGCAAGCGGTGGTGCACCTCGCGCGCGACCCACAGCATGCCCGCGGTGGTCATCATCGGGATCAGGATGATCACCAGCTTCACCGCCGGCTCCAGCCCGATCAGCCTGGCCAGCGGATAGACCGCGAGGTCGACGCCGAGATTGCCCATCAGCGCCCATTTGAAGCTGTACATCGCGGCCAGGCTCGGCACGTCGCCGTCGAGCATGACCCGGTAGCGCCCCATGTGGCCGAGCAGGTCGACCAGCGGCGGAACCGGCGGATACAGCAACGGCACCGCCGACAGCAGGACCATGACCACCACGAAGGCGCGCGTTTCCCACCAGGGGCGCGGCATTCCGGGTGGGTTCGGCGGTGCGGCGGGCGGGATCATGGCAATGCTCAGCCCCTCGCAGCTTGCGCGGCAACTGTCACCCCCGGTTCAGCAATCCGCCGTTATCTGCGGATACATCAAAACAGGGCGAATGGAGGCCTTATGAAGAAGATGTTGTTGGGCGCGGGCTTGCTGCTTGCCGCCACTGCCGTCGGCGCGCAGGTCGCTCCGCAGGCTCCGGTCGCGCCGCGTGACGGGGTGCAGACCCGTTCCGAAGTCGTGCAGCGGGCGCGGGCGATGTTTGCCCGGGTCGATACCAATCGCGACGGTTACATCACCCAGGCCGAAGGCCAGGCGATGCGCGCCGAAAAGCGCCAGCGCATGGGTGGCAAGCGGATGGCGCAGGCCGCCGATCCGGCCCGCCGGGCCGAGATGTTCGGGCGGATCGACACCAACCGCGACAACATGATCAGCCGCGACGAATGGACCCGCGCCGAAGCGCTGCGCGGCGAGGGCCGGGCCGAAGGCCGCCGCGGCGGCAGGGGCGGCGAGCGGATGGCGATGCGCGGCCGCGCCGGCGGCGCGATGATGCGTATGGCCGACACCAATCGCGACCAGCGCATTTCGCTGGCCGAGGCCGAAACCGCGGCGCTGCAGCGCTTCGACCGGGTCGACCTCAACCGCGACGGCCGGGTCACCCGCGAGGAGCGGCAGCAGGCGCGCCAGCAGCGCCAGGGCATGCGGCGCGGCTGACCGCTTCGGCAGTCACGATGTGAAGAAGGGGCTCGGCGGGCAATCGCCGGGCCCCTTTTCCTTTTCGGCGGGCGCGTTAATCCGGTGCACGATCACATCCCATCAAGGACAAGCCAACATGCGTCTCAAGTCCGCTCTCTTTGTCAGCGCCTCGCTCGCCTTCATGCTTCCGGGGGCCGCCCGCGCGGACGAGGGGATGTGGACCTTCGATGCGTTTCCGGCGGCGCGAATGAAGGCGGCCTATGGCTGGGCGCCCGACCAAGCCTGGCTCGACAAGACCCGCGCTGCGGCGGTTCGCCTGACCGGCGGCTGCTCGGCCAGCTTCGTGTCGGCCACCGGGCTGATCCTCACCAACCACCATTGCGTCGCGACCTGCGTCGAGGAGAATTCGACCGCCGACAACAACATCCTGGTCAAGGGCTTCACCGCCCGTTCGACCGCCGAGGAGAAGAAGTGCGCCGGTCAGCAGGCCGAGGTGGTGACCTCGATCCGCGACGTGACCCAGACGGTCAAGGCGGCGATCGGATCGGCCACCGGCGCCGACGCGGTGCGGGCGCGCAATGCCGCCACCGCCAAGCTCGAGTCCGAGGGCTGCACCGACAAGGCGACCACCCGCTGCCAGGTCGTCAGCCTGTACGGCGGCGGCCAGTACAAGCTCTACACCTACCGCAAGTATAGCGACGTCCGCCTCGCCTGGGCGCCCGAAGCGCAGGCCGCGCAGTTCGGCGGCGATCCCGACAACTTCAACTTCCCGCGCTACTCGATGGATGCGAGCTTCCTGCGCGCCTACGAGAATGGCAAGCCGGTCGCGACGCCCGCCTTCCTCAAGTGGAACCCGCGCGCGCCGCAGGACGGCGAAGCCACCTTCGTGGTCGGCAATCCGGGCTCGACCAGCCGCCTGTTCACCGGTGAGCAGCTCGCCTTCCAGCGCGAACTAGCGCTTCCGATCATCGTCACCATGACCTCGGAATTCCGCGGCCGCCTGATCAACGCGATGGCGCAGTCGGCCGAGCGCAAGCGCGAAGGCGCCGAGACGCTGAGCGGGATCGAGAACAGCCTCAAGGTCTATATCGGCCGGATGAAGGCGCTGAACGACCCGGCCTTCACCGGCAAGCTCGCCGCCGCCGAAGCCAGCCTCAAGCAGGCCAGTGCCGGCAAGCCGGCGATCGGCAACCCGTGGGGCGACATCGCCAAGACCGTCGAGGCCAATCGCGCCATCTATGTCGAGCGGCTGTTCGCGCTGCCGCAGGGCGATCTGTTCAACTATGCCCTCGCGCTGGTGCGGGTCGCCGAGGAGCGCGCAAAGCCCAATGGCGAGCGCCTGCCGGGCTTCACCGATTCGGCCCTGCCGCTGCTCGAGAAGAACCTCACCGACGAACGCCCGGTGACCCCGTGGCTCGACCAGCTGCAGATGGAATGGTCGCTGTCCAAGGCCCGCGAATATCTCGGCGCAGATCACCAGCAGACCAAGCTTCTGCTCGGCCGCGAGTCGCCCGAGGCGCTGGCCGCGCGGCTGGTGACGGGGACCAAGCTGGCCGACCCGACGGTGCGCAAGGCGCTGCTCGATGGCGGCGCGGCGGCGATCGCGGCGTCGACCGATCCGATGATCGTCTATGCCCGCAGCGTCGATCCAAACGCCCGTGCGCTGCAGAAGCGCTATGACGCCGAGGTCGACGCGCCGCTGACCGCCGCCCGCGCCCGGCTCGCCGATGCCCGCTTCGCCGCCTATGGCGACAGCAATTATCCAGACGCCACCTTCACGCTGCGGATCAGCTACGGCAAGGTCCAGGGCTGGACCGAGCGTGGCACCCCGGTCCCGACCCGCACCGTCCTGGGCGGCACCTTCGACCGCGCGACCGGCGCCGAGCCGTTCGACCTGCCCCCGGCGTTCGCCGCCAACCAGGCGCGGATCGACAAGAACGTCACCTATGATTTCGTCACCACTAACGACATCATCGGCGGCAATTCGGGCTCGCCGGTGATCGACAAGGCGGGCACGGTGATCGGCGCCGCGTTCGACGGCAACATCAACAGCCTGGGCGGCAATTACGGCTACGACGGAACGCTCAACCGCACCGTCGTGGTGTCGACCGCAGCGGTCCAGGAAGCGCTGGAGAAGATCTACCCGGCGCCCAACCTGGTCGCCGAACTGCGCGGCCGCCGCCGCTAAGGCCTAGGGGGCCGGGCGGCGGAAACGCTGCTCGGCCTCGGCCATGTAGTCGCGGGTGATCGGCAACGCGCGCCGGTCGCGCACATACTGCACCTGGAAGTTGTTCATCGCGCCCTGTTCGAACCCGATCGCAGCGGCCGCGAGGTAGAATTCCCACATCCGGAAGAAGCGCTCGTCGTACAAGGCGACGATCTCGGCCCGGTGGGCGTGGCAATTGGCAAGCCAGTGCCGCAGCGTATAGCCGTAATGCAGCCGCAGCGTTTCGACGTCGGTCGCGATCAGCCGCACCTCCTCGCTGGCCGCCATCATCTGGCTGAGGCTGGGCACGTGGTAGCCGGGAAAGATCCACTTGTCGGTAAAGGGATCGGGCTTTCCCGACTTGCCATATTTGCCGATGGTGTGGAGCAGCATGACCCCGTCGTCGGCCAGCAGGTTGCGGCAGGTGGCGAAGAATTCGCGATAGTGGGCGAGGCCGACATGCTCGAACATGCCGACCGACATGATCCGGTCGAACCGGCCGCTCACCGCGCGATAGTCGATCAGCTCGAACCGGACCTGGTCGGCGACGCCCGCCTCCTCGGCGCGCTGGCGCGAAACCCGCAGCTGTTCCTCGCTGAGCGTGACGCCGAGCACCTCCACGCCGGCCACGCGGTTGAGGTACAGCGCCATGCCGCCCCAGCCCGAGCCGATGTCGAGCACGCGCTGGCCCGGCCGGAGGTCGAGCTTGGCGGCGATGTGCGCCTTCTTGTCGGCCTGCGCCTGTTCGAGGCTGTTGGCCGGGTCGTGGAAATAGGCGCAGCTGTACTGGAGGTCGGGATCGAGGAAGAGGCGGTAGAGCTTCTCGTCGAGGTCGTAATGATGGGCGACGTTGCGGCGCGAGGCGGCGGCATCGTTGCGGCGCGGCAGCAGGCCCTTGAGGAATCCCATCTGCTTCTTGAGCCGGCCCTTGTGGCCGCCGTCCTCGAAGCGATTGGCACCGACCACGATCGTCAGCAGGTCCATCAGCTGCCCCTGCTCGAGGGTCAGCCGGCCGTCCATGTACAGCTCGCCGAACGCCAGCCGCGGGTTGCGCAGCAGGGTGACCAGCGCGGCCTTGTCGTGGACCTGGACCACCACCACCGGCTCGCCCGAGCCGATTGTCGAGCGCTCGCCCCCCGGCATGATCACCGTCAGCGTGCCGTTGCGGATGCGGTCGCCAAGTAGGCGCTCGAGCAGGTTCATGCCTCCAGTTTGCGCGGAGCAAGCGCCCAGCGCAACGTCGAAGCGAGCCCGAAGGTCGCCGCTCCGACCGCCGGGATCGCAAGGCCCGATCCGCGCAGGCCGTGCAACCGCCGCACCTCGCGCGGAAGGAGGTCGGTGGCGGAGCGCATCAGCAGGCGCTGGACCGGGAACAGGCGGAGGCGATCGGGGGCGGCGTTGAGGATGATGTCGCGCACCGCGCGGCTGCGCTCGTCGGGGCGGAGCTCGGGCAGGAAGTCGCGGGCCAGCGCCTCGGCCTCCGCCTCACTCCGCGGTACCGGGTCGGCGCCCAGCTTCTCGCCGATGATCGCCACCTCGCGCCAATAGGCGTCACGCTCGGCCAGCGGCATGGCCGGGTCGGCGAAGCGGCGATAGCCGGCGAGGAACATGGCCGAGCCGGCGAGGTGGACGAACGCCAGCAGCCGCGGGTCGTTGGCGTCGTAGGGCGTGCCGTCAGGAAGCTGGCCGGTCACGAAGCCGTGGATCCGCCGCACCCGCTCGATCGCCGCGTCCGCCTCCTCGCGCGCGCCGTAGGTGGTGACCGCGATGAATCGCGCGGTGTTGCGCAGCCGGCCATGCATGTTGCGGCGGAAGTCGGAATGGTCCCACACCCCGGCCAGCGCCTGCGGGTGGAGCATCTGCCACAAAAGGGCAGCGACCCCGCCAACCATCATCCCGGCGAGGTCGGCATGGACCTTCCACGCCACCCCGCCCGGCGGGCACAAGGCGTCGTCGGAGGGCTTGATCGGCTGCTGGCCCCTCGACGCATCGTTGAAGAAGGCGCCGACCTGCCCGGCAAGGTCGCGGCGAAATCCTTCAAGGGTCGGAAGTGCATGACTGGTCATGGCGGGGGAACGAGCGAAGGGAGGCGGCGGCTCCGCCCTGTCCCGTCAGTCCTCGACGATCGTCATCGCCCCGATCCGCAGGAACTCGCTGACCGAGCGGCCGAGCGTGTCGAGCTGGGCCTGGAGCAGGTCGGCGATCTGGCCACTCTGGAGATAGCCCGGGGTGAACTGGATCGTCCCGTCGGGCCCCCGCTGGAGCACGTCGCGCTCGATCAGGCGATTGACGTAGCGCCGCGCGGTTTCGCGGTTGAAGCCGGTGGCGACGGCGATCGAGCTGACGTTGCAGCTTCCCAACTGGTCGCGCGGAAACGGCGTTTCGAGGCTGCGCAGCTCTTCCGACAGCTCGCTGCGGGTGAATTTCTCGGCCGAGATGGCGACCACCGCGAGCAGCACCAGCGCGCTGTCATGATCGCCGGCGACTTCGCGATAATGCTCCATGCAGCGAAGCGTCAGGATCGCCATCTGGATGCCTGCCAGCCGGCTCTCGCCGCCCGCCTGATGCTGCGCCTGAATCCGGATCATTCGTCCAATCCTAGTGCCCGCTGCATAGCATAATCGGGGCCGGGCGCACAGTCTGTGCACCAAGCCGGCAAAGTCGGATGTTTTCTCCCCTAAGAGGGGGCTTCCTGCCCGCCGAATGCCCTGACGAGGTTCTATTGACCCGCAAGATTCTGCCGCCCTGCTCGATGAATGGATGCGACCATGCCGCCGGGGCAGTGATGGACGGCGTGCTTTATTGCGGGGCGCATGCCACCGAAAAGCTCAAGAGCAGGATGCAGGCGGCCGGACCGGCCACCATGCGGCCCGCCCGGACCTGATCGTCAGGCGGGCTCGGCGTCCCGCTCCGAACGCCGCTTCTTCTCCGCCGCCGTCTTGAGCTGGCCGCAGGCCGCGTCGATGTCGCGCCCGCGCGGGGTGCGGACGGGCGCGCTGATCCCGCCTTCGAACACGATGTTCGAGAAGGACCGGATCCGCTCGGGCGTCGAGCATTCGTAGACCGCGCCGGGCCACGGATTGAACGGGATCAAGTTGACCTTGGCCGGCAGGCGATAGTGACGGATCAGCCGGACCAACTCGCGGGCATGGTCGTCGCTGTCGTTCTTGTCCTTCAGCATGACATATTCGAAGGTGATGCGGCGGGCGTTGTTGGCGCCGGGGTAATCGGCGCAGGCCTGCAGCAGTTCCTCGATGCCGTACTTGCGGTTCAGGGGCACGATCTCGTCGCGGATTTCCTTGGTCACCGCGTGCAGCGAGACGGCGAGGTTGACCCCGATCTCCTCGCCGCACTTCTCCATCATCGGGACGACGCCCGAGGTCGACAGGGTGATCCTGCGCTTGCTGAGGCCAAGGCCATCGCCGTCCATGACGATCTTCAGCGCGTCGCGCACATTGTCGAAATTGTAGAGCGGCTCGCCCATCCCCATCATCACGATGTTGGTGAGCATCCGGCCTTCCGGCTGGCTCGGCCATTCGCCCAGCGAATCGCGGGCGAGCATGACCTGGCCGACGATCTCGTGGATATCGAGGTTGCGGACGAGGCGCATGGTGCCGGTATGGCAGAAGCGGCAGTTCAAGGTGCAGCCGACCTGGCTCGACACGCACAGGGTGCCACGATCCGCGTCGGGGATGAACACCATCTCGAATTCGTGGTTGTCGTGGGTCTTGAGCAACCACTTGCGGGTGCCGTCGGACGACACCTGCGCTTCGACCACCGCCGGGCGATCGATCCGGAAGCGCTCGGCCAGCCACGGCTGCTGGGCCTTGGCGATGTCGGTCATCAGCGCAAAGTCGGTGACGCCGCGATTGTAGATCCAGTGCCACAGCTGCTTGGAGCGCATCTTCGCCATGCGCGCGTCCATCCCGGCGCCTTCCAGCGCAGCGCGGATGGCATCGCGGCTGAGCCCGATCAGCTCGACCCGCGGGTCGTCGCTGACCGTCGCAGGGCGAGGGACGGTCACAGGATCCACCGCTCCGGGGATCGGCATCAGGTTGGTATCGGCGCTCATGGGAGAGCGGCCATGTAGCGAGTTTTGCGGATTTTTCCAGTAAGAGTCTTTGTTGGCGCCCGGCCGACCGACGCAACCCCGGGCGCGCCTAGGCGCAGGCGATCGCCGCGGCGTCGATCGCGGTGGGGGCCCCGCCGAGGAGATAGCGGTCGCTGATCCGCCCGCCCTGCCCTTGCGCGCGGACCCGCATCTCGGCGCTGCGGCGGACGGCGGCGATGATCGCGGCCTCCTGCACCGGGCCGCGGCTCCAGGCGCTGGTGCCGCGCGTGACCAGCAGGAAGCTTTCGCTGCCGACGCTCAGGACCGCCGCTGCGCCCGGCCGGACCGGGCGCGCGAACAGCAGGTGCAGTTCGCCCTTTCGCTTGCCGTCGCGGGTGAAGGCGAAGGCGGCGCGCGGTTGCGGCCGTCCGGGGGGAGAGACGAGCTCGCTTCGGGACAGCGCCTCGCACGCTCCGCCCGGCCGCTCGACCGCTGCCCAATAGGCGCCGGCGTGGAGCAGGCGCTGGGCTTGCCCTTCCGCCGCCACGGCCAGCGCAAGCAGTCCGGCGAGGACCGCCGACCGCCTCACGCGGCGCGCGACCCCATCAATTGCAGGCTGGTGATGATCGCGCCGGCGGCGATTGCGATGCCGTAGGGAATTCCGGCCTTGGGCTGCAGCACCCGCATCCGCGAGCGGATCGCGTCGGGCCACGGCAGGGTTCGGGCAAGGATGATCAACACCGCCAGCACGCCTCCGGCGATCGCGGTCCAGGTCAGCACGCGGAGCGACGCGCCGAGGTCGAACCACAGCACCGTCGCTGCGAACAGCTTGACGTCCCCACCGCCAAGGATGCCGCGTCCGAACAGGAAGGTGCCGATCGCCAGCGCGAGCACGAACGCTACGCCATTTTCCCACAGGCCCGTCTGCGGACCGGCGATCACCGCTCCAGCGACGCCCAGCAGCAGCACCGCGCCGCAGATGTAATTGCTGATCTTGAGCATCATCGCGTCCTGCAGCGCGGCAAGCGCAAGCAGCACGATCAGGGCCCAGAACAGCCATTCCGGCACCAGCGTGGGCAGGTTCACGTCTTTACACCCCCAAAGCTTTTCGTTGCCCAGCGATGGCCCGGCGGGAGTCGTTTCGCAAGCGGCTTGCGTCTTGGCCATGTGCGTGAGACAAGGCCGGTGCTCGGAGAAACCTGCGCTTGGGGGCGTGTGGACCGGGTGGAATCCATTTATCGCAGGCAGGTCGTGCGTCGGCTGCAGGGCCGCGCGCAGTGACCCTGCAACTCGCCATGGCCGAACTGGCCGCCGAACTGGCGCTGTTCGCGGCGCTCGGCTTTCTGCTGTTCTCACTCGACGACCTGGCCGTCGACTTCATCTATTTCGCGCGCAAGCTGTGGCGGGCGATCACCGTCTATCGCCGCCATGCCCGCGGCGACGCGCGGACCCTGGTCGACGGCGCGCCGAGCGGGTGGATGGTGGTGCTGATCCCGGCGTGGGACGAATCCGCGGTGATCGGGGCGATGCTCCGCGCGACGCTGCGCAATTTCGACCATCCCGACTACAGCCTGCTGGTCGGCTGTTATCGCAACGATCCCGCGACCCGGCTGGCGATCGAGGCGGTGGCCGATCCGCGGGTGATGGCGGTCGAGGTGCCGACCGACGGCCCGACCACCAAGGCGCATTGCCTCAACCACCTCTACGCCTTCCTGCTGCGGCAGGAAGCGGCGACCGGGCGGCAGGCGCGGGCCGTTGTGCTCCACGATGCCGAGGACCTGGTCCACCCGCTCGAACTCAAGCTGTTCGACCGCCTGGTCGAGCGGGCCGGGGTGGTGCAGCTGCCGGTGGTCCCGCTGCCCGACCGGTCGAGCCAGTGGATCGCCGGCCATTATTGCGACGAGTTCGCCGAATCCCACGGCAAGGAACTGGTGGTGCGCGAAGCGGTCGGCGCGGCCATTCCGCTGGCCGGGGTCGGCTGCGCCATTTCGCGCCGGGCCATCGCGCGGCTGGCCAAGGCGCATGACGGCAAGCCGTTCGCCGGCGGCTCGATGACCGAGGATTACGAGATGGGCCTGAGGATCGGGGCGCTGGGTGAGCGCACCATCTTCGTCCGCCTGCCCGCCAGCCGCGGCGATCCGGGCGTGGTCGCGAGCCGCGGCTATTTTCCCAACGACCTCGGCTCGGCGGTGCGGCAGAAGGCGCGCTGGCTGGGCGGCATCGCCTTTGCCGGGTGGGACCGGCTGGGCTGGCGCGGCGGCCTTGGCGAACGCTGGTTCCGGCTGCGCGACCGGCGCGGGCCGTTTGCCGCCCTGCTGCTCCTCGCCGGCTACGCTTCGGGCCTGTTGTGGGCGCAATTGTGGCTCGCCCACCAGCTCGGTGCACCGCTTCCGCCCCAGCCCTCGCCGCTGCTGGCGAGCCTGCTTCAGGTCAACTTCGCACTGCTTTTGTGGAGAGTGTTCATGCGCGTCGGTTTCACCACTCACGTCTATGGCTTCGGGGAGGGGCTGGCGGCGATACCGCGGATCGCGGTCGCCAACCTCATCGCCATCCTGGCCTCGGGACGCGCCCTGTTCCTGCATGCCGGCGGGGGGCCCAAGCAATGGGACAAGACCGACCACCACTTCCCCGAAGACGCTCTCCTCCCGCCCGAACCGGTGCGGTCGTGAGCGCGCCGATCCGCTTCCTCGGCCTGGCGATCATCGCCTATGTGGGCCTGCGCACCGCAAGCAGCGCACTGGCGCTGGAAGCCGTCGCGCCGGCCGGCGAAGGAGCGTCGCCCGGGCAAGAAGCGCTGGCCGCCGCCACGCTTCCACCGGGCGTCCCGGCCGACATGGACGGGCCGCCGTACGATCCCTACGCGCCCGCTCTCTACCCGCCCGCCCCCTACCCGCCGATGCCTGCCGCTTATGGCAATCCCTATGCGCAAGGCTACGGGCCGATGCCTTATCCCTACATGGCGGCGGCGATGCCCTATCCGATGATGGCGGCCGCCCAGCCTGCGCCACGGGCCAGCCGGATCGTCTATTATCCGGCGCCCTATCCGATGCCCGCGCCGCCGGCCTACGCACCGGCTGCCATGCCCCGGGGAGAGGCACCGCCGGCGATGGCGGCGAGCTTCGATGGCGGCGGCGGCGGCGGCGAAGGCTATGGCAGTGCGGTGGCGCCGCTCGACCAGTGGCCGACGATCGGTTCGTCCGGCCCCTCCTCGCTCGGCAGCGCGATGCAGGTCACGCCGCGCTGGGAGAAGGGCGCGCGCCGGTCGCGCACCCCGCTCGAGGCGGCACGGCCCGATCGCTGGTCGGTCGACGGCTGGGCGCTGCTTCGCCCCCGCGAAGGCACCTACCGGCTCGACGACACCAACGGCGCGCTCAACCCCGGACTTGCCCCGGCCGGCTCGCTTGGCGGGAGCCAGGCCGGGATGCGGATCAGCTGGCGGCCCTTGTCCACCGTCGGCATCCACCTGCGCGCCTCGACCGCGCTGATGCCTGGGGGGCGCAGCGTCAAGAACCAGCAGATGGTCGGCGGCGAGGGGGCGGTCGGGGTCAGCTGGCAACCGCTCAAGGCGCTTCCGGTGCGGCTGCTGGCCGAACGCCGCCAGCGGCTCGGCGCGGCGCTCGGCGGCGGGCGCGACGCCTTTGCGCTGCTGGCCGAAGGCGGGCTGTACGAACAGCCGCTGCCCTATGGCCTGGTGCTCGACGGCTATGGCCAGGCCGGGGTGGTCGGCGCCAACCGCCGCGACCTGTTCGCCGATGGGGCGCTGACCGCCACCTATCCCTTCATGCGCCGGTTCGCGTTCGGCGGCGGGATGTGGGGCGGCATCCAGCCCGGCCTCAGCCGGTTCGATGCCGGACCGCGGCTCAGTTACCAGCTTCGTCCCGGGTTGCGGGCCCATGTCGATTATCGCTTCCGCCTGACCGGCAAGGCCGAACCGAGAAGCGGTCCGGCACTGACCCTTGCAGCGGGGTTCTGAACAGGAAGACACCTGCGCCGCCGCGCCCTCCCTTCGCCCCTTTTGCGCGCCGCCCCGCACTGTTCTAGAGGCGCAGGCGGAGACACGTGCGGAGGAGGCAAGCGGTCGTGCGCAAAGGCAAGAGCCTAGAACATTTCCCGAACCTAGTGGCGATGTTCCTCGACCGCGTGGCCCAGCGCGGCGACGGGCCGTTCCTTTGGGCCAAGCGCGACGGCACGTGGCATTCGACCAGCTATAACGAGGCCGCGCGCCAGGTGGCGGCGCTGTCCGAAAGCCTGATCCGCCTCGGCTGCAAACCGGGCGACCGGGTCATGCTGGTCAGCGAAAACCGCCCCGAATGGCTGATCGCGGACCTCGCGATCATGGCCGCCGGATGCATCACGGTGCCGACCTACACCACCAACACCAGCCGCGATCACACCCACATCCTGACCAACTCGGGCGCCCGCGCGGTGATCGTCTCGACCCAGAAGCTGGCCAAGGCGCTGATCCCGGCGGTGCTGTTCTCGTCCGATTGCCACGACGTGATCGGGATCGAGGACATCCGCACCGGCCAGTCGGTCAGCGAAGCCCGTTTCCATGTCTGGTCGGAGCTGGTCGCGGGCGGCGGGGAGCTGGAGGCGGTACGCAGCCGCGTCGCGGGGATCGCGCGCGACGACCTTGCCTGCATCATCTACACCAGCGGCACCGGCGGCGCCCCGCGCGGGGTGCGCCAGCATCACGGCGCGATCCTCCACAACACAGCCGCCTGTATCGACGTCATCGCCAACGACTTCGGCTGGGACGACGAAGTGTTCCTGTCGTTCCTTCCCGCAAGCCACGCCTACGAGCATAGCGGCGGGCAGATGTTCCCGATCGCATTGGGCGCGCAGATCTACTTTGCCGAAAGCCTCGAAAAGCTCGCCGCCAATATCGAGGAAGTGCGCCCGACCCTGATGGTGGTGGTGCCGCGCCTGTTCGAGATGCTCCGCCAGCGGATGCTCAAGACCATCGAGAAGCAGGGCGGGATCGGCGAGAAACTGCTCGGCCGCGCGCTTGCGATCGGCAGAGAGCGCTACGAGACGGGTTCGATCCCGCTCAAGGACTGGCCGGCCGACCTCGCAGTCAAGCTGCTGCTAAAGCGCAAGGTAAGCCAGAAGTTCGGCGGCCGGATCAAGGCGATGGTGTCGGGCGGCGCGCCGCTCAACCCCGATGTCGGGCTATTCTTCCACTCCCTGGGGCTGACCATGCTGCAGGGCTATGGCCAGACCGAGGCCGGGCCGGTGATCAGCTGCAATCGGCCCAGGAACGGCATCCGCATGGACACCGTCGGCCCGCCGCTGCTCAACACCGAGGTCCGCTTCGCCGAGGATGGCGAATTGCTGGTCCGCGGCGAGCTGGTGATGCACGGCTACTGGAACAACGACGAGGAAACCGCACGGGTCCTCAAGGACGGCTGGCTCCACACCGGCGACGTCGGCCATTTCGACGATGCCGGGCGGATCGTCATCACCGACCGCAAGAAGGACCTCATCGTCAACGACAAGGGCGACAACGTCTCGCCCCAGCGGGTCGAGGGTATGCTGACGCTCCAGCCCGAGATCGCGCAGGCGATGGTCTATGGCGACCGCCGCCCGCACCTCGTCGCGCTGCTGGTGCCCGAACCCGACGTGAAGGGCGACGAAGCCGCGGTCCGGGCCAAGCTCCAGAAGGCGGTCGACCGGGTCAATGCGGAGCTGAGCGTGATCGAAAAGGTCCGCCGCTTCGCCCTCGCCGACGAGCCGTTCAGCGTCGACAACGAGCAGATGACCCCAAGCCTGAAGATCCGCCGCCATGTCCTGAAGCAGGCCTATGGCGATCGGCTGGACGCGCTTTACGGCAAATAGCCGGCGGCTGCCCCTCCCCCGACAGGAAGGGCCCCGGCGCTCAGCGGCGGATGCCCGGCCCGGTGTAGGGCACGAAGTCGCCCAGTGCGCAGCTGCCGACGGTGAAGCCCTGGCTGGTGTCGACCACCTGCGCGATCTCGCCGCTGCACAGGCCGGTGCCGCCATATTGCTTGGTCAGCAGCGCGGTGCCGGGGCGGCCAAGGCCGTTGCAGGGGCCGCGCAGGTCGCTCCGCCAGACGCGGTTGTTGCCGTCGCGGAACAGCAAGGTGTTCTCGTCGATCACCACCATGTCCTGGCTGCGATAGGTCGGCAGGCAGGACTGGGGGCGGCCGGGCACGCGTCCGTCGAGCCAGCGGGACAGTTCTGCCTGCGCGCCGGGCGAGCGCGGGGTCGGCATGCCGGTGGTGGCACAGGAAGCAAGCACACCGGCCGAAGCCAGGATGGTGAGCGAAGCGATGGTCATGCGGCGCATGGGAGTTTTTCCTCGGCAAGTCGGTTCGAGTGAAGAACGCCTGAACAGGCTGCTCTCTCCCCCCTTAACGAAAGCTGTCCTTCGCCGCCCTCAGCCGGGCGAATTCGGCGGCGTCGGGCGCGCGCAGGAACAGGTTGCTGGCCTTCTCCTCGGCCATGCTGGTCGGGACCGTCGGCTGCCCCGCCTCGCGCAGGGCGGCGACCTCGGCCAGCCGGCGCGCGACCGCCGCGTCGCCGGGCGCTTCGGCCGCTAGGAAGCGATAATTGGACAAGGTGTATTCGTGCGCCGGATAGACGATCGTCTCGTCGGGCAAGGTCCGCAGCCGCTGGAGCGAGGCGTGCATCTGCTCGGGCGTGCCTTCGAACAAGCGGCCGCACCCGCCAGCGAACAGGGTGTCGCCGACCAGTGCGTGACCGGGCAGGATATACGCAATGTGGCCCAGCGTGTGGCCGGGCACGTGCCACACCTCGGCCTCGGCGCTGCCGACCTGCACCCGGTCGCCGTCCGCGAGGCCGTGGTCGAGCCCGGCAAATTTGGCGCGCTCGGCCTCCGGGCCCCACACCTTGGCGCCGGTCGCCGCGACCACCGCGGCGATTCCGGCGGTATGGTCGGGATGCCAGTGGGTGATCAGGACCTGGTCGATCGTCCAGCCCCGGGCGGCGGCACCGTTCAGCGCCGCCTCGCCGTCACCGGGATCGACCACCGCGGTATGGCCGCTGTCCTCGTCGTGCAGCAGCCAGATGTAATTGTCGCTGAGCGCCGGGACCGCGACCGCGCGCATCACCACACGCCGGTGTTGGGCATCGATACCCACGGCTCCGCGGGGGTCTGCGCGCCGCCCTTGTTGAGCAGTTCGATCGAGATGTTGTCGGGGGTACGGACGAAGGCCATGCGGCCCTCGCGCGGGGGGCGGTTGATGGTAACGCCGGCGTCCATCAGCCGCTGGCAGGTGGCGTGCACGTCGTCCACTTCATAGGCGAGATGGCCGAAATTGCGGCCGCCATCATAATCCTCGGGGTCCCAATTGTGGGTCAGCTCGACCTCGCCGCCCTCATCGCCCGGCACGCTGAGGAAGATCAGGGTGAAGCGACCCGCTTCATTGTCGATCCGCCGGCGCTCCTCGAGCCCGAGCAGGTTGAAGAAGCGGATGGTGGCGTCGGGGTCGGTGACCCGGATCATGGTGTGGAGGAATTTCATGCCCCGAACTTGGGTGCTCAGGCACCCGCTGCCAAGGTCAGCAGCGTTCTTTCCAGCAGCGCCAGTTCGTGCGGGGCGGACAGGCGGTGGGTGCCGCCCTTGACGATCGTCAGCTGCACGTCGGCCGAGGTCAGCGCATCCCTAAGGCGCAGCGCGATCTCGACCGGCACCTCGGCATCGCGGTCGCCGTGGAGCAATCGCACCGGACCCTCGAAACGCACCGGCCGCTCGAGCAGCCGCACCCGCTCGCCCGATTGCCATAGCGCCAGCGTCGTCAGCTCCGCCTCGCCGCCATAGGGATTGTCGCGGCGCAGCTCGCCGGCCTCGGCCAGTTCCGCCTTGTCGTCGGCTGTATAGCCCCAGTCGGTGAAATCGGGCGCGGCGGCGATCCCGACCAGCGCCCGGACCCGGTCGTCCAGTCGCTCGGCAAGATGCAGCATCAGCCAGCCGCCCATCGACGATCCCACAACCAGCAACGGCCCGTCGGCCAGCGCCGCGGCGGCGAGGGCATCGTCCAGCCAGTCTTCCAGCGTGAAATCGGCGAAGCGGCCCTGCGATTCCCCCGTTCCGCGATAGTCGAAGCGCAGCATCCCGAGCCCCTCGCGCGCCGCCAGCGCGTCCAGTGCCAGCGCCTTCGATCCCATCATGTCGGACGCGTAGCCGGGCAGGAACAGGATCGTGGGTCCGCCGCCTGTCGCGGGACGATGGCGGATGGCGAGGGAATGGCCGCCGGGGCGGGCGAGGAACTGCAGGGTCATGGCCATGGCCCTAGCCGACGGCGGCGTCAGCGGCGAGGCGCCGGGTCTTCGCGGTCGATCCAGCCCTTGGGCGCGGTTCCGATCTCGACCTCGACCGGCTCGGTCCTGGTGGCGGCGGTCGGCGTCGGCGTCCGGCCGGGCCAGGCCATGGCGATGATCGCCGCGGCCATCACCGCCAGCCCGAGCATCAGCGCGGCATAAGGGATGATGTCGAGTAGCGGCCGCGCTTCGCGTTCGGGCTCGGCCGGCGGGCGGAAACGGCTGATCGACGTCCTTCCGCTGCGGCGGAGACGACGCGGCGGCCAATAATCTTCCGGGCGGGTCCAGACCCGGGCTTTCTCGTCGGGAATCGGCATGACTGATTGGGCAAACGCACCACTGGCGTCATGGCTTCGCAATCCGGCGCAAAGTCCGGGTGCCCGTCGCGCTTTCGGCGCGCCCCGTGGCCTTAATGCAGCAGCCGCCGTGCTTCATAGGGCGCAAGGCCGATCGCCGGCGCCGCCTCGCGCAGGTGGCGGCCATGCGCCAGCGCCAGCTGGAGCTCGGTATAGAGCCGGTCCCACAGGGTCCGGGGCAGCAGCAGTCGGGCGCCCGGCTGGTCGACCTCGACCCGTTCCTCGCCGTCCGGTGCGCAGAGCCGTAGCGTCAGCGGATAATCGCCGTTGCAGCGTTCGTCGGCCAGCTCGCCGACCGCCGACATCCGCGCGCTCATCAGGAACCCGGCCAGCAGGTCGGCGGCGTAGAGGTCGAGCAGGACGATGTCCGGGGTCAGTCCTTCGGGATCGGACAAGCGGATGGTCGGCCCGCCGCCGGATTCCGGCGCCGCCAGGCTGACCCGCAGCCGCGCCCCGTCCCGGTGAAGTATCTCGCGTACTCGCATGGGTCATTCTTCCCGCCGCTACCGGCACTGGGGGGAAAAGTGCAAAGGGCCGGGGCGACACGTCGATCACCCCGGCCCTCGCCTGCCGGCCTCCGGGGGGAAGCCGGCCGTCCTCCTGTTTCCGGATTAACGGAACAGCGACATGATCGCCTGCGGCGCCTGGTTGGCGATCGACAGCGCCTGGACACCCAGCTGCTGCTTGACCTGGAGGGCCTGCAGCTTGGCGCTTTCCTTCGCGAGGTCGGCGTCGACCAGGTTACCGACCGAAGCCTCGACGACATCGCTGAGCTTGCTGGTGCCCAGCAGCTGGTGCAATATTCGCAGGTCGAACAGTCGATCCAGCAGACCGGCGTGCTGCGCAACATGCTCGATAAACTGTCGTCCGACGACCTGACCAGCGCCGGCCAGCTGATCGGCAAGACCGCCGAATTCGACAGTTCGGTATCGGGCTTCAGCGACGATAATCCCGCCGAGTGGCGCTGGACCTTCGGTGCCAAGCCGACGACGCTCGAGGCCGAAGTCCTCGACAGCGCAGGCCAGGTCGTTGCCCGCGCGCAGGTGACCGCGGACAGCAGCGGCACCTTCACTTGGGACGGCGCGCTGGCGGCCGGCGGCAAGGCCAAGGAAGGCACTTACGTCCTTCGCCTGACCGCCAAGGCCGCCGACGGGTCGACCATCCCGGCCAACCTCACCAGCGTGGGCAAGGTGCAGGAAGTGGTCAGCCGCGAGGGCGAATTGTGGGCCGGCATCGGCGGGGTCGCGCTGCCGCTGGCCAAGCTGACCCGGGTCGCCGCCTAATTCAGGACGAACAGGTCGCCGTCGCGGTCGAGGATCAGGGTCTTGGTGGCTGTGCTGATGATCGCCACCACATGGTCGATGCTGCCGACGTCGGGCCGGAAGTCGAGCGTCCGGTCTTCATACGCCCCAGCTCCGTCGACCGCATTATTGGCGAGCGCGGCATTGTTCACCGCATAGATCCGCCCGTCGCGCCCGGCGACCAGGGTCCGCGCGTTCAGCGACGAGACCGACCCGTTGTAATTGGCCATCGCGGTCGCCCCGGCCGATTGCTTGGCCCCCGACCCGCGCGCGATCACCAGTTCGGGGTCGGTGAACGGTCCCGCGCCGGGCCCGAGCACTTCGGTCCCCTCGCGCGCGGGCCAGCCGAAGTCGACCGTTTCCGGCAGGCGATAGCGATTGATCTCGTCGAACCGGGTGGCTCCCTGGTCAAGGATCAGGAAGTTGGTCGAATCCCCGGGTTCGGGTCGCCCGGTCAGCGCCATCGGCAGGCGCAGGCCGCTCGCCCGAAGGATCGGCGTGCCGAACAAGGCCACGCTGGCCCCGGCATAGGGATCGGCGTTGAACGGCAATTCCAGCAGGCTGCCATAACGGTCGCTGGTCGCTCCCGCCGGTTTGCCGACGCTTCCGAAGGTGAGGCAATTGTTGCCGTTGGCGCAGATTCCCACCTGCACCCCGATGTCCTCGGCCTGCGGATCATATTGCAGGCCCAGCAGCGGCTGGCTCCAATAGCTATTGAACGGCCCGCTGGTCGCGGGCGTCAGCACCCACAGGCCGGCGTAGCCGTTCGCCAGCCGCGCCGTGACCAGCACCTGGCCGTTGAAGGCGATGCGGGCGCTTGCGACCGACAGGAAGCGACCCCGCGCGGGGTCCGAGGGATCCCACACCGCATATTGGCTGCGCGTCTCGGCCGCTAGGTCGAAGCGCTGGACGGCCTGCGCGGTCAGCAGCAGCACGCTGCCATTGTCGAGGCTGGCCCCGCCCGTCCACGCTTCGCCGATGCTGGCGACCCGGCGAACGGCCACGCCTTCGCGGTCGTTGGTCACCGTGATCGACACTGGCACCGACACGCTCGCCTTGCCGTCGCTGACCGCGATCGTGACCTCGTAGACATTGTCGCCATTGGCATCGCCGGGCGCTTCGAAATTGGGCTGCGCGCGGAATTGCAGCTGCGTTCCGCTGACGGTGAAGAGGGCGGCATCGGCCCCGCCGCCGATGCTGAAGGTCAGAGGGTCGCCATCGGCATCGCTGGCGCTGAGCGTCGCCGCGGCCGCGACATTCTCGGCGACGCTGAACCCGCCGCTGGTAAAGATTGGGCTGCGATTGGGCGGGAGCTGCACCGCGCCATCCCCGCCACCGCCGCCGCCGCCACCGCCGCCGCACGCGGACGCCAGCAGCAATATGGCCGCAGCCAGTTGTTTACGCATGAACCGTCTCCCCCGAGCGAGGGGAGCTTAGACCGCCCAGCCGCCAGCGCAATCAGCGCCGGGCGCGCTTGTTCATCCTGACCTGCTGTTGCTTGCCGAACCGTGTCTTGCGGGTTCCAGGTTTGCCCTCGGTCGAATGCCCCACCCGCGGCGCGGCGCGCTGGTGGTCGGGAATGCCGAGTTCGTCCTCCTCCAGCTTGCGGATCTCGTCGCGCAGCCGGCCCGCTTCCTCGAACTCGAGGTCGGCCGCCGCCTTGCGCATCCGCGATTCCAGATCGCTGATGTAGGCCCGCAGATTGTGCCCGACGAGGTGCGGCATGTCGGGGTCGCCGGTGTCCACCACCACCCCGTCGCGGGTCGAGACGTGGGCGATGATGTCGCTGATGTCGCGCTTGATAGTCGCCGGGGTGATGCCGTGCTCGAGGTTGTAGGCCTCCTGCCGCTCGCGCCGCCGGTTGGTCTCGTTGAGTGCGCGCTCCATGCTGCCGGTGATGCTGTCGGCGTACAGGATCACCCGCCCGTCGACGTTACGCGCGGCGCGGCCGATGGTCTGGATCAGCGACGTTTCGGAGCGCAGGAAGCCTTCCTTGTCGGCGTCGAGGATCGCGACCAGCCCGCATTCGGGGATGTCGAGGCCCTCGCGCAGCAGGTTGATGCCGACCAGCACGTCATAGACGCCCAGCCGCAGGTCGCGGATCAGCTCGATGCGCTCCAGCGTCTCGACGTCCGAGTGCATGTAGCGGACCTTCAATCCCGCTTCGTGCAGATATTCGGTCAGGTCCTCGGCCATCCGCTTGGTCAGCGTGGTGACGAGGGTGCGATAGCCGTTCTTGGCGGTCTTGCGCGCTTCGTTGACCAGATCGTCGACCTGGTCCTCGACCGGCTTGATCTCCACCGGCGGGTCGATCAGCCCGGTCGGGCGGATCACCTGCTCGCTGAACACGCCGCCGGTTTCGGTCATTTCCCACGGGCCCGGAGTCGCGCTCACGAACACCGACTGCGGGCGCATCGCGTCCCACTCGTTGAAGCGCAGCGGCCGGTTGTCGATGCAGCTCGGCAGGCGGAAGCCATATTCGGCCAGCGTGATCTTCCGCCGGTGGTCGCCCCGCGCCATCGCGCCGATCTGCGGCACCGTCTGGTGACTCTCGTCGACGAAAAGCAGCGCATTGTCGGGCAGATATTCGAACAAGGTCGGCGGCGGTTCGCCCGGCAGGCGTCCGGTGAGGAAGCGGCTGTAATTCTCGATCCCCGCGCAGCTTCCGGTCGCCGCGATCATCTCGAGGTCGAAGTTGGTGCGCTGCTCCAGCCGCTGCGCCTCGAGATAACGTCCTTCGGCGTTCAGCTCCTTGAGCCGCTCCTCCAGCTCGTGCCGGATCGCGCCCGCGGCCTGCTTCATGGTCGGCCCGGGAGTCACATAGTGGCTGTTGGCGTAGATCTTGATCGACGGCAGGCTGCCGACCTTCTTGCCGGTCAGCGGATCGAACTCGACGATGTCCTCGATCTCGTCGCCGAAGAAGGAGATGCGCCACGCGCTGTCCTCATAGTGCGACGGAAAGACCTCGAGGCTGTCGCCCCGCACCCGGAAATTGCCGCGCGCGAAGGCGGCGTCGTTGCGCTTGTACTGCAGCGCGACCAGCTTGCGGATTGTTTCGCGCTGGTCGACCAGTTCGCCCTTCTTCAAGGAAAAGGTCATCGCCGAATAAGTCTCGACCGAGCCGATGCCGTACAGGCAACTCACTGAAGCGACGATGATGACGTCGTCGCGCTCCAGCAGCGAGCGGGTGGCGCTATGCCGCATCCGGTCGATCGCCTCGTTCACCGAGCTTTCCTTCTCGATGTAGGTGTCGGACCGCGGGACATAGGCTTCGGGCTGGTAGTAATCGTAGTAGCTGACGAAATATTCGACCGCATTCTCGGGGAAGAAGCTCTTGAACTCGCCATAGAGCTGCGCCGCGAGGATCTTGTTGGGCGCCAGCACCAGCGCCGGGCGTTGAGTGTGCTGGATGATCTGCGCCATGGTGTAGGTCTTGCCCGAGCCGGTGACGCCCAATAGCACCTGGCTGTTCTCCTGGCCTTCGCGGATGCCCTCGACCAGCTCGCGGATCGCGGTGGGCTGGTCGCCGGCGGGCTCGTACTCGCTGGTGAGCTTGAAGGGCCGACCGCCTTCCGCCTTGTCCGGCCGCGCCGGCCGGTGAGGCACGAACTCGGCGCCGGTTTCAGGCTCGGCGAGGGTCGTGCGGATCTTGATTTCCATGGGAGAACATATGGGGGCTGCGTGCGCCGGTCGCAATCGACCGCGACCCGATTGTCGGACGCGCGCGGCGGTGCAAAGCTGCGCCGCGAGGGAGACTCGATTCCATGAGCAAGGGCTGGCTGTCGAACAACGTGATCGCGCTGGCCGGAGCAACGGCGGTGCTGTGCGGCCTGCTGTTCCTCGGCCTGACCGGTGCGCCGCCTCGACTGTTGCTGATCAACCTCGTGGCGCTGGGAGCGGGTATCGCCCTTCTCGCGATCGCCCGGCTGCTCCCCGTCCCCTCCGCGCGGCCCCTGCTGCTGCTCGGCGCGGCCGCGGCGCTGCTCGCCACCGCGCTGTTCGGAGTATCGGCCGAAGGCGCGACGCGCTGGATCGTGGTCGGCGGCCTGTCGCTCCAGCCGAGCCTGATCCTCCTCCCCGCCCTGCTGCTCGCCCACGTCGCCCGGCCTGACCGCTGGAGCAGCCTCGCCGTGGCGCTCGCCGCGCTGGCGGTCGCGCTGCAACCAGACCGTTCGCTCGCCGCCGCCACCGTGGCCGTGACCTTGCTCGACGCCGCCTTCCGCCGCACCCCCGTAGCCTGGGCCGCCGCTGCCACCCCGTTGCTCGCGTTCGCGGTGACGGTGATCCGGCCGGACGATCTCCCGGCGGTCGCCCACGTCGACCAGATCCTGTGGACCTCCTTCGCCGCCCAGCCGCTCGCCGCCCTCGCGGTATGGACCGGCACCCTGCTGCTGCTCGTGCCCGCCGCCGTCCTGCGGCGCCGCGGCTTGGCAGTCGAGGCCGCCACCTTCACCGCTTTATGGGCCACGCTCGTCCTCGCCGCCCTGCTCCACAATTATCCGACCCCGCTGGTCGGCTATGGCGCAAGTTGCATCCTCGGCTACCTGCTGACGTCGCTATCGCTTCCCGCCCTCCACCGAGCCGGCGCTGGGCAAAGGCGCGCCAGCCGGGAGCTAAACAACACCCCGCCCGGCACCTGGCGCATCGCGCCCTCGGCACGCTGAGACGCCGATGGCCGAGAACAAGACCAAGCCGACCGGCGCCGACGTCACCGCCTTCCTCGATGCGGTCGAGCACCCCACGCGGCGCGCCGACGGCCATGCCCTGCGCGCCTTGTTCGAGCGCATCTCGGGCGAACCCGCGACCTTGTGGGGGCCCTCAATCATCGGCTTTGGCAGCCGCCATTACCGCTATGACAGCGGTCACGAGGGCGACATGCCGCGGATCGCCTTCTCGCCGCGCAAGGCCAATCTCGTCTTCTATCTCCACTATTACGACGGCTATGCCGACGACCTCGCGCGCCTCGGCAAGCACAAGGCGGGCAAGGGCTGCCTTTACGTGACCAAGCTGGCCGACGTGGACGGCGCCGTCCTGGAAGCGATGGTGCGCAAGGCCTGGGAGAGCGACGGAGAGGCCTGCGCCTAGGAATGGAGGAGCCGTCCTGCTGGCTCTGCGCTCGTCCGCTCGGCCGGCGCGTCGAACAGCACCATCCTGTCCCCAAGTCGCGCGGCGGGCGGGAAACGCGGGCGGTCCACCTGATCTGCCACCGCGCGCTGCACGCGACCTTTTCCAACAAGGAGCTTGAGAAAGCGGGCGACGATCCCGCCGCGCTCGCCCGCAATCCCGAACTGGCCCGCTTCCTCGCCTGGGTCGCCGGCAAGCCGGCCGACTTTCACGCGCCGACCCGGCGCCGGCGAAAGCCCTAGGCCTCGGCGGCCCCATATTCCGACGTGTGCCGCCGGGCATCGGCCTGGTGCGCGCGGTTGTTGAGCGCCTGGCGCACCCGGTCTAGCAGTTCGGACCGGCGATAGGGCTTGCCCAGCACGTCCTTGTGCGGCCGCTCGGGGCCGGCGATCACCAGTTCCTCATTGTAGCCGGTGGTCAGCAGGATGCCGATGTCGGGATCATGCTCGCGGACCTTGTCGGCCAGCAGCAACCCGTTGATCCCGCCCGGCATGACGAGGTCGGTGAACAGCAGGTCGAACGTGCCCGGCTCGACCTTCTCGAACAGGCGAAGCGCGATCTCGCCGCTTTCGGCGGTGGTTACGCGATATCCCGCGCTGCCGAGGATCTCGACCGCCAGTTCCAGCACTTCGGCGCTGTCCTCGACCACCAGCACATGCTCGGCCTTGCTCGTCCGGCTTTCCGGCATCGCCACGTGGCGGTCGGGTACGCGTTCGGCATCCTCTTCCTCGACGTCGCGAGTGACCGGGAACAAGAAGCGCAACGTGGCGCCTTCGCCCGGCTTGCTCTCGATCTCGAGCCGGCCACGCGATTGCTGGACGAAGCCCGAGGCCATGGCGAGGCCGAGCCCGGTGCCCCTGCCTTGGGTCTTGGTGGTGAAGAACGGCTCGGTCGCGCGCTCGATCACCTCGGGCGTCATGCCGGTGCCCTCATCGCGCACTTCAAGTGCGACATAGTCGCCCTCGGGCAACTGACGCGCGGCGGAATCGCCATTGAGATGGACCGCGCTGGTCGACAGCGTGACCAGGCCGCCTGCCGGCATCGCGTCGCGCGCGTTCATCAGCACGTTGAGCAGCGCCATTTCCAGCTGCTCGGCATCGACCATCACGCGCGGCAGGCGCCGGCGCAGGTTGAGCTGCAACTGCACCTGGGTGCCGAGCGAGCTTTCGATCACATCGACGAAGCTCGACACGAGGTGGCTGAGATCGGTCGGCTTGGGCGTCAGCCGGGTCTTGCGCGCGAAGGCCAGCAGCTGGCGGGTCAGCTTGGCCCCGCGATCGGCGGCCGAGCGGGCATTGTCGATGTAGCGCTTGGCCCGGTCGCCATCGACATTCGACGACAGCAGTTCGAGATTGCCGTTCACAACCTGCAGCAGGTTGTTGAAGTCGTGCGCCAGGCCGGCGGTCAGCTGGCCGATCGATTCCATCTTCTGCGCCTGGCGGAAGCTCTGCTCCGAATTGCGGCGGCGGGTGACGTCCAATTGGCTGGCGAATTGGTAGGCCAGCTTGCCCTGCTGGTCGAACACCGGGCCGATGAACACCGCGTTCCAGAACGGGGTGCCGTCGCGCTTGTAGTTGAGGATTTCGAGCGCGATCGAGCCACCGGTGTTGACCGTATCGCGCAATGCCGCGACCGCCTCGCGATCGGTGTTGGCACCCTGCAGGAAGCGGCAGTTGCGGCCGAGGATCTCGCTTTCCTCATAGCCGGTGAGGTCGAGGAACGCCTTGTTGGCGAAGACGATCGGATTATCGTCGAGATTGGGGTCGGTCAGGATCATCGGCATCCGCGTCATCTCGATCGCGGCGAAGAACACGTTGCCGCGTTCGTTCAGGCCGGGATGACTGATGACGCTTTCGCGCCAGTGATTCAGGCCGGAGCTGCTGCCGAAGGTCTCGTCGCTGCCGGGTCGGTCGAGATCTCCGGCTGCGGGCCTGCCGCGGCTCTGGCCGTTGCCTTCCACGTCGGTCGCCGCGCTCGGATCAGCCTTGGTCTGCCGGATATCGTCGTTCACGCTGACTCGCAGAGAAAGATGGTTTCGGCGGGATACCGTTTTTACCGGTCATTGCCAGACTCTTGTTGACCGGGCTTGTTCCTCGCTCGGTTGCGTCCTGCCCCCGTGCGGCTAAGCTGGACGTCTCATTTCGGGGGAGTTTGAAGTTCATGCGACACATCGTGCTGCTCGGCACCGTCCTGCTTGCGGCCTGCAGCCAGGAAGCGCCCAAGGAAGCGGCCAAGGCCGCGCCGCCCGCGACCCTGGTCCCCGGCACCTATGAGGTCACCGCCACCGTCAAGTCGCTGGTCTCGGCCGACAAGACGCCGCTTCCGACCTTCGCCAAGGTCGGCGACGTGATCACGACCCGCGGCTGCGTCGGCGCCGACGGGCTCCCTGCGGCGGAGCTGCTCGCGGCCAAGGGCGACACCTGCCAGGTCCAGAACCCCTATATCCGCAGCGGCCGAATGAACCTGACGCTCGACTGCAACCGCAAGGGGCAAGGCCAGGTCATGACCATGGTCGATGGCAAGTATGACGCCGAGGGCTTCACCGGCACCGTCAATGCCAGCAGCAGCTTTCCCGGCCCGGGCGACTACAAGCTGGTCCAGGAGGTCACCGCCCGCAAGGTCGCCGACCAGTGCACCGCCGAGCCGGCGGCGGGCGGCGCGCCCAAGGCGTAAGCACCCGGGCAATTGTCCCGACCAAAGGGCCGCTGTTCGCGCAGCGGCCCTTTTTCGTCGGCCTACAGCGCCTTGCCGTCGGTCAGCTCGTCGAGGTGGCGGCGGGGCGCATCCGGCCCCTCCCCGGCGGGCCACTGCGGCTCCTCGGCGCCCTTGGTCTTGACCAGCGAATAGACCACGCCGCCGGCGATCAGACCCGCGGTCACGCCGAGGCTCAGCAGCGGCGGGAACTTGTCGCCGCCGAGCAGGAAGTCGGCGATGAAGATCTTGGCGCCGATGAACACCAGCACCAGCGCCAGCGCATATTTCAGATAATGGAAGCGGTGCACCATCGCCGCCAGCGCGAAGTAGAGCGCGCGTAGGCCGAGGATCGCCATGATGTTGCTGGTGTAGACGATGAAGGTGTCGGTGGTGATCGCGAATACCGCCGGCACGCTGTCGACCGCGAACACCAGGTCCGCGAGGTTGATGACGACCAGCGCCAGGAACAGCGGCGTCGCCGCCCGCACCATCTTGCCGGTCTTGTCGTCGGCGACCTCGACGAAGAACTTCTCGTCGTGCAGCTCCTTGGTCACCCGCATGTGGCGGCTGATCCAGCGGATCACCGGATTATGCTCGATGTCCATCGGCTTGTCACCGGCGAACAGCATCTTGATTCCGGTGAACACCAGGAAGGCGGCGAAGAAGTACAGCACCCAGGCGTATTGCTGGACCACCGCCGCACCGACGCCGATCATGATCCCGCGCAGCACGATCACGCCGATGATGCCCCACAGCAGCGCGCGGTACTGGTATTTCGCCGGAATCGCGAAATAGGTGAAGATCAGGCTGATCACGAAGACATTGTCGATCGACAGCGCCTTTTCGATGAAGAAGGCGGTGTAATAGGCGACCGTCAGCTCGGTCCCCGCCGCCTCGCCCAGCGCCGCGGTCTTCTGGAAATAGACCCAGATGCCGAACGCCAGCGCGATCGAGATGTAGAAGGCGGAGAGCTTCAGGCTCTCGCCGATCCCCATCTCCTTGTCCTCCTTGTGGAGGAAGCCGAGGTCGAAGGCGGTCAGGCCGGCGACGATGCCGACGAACGCCAGCCAGAACCACACGGGGGTCCCGAGCCAGACGGTGAACAGGAATTCCATGGTGGGCGGCTCCTAAAGCGCGCGAGCCGCGCCATCGGGGCGGCTCAAAGGTTGAGGGTTAGGTTCAAGGTGGGTGCGTGGCCGACCCGGTCGGGCGCATTCTTGCGGATGCTCTGCTGGCGGGTGTAGCCCACTCCCAGGTCGACCTGGCCGAGGCTCCGCTCGAACCCGACAAAGGTGCGCAGGCCGGTGATCCCGGTGTCCCCGCCGCGGCTGGTCGAGCGCAACGTCAGGAAGCCCTCGGCGCTGCCGGCGAGCTTCCACCCGCCTTTTTCCTCCGTCAGCGGAATCGCGTAGCCGAGCCGCTGGCGAACCCGCCACCCGGTCTTGTCGGCGTCGTCGATGAAGCGCTGCTCGAGCCGCGTGCGGCCCTTGAGCCCGAACGAGCCGACGTCGTAACTCGCCTGCTGGATCAGCCGGGTCTCCTTGGTGGCGCCTTCCTTGCTGCGGTGCAGGCCGACGCTCGCCTTCACGGAGCCGAACTCCTGTCCCACCCACAGGCGATAGGTCTGGTTGTCCCCGGTCGGATTGCTGCTGCCGCGCGCCCGTTGCTGGGTCTGGAACTGCACAAACGTCCCGCTCTCGAACTCCTTGGAGATGGTGCCCTCGAACCAGCCCTCGAGATAATTGTCCTCGGCAAGCGCCGGGCTCGACAGGCTGACGGCAAGCGCCGCTCCAAGCAAACGGGTCATCATGGTGCGCATATCCCTGGCATTCGGGTCGCCCGGCCGGCGCCCTCGCCAGCGCCATTGTGACATCAATATTGCAGGCTGATGACACGGCGGACGCGGCATCGTGTCTCGACGATGTCACGGCCTTGGTCGGCAGGTCAGCCATGGTTCGACACTCCTCTGAACGACATCGCAAAGCCGAACGGAGCCCTCGAACGCAGGACAGACCTCAGGGAACGGGAAAAGTCGCGCCGGGCCTGCAAGCGATCGGAAAGCTCCGATGCGTGCGGTCCGACATCACGCTCCTGCAGCCGCTGGGGGCATGCAGGGGGCGCCAGAGGGGCCCGGTCCGCGGGCGCCAGATACGGCGGCAATCCGCCTTTTTCAAGGTGTCGGGCTGCCATGGACCAAAGGCCAGTGGGATCAACAGCGCCTCTTGCTGCCGCCATTCAGCGCCCGGTCGCCCGCGCCCGCGGAGGGCGACGATCGGCGCTGCGCAACTGCGTCGTCACAGCCACATTATCCACCGCAAATTAACGTCGCTTCGCATTTTCCGGCTTGCGCCCCGGCCCGGGTCAAAGCACAAGATGTTGTAGCGGACTTGGGGTTTCGACGCACAAACTTGTGGTTGACGCTGGGGATAACTATCTTCCCGGTGAGGGGAGAAGTCGTCCCTGTGGATAGCGGGGACAAGCGCTCCGACCCACCCCAAGACCCTAGCGAATCGCGGTCGATGGGCGCATCCCTCGTCCGTGAACGGAACGGGAACACGGCGCGGTCGATTCGGACCGCTAGGAGGAATTAGCATGGACTTCTCGAGCAGCAGCGAGGTCGGCAGCGCCGACACCACCACTGCGCCGGCAATGGCGAAGAAGGACAGCAAGACGGTCGACGCGCGCCGCTTCTCGGTGACCACCGACACGTCGCGTGACGCGCTCCTCACCGACTTCGGCAAGGAAACGCTGAACGACCGCTATCTCCTTCCCGGCGAAGGCTACCAGGACCTGTTCGCCCGCGTCGCCTCGGCCTATGCCGACGACGAGGCGCATGCCCAGCGCGTGTACGACTATATCTCGCGCTTGTGGTTCATGCCGGCGACGCCCGTCCTGTCCAACGGCGGCACCGGCCGCGGCCTGCCGATCAGCTGCTACCTCAACAGCGTGTCCGACAGCCTGAACGGCATCGTCGACACCTGGAACGAGAACGTCTGGCTCGCCTCCAAGGGCGGCGGCATTGGCACCTACTGGGGCAACGTCCGCGGGATCGGCGAGCCGGTCGGCCTCAACGGCAAGACCAGCGGCATCATTCCGTTCGTGCGCGTCATGGACTCGCTGACCCTCGCGATCAGCCAGGGCTCGCTGCGCCGCGGTTCGGCCGCCTGCTACCTCGACGTCTCGCACCCCGAGATCGAGGAATTCCTCGAGATCCGGAAGCCGTCGGGCGATTTCAACCGCAAGGCATTGAACCTCCACCACGGCGTGCTGATCACCGACGAATTCATGGAATGCGTTCGCGAGGGTGGCGAGTTCACCCTGCGCAGCCCCAAGGACCAGTCGGAACGCGGCAAGGTCGACGCCCGCTCGCTGTTCCAGAAGCTGGTCGAGACGCGCCTCGCGACGGGCGAGCCGTACATCATCTTCATCGACCAGGTGAACCGGTCGATGCCGAAGCACCACCGCGACCTCGGGCTCAAGGTGTCAACCTCGAACCTGTGCTCGGAAATCACCCTTCCGACCGGCAAGGACCACCTCGGCGCCGACCGTACCGCGGTTTGCTGCCTCTCCTCGCTCAACCTCGAAACGTGGGACGAGTGGAACGGCGACAAGCAGTTCATCGAGGACGTCATGCGCTTCCTCGACAACGTGCTGACCGACTATATCGACCGCGCTCCGGAAGAGATGGCACGGGCCAAGTATAGCGCGATGCGCGAACGCTCGGTCGGCCTCGGTGTGATGGGCTTCCACTCCTTCCTCCAGGCCCGCGGCCTGCCGTTCGAAGGAGCGATGGCGAAGAGCTGGAACCTCAAGATCTTCAAGCACGTCAAGGCACAGGTCGACGAAGCCTCGCTGCACCTCGCGACCGAGCGTGGGCCTTGCCCCGACGCCGCCGACATGGGCGTGATGGAGCGGTTCAGCTGCAAGATGGCGATCGCGCCGACCGCGTCGATCTCGATCATCTGCGGCGGCACCTCCGCCTGCATCGAGCCGATCCCGGCCAACGTCTACACCCACAAGACGCTGTCGGGCTCCTTCTCGATCCGCAATCCCTATCTCGAGAAGCTCCTCGCGGAGAAGTCGAAGAATTCGGACAATGTCTGGAACTCGATCCTCGAGCAGGGTGGCAGCGTCCAGCACCTCGACTTCCTGTCGGACGACGAAAAGGCGACCTACAAGACCAGCTTCGAGATCGACCAGCGCTGGCTGATCGAGCTTGCCGCCGACCGCACGCCCTACATCGACCAGGCCACCTCGCTGAACCTGTTCATCCCGGCCGACGTCGACAAGTGGGACCTGATGATGCTCCACTTCCGCGCCTGGGAGCTCGGCATCAAGTCGCTCTACTACCTGCGGTCCAAGTCGGTGCAGCGCGCGGGCTTCGCCGGCGGGGTCGAGGCGGACAACACCGCCGAAGCGCCCAAGTATGAGCTCGCCACCACCGATTATGACGAGTGCCTTGCGTGCCAATGATGCCCGGCAGCATTGGCAGTCCCGGCACGCTGTCCTGCCAGTGATCGCCTGATCCCTCTCCCGCTCGCGGGGAAGGGAGAAGGACGGGTGGGGGCCAGCTGCCTTCACCCGCCGAGCGAACGAGGATGAAAAACCCATGGTGAAGATCATCATTCTCGTCGCGCTCGCCGCCGCGGTCTATTTCATCCTGCGCGGACGCAATCTCCGCCGATGAGCCTGCTCGCCAGCCCGGTTGTGCTGTTCATCCTCGCCAGCGGCGTGATCGTGCTCGGCGCGTGGGTCGGCGCGAACCAGCGCAACAAGCGTTGAGGCAGGCATGACCGACGACCAGATCCTGTTCCTCGCCTTGGCCGCCCTGGTTTCCTTGGGGGCTTTCGCGGTTGGCCTCCGCTTCCGCCGCATGGCCGCCTCGCCCTGGCCGGAACGAAGCCTCGCCGACACGCACCGGTTCGGCCTGATGATGATGATCGCCGGCCCGCTCCTGCTGATCTTCATGCTGGCAGGGGTCTTCGGCGGCTGGCTGGATGTGCAGCGATGAGCGGCGCCAACATCCTGTTCCTGGTCCTCGGCGGCCTCAGCGCGCTGCTCGGCCTGTTCACGCTGATCGCCGCCTTGCGCGGGCGGGTCGGCGAATCGCGCAAGTCCACCGCCCAGCTGATCGCGGGCATGATGCTGCTTGCCTTTGGACTGGTGCTCGGCGGCTTCGCGATCGCCTATGCGACGACCGAGCCCTATCCGGAGTTCGCCAACGAGGCGCAAAGGTGATCGAGCCGCTGCTGGTCAGCCTGTCTGCAGGTGGACTGGCCGCGGGTCTGATCCTCGGTATCCGCTCCTTTCCCGGACGGTCGGTCGGACCGGCTAGTGCACCGCAACGACGAGCGATGGCATTCGCCGGCGTATTCCTGCTGATCTTTAATTGGGCGGCCCTGCGCCTGTGGCTCGACTATGCCATTGATGGCTGGCCCGAGGCCTACACCAGCTGCACCCGCAAGTGCTTCTATCTCGCCATCAGCCCCAAATTGCTGGGCGTCGGCTGGCGCGAGAATGCGCTGTTTCTGCTGCTGTGGTCGCCGTTCCTGCTGATCCTCGCGGCGTTCGCCTGGGCGTGTGTCGCCCGGGTCGGCATCTTCGCGCGGAAGGAAGAGTGATGCGTCGGGGACGCACCCGGCCCAAGGGCATGGCCGTCGGTTTCACGCGGCCGCCCTCAGCGCGATCCGCCTGCTACGGGGATCGAGGTCGCAACCTCCCCCGTCACGCGGTGACGGGGGAGCGGCGCGCTTATTCCTCGATAAAGGTCGCGGCGTTGGCGGCGGTTGCCGACAGCCGGACCTGGTCGCCTTCGACTTCGGCGACGAGGCCGGTCGAGATGAAGTGGTGATGCCCGGCATGCGAACCCTCGGCACCCTCGATCTCGGCGCCGCTGTCCTTCTTGGTCAGCTTGATCCGATCGCCCTCGACCTTGTCGACGGTGCCGACATGGACGCCGTCGGCGCCGATCACTTCCATATGCTCGCGGATGTTGCTGGTGTCGGCCATGATCATGCTCCTATGAGAAATGAGATGAGCGCTGAACGCCCGGCATCGGGTTTCGATGCACTACCGTTTCGTTCGCGCCTCGACGCACGGCGAACGACCGGATGAGCACTCGCCGGGACCGCTTCGGCGCCGCAACCACCATCCTTCTTGCCGTCATCTGGGGAACAAGCTGATGCGAAAATGGCACCGCTGGCTGAGCGTCCTGTTCGGCCTCCTCATCCTGTTCATCGCGGTCACCGGGCTGATGAGCCATGCCGCCAGCCTGGTCGCCGAGGGACAGCCCGCGCCTGCCGCCGCCGCGCCAGCCGGCTTCACCTGCCCCGACACCATGACCTGCCGCCCCAAGCCCGCGCCCGACAGTGCCCGCGCCTGGGTCGGCTTCCTCCACCACCTCCATTCGGGCGAGGAATTCGGTCCGCTCGGCACTGCGCTCGCCATGCTGTCCGGCGCCGCGCTGATCTTCTTCGCGCTGTCGGGCCTGTGGATGTACCTCCAGATGTTCCGCGGTCGCGCGGGCAAACAGGGCCGCGGCGGCAAGTTGTTCTGGTAGGCGCGAAGGTTCGCTCCGGCCGTGCCTCGCAACCGGTCGTCCGTCGCCGATGAGCGCCCGCTTGCAGCAAGTCGCTTGGCCCGACCGCGCCGCCGGTCATGTTTGCCTTTCCTCTTCCCGGAGTTTCGTCCGATGGGTTACCGCCAGTCCAACTTCGACCCCCTCGCGACGCAAACGACCGTCCACCCGATCGCCCGCCCGTTCGATCGGTGGCAGTGGTTCGGCGTCCTGGCCGAGGTCGTCGCGCTGGCGCTGCTCCTGCTGTTCTTCGCCGACCGGACGCATATCCTGCGCACCGGCTTCGACAGCCCCGTCTTCATCTTTCCCTTTGTGTTCGGCGGCAGCTTCCTCCTCCGCCGCGATCCCGAGCTTGCCCCCGGCACGCTGGGAGAGCGCAAGTGGCAGATGTTCATGATCCTGATCGGCTTCGCGTTGCTGCCGCTGGCGTTCGGCGAATGAGCAACGAGCCTGCCGGCACCAGCACCCGCTGGGCCGAGTGGGCGGTCCTCGCCCTCGGCGTTGCCACCCTCCTGCTGATCCTGACCGTGCTGGCCTCGCTCTTTCAGCTTGCACCGGCGATGCTCGAGGGCGGCAGCACCGGCGATTTCCTGGCCGCCGCCACCATGTGGGGCCTTGCCGCCACCGTCCTGATGGGCGCCGCAAGCAATCCCTCGGCCAGGCGCGGCCTCGGACCCGGCGCGACCCGCGCCCTGGCCGCCATCCTGTTCCTGCTTGGCGCCGCCATCCTCACCGTCGACCTCCTGACCTGAACGACCTGGCGCGGGACGCGCGCAAACCACACACAACCTAGACCATTTGTTGTGGATAAAATGGTGCGCAACTCGCAAGAGATTGATGCATCGGGGCCAGCCATACGCTATATCTTGCGCATGCCCGTCATGAGGCAGGAGATTCTTCTGGTGCACCGAGTCGTCATCGCCCGTCCTGCGCAGCCCGCTGCGCCGCGGCCTGCCGTTCGGTCCACCCGCGGCGCGAAAGCCGCTGCCGCAACCACCCTTTCCGGCCGCCGCGCCGCCCTCTTCACCTGATCCTCAAGGGAGTTCCTCGATGCCCCTTCTCCAAGCCAACAAGGCCTACAAGCCCTTCGAATATCCGTGGGCGTTCGAATTCTGGAAGCGCCAGCAGCAGATCCACTGGATGCCGGAAGAAGTGCCGCTCGGCGAGGACTGCCGCGACTGGGCGCAGAAACTGACGCCGCACGAGCGTAATCTGCTGACCCAGATCTTCCGCTTCTTCACGCAGGCCGACGTCGAGGTGCAGGATTGCTACCACGACAAATACGGCTCGGTGTTCAAGCCGACCGAGATCAAGATGATGCTGACCGCCTTCTCCAACATGGAGACGGTGCACATCGCCGCTTATTCGCACCTGCTCGACACCATCGGCATGCCCGAAAGCGAATATAGCGCCTTCCTCCAGTACAAGGAGATGAAGGACAAGCACGACTATCTGAACACCTTCGGCGTCGACACCGATGCCGATATCGCCAAGACGCTGGCCATGTTCGGCGCCTTCACCGAGGGGCTGCAGCTGTTCGCCAGCTTCGCGATGCTGATGAACTTCCCGCGCTTCAACAAGATGAAGGGCATGGGCCAGATCGTCAGCTGGTCGGTGCGCGACGAAAGCCTCCACTGCGAGGGCATCATCAAGCTGTTCCACGCCTTCGTGAAGGAACGCGACTGCCTCACCGCCGACGTGCGCGAGAGCATCATCGACCAGTGCCAGAAGACCGTCCGCCTGGAGGACGCCTTCATCGACCTCGCTTTCGAGCAGGGCCCGGTCGAGGGAATGACCCCCAAGCAGATCAAGAAGTACATCCGCTATATTGCCGACTGGCGCCTCGGGCAGCTCGGGTTCCAGCCGATCTACATGGTCGACGAGCACCCCCTCCCCTGGCTCGCCCCGCTCCTCAACGGCGTCGAGCACGCCAATTTCTTCGAGCAGCGCGCGACCGAATATTCCAAGGCCGCGACCAAGGGCGACTGGAATCAGGTGTGGGACAGCTTCGACCGAAGGCAGAAGGCGCGCGTCGCGAACGACGGCGCGGCGGAAGCCGAGGCGGCGGTTCCGGCCGAGGGCGAGGGCGGGCTGTTCGCTAATGCTGGGGTGGCGGCGGAGTAAGGCTGTTACTCCTCTACTCTGGGTACTCTGCATACTCTGCACCTCTGCACCTCTGCGTACTCTGTACCTCTGGGTACTCTGGGTACTCTGGGTGCTCTGGGTGCTCTGGGTGCTCTGGGTGCTCTGGGTGCTCCCCAATTTGCCCTGTCAGCAATCTCCTAATGGTGCGTAAGCACGATCGATGCACCGAGCGAGAAACGTACTCTGGATACTCTGGATTTTTGTACAGAGTATCCAGAGCAAGAGATGGTCTGAGACATGGTTGAGCAGCTTGGATTTCCAGACTTCATCCGGGCATCGCCGCCTCAGCCGTCGCGCTTGGAGCTCTGGACACCAGATGACATCTTCAACTCATTGACGCCTGAACTGATAAGTGCCTTTGAGGAAGATTACCGCGTAGACAGAAAGTCTGCCCGCATTTCCGCCCGAGATTTGGCGGATGACGTATGCGCCTTCGCAAACAGCGCGCCTCACGGAGGTGTCCTACTCGTCGGAGTAGAGAACGACGGCAGTATCGGTGGCTTGTCGTGCGTCGCGATGGACAAGGTGAATGCGTTGTATAGCGTTGGCGACTTCTGTCCTGATGCTAGGCTCGATTTCCGCACCCTAGAAGTGATGAACAAACGGGGAGAGCCCGATCGAATACTCCTTTTGCGAGTTTTCTTTAGAGACAACAGGCTCGTGGAGACGACCTCAGGAACTGCGTACATTCGTCAAGGAGATCGTAAGCGTCGCATCAGTGAGGAAGAGAAACGAGAAATCAGGATATCTAGAGGTGAGATCGACTACGAAAAGGAACCGGTCAAGCTCAGTTACCCGGAAGAATTCAATCAAAAACTTATTACCGAATTCGCAGACTCTTTTCGTTCGATCAGAGGTCTAAGCCGTGAACACTCGAACGAAGAAATTCTAACGCTCAACCACTTGGGCAAAGGCACTACAGCAGACTTCAGACCGAACCTCGCATGTGCATTGCTGTTCTCCAAGGACCCTAGAGCAGTTTGCCCTGGCGCTCGCATCAGGTTTCAACGCTTTGACGGTGTTGAGGAGGGAACTGGGAGTTCCTACAATCTCATACAAGATAGTTTCATCGATGGCGCCATCCCAGTCATCCTGAACGATGCTGAGGAAATCATTTCCAAGCAAATGCGGAATTTCACAAGGCTTGGTAAAAACGGAAGGTTCTTCACCAGACCAGAGTATCCGAAAGACGCTTGGATTGAGGCAGTCACAAACGCATTGGTCCATCGGTCGTATAATTATCGGAATATGGTCGTATTTGTGAAGATGTTTGATGACCGCTTCACTGTAGAAAGCCCGGGTGGCTTTTTACCTCCAGTCACACCCGAAAATATCTATGATACTCATAACCCGCGGAATCCCTTTCTGATGGAGGCCTTGTTTTACTTTGGCTTCGTCAAGTGTGCTCACGAGGGAACTCGGCGTATGAGGGACGCGATGGGAGACGTCGGATTACCTAGCCCCGAATTCTCCCAGCGAGAAGTAGGCCATTTTCAGGTTCATGCGACACTCCGAAACAATCTTGAGGCGAGAAAGACCTTCGTCGACGCGAATGCTGCTCTTGTGCTGGGAGATAAGCTCCTCTCAAGTCTGAATGGCAAAGAGAAAATGGTCGTAAACTACATTGCTGAGCATGAGGGGATCAATGTCTCGGACGCTAGTCGCCTACTTTCGTGCGATTGGCGCACAGCTAAGCGCCTGTTAGACAGCATGGCCGATAAGGAGGTCTTAGAGCGCTTTAGCGTAACAGGTAAGGAACGAGATCCGAAGTCGCGCTATATATTGCGGACTACATGATAATAAACTGAAGAACTTGATGTAAAAGGTATCTAAGTCTGTAAGTCTAAACGGGCTCCGCTGCTCTCAAGTCTTCTTCGGCAAGGATCGGCCTGTCGGATCGTGCCCCGCGCAGCGCTCCTGCAACGGCTTCAGCGGTTGCTCGCACAATCGCCTTCTCGCCAAATTGGTCACCCCATGCGCCTGCGCAATCTCGCTGTGCAGCATGTCGCGAATGAAGAACGACCGGCTCAACCGCACCCGCCAAGCTCGTTCAACTGCTGCACCGACCACGTTACGTTCTGGACATTCGCCCGACCCTCCGCCTTCCGGCGCCAGATCAGCAGCAATCCAAGAAACGCACCAGTCAGAAACGCTCCGCCGAGCGCGAGCATCCAAAGCCGGCGGCGGCGGCGCGCAATCCGATCCATCCTGCCTATGAAGGCTGGAGGTTCAAACTCCTCCAGCCCCTTCAATCGCGGCATCAGCGCTGCCCATCTGACCGACTGCGTCTGACACGTACGATGGCTAATTTAGTCCCCCTTGTCGCCCTGTTTCTTCGGCTTCTTCGTCTCGGCATGATGCCGCACGTCCTGGGCCAGCGAGCGGCTGACCTCGACGCTTTCCTTAAAGCGGCCTTCCTCGTCGCGGCGGACGTAGCGCTTGTCCGTCCCGGTATCGATCAGTTCGCGTTCGTTCGACATAGGTCGCCTCCTCCAATGGACTCAGGGCAGGAATCGATGACGCGCGGGATCGTTCAATCGCGGCCCGGCGGCATCTCGCGGCCCCGTCACCGCGCAACCTTTCGTCAACCATTGCCGGCATAGGCTGCGCCCATGCGCAACCTGGTCATTCCCGCCCTCGTCCTGTTGCCCTCGCTGGCGACCATCGCCCACGCCGCCCAGAATGCGCGCCCGTATGACGCCGCGCAACAGGAGCAGCAGATGCGTTCGCTCAGCGCGCGGGAGAAGAGCGTGACCTGTTCGGGTTGCCGCCAGATCCGTGCGCTCGGCATCGCTCCGCTGCGCCGCGGGCAGCCGGGCTATCGGCCGTGGATGGACGGCGACAACGACGGCTTCGCCTGCGAGCCGGTTCGCCGCTGACCCCTGGTGCCGGGCCTCAGTCCCGGTCCCGCTCGAACGATTGCACCGCGAACGCCGGAAGCCACGGCTCCCGCCGCACCGTCCACAATTCGTAGGTCGGGGTGAAGACGCCCGGCTCGTCCAGCGCGCCCAGCATCACTTCCACCTCGTCCCCCGATCGCGCGAAGACCGACCCGCCGCAGGCCGGGCAGAAGTGGCGGTTGTTCCACGCCCGCGTCTCGCCGCTGATCGTCACCGCCTCCGCCGCGAAGATCGCGCTGGCATAGAACACCGCGCCATGATGCTTGCGGCAGTCGAGGCAGTGGCACAGCCCGACCCGCTTGGGCTCGCCGCGCGCCACCACCCGCACCGCCCCGCACAGGCACCCGCCCTCGTGGCTCTCCATCCCCTGCCGCTCCCTCAGTCCGCCGCGACCGCCGGTTCGCTGCGCAGGATCCTGTCCATCGCCCGCCCCCGCGCCAGCTCGTCGATCATCTTGTCCAGCCGCCGGATCTCGCGCATCAGCGGGTCCTCGACCGTTTCCACCTGCACCCCGCACACCTTGCCGGTGACCGCCGTGCGCGCCGGGTTCATCGCCGGCGCCTCCCCGAAAAAGGTCTGGAAATCGGTCCCGTCCGCCAGCGCCGCGTCCAGCTGCCCCTGCGAATAACCGGTCAGCCAGCGCAGGATCGCATCGACCTCGGACTTGCTGCGGCCCTTCTTCTCCGCCTTGGCGACGTAGTGGACGTACACACTGGCGACGCTGGTGGTGAAGACACGGTGCGTCATGGTTCGGCTCCGCCGGGCAGGGGCGCCCGCTGGCAATTTAAGCGAGGAATGTCGTGGACGTCACCTCCAAAGGAAGCCGGTGCTTGCGGCGTCCGGCGCGCTGCCCGATAGCGTCGCCATGCTTACCCAGCTCCTCGTCCCAAGCCTCGTCAACCAGCTAACCGCCCTGCCGCAATGGCTGGACAAGGGAGAGGCGCACGCCCTCGCCCACGGCAACGATCCCGCCGACCTGCTTGCGGTCCGGCTGGCGGTGGACATGTTCCCGCTCCACTCGCAGCTGCGGGTGATCGCCTTCCAGGCGCAGGAGGCGATCTGGCGGCTGCGCGGGGAGGAGACCCCGGCCGACACCGTCGCCCTTCGCACCCGCGCCTCCGCCGGGCAGAACGATCCGGGCAGCCTCGCCGAGATTCGCGCGATCCTGGGGCAAGCGCTCGCCTTCGTTCGCGCGGTCGGCCCGGACGAGCTCGACGCCGCCGCCGACCGCCCGCTCAGCCACGCCCTGCCGATGGGCATGGTGTTCGACATGACCGGCTTCACCTACGTCCGCGACTGGTCGCTGCCGCAGGTCGGCTTCCACGTCGACATGGCCTATGCCCTGCTGCGCAGCGCCGGGGTGGCGCTGGGCAAGGCCGATTACGTGCCGCACATGTTCGGCTACCTGCGGCCCGGGACCATGCCGGGCGGCTGAGGTATCTTTCTCGGGGTCCGCGTGCTAGGGCTGGCGCATCGCCCGGACCGCAATCGTAAGCCCGGGCGACTGAGAGACCTGTTGCGCTCCCGCTTACCAGCCCCGGAGCCACCCCATGGACCTCAACTATCTGTACCTGCGACGCGGCGTGTCGCTGGCCCGTGCCGGTGAAGCCCGCTGCGAAGCCTCGCGCACCGCCCACCTCGGCCTGTACGAAGCCTACGGCCAGCGCATCGCCGCTCGCCGCCCCCTCCTCTCGATCAAGGCGGTGACCGCATGAGCCGTGCCCTTTTCCTCAAGCTCACCGAAGCCGAAGTGATCGCCAAGTGCGACAGCGCCAAGGTCGGCATCTCCGCCCTCGAAACCCTCCCGGCCGGCGGAGTCCGCCTTGTCTGCATGAGCAACGACGGCGCGGCGACCATGACCCGCAAGCTCAAGACGAGCCTGATCTCGGACACCTCCAAGCGCGCCCCGTTCCGCCCGCTCCATTCGCGCAGCTAGCGCCGAGGGCTTGCCGCTCAGACCTGCTCGTTGATCTCCACCCGGTACTGGGTCGGGCTCCACCCGCCCCACCGGGTGACGGCGAGCAGGATCACCATCAGCGCCACGGCGACCGCAAGCATGCCGATGGACATCATCCATGCCTCCCGCTCCCGCAACTCCGCCTTGCTGAGCGGCTTCTCGGGCTTGGGCGGCGGTGCACGGCGGATCCGCGAGCCCACCTTGCGGGGCCCGTGGGCGAGGTCGACCGCCTGTTTCCTGCTTGGCAAAGGTTGCGCCATGATCCGGAGCATAGGGCCAAGCCCTTGCCGAGAAGTTAGCGCGGGTCCGGCAAACCGATCAGGCTGATCTGCCGCCCATAGCTCGGCTCCCCGCGGTGCGTCGCACGGCGGAAGGAATAGAAGTCGGCCTCGCGCCCATAGGTGTCGAGCCCGAGCGCTTCCACCTGTCGAAGCCCCGCCGCGCCGAGCCGGTGGAGGAGATAGGCCGGCAGGTCGAAATGCGGCTTTCCGGCGGGTCCATCGGCGAAGAATCGCTCGGCTTGCGGTTCGGCGGCGAGGAACGGCTCGGGAAACGCATGGTCGACCTCGTAGCTCGTACGAGCGATGGTCGGGCCGATTGCGGCGGCGATCCGGCTCCGCTCCGCGCCGAGCCGCTCCATCGCCGCGATCGTGGCTTCGGCCACCCCGCCAAGCGCTCCGCGCCAGCCGGCATGGGCCGCGCCGACAACGCCGGCCTCGCGGTCGGCGAACAGCAATGGCGCGCAGTCAGCGGTGAGGATGCCGAGCAGGATTCCGGGCCGGTCGGTCACCAGCGCATCGGCGTGAGGCCGCTCGTCGTCGGACCAGTCGCCGGCCTCCAGCACCTCGATCCCATGGACCTGATAGGGCGAGACGATGGTCGCGCCGGGCAACACCGCCTCTGCCGCGCGGCGGCGATTTTCGACGATCAGGGCGCGGTCGTCGCCGCTTCCCCAACCGCAATTGAGGCTCGCCATCGCCCCTTCGCTGACCCCGCCTGCACGGCCAAGGAAGCCATGCGGCAGGTCCGCCAGGCTGCGGGCGCGCCACACCGGAACGTTCACAGCGCCGCTTCCCACACGCGGTCCTCGTCGGGGTGGTTGCCGACCATGAAGGTCACCGGCCCGCGATCCTCGAAGCCGCAGCGCTTGTAAAAGGCCTGCGCCCGCCAGTTCTCGCTGAACACCGACAGGGCCATCCGCGATGCGCCCCGCCGCCGCGCCTCGTCCTGCGCCCAATCGATCAGCGCGCGTGCCAGTCCTGACCCGTGCGCGGACTTGAGCAGGTACAATTGCTTGAGCTCGATCACGTCGCCCGGCGCGACATGCGGCAATTTGTTGGGGCCGATCTTGGCGAAGCCGACCACCTTGCCGTCCGCCTCGCCGACCTGGAAGGCAATCGCCGGGTCGGCGAACTCTTCTGCCCATGCCTCGGGGGTGAAACGCCCTAGAAACGCCGACAGGTCGGCAGGGTCGTAGAGATGCGCGAAGGTGTCGCAGAAGGTCGTGCGAAACACCTGGTCGATGGCGGCAAGGTCGGCGGCGGTGGCGGGACGAATGGTCATAATGCCGCCGGGCTTGGCCACTCCGGCGAGTGAATGGCAAGTATCTTGAACAGGCTTCCCATCTGATCGGGCCGGCACAGCCGCAGGCGCGCCGCCTCGATCTCCCCTGCGCGGTCGGGCGTGGCATTGCCGAGCGCGCGGGCGCGGGCCTGGATGCCAAGCCGCTCCAGCCAGGCGCCCTGCTCGGCGGGGCCGGCGACGAACGCACCGGCCTTGCGGGCGACCTCGGCTGCCCGTTGGAAGTCGACATGGCTGGTCAAGTCATGTTCGCCCGGATGCTCCAGCACCGGCGCGAAGCGATGCGCGCGCACTGCCTGCAACGTATCGCCCGGCGCGCTCCGCTCATGGCCGTAATCGATTACCAGCGCCGCACCGCCGATTGCCACCAGGCCCTCGGCAAGCGCGCGCACCGCCTCGTCGCGGGCCGGCGAACTTTCCACCACCTCGCCGCCGCGGTCGAAGGCGAGGCCGTTGCCGATCCACTCGACGTGCCGCTCGACGCCGGCGACGTGCTGGCGGATCGGGAGCGCATCGAGGAACTCGTTCGCAACCACCAGCAAGGGCGCGTCGCCGGGCAGGTCGCCAATGCTGTCGTGATGGAAAACGTCGCCAAGCAGCGCCGCCTGGGCCTGGCGCAGGGTCGGACTGGTCTCGACGAGATGCACCGGCGGGGTCAGCCCGACCGAGCGCATCACCCGCAGCGCGTCGCTGGCAAGCGTCCCGCGCCCGGGTCCGAGCTCAACGTAACGGACATTGGCCGGCGATCCCGCACGCCGCCACAGGTCGGCCAGCGCAGCGCCGACCAGCTCGCCGAACATCTGGCTGATCTCGGGCGCGGTGGTGAAGTCGCCGCCCGCGCCCAGCGGGTCGCGGGTCGCGTAATAATAAGCGTTGCAGGCCTCCATATAGGCCTCGACGCTGATCGGTCCGTCGGCGCGAAGCCGCTCGTGCAATGCGCGGGCGAACGGCGTCAGGCGATGCTCTCCTGCCCGGCGAAGCTCTCGACCCGCTGGCGCCGCCCCCTGGCGGTAGCCATCAGGTACAGCCCGCCGAGGATCATCGGCACGCACAGCCACTGACCCATGTGCAGCCCGGTCGCCTCGGCAAAGCCGCGCAGGTGATTGTCGGGCTCGCGGATGAATTCCAAGCCGAAGCGGAACACGCCGTAGAAGAACAGGAAGGCGCCGACGAGCATCCCCGGCTGGTAGCGGGCGCGGGTGCGCCAGAACATCACCGCGAGGATGACGAACAGCAGCAGGCCTTCCAGTGCCGCTTCATAGAGCTGGCTCGGATGCCGCGGCGGACCGAGCGTCACCACGCCGGCGATCACTTCGGGAAAGCGGACCGCCCAGGGGACATTGGTCGGCGCGCCCCACAATTCGGCGTTCACGAAATTCGCCAGGCGGCCGGTGAACAGACCGATCGGCACCACGCAGGCGACATAGTCGTGGATCCGGAGCCATTGCAGCTTCTGCTTCCACGCCAGGTAGATGATCCCGACGCTGGTACCCAGGACGCCGCCGTGGAAGCTCATGCCCCCGTCCCACAACTTGATGATCTCGAGCGGGTTCTCGAAATAGAATCCGGGCCGGTAGAACAGCACGTAGCCGAGCCGCCCGCCGAGGATCACGCCAAGCGAGGCGTAGAACACCAGGTCGTCGGCATGGCGCCGGGCCATAGGGGCGCCAGGCTGCTTAATCAGCTTCAGCAAGTACCCGTAGCCAAGGAAGATGCCGGCAAGATAGGCCAGGCTGTACCAGCGCAGCTCGAACACACCGAGGTCGAGCGCGACCGGACTGAGCCCGAGCTGGGTGAAGTCGATCGCTGCCACCATCAAGTTCATTACTGGTCTTTCCTCTTGGACCCGAGGTCTCATAAGGAGGAGCCAAGCAAAGGCCAAGGAGACGCGTGACCCATGCCGACCGAGCTCGACCAACGCTATGACGCCGTGTTCGCGGCCGTCACCGGGCCGGGGGGACGGATCGTGGTCGGCGAGGACGAGGCCGGCCGGCGGATTGTCGCCAACTTCCCGCCGACCCTGCCGGCCTTCTTCAAGGCCTTTTGCGCGCTGAACGGCGCGGTGGAAGCGGTGATCGCGGGCGAGGAGCGGCTGACCTTCGCCGACCTCGACCGCCTGTCCGACGACCTCGCCCGCGCGCTGGTCGCCCGCCACGGCATCGCCAAGGGCGACCGGGTCGGAATCGCCATGCGCAACTGCCCGAGCTGGATCGTCGCGCACATGGGTATCCTCAAGGCCGGCGGCATTTCCACGCTGTTGAACGGCTGGTGGCAAAGCGCCGAGATGAGCCATGCGCTCGACCTCACCGAGCCCAGGCTGATCATCGCCGACGAGCCCCGCGCCAAGCGGATCGCCGCGGCCTGCGGGCCGTGGCCGCTGGTCGCGCTGCCGATCGAGCGGCCGATCGCCGAGGCGCTGGCCCCGCTGACCGGTGGCGAAGCGAACCACGCCGACCTCCCCGCCATCGCGCCGGACGACGACGCCACCCTCCTGTTCACCTCCGGATCGACGGGTGAGGCGAAGGGCGCGCTGTCGACCCACATGGCGGTGGTCCAGGGCACTTACACCTACGCCACCAGCATCATGTGCCTGCTCGGCATCATGCAGAGCATGGGCAATCCACCAAAGAACCCGCCAAAGACACTGCTCAACGTGCCGCTGTTCCACGTCACCGGCGAGGTGCCGGTCCTGCTCAATAGCTTCGTCATCGGGCGCGGCATGGTGCTGATGCCCAAGTGGGACGCGGGCGAGGCGCTGCGGCTGATCGAGAAGGAAAAGATCACCTATTTCGTCGGCGTTCCGACCATGAGCCTCGAGATGATGAGCCATCCCGACCGCGACCGCTACGACCTCTCGACCCTGACCGACATCGCCGCCGGCGGCGCGCCGCGCCCGGTCGCGCACGTCCAGCGCCTCAAGGACAGCTTCGAGACCGCCCAGCCGGCGCTGGGCTATGGCCTGACCGAGACCAATGCGGTCGGCTGCGGCAATTACTGGGGCAATTACCTCGCCAAGCCGGCCTCCACCGGCCGCGCGCTGCCCTATGTCGACATCGCAATCCTCGGTTCCGGCGACGCTCACCTCCCCGGCGGCGAGATCGGCGAAGTAGCGATCCGCTCCGCCGCCAACATCAAGGGCTATTGGAAGAACCCCGAGGCGACCGTCGCCGCCTTCACCGCCGACGGCTTCTTCAAGACCGGCGACATCGGTTATCTTGATCCCGACGGCTACCTGTTCATCGTCGACCGCAAAAAGGACATCATCATCCGCGGCGGCGAGAATATCAGCTCGGCCGAGGTCGAGGCCGCCGTCTATGCCTGCGAGGCGGTGGCCGAAGCCGCGGTGTTCGGCGCGCCAGACGAAAGGCTGGGCGAGGTGCCGATCGCGGTGGTCCTTCCGGCCGAGGGCAGCGACCTCACCGAGGCCGACCTGCGCGCCTTCCTCGAGCCGCGCCTTGCCTCGTTCAAGGTGCCGGCGCGCTTCATCTTCGCGGCCGACAACCTGCCCCGGCTGGGCACGGGCAAGATCGACCGGGTCGCGCTCAAGGCCCAGTACGCGACTTGAAGGTCAGCCGCCGCACCCTGCTGGTCGGCACCGGAGCGGCCGCCGGGCTGGCGGTCGCCTGGAGCCTGTGGCCGCGTTCCGAGCCGGCAAGCCTCGCCGCCACCGACGAGGCACTGGCGCTCGGTCCCGGTGTCCTGATCGGGCGTGACGGCCGGCTGACGGTCGCCGTCCCGCAGGTCGAGACCGGGCAGGGCATCTGGACCGGCCTCGCCCAGATCGCGGCCGACGAACTCGGCGCTGCCTGGGAGACGGTCGGGGTCGCCCCGGCCCGTTCGGGCAGCCGGTGGGACAATGACCTGGCCGGGGAGCAGGGCTGGCTGGCCGGTGCGCGGCCGTGGCCTGGCGCGCCCGATCCGGGCCTCCTGCGGATCACCGCCGGCGCGACCTCGATCCGTGCGCTCGAACGGCCGATGCGCCAGGCGGCCGCCGCAGCCCGCACCCTGCTGATCGCCGAGGCCGCTTCGCGCTGGGGCGTGCGAGCCGCCGAATGCGACACCGGCGGCGGCTTCGTTCGCCACGAAGGCAAGTCGCTGCCCTTTGCTGCGCTGGTCGAAGGCGCGGCCGCCCGCTCGCTGCCCGGCGGCGACATCCCGCTTCGCGAAACACCCGGCGAGCTTGCCGGAAAACCCCTCTCCCGCCTTGATGCACAGCCAAAGGCGGAAGGCCGCCTGCGCTTTGCCGGCGATGTCCGCCTGCCCGGGCTGCTGCACGCCTCGGTCCGCGGCGCCGGGCGCGGCAGCGTGTCGCTCGATTCCCCGCCGCCTAGCGGGATCCGCTTTGAGAGCGGGACGGGCTGGGTTGCAGCGCTGGCCGACGACTGGTGGTCGGCCGACCGGGCCCTCGCCGCGGCGCGGGTGCGCGTCCTGGGCCCCGCTGGCGGCGACGATGCAGCGGTCGCCTCCGCGCTCGACCTCGCGCTGGCCGGCGACGACTATCAGCAGCTTCACGTCCTTGGCGACATCGAGGAAGTCTTTGCCGGGGTTCGCCCCCTCGCCGCCACCTACACCGCCGCGGCGCAGCTCCACGCCGACCTCGAGCCGCCGGGCGCCACTGCGCGGCTGAACGACGGCCTGCTCGAACTATGGGCCGCGACCCAGGCGCCCGAAGTCGCGCGCCGCGCGGGGGCCGAGGCCGCCGGTGTGCCCCTCGCCCAGACCCTGCTCTACCCGATGCCGGTCGGCGGCCAGGGCGGCGCCGCGCTCGAAGCGGGGATGGTGCCGGTCGCCGCCGCCCTCGCCCGCCGCACCGGCCGCCCGGTGCAGGTCACCGCAAGCCGGACCGAGCAGGTCCGCGGCGGCGCGGTTCGCTCCCCGCTCAAGGCTCGCCTGTTCGCCCGCCCCATGCCCGACGGCAGCATCGCCGGCTGGCGGATGCGGCTGGCCGGCGGCGACGGCACCGCCCACGCCTTCGCCCGGCTGCTCCGCACCGGCAGCGGCGGCCCCCGCCCATCGGCGCTCGCTCCGCTGCCTTACGGCATTCCCAATGTCGCGCTGGAGTTTGCCCCTGCCGACCTGCCCCTGCGCCTCGGCTATCACCGCGGCGAGCTGCACCCGGCGGTGACCTTCTTCACTGAAAGCTTCCTCGACGAACTGGCGCGGATCGGTGGCCGCGATCCGCTCAGCCAGCGCATGACGCTCCTTGCGGCGAACCCACGCCTGGCCCGCTGCCTGGTCCGCGCAACCGCGCTCGGCGGGTGGGACGGCGGCGGGCCCGGTAGCCAGATGGGCCTTTGCGCGTTCAGCGGCTATGGCAGCCACATTGCGGTGGTTGGACAGGCGCAAGTGGGAACGGGGGGCGAAGTGCAGGTGAGCCGGCTTGTGGCGGCGGTCGATTGCGGGCGGGTGGTCAACCCGGCGCTGGTCAAGGCCGAGGTCGAAGGCGGCATGCTTGCGGCCATCGCCCAGGCGACCGCCGCAGCCCCCTCCTTTCGCCATGCCCGGGTCCTCGGACCGCTCGAACCCTTGCTTCCGACACTCGCCGCCGCGCCCGAGATACTGGTCGAAGTGCTGGCTAGTGACGCCGCGCCCGGCGGTGCAAGCGGCCTCGGGTCGGCAGCTGCCCCCGCGGCTGTCGGCAACGCCCTGGCGGCTGCAACCGGACGTCGCTTGCGAAGCCTTCCCTTCGATCCGATGTCCTGAGGCTCATGCTTCCTCCTTCCGACCATCCCGTCCTTCCGCCGCGCAAGATCGGCGTGCTGCTGACCAACCTTGGCACCCCCGACGCGCCCGACGTGCCGGCGGTCCGCCGTTACCTGGCCGAATTCCTGTCCGATCCGCGGGTGGTCGAGATCCCCCGCGCAATCTGGAAGCCGATCCTCCACGGCCTGGTCCTGCGCACCCGTCCGGCCAAGTCCGCCCATGCCTATCAGCAGGTGTGGACCGAGGACGGCTCGCCGCTCGCCGCCATTACCCGGCGGCAGGCGCAGAAGCTGGCGCCGATGCTGGGCGAAGAGGTGATGGTCGACTGGGCGATGCGCTACGGCAATCCGTCGATCCCCGACCGGCTGGCGGCGCTCAAGGAGGCCGGTTGCGACCGCATCCTGCTGGCGCCGCTCTATCCGCAATATTGCGGGGCGACGACCGCCACCGCCAACGATTATGCCTTTCTGACCCTTGCCGGGATGCGCTGGCAGCCCGCCATTCGCACCCTTCCGCCCTATCACGACAATCCCGATTACATTGACGCGCTGCAGCGCGACATCGAGGCGCAGCTGGCGACGCTCGACTTCACGCCGCAGCGCCTCTTGCTGTCGTATCACGGCATGCCCGAACGCACCCTGCGCAAGGGCGACCCCTACCACTGCCAGTGCCGCAAGACCGCCCGGCTGCTGGCCGAGCGGCTGAGCCTCCCGGTCGACACCAGCTTCCAGTCGCGCTTCGGCCGCGACAAGTGGCTGGAGCCCGCCACCGACGAGGTGCTCAAGGCCTATCCGGCCCAGGGCGTCACCCGCATCGCCATCGCCGCGCCCGGCTTCTCCGCCGATTGCCTGGAGACGATCGAGGAGCTCGGAATCCGCGGCAAGGAGGAGTTCGAAGGCGCCGGCGGAACCCACTTCGCCCGGCTCGACTGCCTCAACGACCGCGACGAAGGCATGACAATGCTCGACGCGCTGATCCGCCGCGAGCTTGCGGGGTGGATTGCGCCTGCCTAGGCTCCCCCGCGAGGTTGGAGGAGAGTTCATATGGCGAGAGTGGCAATCGTGACCGGCGGCACGCGCGGGATCGGCGAGGCGATCAGCGTTGCACTGCAGGAGGCGGGAATGACCGTCGCCGCCAATTATGCCGGTAACGAGGAACGGGCGAAGGCCTTCACCGATCGCACCGGGATCCAGGCCTTCAAGTGGGACGTCAGCGACCACGACGCCTGCCTCGCCGGGGTCCGCCAGGTCGAGGAAGCGCTTGGGGCGGTGTCCGTGCTGGTCAACAATGCCGGCATTACCCGCGACACCACCATGAAGCGGATGGACCATGCCAAGTGGCAGGAGGTCATCGACACCAACCTTGGCGGTTGCTTCAACATGGCCAAGGCGGTGTGGGACGGAATGGTCGGCCGCGGCTACGGCCGGATCGTCAACATCGGCTCGATCAACGGCCAGGCCGGGCAGTACGGCCAGGTCAATTATGCCGCCGCAAAATCGGGCATCCATGGCTTCACCAAGGCGCTTGCGCAGGAAGGCGCGCGGGCCGGGATCACCGTAAACGCGATCGCGCCCGGCTACATCGACACCGACATGGTCGCTGCCGTTCCCGAGGACGTGCTGGGCAAGATCGTCGCCCGCATTCCCGTCAACCGGTTGGGACGGGCCGACGAAATCGCGCGGGGAGTCGCCTTCCTGGTCGATGAAAACGCCGGGTTCGTGACGGGGTCGACCTTGTCCATCAACGGCGGACAGCACATGTACTGACGAAGCCTGATGATCGGAGAGCCAGAATGAAGCTGTCGGTCGCGCTGGCGACATACAATGGCGCGGCCTTTATCGCCGAACAACTGGCGAGCCTGGCCGGCCAGACCCGGCTTCCGGACGAGCTGGTGATCAGCGACGACGGCTCGACCGATGCCACCCTCGAGATCGTGAAGGCGTTCGCCGCCGGCGCGCCCTTCCCGGTGGTCATCGCGCCCAAGTCCGAACGCCTCGGCTTCTCCGACAACTTCCTGTTCGCGGCCGAGCAGAGCAGCCACCAGCTGATCGCCTTCTGCGATCAAGACGACGTATGGCTGCCACGCAAGCTGGAGCTCGGCGCCGGCCGGGTGGAGGCCGACGACAGCATGCTGTCGCTGCACACGCTGACGGTGACCGACGAGCTGCTTCGGCCGACCGGCTTCGAATGGGATCAGGGCATCGAACGCGACGCCGTTCACCAAGCGCTGGAGCTCGACCCTTATGCCACCGGATGGGGGAACAGCATGGTGTTCCGCCGCGAACTGCTCCGCCTCGTCCCGCGCGAAGTCCGGCCGGGGCAGCCCAACGGGCGCGGCAAGCCGTTGTCCCACGACACCTGGATCTACATGCTGGCGGCGGCGTTCGGCCGCGTGTCGTGGCTGAAGCAGCCCCTTCTCCTTTACCGCCAGCACGGCGGCGCCGCGACCGTCAGCGCGCGCCCGCCGTCGCGGCGGAGCCTGCTCGGCCTCGCTCACGTACCGATCGAGGAATATCGCGCACAGGGCCTGATCAATGGCGAGATGGCGTCCCTCATGGCGGAGGCTGCGCAGCAGCCGGGACCGTTCCAGCAGGCCGCCAGCCTCGCCGCGGTCCGCTTCGGTCAGCGGAGCGAGCACTGGCGCGCCCGGGCCGCGATCTTCGACGCACCCTCGGTCGGCACCCGCGCGGCCGCCTACCGCAGCTTCCACCGCGATCATGCCGAGCGGCGCCACTGGGTCGGCGCGCACGTCAAGGACGTGGTGGTGGGGGTGCTTGGCCTCGGCCGTGCCGCCGCTCGCGAGGGCGGGTCGGCCTGACCCTTTGCCCTTGTCCGTCGCTCCTGCCGCTCACATCTAGGACTTGTGAACGAGATCCTCACCTACTCGCCGCCAGTGAAGCGTAGCGTGCTCATCCGCGGGCACCAGACCAGCATCAGCCTCGAGCCTCTGTTCTGGCGTGCGCTGGAGATCGCCGCGCGGGATTCCGCCATGCCGGTGAATGCCCTGGTGGCGGAGGTCGACGAGGCTCGCCTCAGGGTCAAGGAGCCGCCTAACCTTACCAGCGCGCTTCGGCAATGGCTGTTCGGGCGCGCGCTCGGGGACTGAGCTAGCGGGCGGCGCCCTGCAGGATCGCGGCGGCGAAGCGCGCGGAGCTGCCGGGTTCGCACTCCAGGAACAGCGCGGGCTCGATAAGTTCGAGTTCCATCAGCTGCAGTTCGCCGGTGGTGCCGCGGATGAGGTCGACCCGCGCATAGGTGGCAGCGGCGGGGGCTTCGGCCAGCGCGGCCTCGGCCAGGGCCAGTGCACCGTCCGGAAGCGCGGCGGCCTGCGTGGTTCCGCCATGATAGGGCTGGACCCGGAAATCGCCCGCCCTTGGTCGCTTGGCGACGCAATGCGAAAAGCGTCCGCCGAGCAGGATCAGGCTATATTCGCCTTCCTCGACCACCGAACCGAGCCATGGCTGGACCAGCATCCGGGCGCCGTGCACCTCGTCCGGCACCGGCTCGCCCGGTTTCAGCCGGAACGTGCCCCACGCCCCGGCCGACACCGGCGGCTTGATCACTACCTCGGCCGCGCCGAGCACGCCGTGCGCCGCCGCCAGCGCGGCCTCGTTCAGATGGTCGACCTCAAGCGTCGGCACCGCGGCGATGCCTTTCGCCTCCAGTTCGCGCAGATAGGCCTTGTCGCTGTTCCAGCGCAGCAGCCGCGGCGGGTTGAGCATCGGCCAGCCTTCCGCCTCCGCCCGGTCGAGGAAGGCGAGCCATTCGGCATGGCGCAGGTGATAGCCCCATGCGACCAGCGGAAGCACCAGGTCGAACCCGGCAGGTCCCTCGAACCCGGTCCACGGAATACCCACCACGTCGGCGCCCGCCGCCCTGAGCGCATCGGCCTGGTTGTCGAACGCCCAATCGAAGTCGGCCCCATAATCGGGCGCCGGGGTGAGCATCGCGATCCGCATGGCCGACCCTAACGCGACAGCAGGATCCGAGCCTGGCTCGCGATCTGCGCCAGCATCGGAACGCTGACCGCACCCCCGCCACGCGCCCGCGTGACCAGGCGGCGGAACTGCTCGATCCGCTTCTCCTGCCGCTCGGCCCAGCGTTCGACCGCCTGGACCGGGTCATCGCCGCGGGTGCGCGACAGCCAGTCGATCCGAAGCTGCTCGAACTCCTTGAGCAGGCCCGCCACCAGCAAGCGCTCCCACTGGTCGACCGGCTGCAACCGCAGCGCCTGGCTCTGCGCCCAGTCGATGCCCAGCGCCTCGCCGATGCGGACATAGGCATGGGTCAGTTCGAGCGCGTCGATCTCCTTGCGCTCGGACAGTGCAGCGATACCGAACACGCCGTCGAGTTCGTACAGCTTGACCAGCCCGCGCACGATCGCATCGCCCGCGCCAAGCGCCTCGAGCGAGCCGTGCAACGCGACGGCCTGCGCCTTGACCTCGTCACGGATGATCGAGCGCGCGGCGACGTCGATCTTGTTGAGCCCCGGTTCCAGCAAAGCGACCAGTTCGGACACGCTGGTTTCGCCGCCCGCCGCGCGAAGGATGTCGCTCATGTGGCTGCGCACGCTTTGCGCGGCCATCGCGAACAGGTCGAGCCGGACCGCTTCGCTGACCGGCGCATCCTCAATTCGCTGCCACAGGAGGTCGAGCTTGAGCAGCCGTTCGGCGGTGAGGAAGGCCGCGACGACCTGCGCCAGTGAGCTTCCTTCTTCCTCGGTCAGGTCGAGCGCGACACTTGGCCCCAGCCGATTGACGAAGCGATTGGCGACCTTGGTGGCGATGATCTCGTTGCCGAGCCGGTGGCGGAGCAGCGCCTCCCGGTGCGCCTCGCGAAGCGGCGCCGGGAACGCCGCCAGCAGTTGCTCCTGCATCATCGGCTCTTCGGCCAGCCGCAGTTCTTCGGCTGCGTCCTGCAGGCTGAGCTTGGCGAGGCTGAGCAGGACCGACAGCTCCGGACGGGTCAGGCCGCGATTGTCGCCGACCCGGCGGAGCAGTTCGTCGCTGCTCTCCAGCCCCTCGACCCGGCGGTCGAGCCGCCCGGCCGCTTCCAGCAGTTCCAGCGTGCGGACCTGAACCGGAAGCCCGGCCGCACCGCTCCGCTCGGCGACCGACAGCGCCAGCGTCTGGCGGCGGTTGTCGTCGAGCACCAGTTCGCCGACTTCGTCGGTCATCCTGGCCAGAAGTTCGTTGCGCGCTTCCAGCGTCAGGCGCCCTTCCAGCATTTCCTGGTTGAGCGGGATCTTGATGTTGACCTCATTGTCCGAACAATCGACGCCGGCCGAATTGTCGATGAAGTCGGTGTTGCAGCGACCGCCGAGCTCGCTGAACTCGATCCGCGCGGCCTGCGTGATCGCAAGGTTGGCGCCTTCGCCCAGCACCTTGGCGCGGAGGTCGGCGGCGTCGACGCGAAGCGCGTCATTGGCTGGATCGCCGACTGCGCTGTTGGCCTGCGCACGCGATTTCACATAGGTGCCGATCCCGCCGAACCACATCAGCCCGACCGGGGCCTTGAGGATCGCGCTGATCAGCCCGGCGGGGTCGAACGCGCCCGGTGCGACGCCGATCGCGGCAGCCGCCTCCGGGGTCAGCACGATCTCCTTCTGGCTGCGCGGCACGATCATCGCGCCCGGGCTCAGCCTGGAGCGGTCGTAATCGTCCCAGCTCGACCGCGGCAGCGCGAACAGGCGGTTGCGCTCTTCCCAGCTCGTCGCCGGATCAGGGGTCGGGTCGATGAAGATGTGCCGGTGGTCGAACGCCGCGACCAGCTGGATTGCCTTGGACAGCAGCATGCCGTTGCCGAACACGTCGCCCGACATGTCGCCGCAACCCGCCACCGTGACCGGCTCCGACTGGATGTCGATGCCCATTTCCAGGAAGTGGCGCTGGACACTGATCCACGCGCCCTTGGCGGTGATCCCCATCGCCTTGTGGTCGTAGCCGTTGGACCCGCCGCTGGCGAACGCATCGCCAAGCCAGAAGCCACGCTCCAGCGCGATGGCGTTGGCGACGTCGGAGAAGGTCGCGGTGCCCTTGTCGGCGGCGACCACGAAATAGGGATCGTCGCCGTCGTGCACGACCACGCCGTCCGGGTGCACGACCTTGCCCTCGACGATGTTGTCGGTGACCGACAGCAGCGAGCGGATGAAGATCCGGTAGCTTTCCGTCCCTTCGGCCAGCCACGCTTCGCGGTCGGTCGCGGGCGAGGGCAGGTGCTTGGGATAGAAGCCGCCCTTGGCGCCGGTCGGCACGATCACTGCATTCTTGACCAGCTGCGCCTTCATCAGGCCGAGGATCTCGGTGCGGAAATCGTCGCGCCGGTCGGACCAGCGAAGCCCACCGCGGGCGACCGGGCCGCCGCGCAGGTGGATGCCCTCGACCCGCGGGCTGTAGACCCAGATTTCGCGATAGGGGATCGGCGCCGGCAGGCCCGGGATCCGCGTCGGATCGAGCTTGAAGGCCAGCGCTTCGTCGGGCTGCGGCGAAAAGGCATTGGTCCGGAGCGTCGCTTCGACCACGCTGCGGAACAGGCGCAGGATGCGGTCGTCGTCGATCGACTTGACCCCGTTCAGTGCGGCCTCGAACGCAGCGCGCTCGGCCTCGACCGCTGCCTTGCGGCCTTCGCGGGACGGGTCGTGCGCGGCAGTGAACCAGCTGACCAAAGCGCGGGTCGCGGCCGGGGTCCGCTTCAGCGCGTCGACCATGGTCACGAGGCCGTAGGCGACGCCGGTCTGGCGCAGGTAACGGAACCAGGCGCGAAGCCACACCACCGGCTGCGGATCGAGCCCGGCGAACAGCACCAGCTGGTTGAACTCGTCATCCTCGGCATGACGCTGGAGGACGGCGCCGATCGCGCCCTCGATCACGTCGGTGCGTGCGAGCAGGTCGTCGGGGTCGGCCCCGGCGAGCTCGAGTCGGAAGTCGTGGATGTGGCCGAGCCGGCTGTCCTCGCCGAGCGCGGTGGGGCGCTCCTCGATCACGCGGAAGCCGAAGTTCTCGAACACCGGGACGGCCTCGGACAGCGGTACCAGGCCGCCCGAACGATAGAGCTTGAGGCGCAACTGGCCCGGACGGTCCGAGGCTTCGCGGTACAGCCGCACGTCGCGATCGTCCGCTCCCTCCAGCGCGCACAGGCGGAGGATGTCGGACGCCGCTTCCTCGGCGGTGGCGCGGCTGCGGTAATCCTCGGGAACTCCCGGCAGGTAGGTCAGCGCAAGGCGGATCGCGCGGCCGCTTCCGACCCGCTCGCCGAGCTCGGCCTCGACCGCGGGGGCCCAGCCGCGCACCATGTCGACCAGATGCTCATCGAGCTTGGCGACATCGGGCAACGGGCGCGAGGCGGCAAAGCCGAGGGTCAGACGGATCAGCGCCAGGTCGCCATCGCCAAGCTCGACCGCCCAGCTGGTGACCGAGGACAGCACCGCTTCCTCGATCATCTTCTGGATCGCCAGGCGGCGGGTGGTGCTGAGCTCGTCGCGCGGCAGCCAGACGAAGGCGAACAGGTGGCGATGAAGCGCGCCGGGAAGCAGCAAGAGGGCCGGGCGCGGACGGTCGGCAAGGCTCATCGCGGTCAGCGCCGCGGCCCGCACCTCGCGCTCGCCGAACGAGATCAGCAGGTCGGGCGGCAGGGTCGACATGGCATGGGCAAGCGCCTTCGCGCCATGGCTTGCCGGGGCAAAGCCAAGCTCGCGGTCAAGCTCGGCAAGCCGGCCGCGCACGACCGGGATCTCGGCCGGCGACGAGCGCAGTGCGGCGCTGGTCCACAGGCCGGCGTGAAGCGACAGCGAGCCATCGTCGCGGCGTACCACCACCACGTCGAGCGGCACCCGGCGGTGCACCGGCGACAGGCGGTCGGCCTTGAGCAGGAGCACCCGGCGATGATCGTCACGCAGCGCGTCGACCAGCCCGCGCAGGTCCTCGCTGCTCCACAGGTCGATGCCGTCCGCCGACAGGATGCCGCGTCCTTCGCCGACCGAACCGTCGGCCGCGATCAGCTTGTGGCCGAGCAGGGTGAAATTGTTGCTTGCAAGCCAGTCCAGCAGCGCGCCGCTTTCGGCGTCGGAGCGGGCGATCTGAAGGGCGTCCTCACGCATGGTGGCGAGCATCGCCTGCCAGTCGCCGACCGCCGCGCGGACCGAAGCGAGCACGGCCTCGATCTCCTGCACCAGCTCATGCCGGCCGCGCGCATCGGCACGGTCCAGTTCGACGTAGATGATCGATTCCGGATTGCCCTTGCCGAGGGCGACCAGCCGCTCGCCGTCGCGCGTCGCGCTGACGATCGGGTGCAGAAGGCGCCGCACGGTCAGGCCGTGGCCGGCGATCACCGCCGCGACGCTGTCGACCAGGAACGGCATGTCGTCGTTGACGATGACCAGGCGCATCAGCCGGCGGGCGGATTCGCCCCCGACCGACTGCAGCTTGAGCGCGATCTCGCCGGGGCGCCGCTCCGCTGCGGCTTCGGCGATAAAGGCGGCCGCATCGGCCTGCTCGTCCGGTGTGAACCCCTCGGTCTCACCGGGCAGGGCACCATCGACAAGCGCTTGGGAAAAGGTATCCGCCATCGCTGCGGACACGCGGGGGTCAGCCGCCATCACTCTTTACGCTCCCATTGAGAATTGGGGCGCGTCTAGACCCGGGCACCTCGGGTCACAACCCCGCGGCGCCGGTCGCGGGCCGTCAGCTGAGGTGGCGGAAGGCCTTTTCGAGCAGGTTGAGATCGGGAACCGCGCAGACCGGCTCGACCTTGCCGGTGGCGTCACGGCGGACCAGCACAAGCGTGAATTCGTCGTTTCCGGCAAGCGCGCTGAGCGGTTGCGCATTGGCCGCGCGAAGCAGGACGCGGGCCTTGTCGGCGCGATTGTCGCTGCGCCGATCGGGCCGGCGGGCGTCGCGCTCGGCCGCGACCAGCCCTTTGAGGCTGCCGGGAAATTGTTCGATAAAGGGAAGGAAGCCCTCGAAATCGACCTCGCAGCGCTCGGCATGGGCAAGGGCTGCGGCGAATTCGGTCAGCCGCGCCTTGTCGTAATCGGCACCGAACACGAGCTTGACGATCGGCGTCATCGGCGCGCGGGCCTGCGACTTGATCCCGGCGTCGTCGAGCAGCTCGGCATAATCGTCCGGCACGCGCCGGCTCGCGACCGCGAAATCATAGGCCAGCGACAGCGCGCGATAGAGCGCCGCGCGGCTCCGTCCGTCGGCGGCCTTCAGCACCTCGACCGTTTCGCGCGCGGCGGACAGGCGGTCGGCAAGACCGGCATCCTCGCCCAGCACGGGCGGCGCGTCCTCCGCTTCCGGCTCGATCCCGTCGACGAGGTCGAGGACGTCGTCCTCCGCGACCAGCGTCAGGACCGGTGTCGGCGCGGCGATGCCGTCCTTCCAGTTGATCACGCCATAGATGAAGTCGATCGTTTCCCCGTCCGAGGAGAAGGGCATCAGGATTCCGCGGTAACAGATGTCGTGCCCGCGCTGGTTGGTGAATTCCGCCTCGAACCCGATCGGGGCGCGATTGGCGACGATCTGCAGCCAGTGATCGGTCAGCCGGCTGAGCAGCGAGCGCGGCGGCACGTCGGCGATGGTCTGGACCTCGTCGCCGATCTCGCATTCGGCGCGCAGTGCGGCGCCGATGAAGCTGGTGACCGGATTGTCCGAACTGGCGGTGAAGTCGAGCAACAGGCTGTGGTCGGCAAAGTCCGACACGTCGCGCCCGTCGAGATCCTCGATCGAGGGAAAGTCGCGGCCGGCCAGCAGCGAGCTCCAGTAATTGTAGGCGCGCACGTGCATGCGGCGCTCGTCGGTGCCGATCGCGACCGCCGGGTCGTCCTGTTCATGATCCGCAATCATGCCTGCTGCAAAGCTGCCGTCCATGCGTCCGCCATTACCCCCATTAAGGATGCAATTAGACCCAACGCAATTACCAAGCGGTTAAGCATAGCGGTTCGACTCGCGTTTGAATCCCTTCATCGCACGCGGCGAGTCTCGCTGCGCCGCGCGGCGTTGGCGCCCTTGATGGACAGCAGCCTCATCGTCGGCGCGCTTTACTGGCCGGAGCATCGGGCGCTCGAACTCAGCCTCGCGACCGGGCGCCGCTATCTGTATCTCGGCGTGCCGGCCGAGGTGGCGGAGGAATTCGCCGCCGCATCGTCCAAGGGTGCCTACTTCAATCGCGCCATCCGCGGCCGCTTCGATTGCCATCCCTTGCGCGACGCCGATGCCGAGAAGCGCGCGGTTAACCACTAAACCGACGTCGCACAGGAACGGTTCGTCGCTCGCAGCGTTCGTTTCGCCACAACAATCAAGGGGAATGACATGGCCGATCTCAATCGCGATGGAATCGATGATGGCCCGGTGGTCGAGCGTACCACGGTGGTGAACACGGGCGGCGGCGGCGGAAGCAGCGGCCTGATTGCGGTCATCGTGCTGCTGGCGGTGCTGGCGATCGGCTACCTTCTTTATTCGAACGGCACGTTCGGCGGCTCCAAGACCGAGATCAAGGTGCCCGATTCGATCAACGTCAACGTCAACTGATCCTTCGGGCGGGGGCGGGCGGCTGGTCGCAGCTTCCCTCCCCCGCCCCTCCGGCCTAAAGCCGGTCCATGCTGACCAGCTCCTCTCCCGCCTATGTGGCCGGCTTCGGTGGGCATCATGCCACCGAGGCAGTGCCCGGCGCCCTGCCCAAGGGCCGCAACTCTCCCCAGCGCCCGGCCTTCGGCCTCTACACCGAGCAATTGTCGGGCACCGCCTTCACCCTGCCACGGCACGAGAACCGCCGCTCCTGGCTGTACCGCCTGCGCCCGAGCGCGGACCACCGGCCGTTCGCTCCCTACGAGGGCGCGGCAGGATTGGAATGCCGCGCCTCGGGGCCGCTTGCCCCCAACCGCCTGCGCTGGGACCCGCTGGCCGAACCCGCCCCCGGCACCGACTTCATCGACGGCCTGACCACCGCCGTTTTCAACCGCTCGCCGGCCGAACTGGAGGGCGTGGCGGTGCACCTCTATGCCGCCAACAGGGAGCGGCTCGACCGAGTGTTCGTGTCCGCCGACGGCGAATTGCTGGTCCTTCCGCAGGAGGGCCGGCTCGACCTGCTGACCGAGCTTGGCCGGATCGAAATCGCGCCCGGGCAGATCGCGCTGATCCCGCGCGGCGTCCGGTTCAAGATCGCGCTGCCCGACGGCTCGGCGCGCGGCTACCTCGCCGAGAATTACGGGGCGCCGTTCCGCCTTCCGGACCTCGGGCCGATCGGCGCGAACGGCCTTGCCAACCCGCGCGATTTCGAAACGCCGGTCGCCTGGTTCGAGGATCGCGACGAGCCGACCGAGATGATCCAGAAATATGGCGGCAAACTGTGGAAGACGACGCTCGACCACAGCCCGCTCGACGTGGTCGCATGGCACGGCAATCTCGCGCCCTGCCGCTACGACCTGGCGCACTTCAACGCGATCGGCACCGTCAGCTTCGACCATCCCGACCCGTCGATTTTCACCGTCCTGACCTCGCCCTCGCACATGGTCGGCCGCGCCAATGTCGACTTCGTCATCTTCCCGCCGCGCTGGATGGTGGCCGAGGACACTTTCCGCCCGCCGTGGTTCCACCGCAACGTGATGAGCGAATGCATGGGGCTGCTGACCGGCGCCTACGATGCCAAGGCCGAAGGCTTCCAGCCCGGCGGCCTCAGCCTCCACAACATGATGAGCGGGCACGGCCCCGACGTCGAAACCTGGCGCAAGGCGAGCGAGGCCGAATTGAAACCCCACAAGATCGACGGGACCATGGCGTTCATGGTTGAAAGCTGCTGGCCGTTCGAGGTGCCGGAAGGAGCATTGAGCCGCGCGCAGCCCGATTATGACGCGGCCTGGGCCGACTTCCCCAAGGCGCGCCTGCCATGAGGATCGACGACACCCACGATCCCGCGCGCACCAGCTGGGTCGACAGCGCCAATGGCCACCTCGACTTCCCGGTGCAGAACCTGCCCCTGTGCATCTTCTCCAGCGAGGGGCGCGAGCGGGTGGCGGGGGTCGCGATCGGCGATTTCCTGGTCGACCTGCCGGCGATCGCCGAGGCGCTCGGCGATGTCTGGGTAGAGGAGCTGCGCCAGCCAGTTCTGAACGCCTTCCTGGCACTCGGCCGCGGCCCGCGCGTCGCGCTTCGCCAGCGATTGTCTCAACTGCTGTCCGACGAGACCTATCGCGATGCGGTCGATCCCGCGCTGATCGGCCAGTCGGAAGCGACCATGCACCTGCCGACCATCATCGGCGACTACACCGACTTCTACGTCGGCATCCATCACGCGACCAATGTCGGCAAGCAGTTTCGCCCCGACAATCCGCTGCTTCCCAACTATAAATATGTGCCGATCGGCTATCACGGCCGGGCTTCCAGCGTCCGCGTATCGGGCCAGCCGGTGGTGCGCCCGAGCGGGCAGCGCAAGCCGCCGGAGGCCGATGCGCCGGTGTTCGGTCCGTCGCGCCGGCTCGACTATGAACTGGAGCTCGGCGTCTGGATCGGCCCGGGCAATGCGCTGGGCGAGGCGATCCCGATCGACGAGGCCGAGGAGGCGATCGCCGGCTATTGCCTGCTCAACGACTGGTCGGCGCGCGACCTGCAGGCGTGGGAATATCAGCCGCTTGGCCCGTTCCTGGCCAAGAACTTCCTGACCAGCGTGTCGCCGTTCGTGGTGACGCCCGAGGCGCTGGCGCCGTTCATGGTCGATGGCTTCGCGCGGCCGGAAGGCGACCCGGAGCCCCTGCCCTATCTCTCCGGCGGGTCGGCCAGGCCGGGCCTCGGCCTGACCGTGGGCGCGGCCTTGACCACGCAGGCGATGCGCGACGCCGGCATGGCGCCGCATCGCCTGAGCCAGGGCCAGGCGAGCGATGCGATGTACTGGACGGTGGAGCAGATTATCGCCCATCACAGCTGCAACGGCTGCAATCTCCAGCCCGGCGACCTGATCGGGACCGGCACGCTGTCGACCGCCGCGTCCGACGGGCTGGGATCGCTGCTGGAGATCAGCAAGGGCGGCAAGGAGCCGCTGACCTTGCCGACCGGGGAGACCCGCAGCTTCCTCGAGGATGGCGACGAACTGGTGCTGACCGCACGGGCCCAGGCCGACGGCTTCGTCCCGATCGGGCTCGGCGAATGCCGCGGGCTGGTGGTCGGATGAGAGAGGTGATCCGCAACGAGGCCGCCGGACGCTTCGAGCTCCGGCTCGACGACGGCCACGTCGCCTTTGCCGATTATCGGCTGCGCGACGGCAAGGTGCTGTTCCCGCACACCGTGGTGCCCCCGCATCACGAAGGCCAGGGTATCGGGTCGGCCATCGCCAAGGCGTCGCTCGACTGGGCGCGGGACGAAGGCTTGCAGGTCGTCCCCGCCTGCAGCTTCTACGCCACCTACATGAAGCGTCATCCGGAGTTTCACGACCTCCTCGACGCCGACCATCGCGAGCGGCTCGGGCTCTAGCCTCACTGTTGCGCCGCGGCCACTTGTCACCGCGCGGCCAGCGAAGGCATAGCTGTGTCCTGGGGCCATGTTTGGCCGGGGAGGAAACACACATGATTCAGCGTCTTGGCGCTCGCGCCCTGCTCGGGGCCACTGCCGCACTCGCACTCGGGTTCGCGGCTCCCGCCGATGCCCAGCGCATCACCCGTATCGTGGCGTTCGGCGACAGCTATGCCGACACGGGCAACCTGTTCCGGCTGACCGGGCTCAACCCGGCGACCTTCCAGGGCGGGATCTACCCGACCGGGCGCTTCTCGGGCGGAACGAACTATATCGACACCTTGTCGCTGCTGCTTGGCGCGCCGGTCGAGAATTTCGCCATTGGCGGTGCAAGCGCCGTTCGCGGTGCCCCGGCGACCACGTTCGATTTCCAGTTCGAGGTCGACAATTTCCTCAATGTCGGAACGCAGGCCAGCGCTTTCCCCAATGGCGTTCCGACCTTTGGCCGGGGCGACCTTCTGACCGTGTCGATCGGTGGCAACGACGCGCGCTACTTCCAGCAGGGCCTCTACGGCAGCTTCACGGTGAACGACGCGATCGCCGCGAGCCGGACCCAGCTTGACCGGCTGGTCGCGGCTGGCGCGCCGACCATCAGCTTCCTTGCCGGCAACACCGCGTTGCTGCCGGAAGTCGCCACCAATCCGTCGGCCCAGGCGGTCCGCAACACCTTCTCGACCACCTACAACAATGCGCTGCAGCAGACGCTTGCCGGCTATGCGTCGCGCGGCGTGGTGGTCCACTATCTCGACCTCAGCGCGGTGCTCGGATCGATCCAGGCCAATGGCGCGGCCTATGGCCTGCCCAACGGCGTCGTTTGCGCACCGACCCAGGCCAATGTGCTGAGCGGCTGCGACGGCTACCTGTTCTACGTCGACGCCCTGCACCTCAGCTCCGACGGCTTCGCAGTGGTCGGGCAATATGTGCAGCGCCAGCTGCAGGCGCCGCTCAATCTCGGCGCGACCAGCGACCTGGCGCTCGACCAGGCACGCCAGTTCGGCCGGACCCTCAACAGCCGGATGGACCTCGGTTCGCCGCGCGACGGCGAGGTGCTGGAAGGCGCCCGCCTGTTCGTGATGGGCGACAGCTTCAGCCGCGACATCGAGAACAGCTTTGTCACCGATGCCTTCGACGTCGACAGCGTCGGCGCCACCGCCGGGGCCGAATTCGGCTTCGGCGGCAACGGCCTGATCGGCTTCGCTGCCGGCATCAGCCGCGGCAAGGCCAGGCTGGCCAACAATAGCGCCCGCCTCAACGGCAACAGCTGGCAGGGCGGCATCTACGCCGCCTACGCGCTCGGCCCGGTCTTCGCGCAGGGCCATGCCGGGTACGGCCGCACCGATTATGACATCCGCCGCGCGGCGGTGATCGATACGCTGACCGCCGAGCCCGAGGGCAGTCACCTGATCGCCGGTGCCAAGGTCGGTTTCCTGGCCAATGTCGGGCCGCTCCGGGTCGGCCCGGTCGCGTCGATCGACTACGCCCGGGCCAAGGTCGACGGCTATACCGAAACCGGTGACGGCGCCCTTCGCCTCAACGTCGGGTCGCAGCGCTATTCGGCGCTGGTCGGCGGCGCAGGCCTCGAGCTTCGCGGCGACTTCTCCGCCGGCGGAAGCAGCCTTCGTCCCTATGCCGCGGCGATGCTCGAAAAGGACTTCGACGGCGACAGCCGCACCCTGGTCTTCTCGCAGGTGTCGAGCCCGACCATCGTCAACCGCTTCAGCCTGGGTGAGCGCGACACCGGCCTCTACACCCGCTTCTCGGGCGGTGCCTCGGCCCAGATCGCCCGTAACATCCAGCTCGACGTTGCCGGAAGCACCACCGCCGGCAAGGACCAGGGTAACGAAGTAAGCGTCCACGGCGGCGTCCGGGTCGGCTTCTGAGCCGCTAAACCGTCAACCGCGGCGGGGGCGTGGCTTGCGCTCCGCTCCCGCCGCGGCATGATGGCCCCCGATCCATGGGGGCCAATCCACAATGAAGCATCTCTACCTTGCCGCGGCGGCGCTCGCGCTCGGCGCCGTTCCTGCCGCAGCGCAGGACAAGGACAAGGCGGAGGCGGAAGCCCGGGCCTACCAGCCGCAGACTGTCACCACCCGGCACAGCGGGAATTTCGGCGGACAGCGGATCGCCTATTCCGCGACGATCGGCGAAACCCTGCTCAAGAACAAGGACGGGGTGCCCGACGCGGCGATCGTCACCACCGCCTACATCAAGGAACCGCGCGATCCCTCGCGGCCGGTGACCTTCCTGTTCAACGGCGGGCCGGGCTCCGGCTCGGTGTGGCTGCAGATGGGTGCGTTCGGGCCCAAGCGGGTCGCCATCCCGTCGGACGCGCGCGACGACGGCGCGCCGCCCTACCCGCTGCTCGACAATCCCGACAGCCTGCTCGACGTCACCGACCTCGTCTTCATCGATCCGCCCGGAACCGGCTTTTCGGTGCTGCTGCCGGGCGGCGATCCGAAGGACTATTACGGCGTCCAGCAGGATGCCCGCGCGGTCGCCGAGGTGATTCGCCGCTGGCTCGGCAATAACAATCGCTGGGGCAGCCCCAAGTATCTGGGCGGGGAAAGCTACGGCACCAGCCGCACCGCGGCGGTGGTCAACCAGCTTGAAGGAGCGACCTACAACGATGTCGGGCTGAACGGCCTGATCCTGATCTCGACCGTGCTCGACTTTGCGGCCGGATCCGACGCGCCCGGCAACGAGCTTGGCTACATCACCAACCTGCCGTCGATGGCGGTGACCGCGCTCTATCACGGCAAGGCGAGCGCCGAGAGCCCGGCAGCGCTGGCGGAAACCGCGCGGCAATATGCGATCGGCCCCTATGCCAGCTTCCTCCTCAAGGGGCAGCGGGCCAGCGCCGAGGAACGCGCCGCAGTGCGGACCCGGCTGGCCCAGCTGACTGGGCTCAGCGAAGCGTTTCTCGAGCGGGCCGACCTGCGAGTGACCCCCGACCGCTTCTACAAGGAGCTGCTGCGCGACCGGGGCCTGACCGTCGGCCGGCTTGACAGCCGCTACACCGGGCGCGACTTCGACAACGCCGGCGAGTCTCCCGACAACGATCCGAGCTTCTACGGCATCGACGCGGGCTATACGTCGGCGGTCAACCAGTGGCAGCGCGGTACGCTCGGGTTCCGGACCGACCGCGAATACCAGTCGATCGGCAGCATCGGGCGCGACTGGGATTGGCGGATCGGCGGCCGGGACGCCAACGCCTACCTCAACCTGACGCCGTGGATTGGCAAGGCGATGCGCGAAAACAGCGGCCTGCGCACCTTCGTGGCGCAAGGCTGGTACGATTTCGCGACGCCCTTCTTCGCCGCCGAATATGCGCTGACCCGGACCGGCGTGCCGCAGGACCGGGTGCAGTTCCGATATTATGATGCGGGCCACATGATGTACGTCCGAGACGAGGACCGGGTGAAGCTGAGCCGCGACGTGCGCGCATTCATCCGGGCGCGCTGACGAGGTGGGGTGGAGCCACCTGCTCGCCGGGGCGCTGCTCCAGGTCGTTCAGGCGGCGCCGCCGCCGACGCCGCCCGTGGTCGGCCTGTGCCGGTTCGAGACGGCGGCGCTGAGCTTTGCCGGAAGCCCGGCAGAACAGGCTCGCTGCCTGATGACCCCGGTCGGCAAGCGCGGCGTGCTCGGCCCCGCGCCAAGCCGCCTGCCAAAGGGCCTGGCGCCGCTGCTGGAGGGTCGCAGCGCCCTCCCCGACAAGACGATGGTGGCGCGGCTCCTCGCCGCCGAGAACATGGACATCGGCGGCCTCGACGCGCCGGTGTCGCGGGCGCGCGACGGCGATCCCGCCGCGCCGCTGGCCCGCTATTTCGTCATCCACGATACCAGCACGCCTTACTACGGCGATGATCCCTTCCCAGCCGACGTCGACCGAGACGCGAAGGTCAACAGCTTCGCCTATTATTTCCCGGCCAATGCCGACCCGGAGAAGTTTCCGGTGGCGCACCTGTTCCTCAATCGTATCGGCCAGGTGCTTGTCGGCCAGCCGCTGTCCCGGCCGTGGCGCGCGACCAAGCTGGAAACGCGGGTGATCGGGCTCCCGGCCAAGGGGCTGTTCCTCCATATCGAGACCGTGATGCCGCGGCGGCGCGACCCGGCGATCGAGGGCTGGAACGACGCCATCGCGCCGAAGCCGGGCTTCAGCCGGACGCAATATGATCGGCTGGCGCTGCTGTATATCGCGCTCAGCGTCCGTGCGGGATCATGGCTGATCCCCGCGCAGCATGCGACGATCGATCACGGCCTTCCCCAGGCACATGACGATCCGCAGAATTTCCGGCTGAACGACTTCGACAAGGCCCTGCGGCGCCGGCTGCGCTCGCTAGGGTGAAAAGATGGTCGGGGAGAGAGGATTCGAACCTCCGGCCCCTGCCTCCCGAAGACAGTGCTCTACCAGGCTGAGCTACTCCCCGACCGGAACCTGCTGTTAGGCAGGAACCAAGGCGGGGCGGTCTTTAGGCGGCAGGTGTCGGGGACGCAAGCGCCTAATGCCCACTGGCCTTGAGGAGGTCGGGCACGCGCACCAGCTTCTCGCGCGGGGCACCGGCGCGGGCTGCGGCGACTTCGGCGGCTTCGATCTTCTGCCAGTCGGCGAACAGCACCGGATCGCAGCCGCGGCTGGCGAGCAGGCGGTCGAGCCCGGCGGGGCCGTCGCGGCCGGTGTCGGTCGTCCCCGGCGGGAAGGCGGCGTCGATCGCCTCGGCCACCGCAAAGCCGTCGGGACGGTTGGTGCCGATGGTGCCGGTCGGTCCCCGCCGCGCCCAGCCGACCGCGAACATGCGCTCCTCGACCAGGCCGTCGCGATTCGGATAGCGGCCGAGCGCCTCGTCGTATGGGACGCCCGGGATGGGCGGTGACGCGTAGCCGATGCAGCTGATCACCAGGCCGGCGGGAATAGCATAGGTCTGGCCAGTGCCGCGGGCCTGGCCATCAGGGCCGAGCGCGGTGCGTTCGACGATCACCCGTTCGGCCCTGCCTTCGCCCTCGATGGCGATCGGCTTGGCAAAGAAATCGAAGGTGATGGTGCGCGGCTTCGACCCGTCGGGCGGGCTTGCTGCAAAACCACGCAGCAGCTCGACGCTCTTGCGCTGGCCGGGGTCGAGCGCAGCGTCGGTGCCGGCGGGCGGGAAGTCGTCGGGATCGACCAGCGGCGCCGCCGCCTCGAGGTGGCCGAGCTCGCCCAGTTCCTTGGGCGTCATCGCGATCTGGTGGGGGCCGCGCCGTCCGAGGATGGTGATCGCGCGGATCGCGCTCGACCCCAGCGCCTCGAAGGCATGGGCGACGATGTCGGAGCCTACGAACTCGCCCGGGGTCTTGGCGAGGATCCGGGCGCAATCGAGCGCGACATTGCCGTTGCCGACGATCACCGCGTCGCCCTGGTCGAGCGGCAGGGCGAGGTCGGCAAAATCGGGATGGCCGTTGTACCAGCCGACAAAGGCGGCCGAGCCGACCACGCCGGGAAGATCGTCACCCGGGATGCCGAGGCGGCGGTCGAGCGGGGCGCCCGTCGCAAGCACCACCGCATCGTAATAATGCAGCAATTCCTCGGACGAGACGTCGGCGCCCAGGTGGACGTTGCCGAGAAAGCGGACGCCGGGCGTCAGCGCGACCTTTTCATAACGGCGGGAAACGGCCTTGATCGACTGGTGATCGGGGGCCACCCCGAAGCGGATGAGGCCATAGGGGACCGGCAGGCGGTCGATGATGTCGATCGTCGCGTCGCCCGACTTGAGCAGGGCTTCGGCGGTGTAGAAGCCGGCAGGACCGGAGCCGACGATGGCGATGTGGCGCATGGGCCTTCTCCTTCCACCGCCAACCTGTCACCGTCGGCGGGGGGTGGCAATCCACCACCCGCCCGGGCTTATTTGCTGCGGTCTTCCAGCAGCAATTCGCTGCCCTTGCTGCGCAGCGCGGCTTCGATCGGCTTGGCCATCATCCCCAGCAGGCCGGGCAGCGCGACGTGGACACGCAGCACGGCTTCCTCGACGTCGATGCGGGCGGTGACCGCCTGGCCCATGGCGGCGATGTCGAGGTCGAGCCGGTCGCCCTGCCACTGGTGGGAGACGCTTCCGCCGCCCGGAAAGAAGCTGGTGAGCTTGTGGATATTGTCCGCGATCCGCCGCCGCGCTTCGGTCTTTCCGAGCTTGTGGGGGAGGTCGACGTGGATCGGCTGAGTGCTCATGCACGGCGAAGTGAGTGGCGTTCAGTGTCTTTTCAAGAAGAGCGGCGTTATCCTGTCTCCATGCGGCGCCTGTTCACGCTCCTGTTTGCCTCGGCCCTGGCGGCCCCTGCGCCCGCGCAGCCGGCGTCCGGCGCCGCGGCGGCGGCCCAGCCGATGTTGTATCCGGCGCCGTTCAACCCGACCGCCGATTATGTCGAGGCGGGGCAGGACGAACCCGGCTACCGCAGCTGGATCGCCAGCAATCCTTGGCGGGCGGGACAGGTCCGGCTGTTCCACGACTATCTTACGGGCAGCGGCGTGTCTTACGTCGCGCCGACCTGGCAATTACTGCGCACCGCCAGCGACTGGCGGCGTTGCGGGGCCGAGCCCTTCGAGGTGCCGCCGCAGGACGAGTGGGCCAATATCGTCAACACGCTCCGCTACGTGCGCGATTATGTGGTTCCCGCGGTGGGCCCAGTCGAGCCGGTCAGCGTGTTCCGCAACGCCGCGCTCAATCGCTGCGCCGGCGGCGCGCCGGAAAGCGTCCACCGGTCGATGAGCGCGATCGACTTCGTCCCGCTGCAGCCGATCGGCCGCGAGGCGATGATCGGGCGGCTGTGCTCCCAGCATCAGCGCCAGGGTCCGCGCTTCAATGCCGGCCTCGGCTTCTACGCCAAGATGCGCTTCCACGTGGACAGCTGGAAATATCGCACCTGGGGCCGTGACGACCACGGCCATCTCGCCTGCCCCAAGGTGGAGGTGAGAGCGCCTGTGCTTGCCGCCGCGCCGGTCGGTGGGCTCGGCCCGGTGGAGACGGCGACCACGGCGGCGACGATCAGCGCGACACCGTCGCTCAAGCCGCGCGAAACCGTGTCGACGCTGCCGGTCAAGGACCCGCTGGCCCCGCTCTGACCCCGCGAGCGCAAGATTTCTCAAACACTCTTGTGTTGCTCATGAGCAACACTATCTTCCCCTGAAGAAGAGAGGGGAAACTCACACTCATGGACTTCGAGAAGTTCACCGATCGCTCGCGCGGTTTCATCCAGGCCGCGCAGACCATTGCGGTGCGCGAGAACCACCAAAGGATCGCTCCTGCCCACGTGCTGAAGGCGCTGCTCGACGACGATCAGGGCATGGCCGCGGGCCTGATCCAGGCCGCCGGTGGCGATCCACGCGCCGCGCGCCGCGAAGTGGACGCGCTGGTCGCGAAGGAGCCCGCCGTCACCGGATCGGGCGCGACCTCGGCGCCGGCGCTCGACGGTAACACCATCCGCCTGCTCGATCAGGCGCAGGAAGTGGCGCAAAAGGCCGGCGACAGCTTCGTCACCGTTGAGCGGATGCTGCTGGCCTTCGCGCTCGCCAAGGGCAGCGGAGTCGGCGACGCGCTGGCCCGTGCGGGCGTGCAGCCGCAGGCGCTGAATGCGGCCATCGAACAACTTCGCAAGGGCCGCACCGCCGACACGCAGGGCGCCGAGGATCGCTATGACGCGCTGAAGAAATTCGCGCGCGATCTCACCGCCGCGGCGCGCGAGGGCAAGCTCGATCCCGTCATCGGCCGCGACGAGGAAATCCGCCGTACCATCCAGGTGCTCGCCCGTCGCACCAAGAACAACCCGGTGCTGATCGGTGAACCGGGCGTCGGCAAGACCGCGATCGCCGAAGGGCTCGCGATCCGCATGACCAATGGCGATGTGCCCGACGGCCTCAAGGATCGGCAGTTGCTAAGCCTCGACATGGGCTCGCTGATCGCGGGTGCGAAATATCGCGGCGAATTCGAGGAGCGGCTGAAGGGCGTGCTCGACGAGGTGCGGCAGGCCGATGGCGACATCATCCTGTTCATCGACGAGATGCACACCCTGGTCGGCGCGGGGAAGAGCGAGGGGTCGATGGACGCCTCCAACCTCTTGAAGCCGGCGCTGGCGCGCGGCGAGCTGCACTGCATCGGCGCGACCACGCTCGATGAATATCGCAAGCATGTCGAAAAAGACCCGGCGCTGCAGCGGCGGTTCCAGCCCGTGTTCGTGGGCGAGCCGACGGTCGAGGACACCATTTCGATCCTGCGCGGGCTCAAGGACAAGTACGCGCTTCACCACGGCATCAACATCACCGACGCGGCGCTTGTCGCGGCGGCGACGCTGTCGAACCGCTACATTTCCGACCGCTTCCTGCCCGACAAGGCGATCGACCTGATGGACGAAGCCGCTTCGCGGCTGCGGATGGAAGTCGAGAGCAAGCCCGAGGAGATCGAAAATCTCGACCGTCGGATCATCCAGCTCAAGATCGAGCGGGAGGCGCTGAAGAAGGAGACTGACAAGGGGTCGCGCGACCGGCTGGTCATCCTCGAGCGCGAACTGGCTAACCTCGAGCAACAGTCGGCCGAACTCACCACGCGCTGGCAGGGCGACAAGGACAAGATCGCCGCCGAGGGCAAGTTGAAGGAGCAGCTCGACGGGCTTCGACTGGAGCTGGAGCAGGCCCAGCGCGGCGGCGACCTCGGCCGGGCGGGCGAACTCCAATACGGGCTGATCCCCGAGCTGGAGCGCAAGCTGGCCGAGGCCAATGACAGCCAGGCCAATGCCATGCTGCGCGAGGAAGTGACCGCGGAGGACATCGCTTCGGTCGTGTCGCGGTGGACCGGCATCCCGGTCGAGCGGATGATGGAAGGCGAGCGCGAGAAGCTGCTGGCGATGGAAAGCATCATCGGCAAGCGCGTCATAGGCCAGGCCGAAGCGGTGAAGGCAGTCTCCACCGCGGTCCGCCGCGCGCGGGCCGGCCTGCAGGATCCGAACCGGCCCTTGGGCTCGTTCCTGTTCCTCGGGCCGACCGGCGTCGGAAAGACCGAGCTGACCAAGGCGCTGGCCGAGTTCCTGTTTGACGATCCCGCCGCGATGGTCCGCATCGACATGAGCGAGTTCATGGAGAAGCACAGCGTCGCCCGGCTGGTCGGCGCTCCTCCGGGCTATGTCGGTTATGAGGAGGGCGGGACGCTGACCGAGGCGGTGCGGCGCCGTCCTTATCAGGTCGTCCTGTTCGACGAGGTCGAGAAGGCCCATGCCGACGTGTTCAACATCCTTCTGCAGGTGCTCGACGACGGGCGCCTGACCGATGGGCAGGGGCGGACGGTGGATTTCACCAACACGCTGATCATCCTGACCTCGAACCTCGGTTCACAATATCTCGCGAACCTCGGCGAGGACGAGCCGGCGGACCAGGTCGAGGCTCAGGTGATGGAGGTCGTGCGCGGGCATTTCCGGCCCGAGTTCCTCAACCGGCTGGACGACATCATCCTGTTCCACCGGCTGTCGGCCAGCCACATGGCGCCGATCGTCGACATTCAGGTGAAGCGCCTCGGCAAGCTGCTGGAGGAGCGCGGGATCGTGCTCGACCTCACCGATGCGGCCAAGGCGTGGCTCGGGCGGGTCGGCTATGACCCGGTCTATGGCGCGCGGCCGCTCAAGCGTGCGGTGCAGCGCTATCTGCAGGATCCGCTGGCCGATGCGATCCTCGCCGGGCGGGTGCGCGACGGGCAGCAGGTCCGCGTAGACGAGGGCGACGGGGCGCTTGTGCTGACCCCCGCCGGGGAGGTCGCCGCAGAGGCCTAGGGCTGGTCGCTCCTGGCCCGGTCGGCAACCTCGAACATCGAGGTGACGGCCTTGCATTCGACGGCGCTGAGGTGCGGATTCCAGACGTCGAAGATGAGCACCGCGCGATCCTTGTCGCTGCGGTTCCAGGCTTCGTGGTCGATGGTGTCGTCGAAGGCGAAGGCCTCGCCCTCCACCCACGGCCGGGTTTCCCCGCCGACGCGGAAATCGCAGCCTTGCGGCACGATCAGCGGCAGGTGGACGATCGCCCGCGTGTTGGTCACCCCGGTGTGGGCAGGGATGTGCGCACCGGCCTTGAGCAGCGAAAAGAAAATGGTCGGCGCACGGCCGGGAATGCGGCACAGCGGAAGCGCGGAAATCAGCCGTTCGGTTTCCGGCACCTTGGCGCACAGCACCTCGTCACGCACCCCTTCGCGCCACAGGTGGATCGCGCTCCAGTCGTTCCGGCGGTCGAGCACCGACCACTTGTTGTGGGGCGTTCCCGGCGCCTGTTCGACATAGGGGCGCGAATGATCGTCGTCCGATTGCAGCAGTGCGACCAGCTCGTCGCGGATGGTAGCGGTGTGCGCCTCCAGCGCCTCCATCCACGGGAAGTGCTCACGGTCGAACCATTCGTCCGCAGGCAGGAAGGGGAAATGCATCCCCTCGCAATGATTGGTGTAGATCGGGCGGCGGCCGAGCATGGCCTGTGACGCGGCCAGGGTGCGCCGGCGCTCTTGCGGACTGGCGGCGGCGAGTTGCTCCTCGAGGGCCGCATCGATCGCCGAGGACAGGGCGTCGGTCTGTGCGGCGACCACGCCGCGCGCATGGGCGAAGCGTTCGGCAAGCGCGGGCGACGGGTCGGCGACCGAGGTGCTGAGGGCGACAACGCCGACCCAGCGCTGGGTCGCCTGATGGGTCTGGCCGCGGCGCTCGTGCCATTCGGCGAGGCGGATCAAGGTGGCGAGATGGCGCTGGTCGAGCGCGAGAGCGGCCTCGAGTACCTGCCCTTCCTCGTCCGCGCGGCCGAGCGCGCGATAGGCACCGGCGAGGTTGGCGAGGACCGGCAGGCTGTCGGGGGCGGCGGCGCGGGCCTGTTCGAAATGCCCCGCGGCCGCGGCCGGGTCGCGCCGCGCCATCGCCGCCATGCCGAGCATATTATGGGCAACGGGGTTGCCGGGATCGCTGGCGAGCACCTCGGACAGCAGCCGGGCTGCCACGGCATCCTGCCCCTGGGCCTGCGCCTGCATGGCCCGGGCGAGGCGTTGATCGGACAGGGAAGCGGAGGCGGACATCGGCCAAAGGATGCGAGCCCGGCCGTTCGGGGTCAAGAAGCTTGCCCGCCACGCCGCGCGGCGGCACATCGGTGGCGATGGCTCCGACTGCGCCCCTCGATCCCGCCGACGGCCGCTGGCTGGCCCACCGCTACGTCGAGGACCGGGACCGCCTGCGCTTTCGCTGGTTCCCCCGCGAACAGCACCGCAAGATCACCTTCCTGTCCGATGAGGAGGTAGGAGCCGGGCCGAGCCACGACATGGCGCGGGCGGAGTTCGTCGCCCTTGCGGCGAACAGCGCGCGGCCGGCACCGGCAATGATCCTTCATTCGGCCTTCTGCTGCTCGACGCTGCTGCTGCGGAGCCTCGACCTGCCCGGCCTGTCGTCGGGCTATAGCGAGCCGGCGATCCTCAACGATGTCGCCGGCCTGACCCTGCGCCGTGCCGACGGGCGGCAGGTGGCGGCAACCATGGACGCGGCGCTGCATGCGCTGGCCCGCCCGCTGGCCCCCGGTGAACGCACGGTGGTCAAGCCGAGCAATGTCGTGAATGCCCTGGCGCCGCTCATGCTCGCGCTACGGCCCGAGATGCGCCTGCTGCTCCTCCATGCCCGGCTCCCGGCCTTTGTCGGGTCGATCGCGCGCAAGGAGATCGAGGGCAGGCTGTGGGTCCGGGAGCTGTTCTGGAAACTGACCCGTCTCGGACTGGTGGCGCGGTTCGGTTTGAGCGAAGAAGAGCTGTTCCGCCTCACCGACCTGCAGGTGGCGGCGCTGAGCTGGCTCGCCCAGCACGCCCTGTTCGCCGACCTGGCGGAGAAATTCCCAGACAACGTGCGGACGCTGGAGAGCAGCCGGCTGATGGACCGGCCCGCCGCCGCGCTGGGCGCACTGGGAATGCATTTCGGGCTCGATCTCGATGCGGAGGCCATCGCGAGGGGGCCGGCGTTCACCTCGCACAGCAAGGACGGGCGGGCCTTCGATGCCGCGGCCCGGGCCGCGGAGGAAGACCGCGGTGCCGCGCTTCACGCTCGCGAACTCGAGATCGTGCTGCGCTGGGCGGAGCGGATGGCCGACCATGCCGGCATCCGCCTGACCCTGCCCCAGCCCCTACTCCCCTGAGCTAAGGCTCGCTCCCGCCTGGACGTCGTCCACGGCGCGAACTCCAGACAAAAGAAAACGGGCCCCGGTTTCCCGGGACCCGCTTCCTTCAGGTCACCCGAAGGTGGACCGTATATTCGCTTAGAACTTGACGCGAGCGCCAACGGCGAAGCGACGGCCCAGAGCGTCGTAGGTCGACGGATAGGTGTTACCGCCGTTGTACGTCGTGGTGCCGACGGTGCCGCCGACGACGGGCGGATCCTTGTCGAACAGGTTGAGCGCCGTCACCGTGAACTGGAAGTTGTCCGTCACGTTGAAGCGGGTCGTCAGGTCGAAGTAGTTGTACGCCTTGATCGACCGGAAGCGCTCATCGATGATGCAGCCACCAGCGTCCGTGCCGAGCGGGCTCGGGCAGTTGGTCGGATCAGCCTGCGCCGCAGCGAGGTCAGCCGCCAGCTGAGCCGGCTCGAGCTTGGTCTTGTGGATGTAGCGCCACAGCAGCGAGACATCGACGGCACCGAGGCCGAGGGTGGTGCGCTGGGTGAAGCTGTACTTCGGCTGGATCGAGCCGCAGTTGACCGAGTAGTAGCCAACGCATTCGCGGTTGATGGCCGACGGGGTCGCCTGGAACTTGCTGCTGCGCGTCCAGTTGCCGCCGAACGAGAAGTTCAGGCGAGCCTGGGTGCCCATCACCTGACCGAGGGTCAGGCGATAGTTGGCGGTGACATCGACACCGTCGGTGCTGATGCGGCCAAGGTTCGACAGCGGCGAGAACAGACCGAAGGTCGTGTCCGGCGGACCGTCCAGCGCGCCCGAGACCGGGTTACGACGGATGATCGTGCAGGCCGGAAGCGAGGCATTGGCCGGCGGGCTGGTCGGCGTGGAGCCGAAGCAGGCCGCGATGAGATCCTGCGGCGTCGGCGAGCTGATCGCGTCGGTGATGCGGACCTTGTAGTAGTCAACCGTCGCCGAGAAGTTGCGCAGGAAGCTCGGGCGGAGAACCGCGCCGACCGTCCAGGTGCGAGCCTTTTCGGGGAGGACGAACGGGTTACCGCCGCCCGTGACGTTGGCCTGGCCAGCCGTCGGGTTGTTGATGGTGCCGATGACCGACGGATCAGCGCCCTGCGCGATGCAGATCGCGCGGAGGTTGGCGTTGGTGACCGGAGCGGCGCCGGCGCAGGGGTCGGTGCCGAGGTTGGTCAGGCCGGTCGAGACCGGGCTGAACAGCTCACCGATGTTCGGTGCGCGGACCGAGCGCTGGTAGTTGCCGCGGAACTTGAGGTCCGAGATCGGCTCCCAGCTACCGGCGACCTTCCAGGTGGTGGTCTTGAACTTCGGGTTACCCGGAGCGTCGACCGCGTAGGACGAGCGACGGATACCGGCTTCGACGGTCAGTTCGTTGAAGAACGGACGATCCGAAACCAGCGGCGCGATGACTTCGGCGAAGCCTTCGTAGACGTTGTAGCCACCGAGGATGTCGGGAGCCGCACCGCCGGCGCCGCCGAGTTCGCCCGCCGTCTTGGCGAGGGCGTCGGAACGCTGCTGGGCGCCGTAGTCGCGATATTCCGCACCGACGGCGAAGCCGATCGGCTCACCGGCGAACGGCGAGGTGATGCCGACGTCACCGTTGATGGTGCCGCGAGCCTGCGACAGCGAGGTCGAGACGACGGTGGTCGCATCGTCGCTGAGGAAGTCGAGCGCAGCGTCGGTGCCCAGGGTTCCCGGAGCGCCGAAGATGTTGATCGGAACGCAGCCGTTGGCCGAGTTGAGGCACTGCGTGGTGCTGGTGGCGCGGATCGCCTGCCGGGCACGGCTCAGCAGAACGTAGTTCTGGATCGAGCTGTTGTTTTCCGACTGGCCACGCGAACCGAAGAGGTCGAAGCCGATCCGGTCGGTGATGTCACCGCGCACGCCGACGCGGAAGTCCCACACCTGCGTGTTGTACTCGGAAACGCGCGGGCCGACTTCCGGCGTACGACGACGCAGGCCGAAGGTGAACTCGCGGTAAGCCGCGTCGGTCGGCGACAGCGCCGTGGTCGCCGCGGCGCACTCGGCCGCAGTGATGGTCTGGTTGCCGGCGACGGCCGTGTTGAAGTCGGCGTTGGCGCAGAAGTAGGTGCGCTGGGCGGCCGACAGGAACGGGTTGCTGACCGGAACGGTGACGGTCGAAGCAAACACACCCGACGGCGCGATGATCGTCGACACGGTGTTGTTGCTGTACAGACCGCGGCTGTAGACCGTCAGGTTGTCGGTGATGTCGAAGTGGCCCGCAGCGTACATGTTGTAGCGCTTGAACGGCGTCTGGAAGACGTTGAACGGGTTGAAGTTGTACGCAGCATAGTAGTTCTGGATGCCGGTGCCGTCAGGACCGACCTGCTGCGGGGTACGACCGCCACCGATGTCGAAGCGCGACGGGGTCGTGGTCGACGAACCCTGGCCGGCGACGAAGAATTCGTCGTACGATTCGAGGGTCACCTGCGAGAAGGGGCGATCGCCGCCGAAGTAGACCGGATCGCTCTCGATGTAACCGAGGCTGAGGACCGCGTTGCCGCGGCCGCCGTCGAAGTTGGCGCCGATGGTCAGGTCGGTGCGGATGACGTTGCCGTCGCCGCGCTCGGTGATCTGGTTGGAACCCGACAGCTCCATGCCCGCGAAATCGCTGCGAGTGATGAAGTTGACGACGCCCGACACGGCGTCAGCGCCGTAGGTCGACGAAGCGCCGCCGGTCAGGACGTCGACGCGATCGACCAGCGACAGCGGGATGTTGTTGAGATCGACCTGTCCGCCGAGGCCGGCCGGAGCGATCCGGACGCCGTCGAGGAGGACGAGGTTGCGGTTGGAGCCGAGGCCGCGAAGGTTGACGAACGCCGCACCGCCGCTGCCGTTATTGACGTTGCTGCCGATCGACGGAACCGCGCCCGGGATGGTGCGGAGCACTTCCTCGGCGACGTTGGTCTGACGGAGCTGGATTTCTTCCTGGCCGACCACGGTCACCGGGGCCGAGGCCACCAGGTTCGGGTTACGGATCAGGGTGCCGGTGACGACGATCTCGTTCGACGAGGTCGGCTCGGCTGCGCCGGCGGATTCGCTCGACTGCACGCCGCCCGGAAGGTTTTCATCGTCGGCAGGAGCCGGCGGCAAGTTGCCCTGCGTGTTGGTCGGCGTTGCGGTCTGCGCAAAAGCTGGGCTCGCGACCGACAGGCCCGCGAGGACCGTCCCGGTCAGCAGCGCACCCTTAAAAATCGTTTTGGACATTCTATTCCCCTTAACCGCACGCGTTGAAACGCACGCCCTGCTAGCATTTAGGCGAGTTCTCCTATGAGACAGACGAGTGACAAGGCAACGGAGCGGAAGGCCGATCGTAACCTTTGCGCAAGGATTGTGGCGCCGACGCCACAGCTTGGCAGAAGCCCCTGACGGCCTATCCTAGGCGCAAGGCAAAGCAGGGGATTTGGGATATGCGCTTGTTTTACAAGGCATTCGTTGGAATGGCACTGGTTGGCTCGGCGGCCGGGGCACAGCCGGCAGCCAAGGATTCCGATGCGCTGTCCTCGCTGTCCGCCTGCGTCGGCCTTCGCGACGCGGCCCGCAGACTGGCCTGTTATGATTCGACCGCGGGCGCCCTCCTGAAGGCCCGGGCGGCGGGCGACGTCCAGGTCGTGAACCGCCGAGAAATGCGCGACGTGCGCCGTAACCTCTTCGGTTTCGCGCTTCCCAAGCTGCCCTTCTTCACCGGCGACACCAGCCAGAACGAGGCCGACGACCGGCTCGAGACCAAGATCGTCAACTGGCGCTCGCTTGGCTACGGCAAGTATCGCATGGTGGTCGACGGCGGCGCGGTGTGGGAAACCACCGAGGCGTCCGAAGCGATCGATCCGCCCGCGGCCGGCCAGCCGATCACCATCCGCAAGGGTGCGCTGGGAAGCTACGTGTTGCGGATCAACAACCAGCGCGGCGTGCGCGGACGCCGGATCAGCTAGCGGCCCGCGCGCTCCTCGGCGGCGAGGCAGGCGGCGGCATCGACATAGGGTTCCTGCCGCGCGACGCTCCAGTAGCGCAGGGCCTCCAGCGGGATCCGGACGCCGGTCATCGCGCAGCGAACATGGTCGCCGTCCGACAGCAGGCGAAAGGTGCCGGCCATGTAATTGATCCTGGCCTCCCGGCCGGTGCCAGCCATCAGCATGGTCGTCTCACTTCCTAGTCGAACAGATTGGGATGCGGGGGCACATAGGCGCGCTTGGAAGTTCTCTCAACCTTGGCCGGCGCGGGCGGTGCCGGCGGCGGTGCGGCGCCTTCGGCGCTGACCGGCAGTTCGCCGTCGCCGAACCGCAGCAGCAGGCTGCCCGCGGCCCGGGCATCGGCTGCGTGAGTCAGGGTCCGGCCATCCGCCGCCGCCGTGACCCGCACGAAGCCGCGCCCGAGCGGGCGGTCGGGATGGACCAGCGGAAGCATCTTGGCCGAGGCGGCGAGCCGGTCGCTCGCCCGCGCCAGCTTCTGCGCGAGGAGGTCAGGCCGAAGGCGCGAGGCGGTAAGGTTCATCAGCGCTTCGGCCTTGTGGGCGCGGGCGGCGAGGCCGCGAGGCAGGCGTTCGGCGGTATCGTCGAGCCGCTGGCGCTTGGGGCCGAGCAAAGTGTCGGCGGCAGGCCAGCGCCCGGCGGTCAGCGCCAGCCGCTCGCGCGCATCGCTGGCGCGCTTGCCAAGGCAGCGGCGCTTGCGGGCCGATAGTTCGTCGAGCAGCGCGAGCAGCTCGGCGCGGACCGGCACCGCCAGCTCGGCCGCTGCGGTGGGCGTCGGCGCGCGCAGGTCGGACGCATGGTCGATCAGCGTGGTGTCGGTTTCGTGCCCGACCGCGCTGATCAGCGGGATCGGCGATTCCGCGGCGGCGCGCACCACTTCCTCTTCGTTGAAGGCCCACAGGTCCTCGATCGACCCGCCGCCCCGCGCGACGATGATGAGGTCGGGCCGGACGGCATGCGTTGCAAAGCCGCGGATGGCGCCGGCGATCTTGCCCGCCGCGCCGTCGCCCTGCACCGGGACCGGCCACAGGATGACATGGGTTGGGCAGCGATCCTCCAGGCGGTGGAGGATGTCGCGGATCACCGCGCCGGTCGGGCTGGTGACGACTCCGATCACTCGCGGCATGAACGGCAGCGGGCGCTTGCGGGCCGAATCGAACAGCCCTTCCGCGGCGAGTGCCTTCCTGCGCCGCTCGAGCAGCGCCATCAGCGCGCCCTCGCCCGCCAGCTCCATCCGTTCGACCACCAGCTGATATTTGGAGCGCGCCGGATAGGTGGTCATCTTGGCGGTCGCGATCACCTCCGCGCCATCTTCAGGACGGAAGGCAAGGTTGCCGGCCTGGCCGCGCCAGATCACGGCGTCGATACAGGCGCTGTCGTCCTTGAGCGTGAAATAGCAGTGGCCCGAGCTGTGCCGCTTCCAGCCGGAGATCTCGCCCCGCACCCGGATTCGCCCGAAGCGGTCCTCCACCGTCCGCTTCACCGCCGAGGCCAGGTCACCGACGCTCATCGGCGGTGAATTGTCGCCTTGCCTTCCCTCCGCTAGGAGGCCGGCGGGCATGTCGAACTCTTCCATCAATATCCTGCTGCTGGGCTCTGGCGGGCGCGAGGATGCGCTGGCCTGGGGCTTACGGCAATCGCCGAGCTGCGGCGACCTCCTTGCAGCGCCGGGCAACCCGGGAATCGCACGCTGGGCCGACTGCCTTGCGATCGATCCCGCCGACCCCGACAAGGTGGTGGCACTCGCGCGCGAGCGCAACGTCGGCCTGGTGGTGGTCGGACCGGAAGCGCCGCTGGTGGCCGGGGTCGCCGACGCCTGCCGCGAGGCCGGCATTCCGGTATTCGGTCCGTCGGCGGCGGCGGCGATGCTGGAAGGAAGCAAGGGCTTCACGAAGGATCTGTGCGCGGCGGAGGGTATCCCAACGGCGCGGTTCGTGCGCCTTGCGGATACGCAGGCGGCGCTCGATGCCCTGGACGAATTCGGGCTTCCGGTCGTGATCAAGGCCGACGGACTTGCGGCGGGCAAGGGCGTGACCGTTGCACTCACCCGCGACGAAGCCGAGCAGGCGGTGCGCGACCTTGGCGGCGCGCCGCTGGTGATCGAGGAATTCCTCGACGGCGAGGAAGCCAGCCTGTTCGCGCTGGTGGATGGACCGGAGGCGCTGTTCCTCGCCTCGGCCCAGGACCACAAGCGCGTCGGCGAAGGGGACACCGGTCCCAACACCGGCGGGATGGGCGCCTATTCGCCTGCCCCGGTGCTGACCGACGCGCTGCGCGACCGGGCGATGGCCGAGATCGTGGTCCCCACCGCGGCGGCGATGGAGCGGGCTGGAACGCCCTTCTCCGGCCTGCTCTATGCCGGCCTGATGCTGACTGCCGAGGGGCCGAAGCTGATCGAATATAACGTCCGCTTCGGCGACCCCGAATGCGAGGCGATCGTGCCGCTGCTGAAGGGCGATCTGGCGGCGCTGCTGCTAAGCGTTGCCGAGGGCCGGCTGGGGCAGGTCCGGCCGGAAGTCAGCGACAGCACCAGCATGACGGTGGTGATGTGCGCCGAGGGTTATCCTGGAATGCCGCGCAAGGGCGGCCTGATCGACGGGATCGAGGCGGCCGAGCGGGTGCCGGGCGTCACCGTCTTCCATGCAGGCACCGCGCGCCACGGATCGGGCGCCCTGCTGTCGGCCGGCGGCCGGGTGCTTGCGGTGACCGCCGTCGGGCCGACCCTGGCCGAGGCGCGGGCGCTGGCCTACCAGGGTGTCGATGCGATCGAATTCGCCGACGGCTTCCACCGCCGCGACATCGGTTGGCGCGAACTGGAGCGGAAGCCATGACCCGCAAGGCGAAGCTGCTGCTCGGCGCGCTGGCCGCGATCGGAATTGCCGAACTATGGCATGGGCCCGTCGGCGCCGCGGCCGATGTGCGCACCGACATGGAGCGCGAGGCGCGCAGCCTGCTCGATTATTACGAATTGCCCGGCGTGACGGCCAGGATGGACGACGCGCCGCTGACCCGGCGGATCATCCTCAAGGGACCGGCCGACGACTTCCAGCGCCGCGCGCTGGTCGAACTGGTCGGCGAACTGCCGGGCGTCAACGACGTGCGGTGGGACCCCGACAGCCCGGTCATCAACAATTTCCCGCGCCGCGCCGCGCCTGCCGCCGGAGGGCCGCGCTGATGCTGGGCCTGCCCCTGTTCGTTGAAGCCGCCGTACTGGGCCTCCTCGGCTACGGCGTCGGCCTTGTCATCGCTTATCTCGCCGAGCTTCATCGCCGGCGTCAGTCCAGAGGATGGAATGAGTGGAATGAGTGAATTGCTGAACGCTTATTGGCCGATGATCCTGGTCGCGGTCGCCCTTGGCCTGATCGTCGGGCTGGTCGTCTTTCGCCGTCCCAAGCAGCGCGTCACGCTGAGCAAGGCGGAGACGCCGGTGCGGCCGCACATGGCGGCGATCGGCGAGGAACGGGCAGTGCCCACCCCTGCCCCGGCCCCGCGCGCCGATCCGGTGCCGGTCGCGGCCCGCGACGACAGCGACGGCGGCGGCGAAGGCGAGGACATCGGCGACGAGATCGCGGCCGCGACCAGCGACGTCATCGGCCAGGTGATCGGCGCGCCGGTGCATTCCAACCTCCCCGGCAGCCACGGCACGCCCGACGACCTCCAGCGGATGAAGGGTGTCGGTCCCAAGCTCGCCAGCATCCTGCAGGATCGCGGACTGGTCCGCTTCGAGCAGATCGCTGCACTGACCCCGGAGGAAGTGACCGCGCTCGACTCCGAGCTGGGCGCTTTCAAGGGCCGGCTGACCCGCGACCGGGTGGTCGAGCAGGCGACCTACCTGTCGCGCGGCGACCAGGCCGGATACGAGGCCGCGTTCGGCAAGCTCTGAGCCGGGTCAGGCGACCTGGCGCAGGCCTCGTTCGTCCCTCGCGGCGGCAAGCGCGACCACGCCGCCCGCGCGCTGGGTGGTGAACTGGCTGGTCTTGCCGTTGAGCCGTGACACTTCGCCGGCGAGATTGCGGGCAGCGGCCGAGGTTTCCTCGACCATCGCCGCATTCTGCTGGGTCGCGCGGTCCATGCTGGACACGGCGCTGTTGATCTCGGTGATGGCGGAAGCCTGCGCCTGATTGTCGCTGGCGATGTTGCTGACCAGCTGGTGCACCGCCTCGACATTCTCGGAGATGCGCTGCAGCTCGCCATCGACCTGGTGGACGGCCTGCACCGCGGAGACGATCTCGGTCTGGGTGGTGGTCAGCTCGGTCCGGGCCTTTTTCGCTTCTTCCTCGGCCCGCATCGCAAGCGCGCTGACGAGATCGGCGACCACCGCGAAGCCGCGCCCGGCCTCGCCCGCCCGTCCGGCCTCGACCGCGGCGTTCATGGCCAGGACTCGGGTCTGGAAAGCGATCTTGTCGAGCCCTTCGATCACCCCGTCGATGCCGGTCGCACTGGCGCTGACCGCTTCCATCGCCTGGACCGCCTGGCGGGCGACGTTGCGGCCATTGGCGACGGTTGCGCTGGTATCGTCGGCCTGACGGACAGAGCGTTCTGCGGCAGTGGAGGTCGCACGCAGCCGCTCGTCCATCTGGCTGACCGCGGCGGCGGTCTGTTCCAGCGTCGCGGCGGTGCTTTCGGTGCGACGGGCAAGGTCTTCGGCGGCCTGGGCGATTTCGGACGAGCCGGTCTGGATGTGGACCGCCCCGTCGGCAACGCCCGACACCAGTTCGCGCAGCCGGGCGATGGCCTGGTCATAGTCGCGCTTGATGGCCCCGAAGCTGTCGGGCATTTCGCCGAGATCGGCGGTGAGATCGCCCTTGGCGACGGTGCTCAGCGCGGCGCTGAGCGCGGCAATGGCGGTGCTGCGCTCGACCTGGCTTTGCGCGAAGTAAATGGACACCGACAATTCCATGTCGAGCAGGGCGGCCTTGACCCGCGCCGCAGATAGCTCGGCCTGGGTCGGCCCGCGGAAGCCGCGGCGCAGTCGCTGCAGGAGGCCATATTCGCGGCCGATGCCTTCCAGCAATTGCTCGAGCACCACGCTGTAGGCACCGATATACCATTGCGGCTCGAGCCCGATGCGGGCGTGCACCGCGCCGATCCGCTGGACGCTGTCGGAAAAAGCCTGGTCGAAGCGACCCTCGGCGATGCGGGCCCAGTGCTTTTCCTGCGCGGCATGGGCGCAGCGCATATGTTCGCCGTCGCGGAAGAAGCGGCTGGTGCTGGGGGTCTGCCTGACCTTGTCGTAGAAACGATCGAGCGCGGGCGGGATCAGCCGGGCAAGCAGGTCGCGCATTCCCGACAAACGGTCGCGCTGCGCTTGCGTGAAGTTCATGAACTGCAGGCGGGTCTGGATCTCGTCGGACATGCGGCCTCATTCGGTCAAACGGCGGTGACCCTTCATCATAGATGGTGGACGACGGCGTCGGGCGGGCGCGCCCGATTACCGCGGCGCCGATCGCGATGGCCTTTTGGCGGTGAGGCGATGCGCAAGCAAAAGCCCCGCCGGATCGCTCCGACGGGGCCCATGCACTTTCAGGTGGCGGTGATCAGCCGCCGTGGCCCGCCAGCGCCGCGAGCAGCAGCAGCGCGACGATGTTGGTGATCTTGATCATCGGATTGACCGCCGGGCCGGCGGTGTCCTTGTAGGGATCACCAACGGTGTCACCGGTGACCGCGGCCTTGTGGGCTTCGGAGCCCTTGCCGCCGTAATTGCCGTCTTCGATATACTTCTTGGCATTGTCCCACGCGCCGCCGCCCGAGGTCATCGAGATGGCGACGAACAGGCCCGACACGATCACGCCCAGCAGCAGGGCGCCCAAGGCCGCGAAGCCCTGTTCCTTGCCGGCCACCCAGGCGATCAGGAAGTAGACCACGATCGGCGTCAGCACCGGCAGCAGCGAGGGGATGATCATCTCCCGGATCGCGGCCTTGGTGACGAGGTCGACGGTGCGGGCGTAATTGGGGCGGCTGGTGCCGTCCATGATGCCCGGATTGTCGCGGAACTGTTCACGCACGTCGAGCACGACGTTGCCGGCGGCGCGGCCGACGGCGGTCATGCCCATCGCCCCGAACAGATAGGGCAAGAGAGCGCCGAGCAGCAGCCCGACCACGACGTAAGGGTTGGACAGGCTGAAATCGACCGAATTGGCCCCGATGCCGAGGTCGGCGGAGAACTCCTTCAGGTCGGTAGTGTAGGCGCCGAACAGCACCAGCGCGGCAAGCGCGGCGGAGCCGATGGCATAGCCCTTGGTCACGGCCTTGGTGGTGTTGCCCACCGCATCGAGCGCGTCGGTGCGGGTGCGGACCTCGTCCTCCATGTGCGCCATCTCGGCGATGCCGCCGGCATTGTCGGTGACCGGGCCATAGGCGTCGAGGGCGACGACCATGCCGGCCAGCGCCAGCATCGAGGTAGCCGCGAAGGCGATGCCGATCAGGCCGGCGAGGAGGTAGGACGAGATGATCGCCGCGCAGATGACGATCGTCGGCATGGCGGTCGATTCAAGGCTGATGGCCAGGCCCTGGATGACGTTGGTGCCGTGCCCGGTTTCCGAGGCCTTGGCGATCGACTTGACCGGGCGGTAGTTGGTGCCGGTGTAATATTCGGTGATCCAGACCAGCAGGCCGGTCACGCCGAGGCCGATCATCATGCACCAGAACAGGTCCATGCCGGTGAAGCCGGCGGTCTGCTCGGCAACCGCGCCGGTGACGTCGAGGCCGGCCGCTTCGCCGCCACCGATCACGGCATTCAGGTCACCCAGCGCGTAGGCGGTGGCGAAGTAGATCAGCGGGATCGACAGGATCGCGGTGGTCCAGAACCCCTTGTAGAGCGCGCCCATGATGGACTGACCCTTGCCGAGGCGGACCATGTAGGTGCCGATGATCGAGGTGATGATGCAAACGCCGCCGACCAGCAACGGAAGCGCCATCAGCGCGGTCAGGCTGGCGACGTCGGTGTTCACCAGCAAGGCGGTCAGCACCATGGTGGCGCCGACGGTCACGACATAGGTTTCGAACAGGTCGGCGGCCATGCCGGCGCAATCGCCGACATTGTCGCCCACGTTGTCGGCGATGACGGCCGGGTTGCGGGGGTCGTCCTCGGGGATTCCGGCCTCGACCTTGCCGACGAGATCGGCGCCGACGTCGGCGGCCTTGGTGAAGATGCCGCCGCCGAGACGGGCAAAGATGGAGATCAGCGACGCCCCGAACGCCAGCGCGACCAGTGCGTCGATGACGGTACGGTCATCGGGCGCGCGGCCCTGGATCCCGACCAGCACGTAGAAGAAGGACGCGATCGCAAGCAGCGCCAGGCCCGCGACCAGCATGCCGGTGATGGCGCCGGAGCGGAAGGCGGTGGTGAGCCCGCCCTGGAGCGACACGCGCGCAGCCTCCGCGGTGCGGACGTTGGCACGGACCGAGATGTTCATCCCGATGTAGCCCGCGACACCCGACAACAAGGCGCCGACCACGAAGCCGACCGCGGCGACCGTGCCGAGGAACAGGAAGACCAGCACTGCGACGACCACGCCGACGATGCCGATGGTGGTGTACTGGCGGCCGAGGTAGGCCTGCGCGCCCTCCTGGATGGCGGCGGCGATATCCTGCATCTTCTGGTTACCGGCCGGTTGCCGAAGCACCTGGCCGGAGGTGACGATACCGTAAACTACAGCGAGCAGCCCGCAGCCGATCGCGATTAACACGAGTTCCATCGGTAATGCTTTCCCCATCCTGTTGTGGAGGGGAGTGTAGGGAGCGATTCGAGCCTGTCTAGCCGCTCTGGTTCAGGTCAGGAGGAAGGCGGTGAGGCCGCCGCTGAGCAGCCCTGCGAGGGCGATGGCGAGACGGCGATAGTCGGGGCGTCTCAGCTCAGGGTAGGTCGTGCTCATAACCAAGGCGCTCCGGCAGCGGCACTGGGCCGAGGTCGTCGGCGAGCACGAAGGCCCCGCCCCCCGTCAGCTCGCCGACAACCACGATATTGACCTCGGTTCCTTTCAGGATCGTTAAGGGGTCCACGTCCGGTGGCAGTGCCGCAAGCAGGGCATAGTCGTCGCCGCCGGTGGCCGCGAACAGGCGGGCGGCGCGATCCTCGCCCCGCGCGGCGCGGAAGGCGGGGGACAGGGGGAGCGTACCAAGGTCGACGCGCAGGCCGCAGCCGCTTGCGGTGGCGAGACGGCGTGCATCGAGCAGCAGCCCGTCCGACACATCCATCATCGCGGAAGCATGCGGCGCCAGCAACGCGCCGATGGTCAGCAGCGGAATCGGCCGGCGATAGGTGTCGACCAGCAGCCCGGTCGCCTTGGGATCGGCAGTCAGCTGCGCCAGGCCCGCGGCACTGTCGCCGACCGGACCGGCCAGCCACAATTTGTCGCCAGGTCGCCCGCCAGACCGGCTCGGGACGGGCCCGCCGGCCTTGCCGAGTACGGTAAGGCCAAGGACGCGCGGCGCGCCGGCCGGCAACGCCACCGTGTCGCCGCCGAGCAGCGGCAGGCCGAAATGCTCCAGGATCTGCTCGAGCCCGGACAGGAAGCGTTCTTCCCATTGGTCGTCGCCGCGAAGCGTGAGCGAAAGCAGGGCACCGGCCGGCACCGAGCCCTTGGCGGCGAGGTCGGACAGGTTCACCGCGCCCAGCTTCCAGCCGACGCTCTCGGGCGGATCGGTGGGGAGGTAGTGGACGCCCTCGACGATAGTGTCGTGGGTCAGCACAAGGTCGCCGAGCACCGCGACGTCGTCGGCCAAGCCGCGCGCTGCGGGGTGCGTCGCCAGGGAACGCAGGCGCGCGAGGACGGTCGCTTCGCCGCTCAGGCCCGCACGTCCCCGGCCACCTTGTCGAGCAGCCCGTTGACGAACTTGACGTCCTTTTCGCCGAAGAAGGCGTGGGCGATGTCGAGATATTCGTCGATCACCGTGCCGACGGTGACGTCGGGTCGGGCGATCAGCTCATAGGTGCCCGAACGCAGGATCGCGCGCATCGAACGGTCGAGCCGGTCGAGCTTCCACCCTTCCGCCAGGCGGGCAGTGATCTTGCCGTCGATCTCCTCGGAACGGGCAGTGACGCCGCGCACCAGGTCGTCGAAGAAGTCCATCTCGGCATCGATCATCGTCACTTCGTCGATCGTCTCGCCGAAGCGGTGCTGGTGGAATTCATGCAGCAGGGTGGGCGTCGGAGTGCCCTCCATCTCCTGCTGGTAGAGCGCTTGGACGGCGGCGAGGCGAGCGGCCGAACGGGCGCGCGATCGCTTGGGGGCGGATTTCTTCGAGCTGGTCATGGGAGCCGCGCCTATGCGCCCAACCGGCTCGCAAGGAAAGTCCGCAGCGGTTCGGCCACGGCTTTCGGCTTCTCCCACGGCAGGAAATGGCCCGCGTCGGGCACCCGCTCGACCGTCAGGTCGTCGATCAACCCATCGAGCCCGTCGAGCTGGAGCGGAAGCAACGCCTTGTCGCGCATTCCCCACACCACCAGCGTCGGCACCTTCACCGCGGGAAAGGCGCGCACGAGGAAATCGGGCAGCGGCACGTCGACGCCCGGCGGCGGGACCATCACCCCCGCACCGCGATACCAATTGAGCATGGCGGTGAAGACGCCCGGCTGGCTCCACTCGGCGATATACTCGGCCTTCTCTTCCGCGGGGATGGCGGCGAGGTCGACATGGCCGGTGAAGCTCTTGGTGAAGAAGGTGTCCCAGCCCATCGCCTCGACCGCCTTCTCAAAGCCGGGCGCGCGGAAGGCGGTGATATATTGCGAGGCCGCACGCTGCTCGGGATCCTCGATCAGGCTTTTCTGGAAGATCAGGGGATGCGGCGCGTTGACGATGATCAGCCGCTTGAGCCGCGGGTCATTCCTTAGCGCGGCGGCCCAGCTGACCGCCCCGCCCCAGTCGTGGCCGACCAATGTGAAGTCATCGAGGCCGAGCGCGTCGACCAGCGCGAACAGGTCGGCGACGATCCGGTCGGTGGCATAATCCTTCGGGTCCTGCGGCGCGTCCGACCCGGCGAACCCGCGCTGGTCGGGCATGATCAGCCGGTACTTGTCCTCGAGCAGCGGCACCAAGCCGCGCCAGGTGCGGTGCGATTCGGGAAAGCCGTGAAGGAGAACGATCGCCGGCCCGTCCTCCGGCCCGGCCGTCGCGACGTTGAGGGTGATGCCGGTCGACAAGGGGATGCGGGTGGAGCGGGTCACGGGTCAGCTTCCCCGCGGGCAGGAGCGATAGTCGTAGGCCCTGGACAGCGCGCGGGCGTCGGCCTGGCGGACGAGGTCGAGCGCGGTGTCGAAGGTCGCGCGGTCGAGGGTTGCGCGGGCACGCTCCTGCCCCTTGCGGCTTGTGAGGACCAGCTTGATCGGCGCCCCGCCGGCGAGCAGTGCAGCGAACTGCTCCCCGTCGACGGCGAGCACGTTGTCCCTGGACCGGATCGGCTTGCGCGCGCCGGCCAGTTGCCAGCCGGCATCGGCCGCGGCCGGCAGGCGGAAGGCATATTTGCCGCGCGCGACCTCGGGCAGGCCCTGGCGCACGTCAAAGGTCGCGATCAGGCTCCCGTCCGTTCCGGCAAGCGGCAGCGTGATGCTGGTGGTCCCGCTGCGCAGGGTGCCGCGACCGTCGAGCAGGCGCTGCGTCACCGCCCGGAGCCCGCCTCCGGTGGCCTCGGCCGAGCAGGCGAAGGTCTCGCGCTTGGATTGGGCGGCAGCGGGGGCAGTGGCGCCCAGCAGCAGCGCCAGTGCCAGGAGCGACCTCACGGGTAACTCACCGTCAGCGGGATCTCGGGGATGGGGATCCATTCATGGTCGTCCTGCGGGGGCAGGGCGAACTCGCCCGCCTTCCACGCCCGCTTGGCTTCCTGGATCCGGTCGCGGCGCGAGGAAACGAAATTCCACCACACGTGGCGGGGTCCGTCCATCGGTGCGCCGCCGCAGATCATCAGCCGCGCGCCGTCTGCCGAGCGAAGCACAGGGCGGGTGCCAGGGCGGAGCAGGACGAGGTGCATGCGCTCGACCGTCTCGCCATCCACCGTGGCGTCGCCGTCGAGCAGGTAGATTGCCCGCTCGTCGGCTTCGCGCTCCAGTTCGATAGCAGCGCCGGGCGTGAGCTCCAGCGCGGCGTAGAGGGTCGGATGGTGCTGGGTGACCGGCGATTTCGCGCCGAACGCCTCGCCCATGATCAGGTGAAGGCGTTTGCCCTCGCCCTCGACCACCGGCAGGCGGTCGACCGGGGTGTGCTCGAACGCCGGGTCGACCTCTTCCTTGTCCTGCGGCAGCGCAAGCCAGGTCTGGATGCCGTCCAGCAACGGCCCGTGCGCGCGCTCATCGCCAGGCGAGCGCTCACTATGGCTGATGCCCTTGCCCGCGGTCATCAGGTTGACCGCGCCCGGCTCGATCCGTTGCACCGATCCGACGCTGTCGCGGTGGTCGAGCGCGCCCTTGAACAGGTAGGTCACGGTGGCGAGGTTGATATGCGGGTGCGAGCGCACGTCGATGCCCTCATCGACGCCAAGCCGAGCCGGGCCCATCTGGTCGAAGAAGATGAACGGACCGACCATCGTCCGCTGCTTGTGCGGCAGGGTGCGGTGGACCTTGAATCCGCCGAGGTCGTGGCTCACCGGCGCCAGGCTCATCAGGATGGTGCTGTCGTTGTTCATTCGCCGGGTGCCCTCGTTTCCATGGCCAGTGCGTGGACGCGCTCGTGCATCAGGTCGCCCAGCGCCTTGTAGACCAGCCGCTGGCGGCCGACCCGGGACTGGCCGGTGAAGGCGGCGCTTTCGATCCGGAGGAAGAAGTGCGATTCGCCGCCATCCTCGCGATACCCGCCGTGGCCGCGATGCTGCTCGCTGTCGTCGCGCAGCTCGATCCGCGCCGGGGCGAGGTGTTTTTCGAGGCGGGCGGTCATTTCGCGGGCGACCGGACCCATGGGAGAAATGTTCATCGCGCCTATATAGTCAGGCTGGCACAACAAAAACACGTTTGATGGCTTCACGATCCCCCAAGTTCCACGGCCGGGTAGAAGGCGCTGCAACGCATTGCGCGGTGCCGGGCTGCACCGAGCCGGGCGAGTTCCGTGCGCCGCTGACCGCACCGACCTTCGACGGGCCGGGCGCGTGGCAATGGCTGTGCCTGGAGCATGTCCGCCAGCACAATGCGCGCTACAATTACTTCGCCGGCATGAGCACCGAGGAGATCGAAGCCGCGCAATCGCCGATCGCCGGGTGGGAGCGCGGAGTGCGCGCCTTCGCCACCGGCGGGGCGGATCCGGCGCCGCCGTGGACCGACTTCAGCGATCCGCTGGAAGCGATCCGCGGGCGGTTCGGTCGCGGCCGCGGGCCGACGCAGGCACAGAGCCGTTTCTCGGGCGCGGAAAAGGCCGCGCTGGGCGTGCTCGGGCTGGGCGACGACGCCGACCTGCCGGCGGTGCGCAAGGCGTATTCGGTGCTGGTCCGCCGCTACCACCCCGATCGCAATGGCGGCGACCGCACGCACGAGGCCAAGCTGCGCAACGTCATCGATGCGTGGCAGACGCTGAAGACGGCAAGCGCCTTCGCCTGACCGATCAGGCCGGCTTCAGCGCGAAATCGACGCGGACCCGGACCTCGGTGCGGTTGACGCCGGGATTGAATGGGGCGCCGGGCGGCGGCGGCGGGGCGGCGGGCACGGTCTCGGGCGCGACCACCGGCGGCGGCGCGGCGGCCTGCATGGTGACAAGGGAACTGTCGGGCGCGCCATATTCGCCGCCGTCGACGATGTTGACCACCCGCACGATCTCGAGCCCGGCGGCCTCGGCATAGGCTTCGGCCCGGCTGCGGGCGGCCTTGTAGGCATTGGTATAGGCCGAGCGGTTGGCGGCCTCGCGGTCGGACACCCGCAGGTCGGGACCGCCGACGACATTGGCCCCGGCCTCGGTCACCGCGGTGACGGCCTCCCCGACGCGGGCGACGTCGGTCATCCGCACCTCGACGATGTTGCTGGCGCGAAACTGGCCGCGTTCCTTGCCATAGTCGATTCGCTGCAGCGACAGGTTGCGGGTCTGGAGGTCGTCGGCCCCTACCCCCAGCGCGGTCAGCGCGGAGGTTACCCGGGCCATCTTCTCGCGGTTGAGGCGGCTGGCCTCCGCCGCATTGGCGCCCTGGCTGGTGACGCCCAGTTGCATCCGCGCCTCGTTGGGCCGCGCCTCGGCCCGGCCGGTGGCGGAGATGGTGAGGAACGTCTCGCCCCTGCCCACCCCGCGGGGGTCGGGATTGGTGGGGGCGCAGGCCGCGGCGGCGAGCAGCGGGAGGGCAAGGACAAGGTGACGCATGGCGCAAGCTCCTGAGAAGATGCGCATGATACCTTGTTACATTAGCCCGTCAATCGCGGTCGGGTGCCCCAGGCGGGAAGTAGTGGCGGAACGGCCGGGCCTGCTCCACCGCCTTCACCACCGCCGGATGGGCCAGCAACCGCGCGCGATAGGCGGCGAGCTTCGGGCGGTCGGGCCCGATCCGCTCGATCCAGTCGGCGTAGAACAGCGCCGGGGCGGCAGCGCAATCCGCCATGGTGAAACGGTCGCCGACAGCCCAGCCGTCGTCGCCCAGTTCACCCTCGAGCCAATCGTAATGGCGGCGGAGGCGCTCCATGCCCTGCTCGACGCCATAGGGATCCTTGTGCTCGGCCGGGCGCAGCGCGTTGGCGACCGCGACCTGCGCAGTGTCCATGATCCGCCCGTCGAACACCCGGTCGAGGAACCGCACGCGCAGCCCCTCCTCGCCGTCGGGAATCCAGCAATTGGGCCCGGGGTGATGGCGCTGGAGATATTCGATGATGATCGAGCTTTCGGCGACTACCCTGCCGTCGTCGACCAGAAGCGGGAACTGGCCGAACGGCGCAAGCGCGGCGAAGGCGGGGCCGTGCTGCTCGACCGAGCGGAATTCGAACGCCGTGCCGTCCGCCCACAGCGGGATCAGCGCCTTCCAGGTATAGCTGCTGAACTCGTGACCGTAGAGGGCGAGGGTCACCAGCGGCCCTCCGCCATGGCGGCTTGGCGGGCGGTTTCACGCTCGCTGGTCGATTGCGGCCCGGCCCAGCCATGCTCGATCGCGCCGGCCGGTTCGTAGGTCGCGATCACCGCGCCGGTGCGGGTGACCTTGGTGTCGACCACGCGCAGCGCCTTGGCCGGCGTTTCGTCGCCGAACCAGCGCTTGCCGTGGCCGAGCACCACCGGGAAGGTCATGATCGTCAACTGGTCGAGCAGCCCCGCGGCAAGCAGCGCCGGGTAGAGCGTGCCGCTGCCCTGGATGACGAGGTCGGGCCCCTCGCCCTCCCTGATCGCCCGCAATTCGTCCATGCTGCCGACCCGCTGGCTGTTGGACCAGCCAAAGTCGGGCCAGCCGCGGGTCAGGACGTATTTCTGGGCCCGGGTGAAGTCCTCGCCCATCTGGATCGCGGCGGCTTCGCCTTCGTCCTTGCCCGTCTTGTCGAACACTTCGCCGATCCCGGTCGCGTGCCCGCCGACATAAGGCCAGTAGGCCGCGAAGATGTCGTAGGTGCGCCGGCCGAGCAGCAGGTCATACTCCTTGCCGAAGACCGCATCGATTGCCCCGCCGACGTCCTCGTCGAAGAATTGCGGAAGCCAGCCGCCATGGGCGAACCCCTGCGTCGGGTCCTCGCTGGGGCCGCCGGGGGCCTGGATGACGCCGTCGAGCGAGGTGAAGAGACTGCCCCGGATCTTACGCATCGGCCGAAACTCCTTGTGCGGCGCGCTGGATCGCGGCGACGTCGATCTTCTTCATCGTCATCATCGCCTCGAACGTGCGCTTGGCCTTGTCACCGCCCTCGTTGAGGCAATCGAGCAGGATCCGCGGGGTGATCTGCCAGGAGAAGCCCCACTTGTCCTTGCACCAGCCGCATTCGCTTTCCTGCCCGCCATTATCGACGATGGCATTCCAGTAGCGGTCGGTCTCGGCCTGGTCGTCGGTCAGGACCATGAAGCTGACCGATTCATTGGGCTTGAAATTGGGGCCGCCGTTCAGCCCCGAAAAGGCGCGGCCGAACACGGTGAAATCGACGGTGATCTCGCTTCCCGCCTGTCCGTCGGGATAGTCGGACGGCGCCTTGGCGGCGGTGCCGACGCGGCTGTCGGGAAAGGTCGCGGCATAGAATTCGGCGGCCTCGCGGGCCTGGCCGTGGTCGAACCACAGCACGGTGGTAAGCTTTTCCATCCTTATTCTCCCGAAGCGTGGCGCGGGCCGACCAGGCCGAAATGCGCGCCCTGGGGGTCGGCCGCCGAGAGGCTGTATTCGCCGCCAGGGATCTGCATCGGCTCGGCGATCACCGTTCCCCCGCCCTCGCGGATGGCGGCGGCGCCGCGGTCGATATCGTCGACCCCGAAATAGAATGACCAGGCGCTGGCCGGCATGCCCGGCATCAGCGGCATCACCGCACCGATCATCCTGCCGCCCTGGGCGATGAAATTGTAGGTGCCAAGCTCGCCCATCGGCATGCCGCCGTCATGCTTCCACCCGAAGTGCCGGGCGTAGAAGTCGAGCGCTCCTGCATCGTCGGTGGTGGCAAGCTCGTTCCAGCGGACATGCTGTGGGCGGTCGACCGAGAAGACGTCGCTGACCGCGTCCGGCTGGCCCGGCGGCGGGGTCGGCTTCATCAGGTAGAGCGTTGCGCCGCGCGGGTCGGCGACCATCGCGATCCGGCCGACGCCGGGCATGTCGGTGGCGGGCATGTGCGCGCGGCCGCCCTCGGCCTCGAACGCCGCCACCGCCGCATCGACGTCGGCGACCGACACATAGCCCATCCAGGCCGGGCGCGCGCCGCCGGCCGTCATCGCCTCGCTCAGGCGGAGCACGCCGCCGGCATTGCCGCCGTCGGATCGCCGGATCATGCGATAGTCCATCTCGCCCGCAGGCTGCGCCTCGATATCCCAGCCGACCACCCTGTCGTAGAACGCCTTGGCGGCATCGGGGTCGGGGGTCATCAGCTCGTACCAGATGAAGGCGCCGTCGGTATCAGCCATGGTTCTTCTCCAGCACCACCACGGGATCGAACCCGCCGTAGATCATCCGCTTGCCGTCGAACGGCATCGGCGTGTTCATCATTTCCTCGTTCTGGCCCATGCGAGCGAAGGCGGCGTCGCGGGTCGCCTTGTCGGGCCATTCGATCCACGAAAAGCAGACCGTCTCGCCCTCCTGCCGGTCGACCGAGCGGTAGAAGTCGGTCTGCTTGCCCTCGGGCACGTCGTCGGCCCAGCATTCGACGATCCTGAGCGCACCCTCGTCCATCATGATCGAGTCCATCTGCCGCGCGTGGTCGATGAACGCCTGCTTGTCGGTCAGTTTCACGGGAATGACGAACCCGTCGACATAGGCCATTGCTCAGGCCTCCGCCTTGCGCGACGCCAGCAGCGCGTCGAGCGCCTCGTGGCCGACCAGCGGCGTGAAGCCGCCCCAGAACATCCGCTTGCCGTCGAACGGCGGGTCACCCTCGGGCATCAGTTCGGGCATGCCCATGATCTTCTCCCACCCGGCGTCGCGGGTCGCCTTGTCGGGCCAGATGACGAAGGAGAAGACGACATTCTCCCCCTCCGCTGCATGGACCGAGCGCGGAAAGCTGGTGAGGGTGCCGGGCTCCAGCCCGTCGCCCAGCGTTTCGACCGAAATCCCGCCAAGCTTGGCCGCCTCGCGCGCGAATTTCTGCGCGATTCCCAGGTAGGCATCATGCTTGTCGGGGTGCAGGGGAAGGACGAATCCGTCGATGTAGCTCATGAGATTTTCTCCCTGAAAGCGCAGGTTAGTCGGCGGCCGCACAGGCCTTGAGTTTGGCTTCCCACTCGGCGAAGCCCGCCGGCGGGCTGCCGGTGAAGCCCGCAATCTGCGCGTCAATGGCGCGGCGGAAGGCGGGGCGGTCGGTGCCGCGCTTCACATAGGCGACGAGGGTCGGATGCGCGGCCAGCAGCGGGTCGTCCTCGATGATCCGCAGCACCGACACCATCAGCAGGTCGCCGGCCGAAAAGTGCCCGGCGAGCCATTCCCGGTCGCCGAGCCGCCGCGCGACTTCCTTGAGCCGGGTGGCGATGCGCTCCTCGACCGACGGGCGGCGCGGCTTCGACCACGACTTGTCGGCCTCGAAGATGTCGACATAGGCGAGTTCGCTGATCGGCGGCTCGACCGTGTTCAGCGCGGCGAACATCCACTCGGTCACGAGCGACCGGCCGGCGATATCGTCCGGGAACAGCCCCGGCCATTTCGACGCGATGTGGTGCACGATGGCACCCGATTCGAAGAGGGTTAGCCCATCCTCCTCATAGGTCGGGACCTGGCCGAACGGCTGGCGGGCGCGATGCTCGGGCCCCTTCTGCTCGCCCTGCGACAGGTAGCGCACCTCGTAGGGCTGGCCGACCTCCTCCAGCGCCCAGCGGACGCGGAAGTCGCGGACCTGACCCTTGGCGAAGTCGGGCACCCAGTCGAAGGCGGTGATTACCGGTTTCGCCACGGTCAGGCCGCCTCGAATGCCTGGGCGCCCTGCGCGGCGGCGGCGGGGTCCATCCACATCACTTCCCAATGGTGGCCGTCGAGATCGGCGAAGCTGCGGCCGTACATCATTTCACCCAATTCCTGCTTAGGCCCCGGGTCCATCTCGGCCCCGGCCGCGCCGGCCTGCTCGACCAGTCGGTCGACATCCTCGCGGCTATCCTCCGACACGCACAAGGCAACTTGCGCGGTGCGGTGCGCATCGGCGATCTCCTTGGGCGTGAAAGTGGCGAAGAAGTCACGCGAGAGGAGCATGACGTGGATGACATCGCTCCATACCATCGAGCTTGCGACATCATTGGAAAAGGCCGGGTTCTTCCTCAGGCCGATCGCTTCGTAGAAAGCGGTTGCCTTGGCGACGTCGGTCACCGGCAGAATGATGAAGATCATTCGGGCCATGTTTCCCTCCTCACGGCGACTCGCGATTATTGAAGAATGCTCCCGTAAGTATTATCTTGCAACCGTGGCGTTAGAAAAACTAACCGATAAGCGGCCAAGCGAGCCTCGCCGGGGATATGGCGATGCGTGCGGGACGGCGCATGGACTGGAGCTGGTCGGCGATCGCTGGGCGCTGTTGGTGATGCGAGAACTGCTGCTTGGGCCGCGGCGATTTTCCGACTTGAAGCGCGACCTACCGGGAATCAGCGCCAATGTGCTGAAGCAGCGGCTCGACGAGCTTGAAGGGCGCGGGCTGCTGCGCAAGATCCGCCTCCCCCCGCCCGCGGCGCGCGATGCCTATCAGGCCACCGATTGGGGACTGGAGATCGAGCCGGTGCTGCAGACCCTCGGCCGTTTCGCCGCGCGCAGTCCGGGGCACGACCCGACGCTGCCGCTCAGCCCGGTGTCGCTGATGACCAGTTTCCGGACGATGATCGACGTCGCCAAGGCCAAAGGATTCGACGCGCGGATCGGGGTGCAGAACGGCGAGGACAGCTTCGTCGTCACGGTGCGCGACCGGGGCCTGACCGTCGCCCGAAGCCCGGCCGGACCGGTCGATGCGACGATCGCCGGCACGCCCGAGCGGATCGCCGCGACAGTCTATGGTGGCGCCCCGGCCGATGGTCTGGCTATCGGTGGAGACGAAGCGCTCGCAAGGCGTTTCCTCACCCTCTTCACCCTGCCGCCCAAGGTTGAACATCCGGGGTAGCGCCAGCTAAGGGCCCTTCATGGCCGACATGTCGAACGAATTGCAGGTGCCCAGCGGCGAGACTCTGATGAGCGCGCCCGACAAGATGCTGAAGGTGCGCGACGCCTTCGGGATCGACAGCGACATGGAGGTTCCGGCCTTCTCCGAAGCCGACGAACGGGTCCCCGACCTCGACCCCGCCTATGTGTTCGATCCGGACACCACGCTGGCGATCTGCGCCGGCTTCGCCCGCAACCGCCGGGTGATGGTCCAGGGCTATCACGGCACCGGAAAGTCGACCCATATCGAGCAGGTCGCGGCGCGGCTGAAGTGGCCGTGCATCCGGATCAACCTCGACGCGCACATCAGCCGCATCGACCTGATCGGCCGCGACGCGATCGTGCTTCGCAACGGCCAGCAGGTCACCGAATTCCGCGAAGGCCTGCTGCCGTGGGCGCTGCAGCACCCGGTCGCGCTGGTGTTCGACGAATATGATGCCGGCCGCCCGGACGTGATGTTCGTGATCCAGCGCGTTCTGGAGGTGGAGGGCAAGCTGACCCTGCTCGACCAGAACCGGGTGATCCGCCCCAACCCGCATTTTCGGATGTTCGCGACGACCAACACCATCGGTCTCGGCGACACCACGGGCCTCTACCACGGCACCCAGGCCCTCAATCAAGGCCAGCTCGACCGCTGGAACATCGTCACCACGCTGAACTACCTGCCGGCCGCGACCGAGGCGCAGATCGTGCTCGCCAAGTCGGGCGAATATGACAAGCCCGACGGGCGCAAGACCGTCGAGCAGATGGTCAAGGTCGCCGACCTCACCCGTTCGGCCTTCATCAACGGCGACATCTCCACCGTGATGAGCCCGCGCACCGTCATCAGCTGGGCGCAGAATGCGCTGATCTTTGGCGACGTCGGCTTCGCCTTCCGCGTGTCGTTCCTCAACAAATGCGACGAAAGCGAGCGCGGGCTGATCGCCGAAATGTACCAGAGGGTGTTCGGCAAGGACCTGCCGGAAAGCATCGCCGGAAAGGCCTGAGTGGCCGAGACCACGCCCCTTGACCGTTTTCGCGGCGTGCTGGCCGGCACTGCGCGGGCGATCGCGCGCGACCCCGAGGTGGAGGTCGCCTTCGCCTCCGAGGCCGGGGCGCAGGGTGGCCGGGTGGCGCGCGTGGTGTCGCCGGGACCGGGACTCGCCCCAAAGCTGGTCGCCGAAGCCCGCGGCGCGGCCGACGCGGTCGCACTCCGCCTCCGCCACCACGACGCCAAGCTGCACGGCAGCAATGCCCCCGCCGACTTCGAGGCGCGCGCCGTTTTCGACGCGCTGGAAGGCGCCCGGGTGGAAGCACTCGGCAGCCGGGCGATGGCCGGTGTGCGCGACAATCTGGCCGAGCTGGCCGAAGCGCGGGTCCGCAGCGACGCGATCACCCGCGCCCGCACCGCCGAGGAAGTGCCGCTTGCCACCGCGCTCGGCCTGCTGGCGCGCCAGCGTCTGACCGGAGCGCCGCCGCCAACCTCGGCGGAGCGCGGGCTCGACCTCGTCCGCGACTGGATCGAGGACAAGGCGGGCGGCGACCTCGACGCGCTCGCGCTGGCGCTCGACGACCAGAACGCCTTCGCCGCGCTCGCCCGCAAGTTGCTCGAGGATCTCGATCTGGCGGCGGCTGAGGACAAGCCCGAGGAAGACCCCGACCAAGGCGGCGACGACGAGGCCGGCGAGGACCAGGGCGAGGACGAGGACGAGGACCAGGACCAGGACGCCGGCCAGCAGGGCGGCGAGATGGAACAGCGCGCCGAGCAGGACGGAAGCGAGGAAGAACAGGAAGATTTCGAGGAACAGGACAGCGACGACGAGGATTCGGAGCCGGGCCAGGAAGGCGACAGCAATGTCGCGACGCGGCCCAACCGCCGTCCCACCGACCCCGAACTGAGCCGCGATTATCGCCCCTTCACGACTCGCTTCGACGAGGTGGTCGAAGCCTCCGACCTCACCGACGAGGAGGAACTGAACCGCCTGCGCGCCTATCTCGACACGCAGATGAGCGCGCTCAGCGGAGTGGTTACGCGGCTCGCCAACCGGTTGCAGCGACGGCTGATGGCGCAACAGGCGCGCTCGTGGGACTTCGATCAGGAAGAAGGCCTGCTCGATGCCGCCCGGCTGGCGCGGGTGATCGTCTCGCCCGGCCATTCGCTCTCCTACAAGATCGAGCGCGAAACCGAATTCAAGGACACCATCGTCAGCCTGCTGATCGACAATTCGGGCTCGATGCGCGGGCGGCCGATCTCGATCGCCGCGATCTGCGCCGACATCCTCGCCCGCACGCTGGAGCGCTGCGGCGTGGCGACCGAGGTGCTCGGCTTCACCACCCGCGCGTGGAAGGGCGGGCAGAGCCGCGAGCATTGGCTGACCGAAGGCCGCCCGCCCGCGCCCGGCCGCCTCAACGACCTCCGCCACATCGTCTACAAGCGCGCCGACGAACCCTACCGCCACGCCCGCAAGAACCTCGGGCTGATGATGCGCGAAGGGCTGCTGAAGGAGAATATCGACGGCGAGGCTTTGCTGTGGGCGCATTCGCGGCTGATCGCGCGGCCCGAGGAACGGCGCATCCTGATGGTGATCAGCGACGGCGCCCCGGTCGACGATTCGACCGCCAGCGCCAACGGCGGCGCTTATCTGGAAAAGCATCTGAGGCAGGTGATCGGCTGGATCGAATCGCGCTCCCCGGTCGAACTGGCGGCGATCGGCATCGGCCACGACGTGACCCGCTATTACGATCGCGCGGTGACCATCATGGACGCCGAGCAACTGGGCGGCGCATTGGTCGAGCAGCTCGCTGGCTTGTTCGATCTCGGCAAATGAGGCCCCTAGGATGGGCTCGACGGCGATACGCAACCGACCGTCGAGCCCCCCTCGATACGCGACGCGAGGGACACGGGCGGATGGGCCGACAGGGGGAAAGACCCATCCGTTGAGTAGCTTATGCTCGATTCGCGCTTGAACGACGCTGAATGGCGTTTGCAGCATTGGTTAAGCATGTTGCTGATTCTGGGTGCTTTTCTGTTGCTGGCGAGCGACAGGCCATCGGCGCTTCCCGATCGCACGCCGCGTCCCGACCGGATCGCCCAGCTGACCCTCGAACCGCTTTCCCTCGGGTCGCCGGCCGGGCGCGGTCCTGCCATCACCGGGGCGTGGACCCTCGGCTCGGACGACGGCCGGGTCGCGGGCCTGTCGGCCCTGGCGGTACTGCCCGACGGCAGGCTGCAGGCGCTGAGCGACAGCGGCGCGCTGGTCACCTTTTCGCGTCCAGGCAGCGGGAGCGGGAAAGCGCTGGTCAGTGAGCTTCCGGACGGTCCGGGCTATCCCACCTTCAAGAAGTATCGCGATTCAGAAGCGATGGTGGTCGATCCCGACGGCCGCGGCCGCCTGGTCGCCTTCGAGAATCAGCACAGCCTGTGGCGCTACCGCAGCGACGGGCGTGCCGTCCGGCTGCCGGTGAGCCTGCCGTCGGCGCGGTGGCGAAAGAACAAGGGCATCGAGGCGATGGTCGTCGACCCTGCCGATGGTAGCCTGCTACTCCTGCACGAGGGCGGGCGCGAGTTGTTGAAGGTCGGCCGCTCCCCCTCTCCCGCTTTGCTACCGCTGGCCGGCGCAAGCGGCGGGATCGCGGACGCCGTGCGCCTGCCGGATGGACGAATGGTGGCGGCGGTTCGGGAAATCGGCCTGCGCGGCCTGACCAACCGCGTGGCCTGGCTGGAGCGCGCGGGGGCCGGCTACCGTCTGCGGTCCTTCGCGACCCTGCCGCTGGGACCGTTCGACAATGTCGAGGGGCTGGCGGCCGAGCCCCTGGCCGACGGCCGCACACAAATGTGGGCGATCACCGACAGTGACGGATGGCGCCGCACTGTCCTGCTGCGGATGACGCTGGACACGACAAAGGCTCCAGCCGAAGCCGGAGCCTGATCGTCGTTCGGAACGCTGACGGCCGGACGGCTGCCCGGCCGAAAGGCTCAGTCCGCGGCCTTGGCCTTCTTGGCGAGCTCGCGCTTCAGCTTGCGGGCTTCGGTGCCGAGCTTCTCTTCGCTGGTTTTGTTGAGCCAGTTGTCGAGGCCGCCGACATGCTCGACCGAACGCAGGCCGTGGGTCGAGACGCGCAGCTTGACGCTCTTGCCGAGCTCGTCGCTGATCAGCGTCACGTTCTGCAGGTTCGGCAGAAACGTCCGCTTGGTCTTGTTGTTCGCGTGGGAAACATTGTTGCCCACCTGACGGCCCTTGCCGGTCAGCTCGCACACGCGTGCCATTGGATCTATCCCGTGATTGGTCGAGGGCACGCCCGTTGGGAGCACCCGGAAAGCGCCGCCACCTAACGAGTCGTCGGCAATGCGTCAACCGCAACCCCGTCGCACGTGGTGCGTTGCCGAGGCGTAACGAACAGGAGTTTCCACCCGATGCGCGCCGTCATCCTTGTCCTCATGCTGTTGATCGTCGGCGCAATTGCGCTGGTCGCGACCGGCTTCGTCAACATCAACCAGACCCAACCGGCGCAGGCCCCCGGGGTCGCCGTTGGAAGCGACGGAGTCGTGGTGAAGGGCGGCCAGAAGCCCGAGTTCGAGGTCCAGACCGGCCGGATCGAGGTCGGCAGCGGCAAGGCGACCATTCCGGTGCCCGAGATCCGCGTCGCTCCGGGCGGCAACGGCAATGCTTCGGCCCAGCCGCAGCCCGCCCCTGCCCAGCCCGCTGGCCAGCAGCCGGCGACGACCGACTCGACGCAGTAAGCCGAGGGGCGCTAGCGGGAGGCATGGGCTTCCCGCTTCCACCCGCCATGCGCCGCGCGCTCGACCTCGCCGCCGAGGCCGCTGCTGCGGGCGAAGTGCCGGTCGGGGCAGTGGTGACGCGCGGCGGCGAGATCGTCGCCGAAGGCCGAAACCGGATGCGCGCGGGAAGCGATCCCACCGCCCATGCCGAGATGGTCGCGCTCCGCGCGGCCGCCGCCGCGCTCGGCACCAGCCGGCTCGACGACTGCAGCCTGTGGGTGAGCCTCGAGCCCTGCGCGATGTGCGCCGGGGCGATCGCGCTGGCCCGGATCAAGGAACTGCGCTTCGCCGCGGAGGACCCCAAGGGCGGCGCAGTCGTCAACGGCCCGCGCCTATTCGCCCAGCCGACCTGCCATCATCGCCCCGACGTGCTGGGCGGAATCGGCGAAGAGGAAGCGGCGGCAATGCTGCGGCATTTCTTCGCGGAGCGGCGGTGACAGGAAAAAGGGGCCGACGACCGCTCGCCGACCCCTCCGTCCTTGCAGCAGTCAGCGCTTACTGACGCAGCGGCACGACCTTGATTTCCACGCGGCGATTGGCCGCGCGGTCGGCTTCGCTCACTTCCGGGTTCACCAGCAGCTGCGATTCGCCAAAGCCGCGCGTGGCCATGCGGGCGCGGACCACGCCGCGGCTGGCGAGGTAGCTCGCGACCGATTCGGCGCGGCGCTCGGACAGGGTCTGGTTGTAGGCGTCCGAACCGCTCGAATCGGTGTGGCCGTAGATGTCGATGTAGCTCTGGTTGTACTGCGCCAGCGTGCTCGCGACCTCGTTCAAGGTCGACTGGAACTGCGGCTGGATGTCGTAGCGGTTGTAGGCGAAGGTGATCCCGCTCGGCATGCGCAGGATCAGGTCGTCGCCCTGGCGGATGACGTCGACGCCGGTGCCCGCCGTCTCGCGGCGAAGCTCGGCTTCCTGCTGGTCCATGTAGCGGCCGACCGCAGCGCCCGCGAGGCCGCCGATGCCGGCGCCGATGATCTGCTCGGTCCGGCTGTTGCGCCCGCCAAGCAGGTCACCGACAAGATAACCACCGGCGGCGCCCAGCACCGCTCCGAGGCCGGTCTGGCTGATCCGACGGTTGCCGGTTTCGGGATTGGTGGTGCAGGCGGTAGTCGCCAGCAGCGAAGCGGCCATCACGCCGACCGTCAGTTTCTTGCCCTTGGTCATGTTCAAGGTCACTCCCTCTTGTTGATTCACGGAAATATGCAGGCACATGAAACCGGCAGTAAGGGTGGAATGTTCCAGCACCACAACGATCCCTGCGCTTGCCGCTCCCCACCCATGAAGGCTAGAAGCTGACCCCTCGATGAGCGGCACCCTGCTCCCTTTCCCCTGGCTCGACCTGGTCCTGATCCTCGCGCTGATCGCTCTGAACGGCGTGATGTCGATGAGCGAGCTGGCGATCGTGTCCGCGCGGGAGGCCCGGCTGAAGGGCCTCGCCAAGGGTGGCAGCGGCGGCGCGCGGATCGCGCTGAAGCTCGCCGCCGACCCCGGCCGCTTCCTGTCGACGGTGCAGATCGGGATCACGCTGATCGGCATCCTGACCGGCGCGCTGTCGGGCTCGCGCCTCGGCACTCCGGTGTCGCAGCGGCTGGAGTGGCTCGGCCTCGATGCGGAGACGTCGGTCACGGTCGGGCTCGGGCTGGTGATCGTGCTCACCACCTTCGCCTCGGTGGTGGTCGGCGAACTGGTGCCCAAGCAATTCGCGCTGCGCACGCCCGAGCCGATCGCGGTGATCATGGCCCGGCCGATGCTGTGGCTGAGCAAGCTCACCGCGCCGTTCGTGTGGATCCTCGACCAGAGCAGCGCGGGTATCTTCAAGCTGCTCGGCTTGAACCGCGAAAATCGCGACCATGTCACCGCCGAGGAACTGCACCTGGTGGTCGCCGAGGCGCAGACCGCGGGCGTGCTGGAGGAATCGGAGCGGGCGATCATCAGCGGCATCGTCCGTCTCGCCGATCGCCCGGTGCGCGAGGTGATGACCCCGCGGACCGAGGTCGACTGGATCGACATCGACAGCTCCCCCCAGGAAATCCGCGAGGCGCTGGCCGACACCCCGCACAGCCGGCTCCCGGTCGCCGAAGGGTCGATCGAGGCGATCGTCGGCGTGATCCAGACCCGCGACATGCTCGACGCGATGCTCGAGGGGCGTCCGCTCGACTTGCGCGCGCTGACCCGCAAGGCGCCCGTCATTCCCGACGTGATGGACGCGATGGACGCGCTGAGCGTGCTTCGTTCCGCCGAAGTACCATTGGCGCTGGTGCATGACGAATATGGCCATCTCGACGGGATCGTCACCCCCGGCTCGATCCTCGCCGCGCTGGCCGGCGCCTTCGCGAGCGATATCGAGGACGACGATCCCCCGCTGGTCGAGCGCGAGGACGGCAGCTGGCTGATCAGCGGTTCGGCCACCGCCGACTGCCTCGAGGACCGGCTCGGCATCAACCTGTCGGTCGAGCGCGACTTCTCGACCGTCGCGGGCTTCGCGCTGGCGGTGCTCAAGCACCTGCCCGAAACCGGCGAGCATTTCGACCATGACGGCTGGCGGTTCGAGATCGTCGACCTCGACGGCCGCAAGATCGACAAGCTGCTGGTGACCCGCAAGGCACGCCGCGAAAAAGCGGTCGACTAGTCCTCGCCTATACTTTCGCCGCTTCCCCGGCTAAGGGCGCGCCCAAACATCAATCACATACTTAAAGGATCTGCATGGCCAAGGAAGAACTTCTCGAGATGCGCGGGCGGGTGGTCGAACTGCTCCCCAATGCGATGTTCCGCGTCGAACTCGAGAATGGCCACGAAATTCTGGGGCACACCGCCGGCAAGATGCGCAAGAACCGCATCCGCGTGCTGACCGGCGACGAAGTGCTGGTCGAACTGACCCCGTACGACCTGACCAAGGGTCGCATCACCTACCGCTTCATGCCCGGCCGCGGGGGCCCGCCCGGCTACACCGGCTAAGGCGCGCCCATGCGCCTGGTCCTCGCCTCGGCGAGCCCGCGCCGGGTCGACCTGCTTGCCCGCATCGGGGTGACGCCGGACGCGATCCGCCCCGCCGACATCGACGAAGAACCGGCCGAGGGTGAGCTACCCCGCCCGCACGCCCTGCGCCTGGCGAGCGAGAAGGCCGCTGCGGTGGCCGCGCTCGAGCCCGATGCACTGGTGCTCGCCGCCGACACCGTGGTCGCGGTCGGCCGGCGGATCCTCCCCAAGGTCGAGGACGAGGCGACGCTGCGCGAATGCATGACGTTGCTGTCGGGGCGCCGCCACAAGGTGCTGACCGGGGTTGCGCTGGCCGCGCCGCGGCAGAAACTGCGCACGCGGCTGGTCGAGACGGTGATCGCGATGAAGAACCTTTCGGCGGAGGAGATCGACTTTTATGCCGGCCACGGCGAGTGGCGCGGCAAGGCCGGCGGTTATGCGCTGCAGGGCTATGGCGAGGTCTATGTCCGGTTCATGGCGGGCAGCTGGTCCAACGTGGTCGGCTTGCCCCTGGCCGAAACCCGCCACCTGCTGAAGGCCGCGGGCTATCCGCTTGCCTGAGTGGCCCCGTGACTGAGTGGCTCACAGAGCAGGGTATCGGCGAGCGGCGCTTCGTCCGAATCGCAGGCGACGAGATCACCGACGCCCGCATCCATCTCGAAGGCACGCCCTCCGCCGGTGAGCTCCGCCAGGCGCGGATAAGGGCGGTACGGCCCCAGGCGCTGGCCAGCGACGGGCAGGTCGAATTCCTGCTGCCGGGCGGTGCCGGAGGGCTGCCTGAAGGGGCAAGCGCCTGGATAGAGGTGACCCGCGAGCCGATCCCTGGCGGCGAGCCGTGGAAGCGCCCGCTCGCCCGGGTGGTCGAAGCCGGGGCCGCGACGCTTGCTCCGGATTCCGAATCGCTGCCCTTTCCCAATCCCGACGACGTGCTGGAACGGGCCGGCTGGTCCGACCTGCTGGAAGAAGCGCGCAGCGGGCTGATCGCCTTTCCCGGTGGGACGCTGCGGGTGTCGGTGACCCCGGCCATGACCCTGATCGACGTCGATGGCGTTGGCCGCCCGGCCGACCTTGCCGAGGCCGCAGCGAAGGCAGCGGCGGCGGCGATCCGGCGACATGCGATCGGCGGGTCGATCGGGATCGACTTCCCGACCGTTTCCGGACGCGAGGTCCGGCAGCGGATCGGGGAGATGGTCGATGCGGGGCTGGAAAAACCGTTCGAGCGGACCGCGGTCAACGGCTTCGGCTTCCTCCAGATCGTCCGCCCCCGCCGCTTCCCGAGCCTGTTCGAACTCGCCGCCGACCGGCCCGGCTTCGAAGCGCGCGCACTCTTGCGACAGGCAGCGAGACTGGTCGGATTGGTCAGGCTGGACTGCCACCCGGCAGTCGCCGCCGCGCTTCGTCCGGAATGGCTGGAGCAACTCGGCCGTCAGGTCGGGGGCAATGTCACCTTGCGCGAGAACGCCGCCCTCGCCATCTCCGGCGGCCATGCCAGCCAAGCTTAAACCCTGCCCGCTTTGCGCCAAGCCGGCGCATCAGGACCACGCCCCCTTCTGCAGCCGCGGCTGCAAGGATCGCGACCTGCTGCAATGGCTTGGCGAAGGGTATCGCATTCCGGGCCCGCCCGCCGATCCCGGGCTGGACAGCGACGAAGGGGCCCGTTAGGGAGCCGCTCGCACGGCCTTCGGGCCTGCCCGCAAGCGTTGTGGGCCCAGATAGCTCAGTTGGTAGAGCATGCGACTGAAAATCGCAGTGTCGCTGGTTCGATCCCGGCTCTGGGCACCACCCGCCACCGCCTCGGACGAGGCTTACGCAAAAGCCTGAATTTCCAGCGCGATCATCGATGGGTGCGGCGCCTCGATCGCGATGTCGCTGGCGTGACCCTGCTGGGCTGCCGGCCGGGGATCGAAGCCTTCCATATTTTCCCGTGTGAAGCTTGCCGCGCTCACGCCCGAGAAGATGATCACGTCGCGGAAACCGTGCGCCGAAGCGGTGCCGTCGCGATCGAGCTGCAGCACCGCCGATCCCTCGCGGTCGATCAGCCACAAGTGGCCCGAGGCGAACGGGTTGCCACTCTGGTCCCAGTTCAAGGTGGTGGTCGACAGGGCGCGCAGGAATTCCACCGTGTCGCCAAAGGCCCCCGGCTGGAAGTCGGCCACGGTGACGACCCCGAACTGCCCTTCATCGAGCGCATATTCGCCCAGCACCAGCTGGTCGCGACCGCTGCCAAGGGTCGCTGCAATCGGCATCCCGAGGCTGAGCAGGACCAGCCGGTCGGCGCCTGCACCCCCGTCGATCACCGCATTCCCGACCAGCCCCACCACTGCCTCGATCAGGTCGTCGCCGTCGCCGCCGATCAGGTCGAACCGCGTGCCCGCGACGTTCATCACGCTCAACCAGTCGTTGCCGGTGCCGCCGTCGAGATAGGCCGACGCGCCCTCGTCGTCGTAGATCCGGTCGTCGCCCGGCCCGCCATACAGCTGGTCGCTGCCGAACGAGCCGTCGAGATCGTCGCCGCCTGCCCCGCCGCGCAGGACGTCGTTGCCCGGTCCGCCGTTGATCCGGTCGGCACCGCCCAGTCCGTCGATCACGTCCGCGCCCTCGGTCCCGCTGATGACATCCGGGCCTTCGGTGCCGGTGAGGGTCGGAAAGCCGCCAGCCGGGGCGACCTTGGCACTGGTCGAGGTAACGATCTGGTCGCCAAGCTTCACCCGCGACGAGGCGCTGTCGAACAGCAACGTGCGACTGACATCGTTGAAGCTGACCTGCAGCCCGGCGCTTCCGACCGGGATGCTGACCGACAGGCCGAGCCCGGTGAGGATGGCGGCGGCGCCGACCAGCCGGACGGTGTAGAAACCGGCGTCGTCCGGCAGCCTCACGGTGTCGCCGCCGGCGTTGAAGGACGGGTCGAGCGTGACCGTTCCGCGCAGGATGGTGATCACCTCGCCCCCCGACAGGGTGCCGATGACAGAAAGATCGCCGCCGACATCGACGTCTTCGCCGGCCTGGGTGAGAATGACGCGCGCCATCGTGGAGTGCTCCCGCTACTGGACACTCAGATCGGCAGCGGGAGCTTAGGGCAGGTTGGCGGTGCTTCGCAATGTCGCGCGGCGTTACGTGCTGCCGGACACCGGGCGGTCGGTCAGACCAGGAAGAAATAGCCTCCGTGGTCGATCAGCGATCCGAGATGCTGCGGCGGCGAATAGTCGAAGTGACCGATATACTCGGTCGGCGCCACGGCGACCGGCTCGGGCTCGGACTCGGCGGCGAAGCCCAGGCTGGAAACCGACGCGGAAGCGATGCTCGCGGCGGGATCGAACCCGTTGAAGTTGGCGGCGGTCAGCGCATTCTTGTCGATTCCGGCGAAGTTGATGAGGTCGCTGAAGGTGGTGTTCGGCCCCGCCGCGCCATCGCGGTCGACCTGCAGGTAGGCGTTTCCGAAGAAATCGATCAAACGCAGGTGCCCGCTGGCGAAGGGATTGCTGCCCGGCGTGTAATTGGTGAGATAGCCGTTCAGCGCGCTGGCGAGGTCGACCTTGTCGCCGTTCGAGCCGACTTCGAAGTCGCGCACGATGGTGAAGCCGAAATTGCCATTGCCGAGCGATCCGGCGGGAAGCACGAGCTCGTCGCGGCCGGCACCGAGCGAGACGCTGACTTCCATGCCCTGACCGCTGCTGACGACCACCCGGTCGGCGCCGTTGCCGCCGCTGACGATCGCGAAGCCGGCGGTGCCGAGCGTCAGTTCGATGAGGTCGTCGCCTTCCCCGCCGGTCACGTTGAGCGAGGTGATGGCGAGGTTGTTGACGCTGATGTGGTCGTTGCCGGTGCCGCCGTCGAGCACCGCATAGGTCCCCTCGTCGTCGATGATCCGGTCGTTTCCGGCGCCGCCGATGATCTGGTCGTCGCCCGCGCCGCCCGACAGCGTGTCGTCGCCGAGCCCGCCGCGGATGAAATCGTCGCCGCCGAGCCCGTTGATGGTGTCGTTACCGCCCAGCCCGTCGATGACGTCGTTCCCGGCAGTGCCGTTCAGGATGTCGTTGCCTTCTGTCCCGAGCAACTGCCCGGTGGCACCGACCGGAATGACGCCGGTTTCGCTGATGGTGATTGTCTGGTCGCCAAGCTTGGCAACGCCGAGCGCGGTGTCGAAGCGGAGCGTCCGGATCACGTCGTCGAACGCCACCTGCAGCCCGGACGACCCGATCGGGATGGTGACGGACGAGGTGGCGCCGATCAGCACGGCATTGGCACCCGAGATGCGGACGGTGAAGGTGGACGCCAGATCCTGCAGGCGGACGGTGTCCCCGCCGGCATTGAAGGACGGATCGAGGACCACGTTGCCGCGGATGATGGTGATCACCTCACCCCCGCTGGTGGTGCCGATCACCGTGACGTTGCCGCCCACGTCGACGTCTTCGCCAGGCTCGGTCAGGATCAAACGCGCCATTGTTTCTGCACCTTTTTTGCTATCGTTAACCATAATAGGAACGCAAAGGTTATCGAGTGCTTAAGGTCGTGCCGCGGGCGCGAAAGGCCGGGTTTGGCGGCGATCGCGGCTTTGCCGCAACAGCCTGGCGAGGCTCAGGCCATCTCCTCCTCGGGCGCGGCGACCAGCCCGCCTTCGTCGACGTCCGGCTCCTGCTCGGCCCCGACGCCGTCCTCCAGCGCCTTTTCCGCCGCTGCCATCTCTTCCGCGTCGTCGGGATGGATTCCGAATCGCGCCGCGACGTCGGGGGCATAGCGGAGGAGGTCGGGACGAAGCTTGATGATCGAGACGTCCTTGGCCTTGCCTTCCATCATCACGTCGAACTCGAGCCCCTCCATGGTACGCATGAAGGTCGCGAACTCGAATGGGTTGGTGAAGTCGCTGTGCCCGGTCCAGATCGGCGGCAGGAGCACGGTCTTGACCCGGGCGGTCGCCTTGACCGGGGCGCGCGTCAGCTCCTTGGACTTGGCCGCCTTGCCAGCCATCGCCGCCTCGCGCTGCTTGGGCGTGATCTTGCGCTTCACCTCGCGCAGCTCGGTGCGGGGCGAGGAGAAATGCATCTTGGGACGCACGCCGTCGGGCCAGGTGGCGAGGAACTTCTCGAACGTGTCGCGCATGTCGAGCCTCTCGGGATTGAGGCACCAGAAATGCTGGTAGTCGAACACGCAGCGGACTCCGCAGCGCTCGGTGATCCACAGCACGTCGGCGGCGGAGAAGCGGATGTCGTCATTCTCCAGCACCAGCCGGCGCTGCACATGCTCGGGGCATTGCGCATAGCCGTCGAGCCAGCGCGCCCGCGCCGCCTCGCGGTCGTCATAGACCCCGCCGACATGGGTCACCAGCACCGCCTCCGGCCCGCAACCCATGCGGTCAAGCATCTCGGCCTGGCTCGACAAATCCCAGATGCTCTTGCGCGTCAGCTCCGGGTTGGGGCTGTTCAACAGCACATATTGCGACGGGTGGAAGGACAGACGGATATCGAGCTCCCGCGCCTTCTTGCCGAACGCCACCAGTTCGGCGTCGCTTTCCTCCACTTGTCTGTGGAACTGCGGCATGTCGGGATGGGTCGCATAGGGTGCGATGTCCGAGGACAACCGGTACATGTCGATCTCGACCTTCTTGAGATAGTCGAGGACGAGGTCGAGATGCTCGAGGCTGCACTTGAGGTGCGGGTCCTTTTGCCAGCGGCGGGTGTCGCTCGACTTGAGGCCGGGGACGCCCATCACCTTGACCGGAAAGCCGAGGCGAAGGGGGCGGTTGGGGTCGGTTGTCACGCAATCTGCTCCTCTGGAAAGCCGAGGTCGGCGACGAAGCGGTTCCAGTCCGCAATCCGCAGCGCCCCGCCGCTCGCGGCCTTGTGGCCGCTGCCATATTCGGTGCCGACCCCGTCGGGCCGACGCTCGGCGAAGAAACGGATGAGGTCGTGGCCGGCCCCGGTGCGGGCGGCAAAGTGGACCCAGCCCGGGCGGTAGGCCTTGTTGGCGGCGATCACGACCTTGTCCTTGAGCCGCGTGCGCCACTGCTGTGCGATCAGCGGATGGACCTGGCACGGGCTGTCGAGCGGGATCAAAGCGACCTCACCCCGCACCCTGGGCGCGACCCGGCGGGCGAGCTCCATCTCCGCCTTCACTTCCTCCTTGGCGGCAAGGAGAAGCGCAGTCTCGGGATGGGTGCCTGAAAGCAGCTCCTTGGGGCTGTCGCACGTCATCAGCAGCGCAAGCGCCGGGCTGGCGTCGGCAGCGGCGGTGCGGCGCGGTGCGTTGACCAGGCTGACGGCGTTGCGGAGCGCGGTCTTGCCGTAGCGCTTCTGCGCCGCTTCCAACTCGGCAAAGCCCTTGTCCTCGGCCATGTCGCCGATCAGCCCGATGGCGGCGAGCCACAGCAGCCCGTCGGGACTTCCGCAGGCCCAGAAAGCGAGCAGGGCGGAGGTCGGCTCGGGCTCGTCGCCGTTGCCGCTCAGCACCAGAGCCTCGCCCGGCGTGCCAGTCGGCACGTGGTGGTCGATCAGGCAGGCGGGCGTGCCGGGCAGGATATCCCCCTCGCGTACGCCAAGGTCGGTAGCGATGATCGCTGGCGGGCGGCGCCCTTCCAGCTCGGCGCGCACGGCGTCGGTCCACGGCGTCTCACCCTTGCCGACCAGCCGCACCTCGGCGCCTGGAATGGAGCGCGCGAGGATCGCCACCGCCGCCAGCCCATCGGCATCGAAATGGCCGAGGATCAGCGGCGGGCCTGGCACGCTGCCAAGCCACTCTTGGAACCGCTCACAGGTCGGCGTGGGGCCTTGCGTCATGTCCGGTGAACGAGCCGCGCGCCGGTCGGCTCCCCCCGGCTGGACCGTTGGCCGTATCCGCCTGCCTGCCGCTGGTCGAAGCGTTGCTTGACGCCGTCAGGCCGCCGCCTCACGCTCGGCCCAACGCGTCACCGGAGTTCGTCCCTTGCCCTCATCGACCCGCCTGCTTGCCGCCCTTCTGCTTGCTGGAACCGCCGTCCAGGCGCTTCCCGCAGCCGCCCAGACGACCAATGCCATTCCGGCGCTCGACTACACCGAGCGCAAGCTCGCCAACGGCCTGCGCGTCTATGCGCTGCGCGACACCGCCAGCCCCAACGTGTCGGTGCAGGTGTGGTACGACGTCGGCTCCAAGGACGATCCGCGCGGGCGGTCGGGCTTCGCTCACCTGTTCGAGCATCTGATGTTCAAGGCCACCCGCAACATGGTGCCCGAGCAGATGGACCGGATGACCGAGGACGTCGGTGGGTTCAACAACGCCAGCACGGCGGACGACTACACCAATTACTACGAGACGGTGCCGGCCAACCACCTCCAGCGACTGCTGTGGGCCGAAGCCGACCGGATGGGCAGCCTGGTGGTCGACGACGCCAACTTCAAACCCGAACGCGACGTGGTGAAGGAGGAGCTGCGGACCGGACTTGCGCGGCCCTATGGCAAGCTGTTCCAGCACTATATCCCGCTGACCAGTTACCAGCGGCACCCCTACGCCCGCCCCGGTATCGGCAGCATCGAGGAGCTGGACGCCGCCACCATCGGCGACGTCCGCGCTTTCCACGCGACCTACTATCGCCCCGACAATGCGGTGCTGGTGGTCAGCGGCAATTTCGACCCCGCCGACCTCAATCGCTGGGTCGACAGCTATTTCGCGCCGATCAAGCGCCCCGCTGGCGCCATTCCGCGGGTGACGATGGCCGAGCCGGCCCGCACCGCCGCGCGCAGCTATACCGTGACCGAGCCCAACACCCCGCTCCCGGCACTGGTGATGAGCTTCCTCCTGCCCTCGGCCACATCGCCGGACATGCCCGCGCTCGAGCTGCTGCAGGCCGTCCTGGCGAGCGGCGACAGCAGCCGCTTCAACCAGGCGCTGGTGCGGTCTCGCCTCGCCACCGACGCCTCGGTCTTCATCGACGACAAGCAGGGGACCGGCGTGATGGCGCCTTTTGCCATCCTTGCCGGCGGCAAGACCGTTCCCGAGGTCGAAGCCGTGCTGCGCCGCGAACTGGCGCGGATGGCGAGCGAGCCGGTCACCGCCGCCGAACTGACCGAAGCGCGCAACGAACTCCTGACCAGCGCGCTCAAGGAACGCGAAACGGTGGAGGGCAAGGGCAACCTCCTCGCCACCGGCGTGATCATCGAAGGCGACCCGCGCGCCGCCGACAAGCGCCTCGCCGCGCTGGCCCGGGTCACCCCCGCCGACGTCCAGCGGGTCGCGAAGAAATATCTCGACCTCGGCAGCGCGGTCACCATCCGCTACCTGCCGGCCGCCAGCGGCGTTACCGCGAGCAGCGGCGACAGGATCGCGCTCGCCCCGACCGTGGTCACGACGCCGCTCAAGGCGCCGGCGGGGATCAAGGTGGTCCAGCCCGCAAGCGAAGCCGAGCGCGTCCGCCCGCCCGAGCCTGCGGCCCCGGTCGCGGTCACTGTTCCCCAGCCGGTCACCGCCAGGCTCGCCAACGGGCTCACCGTCATCACCGTGCCGCGCACCAACCTCCCCCTGGTCAGCGCCAGCCTGGTGTCGCTTGGCGGAAGCACCGCCGACCCGGACGGCAAGGCGGGTGTCCACCAGCTTGCCGCGAACCTTCTGACCAAGGGTACGGCCACCCGCAGCGCCGACCAGATCGCGGCCTCGATCGAGGCTTTCGGCGGGCAGTTCGGGACGGGCGCCGGCAACGAGGGCATGGAACTGGGACTAGTCGTCCGCAGCGCCAATCTCCCGGCCGCGCTCGAGATCATGGCCGATGTCGCCGCCAACGCCGCCTTCGCGCCTGACGAGGTCGAACGCGCCCGCGGCCAGGCGGTCGACGGTGCCACCCTTGCCCTCCAGAACCCCGGCGCCCTGTCGCGGCTTGCGGCGGCGCGGGCGATCTTCGGCACCGGGTCCTACGGCTCACCGGCCGGCGGGACCCCCGATTCGCTCAAGGCCATCACCCGCGCCGACGTGATCGCGGCGGCCCGCCAGACCCTTCGCCCGGACCAGAGCGTACTGATCCTGAGCGGCGACATCTCGCCCGCTCGCGCGCAGCAACTGGCCGAGCAGACCTTCGGGTCGTGGCGCGCCGCTGCCCCGCTCGCCGCGGCGGCCAGCGCTCGTCCCGCCGCCGGCGAGGCGCCGCTCAAGGGCAAGGTGGTGGTGATCGACATGCCGGGCTCAAGCCAGGCGGCGGTCGCGGTCGCCAAGGAAACCGTGCAACGCGCCGATCCGCGCTATTACGAAGCGATGCTCGCCAATGCCGTGCTCGGCGGCGGCTACAGCGCGCGCCTCAACCGCGAGATCCGGATCAAGCGGGGCCTGTCCTATGGCGCCAACAGCGGCCTGTCCGCCGGTCGCAGGGCTGGCGCGGTGGTCGTCGCGGTGCAGACCAAGAATGCCTCGGCGCCCGAAGTGCTGGGAATCATCCTCGACGAGATGAAGCGGCTTGGCGCGGAACCGATCCCGGCCGCCGAACTGGGCACCCGCCAGGCCTTCATCACCGGCGGCTTCGGGCGTCAGCTCGAAACGGTCGAGGGGCTTGGTGACATCGTCGCGGGCTATGTCCAGAACGGCGTCAGCCCGTCCGAGATCGGGCGTTACATGACCTCGGTCCGGGCCGTGACCCCGGCACAGGCGGGCGAGGTCGCGCGCGGCCTGCTCGCCCCGGCCGGCACCACCACGGTGATCGTCGGCGATGCCAAGCTGTTCGCCGACGACCTCCGCAAGCAGTTCGGCGAGGTCACGGTGATCCCGCTGTCCCAGCTTTCGCTCGACAAGCCGGGCCTTCGCTAGGCGCCTTGCAACCGCGGGGCGGGCGCGGGGTTGATCATGCGAGTTTCGAAAAAAGGACGAACATCGCATGATCACCCGCACCGCCACCGCGCGCTACGAAGGCATGGGCAAGACCGGCAAGGGGTGGATCTCCACCCAGTCGGGCGTGCTCAAGGACAGCCGCTACGGCTTCAACACCCGCTTCGAGGGCGAACCCGGGACCAATCCCGAGGAACTGATCGCCGCCGCCCATGCCAGCTGCTTCACCATGGCGTTGAGCTTCGCGCTGGCCGGCGCCGGGCACAATGAGGGCAATCTCGAGACCGAAGCCAAGGTGAAGCTCGACCAGGACGGCGCGGGCTTCAAGGTCAGCCGCTCCGACCTTGCGCTCACCGCCAGCGTGCCCGGCATCGAGGAAGCCGAACTGCGCCGCCTAGCCGAGGAGGCCAAGCAGAATTGCCCCATTTCCAAGCTGCTCAATGCCGAGATGACGCTGGACGTCACGGTCGGCTGACGCGGTTGCGCATCGCCGAATAGCTGTGCAAGGCCCTGCGGCATGGCAGGGCCTGCACATAATAGCGAGCGGACCGCTGGTCTTCTGCTAATGGGGGCGGCGGCGCTTGCGCTGCTGATCGCCAACAGCCCGCTGGCGGAGGCCTATCACCTCCTGCTCGAAACCGACGTCGGGCCGCTGACGGTCCATTACTGGATCGCCGACGCGCTGATGGCGATCTTCTTCCTGCTGGTCGGACTGGAGGTGAAGCGCGAATGGTATGACGGCCAGCTCGCCACGCCCGAAGCGCGCAAATTGCCGATCATCGCCGCCGCGCTCGGGATGGCGGTACCGGCACTGGTCTACAAGCTGACCACCGGCTTTGACCCGGCATTGTCCTCCGGCTGGGCGATCCCCGCGGCGACCGACATCGCCTTCGCACTCGGGCTGCTGGCCCTGCTCGGCCCGCGCGTGCCGGCCAGCATCAAGGTGCTGCTGGTGACCATCGCGATCATCGACGACATCGGCGCGGTCGCCATCATCGCGGTCTTCTACACGGCCGAGATCAACATGACGGCGCTGGCGATCAGCGCCCTGCTGGTCGGCGCGATGGCGACGCTGAACCTGTTCGGCGTGCGCCGGTTGTGGCCCTACCTGCTGCTGTTTCCGCTGCTGTGGCTGGCAGTGTTCCAGTCGGGCATCCACGCCACCATCGCCGGCGTCGTCGCCGCACTCACCATCCCGCTCGGCCGGGGCGAGGCGGTATCACCGCTCAAGAAGCTGGAGCACAAGCTGCATCCGCTGGTGATGTTCGGCATCGTCCCCCTGTTCGGCCTCGCCAGCGCGGGCGTCACCCTTGCCGGCCTCGACGAACTGCTGCGGCCGCTTCCCCTCGGGGTTGCGACCGGCCTGTTCGTCGGAAAGCAGCTCGGCGTGTTCGGCGCGATCTGGATCGCCGATCGCACCGGCCTTGCCCGCAAGCCCGAAGCATTGCGCTGGGCCCACGTCTATGGCGCCGCCCTGCTCTGCGGGGTCGGCTTCACCATGAGCCTGTTCATCGGCGAACTGGCGTTCGACGAATATATGCTCGTCGAGGAAGCCAAGATCGGCACCCTGCTCGGCTCGATCCTTTCCGGTATTGCCGGCTACATCGTCCTTGCGCTGGCCAAGCCGATCGGCGAATCCGAACGCGACCGTGACGAAGCCGCCGAGATTTTCGGCGAGGATGCCGACGAGGACCCGACCGTATGCAACGATCCCTACGCGCCGCCTGTCTTGCCGCCACGCTGAGCCTCGCGGCTTGCGCCACTGCCCCCGGCGCGCGCGACAGCCTGTCCGCCACGGCGCGTGACTATGTCGTGTTGCAGATGGCGATCGGCGAAAAGGAGGAAGGCTATATCGACGCCTTCACCGGCGATCCCGCGCTCAAGGCCGAAGGGCTGGCGCTGGCCGCCCGCAGCGACCTTCCGGCGCTTGCCGCCCGCGTCGCCCAGCTCCGCGCCCGGGTCCAGGCGGTCAGCGCCGAAGAGCCCCGCCGCGCCGCTTTCCTGGCGGCCCAGCTGACGGCCGCCGCCACCCGCCTGCGCATGCTGCAGGGTGAGAAGCTGTCCTTCGCCGACGAAGCCCAGGGGCTGTTCGGGGTCCGTCCCGAGATCAAGCCGCTGGCCAGCTACGATCCGGTGCTGGCGAGGATCGAGACTCTGGTCCCGGGCTCCGGCACGCTCGCCGACCGGGTCGAGGCCTATCAGAACCGCTTCACCATCAGCCGCGACAAGCTGGAGCCGGTGTTCCGCAACGCCATCGCCGCCTGCCGCACCGCGTCGGGCCAGCACATCACCCTGCCCTCGACCGAGCAGTTCGACCTTGCCTTCGTCACCGGCAAGAGCTGGTCGGGCTACAATTACTACCAAGGCAATTACCGCAGCCGGATCGAGATCAATACCGACCTGCCGATCCGCCTCAGCCGCGCGATCGACCTTGGCTGCCACGAAGGCTACCCCGGCCACCACGTGCTGAACGTGCTCCAGGAAGAGAAGCTCGCCAAGGACAAGGGCTGGGCCGAATTCACAGTTCAGCCGCTGTTCTCGCCGCAATCCATCATCTCCGAAGGCTCGGCCAATTTCGGCATCGACCTCGCCTTCCCGGGCCAGCGCAAGGCGCGTTACGAAGCGGCGGTGCTGGCGCCGCTGGCCGGGATCGATGGGTCGGAAGTGGCGCGCTACGACGCCCTGCTCGACGCGCTGCGGGATCTCGGCACCTCCCGCAACACCATCTCGCAGCAGTTCCTGGACGGCCAGATCGACGAAGCCGAAGCGATCCGCCTGACCCAGAAGTACAGCCTGGTCGGCGAAGCCCGCGCCAGGCAGTCGGTCAGCTTCACCAAGCAGTATCGTTCCTACGTCATCAACTACACCATCGGCCGCGACATGGTGGCGCGCGATGTCGACCGGTTCAGCGACGACGCGGCGCGCTGGCGGCGGATGGAGCAGTTGCTGAGCGAGCCGACCCTGCCCAGCGACCTTCAGGGCTGACCCTGGCCGTGCGCTGCTTCTGGGACGAGGCGCAGCGCGGCCACGCGCCGGTGTCGGAGTTTTTCAACGGCGCACTGCATCCCGCCGCCGACGTCGTCGAGCGGATCGATTCGGTGCTGGCGGCGATCGGACCGGTGGAAGCGCCGCCCGCTCGCCCGGATGCAGAACTGATCGCGGCGGCCGGGTTGGCGCATTCATCCGACTACCTCGATCTTCTGCGCACCGCCCATGACGAGTGGCTGGCGGCCGGACGCAGCGGCGACGTGCTGCCCTATGCCTTTCCGCTTCGCCGGGCCCCGCGCGACCTGCAGCGGATCGACGCCCGGCTCGGGCAGCATGCCTACGACACCTGCGCGCCGATCATGGGTGGCACCTGGGACGCCTTGCTGGCGGGCACCGGGACCCTGCTCGCAGCGCTCGACGTAGCGGTCGCCGGAAGCCACGCCTTCGCCCTGACCCGCCCGCCCGGACACCATGCCGGGCCCGACTACATGGGCGGCTATTCCTACCTCAACTGGGCCGCAATCGCTGCACTGGCCTCGGGCAAGCGCACCGCGATCCTCGACCTCGACTATCACCACGGCAACGGGACGCAGGACATCGTCACCGGGCGGGAGGGCGTGCGGTTCGCCTCGCTCCACGCCGACCCGGCGACCGATTATCCCTATTTCTGGGGATCCGACGCAGAGAGCGGCGGCAACATCCTCAACCTGCCCCTGCCGCGCGGAACCGTCTTCGCCGCCTACGACGAGGCACTAGCCCGCGCCTGCGAGTGGCTGGCCGAAGACCAGCCCGAACTGCTGGTGGTGAGCTTCGGCGCCGACACCTTCGAGGGCGACCCGATCAGCCATTTCGGCATCCGCACCGGCGACTACGTCCGTCTCGCGGCCCGCGCCGCGGCGCTCGGGGTGCCGGCCCTTATCCTGCTCGAAGGCGGCTATGCGGTAGACGCGCTGGGCGCCAACGTTGCCGCTTTCCTGTCCGGCTTCTAGGCGCGAGGTCATGGACCATTTCCACCTCGTCGACGGCGCGCTGCAGTGCGAAGACGTGCCGCTGGAGGCGATCGCGGCCGCCGTCGGCACCCCGACCTATGTCTATTCGTCCGCCACCATGGACCGCCACGCGGCGGTGATGCAGCAGGCGGTGGCCGGTGCCGGCAGCGGCAAGCCTTTGGTCGCCTATGCGGTCAAGGCCAATCCCAACGCCCATGTGCTGGCGCGGCTTGGCCGGGCCGGACTGGGTGCGGACGTGGTTTCGATCGGGGAGTATCGCCGTGCCCGCGCCGCCGGCATCGCGCCCGAGCGGATCGTCTTCTCCGGCGTCGGCAAGACCGCCGAGGAGATGGCCGAGGCGCTGGCCGGCGGCCTCCTCCAATTCAATGTCGAAAGCATGGAGGAGGCGCGCACCCTCTCCGCCGTTGCGCAAGAGCAGGGCCGCTCGGCGCCGATGGGATTCCGGATCAACCCCGACGTCAGCGCCGGTACCCACGCCAAGATCACCACCGGCACCGCCGACAACAAGTTCGGGATCGCGGCGGGCGACGCGCTCGCCTTCACCCGCGAAGCGGCGGCCCTGCCGGGCCTGGCGGTGCACGGCGTCACCGTCCACATCGGCAGCCAGCTCACCAGCCTCGATCCGCTGGAGCAGGCCTTTCGCCGCCTCGGCGAACTGATCGCCGCGCTGCGCGAGGATGGCCGCGACATCCGTATCGCCGACCTCGGCGGCGGCCTTGGCGTGCCGCATGGGCCGGGTCAGCCCGAGCCGCCCAGCCCAGCGCTCTATGGCGACATGGTGCGCCGGGTCACGGAGGGCTGGGACACCCGCCTGTTGTTCGAGCCCGGCCGGTTGATCGTCGGCAATGCCGGCGTCCTGCTGACCCGCGTGGTGCGGGTGAAGCCCGGCGTCCGCGCGCCGTGGCTGATCGTCGACGCCGGCATGAACGACCTGATGCGTCCCGCGCTCTACGACGCCTACCACCGGATCGAGGCGGTGCGGCCGTCGGGCGTCAGCCAGGTCGTCAACGTGGTCGGGCCGGTGTGCGAGACCGGCGACACCTTCACCATGGGCCGAGAGATGGACCGGGTGGAGGCTGGCGACCTGATCGTCTTCCGCACCGCCGGCGCCTATGGCGCGACCCTGTCCAACGGCTACAACAGCCGCCCGCTGGCCGCCGAGGTGCTGGTCGACGGGGACCGCTGGGCGCTGATCCGCCGCCGGATCGACCCCGATGCGCTGGCCGGGGTCGACATTCCGGAATGGTGCTGATCTAGGCCGGCTTGCTGCGCGGGAGCGCCGAGCCTAGCCTGCGGACGCCGAATCGCTGAGGCCTGCCATGGTGATGACGAGCCTTGTCGCGTCGGCGTTGCTGCTTGTTCCCGCTTCGGCCGACGCGAAGCCACCACCTCCCCCCGGCCCGCCCGAGCGCATCGTCCTTCCAGTCATCCACCGCGATTGCGATCGCACCGGCGACGCGGAAGAAGTCACGGTCTGCGGCCGCTCGGACCGGCGCTTCCGGATCGATTCCAGCACCCTTGCGACCTTGCGCGCGATCGAACAGCGCAACGACCCGGCCAATCGCCCCCGCCCCCGCGCGATCACCGAGGGCTGCTCCGGCATCGGCCCGATGGACGCGTGCGGCGGCAATCTTCCTCTCAGCGACATGGCCATTCGTGCGGCCGTATTGGCGGTAAAGGCGATCCGTGGCGAGGAGCTTGGCCCGCTGTTGAGGAAAGGGCCCAGCGACTACGACATCCACAAGCAGCAACTTGCAGATGCCGAAGCCAGGAAGAAATAGGCCGCGCTTTCATCCGCCACCGGATCGATACGGATGCGCTGCCCGAAATCGAGCAGCCTGAGTGACGGTAAACGCCTGGCTACATCCTGAAGTTGACGGTCGCGGTGACGAAGGTCGGCACCTTGGTCCCGTCGGCAAGCTCGGCCGGTCTGAAGGTAGCTCTCTCCAGATTGCGGCAGACCGCCTGAGCCATCTCCTCGGCCTTGAACAGCGTCAGGCTCGTGCATTGGCGGACCCGGCCGTCGGCGCCGACGATCAGGCGGGCGCTGATCACGGCCTCCTCTCCGTTTCGAAATGCCGCCGGTGGATAGTCGTTCGAGCTGAAATAAGAGGCCAGGCTTCGCGAACTTGCAGCCGGCAGGACGATCTTGTCCTGGACGTCCGGATCGAGCCCCCAGTCGGTGAGCTGGTCCCGGGCGCAACGCTCCATCAGTTCATGAACCCGCTGCATCGACCCGGTCTGCAGAAGAGACCGTCGACGGTTCGGCTCGATGATCAGCAATCCGCTGACCTTGGCGCTGTTCGCGGCGATGAGCGCCTTGCGCGCCGCGACCTCCACCGGATCAAGCGGCTTAACGTCCTTCTGCCGCTTGTACTCGCGGGGCTCCTTCTTCCATCCGTCGAGGAAATCGACGTTGGTCCAGAGGATGGCGGAGCTCTTGTCCGAACGGGTTTCGGCGATCTTCCCGCTGGAAAACTCGTGATCCTCGAAGGGCAGGAAGGCAGCCTTGGCGATGCCGTCGTCGGTCCTGGATCGCAGGAGGGGACCCGTCACCAGCAGGCTCAGGTTCGCGCCCGGGGCGATCCGCTCCATCATCAGGGTCGTAGGCTTGGCCGGATCCCCGAATTGCCGGATCAGCTTGCAGCTGTTGTCGCCGAAGTGGACGTTCCACTTGCCGGCCGGCGCAAGCACCTGTTGCGGGGGTGGCGCCGCGCCGGTCAGGCCCAGCGACGCGGCCGCAATCGCGAGCTTTCTAAACAACATCGACGCCTCCTGCCGCACAAATGCAGGGGCAAAGCGTAACGCTGCAAGCGGGAAGGTCCAGTGCCTACAGCTTGTCGGTCAGCTCCGGGACCAGCTTGAACAGGTCGCCGACCAAGCCGACGTCCGCGATCTGGAAGATCGGGGCTTCCTCGTCCTTGTTGATCGCGACGATGACCTTGCTGTCCTTCATACCGGCGAGGTGCTGGATCGCGCCCGAGATGCCGACGGCGACGTACAGCTCCGGCGCGACGATCTTGCCGGTCTGGCCGACCTGATAGTCGTTCGGCGCATAACCCGCATCGACCGCAGCGCGCGAAGCGCCGACGGCGGCGCCGAGCTTGTCGGCCAGCGGATCGATCAGCGCATGGAACTGCTCGCTCGAACCCAGCGCGCGGCCGCCCGAGACGATGATCTTGGCGCTGGTCAGCTCCGGCCGCTCGCTCTCGCTCGCTTCCATCGACACGAAGCTCGACACCGGGTTCGACACGCCGGCATCGACCGTCTCGACCTCGGCGTTTCCGCTCCCGCGCTCGGCCTTGGCGAAGGCGGTGCCGCGCACGGTGATGACCTTTTTGGCGTCTTTCGACCGCACGGTGGCAATGGCGTTGCCGGCGTAGATCGGACGCTGAAACGTATCCGGACCCTCGACCGCGACGATGTCGCTGATCTGCATGACGTCGAGCATCGCCGCCACGCGCGGCGCGATGTTGCGGCCGGTGGTGGTCGAGGAGGCCAGCAGCACGTCGTGGCTGTCCATCAGCTTGGCGACCAGCGGCGCGACGCTTTCGGCCAGTTCATGGTCGAGCGCGGAGTCGGCGGCGACATGGACCTTGCCGATGCCGGCGATGGTTTTGGCGTCCTCTGCCGCGGCGGCGGCGTCCGAGCCGACCAGCAGCAGGTGCGCGTCGCCGCCGAGCGCGGCGGCGGCGCCGATGGTGGCCAGCGTCGAATCCTTGACCTTGCCGTTGGCGTGCTCGCCGAGAACCAGGATCTTCATGCGACAACTCCGAGAGACTTGAGCTTGGTGACCAGTTCGTCGACGCTGCCGACCTTGGCGCCGCCCTGGCGCTTGGCGGGCTCGACCACCTTCAGCGTCTCGAGCCGCGGCGACACATCGACGCCGTAATCGGCCGGCGTCTTGCTCGCCATCGGCTTCGACTTGGCCTTCATGATATTGGGCAGCGAGGGATAGCGCGGGTCGTTCAGGCGAAGGTCGGTGGTGACGATCGCCGGCAGCTTGATCGCCACCGTCTCGAGCCCACCGTCGACCTCGCGGGTGACGTTGGCGGTATCGCCGCTGATCTCGACCTTCGACGCGAAGGTGCCCTGGCCATAGCCGGTCAGCGCGCCGAGCATCTGCCCGACCTGCGAACTGTCGTCGTCGATCGCCTGCTTGCCGACCAGGATCACCTGCGGCTGCTCTTCTTCGACGATCTTCGCCAAGATCTTGGCCACGCCGAGCGGTTCGACCTCGTCGTCGGTCTGCACCAGGATGCCGCGATCGGCGCCCATCGCGAGCGCGGTGCGGATCGTTTCCTGCGCCTTCTGCGGGCCGACCGAAACGACCACGATCTCGGTCGCGCCGGCCTTGTCCTTGAGGCGGATGGCTTCTTCGACGGCAATCTCGTCGAAGGGGTTCATGCTCATCTTGACGTTGGCCAGATCGACGCCGGAGCCGTCCATCTTGACCCGGGGCTTCACGTTATAATCGATCACGCGCTTGACCGCGACGAGTACCTTCATGTCCATCCCTCTTCGTCATGCCGGACCGGGTCCGGCATCAACCTGCCTTCCTTCCTAAACCGCTGAGAAGGAAGATGGACCCCGGCTCAAGGCCGGGGTGACGCAACGCTGCGGCTCAGGCCGCCTTCTTCACTTCCGCGACGATCTTCGCGGCCGCGTCGCCAAGGTCGTTGGCGGCGACGATCGGCAGGCCCGAATTGGCGAGGATGTCCTTGCCCTGCTGGACGTTGGTGCCTTCGAGGCGGACCACCAGCGGAACCTTGAGGTCGACCTCGCGCGCGGCGGCGACGATGCCGTCGGCGATGATGTCGCACTTCATGATGCCACCGAAGATGTTGACCAGGATCCCCTTCACCGCCGGATCGGCAAGGATGATCTTGAACGCCGCGGTGACCTTTTCCTTGTTGGCGCCGCCGCCGACGTCGAGGAAATTGGCGGGGAAGGCGCCGTTCAGCTTGATGATGTCCATCGTCGCCATGGCGAGACCCGCGCCGTTGACCATGCAGCCGATGTCGCCGTCGAGCTTGATGTAGGCCAAGTCGTACTTCGACGCCTCGACTTCCATCGGGTCTTCTTCGGTGAGGTCGCGCAGTTCGGCGATGTCCTTGTGTCGGAACATGGCGTTGCCGTCGAAGCCGACCTTGGCGTCGAGCACCATCAGCTTGCCATCGTCGGTGACCGCGAGCGGATTGATCTCGATCTGTTCGGCGTCGCTGCCGACGAACGCGGCGTAGAGGCCGGCGAGGACCTTGGTCGCCTGCTTGGCGAGATCACCGGTGAGGCCCAGCGCCGCCGCGACCGCGCGTCCGTGGTGCGGCATCAGCCCGGTGGCAGGGTCGATGGTGATGGTGTGGATCTTCTCGGGGGAATCGTGCGCGACGTCCTCGATATTCATCCCGCCTTCGGTCGATGCGACCACGGCGATCCGGCCGGTCTCACGATCGACCAGCAAGGCGAGATAGAATTCCTTGGCGATGTCGACGCCGTCGGTGATGTACAGGCGCTGCACTTCCTTGCCGGCGTCGCCGGTCTGGATAGTGACGAGGGTCTTGCCGAGCATTTCCTCGGCGTGGGCGCGGACTTCCTCGATGCTCTTCGCCAGCCGGACACCGCCCTTGGCATCGGGGCCGAGTTCCTTAAACTTGCCCTTGCCGCGGCCGCCGGCATGGATCTGCGCCTTGACCACCCACAGCGGCCCGGGGAGCTTGCCGGCCGCAGCCACCGCTTCCTCGACGCTCATCGCGGCATGGCCGGCGGGGACCGGAACGCCGTACTTCGCGAGCAATTCCTTGGCCTGATATTCGTGGATGTTCATGGATCTTCCCGTGTGAAGCGGTTTGCGGGCCCTAAAGCATGACTCTGCCGCCAAGCCAAGTTAGGGAACGGGGCGTGAACGCGTCGACGCCCGGGAAGATCATTGGTCCGGACGCACCAGCCCCGGTGCGAAAGATCATCCATGTCGACATGGATGCCTTCTTCGCCAGCGTCGAACAGCGCGACGACCCCGCCCTCAGGGGCAAGCCAGTGGCGGTCGGCGGCGGGCATCGCGGGGTGGTGGCGGCGGCAAGCTACGAAGCGCGCGTGTTTGGCGTGCGCTCGGCGATGCCCAGCGTCACCGCCCGGCGACGCTGCCCCGACCTGTTGTTCGTGAAGCCCCGGTTCGACGCCTATCGCGAGGTCAGCCAGCAGATCCGCGCCATCTTCGCCGACTACACCGACCATATCGAACCGCTCAGCCTCGACGAGGCCTATCTCGACGTCAGCGAGGATCGCCACGGACTCGGCTCGGCCCGGGCCATCGCCGAGGCGATTCGCCAGCGGATCCGGGCGGAAACCCAGCTCACCGCCTCGGCCGGCGTGTCCTATTGCAAGTTCGTCGCCAAGCTCGCCAGCGACCAGAACAAGCCCGACGGCCTGTGCGTCATCCGTCCCGAACAGGCGCAGCGCTACATCGCCTCGCTCCCCGTCGGCCGCTTCCACGGCATCGGGCCAAAGACCGCCGCCCGGCTGGAGACGCTGGGCATCCTGACCGGCGCCGACCTCCAATCGCTGAGCCTCGAGGAACTGACCGGCCGCTTCGGCAGCTCGGGCGAGTGGTACTGGCGGATCTGCCGCGGGATCGACGAGCGGCCGGTGCGCAGCAGCCGGGTCGCCAAGTCGGTCAGCGCCGAGCGGACCTTCAACGAGGATTACCGCTCGGCCGAAGACCTCCACCGCGAGCTGGACCGCGTCGCCGGCCTCGCGTGGGAGCGGATCGCGCGGGGCCAGGCGGCGGGCCGGACGGTAACGCTCAAGGTCAAATATTCCGACTTTCGCCTGATCAGCCGCTCGCACAGCTTCGTCGATCCGGTCGCCGACCCGGCCACCTTCACTGCTGCCGGACACCACCTGCTCGACGCGCTTCTGCCGGTGCCGCTGGGGGTCAGGCTGCTTGGTCTCGGCCTGTCGAACCTCGTCGAGCGCGGCGGCGGCGGGCCGCTCCAACTGGGGCTGGCGATCTGAGCGATCTTGTGTTATATACTGATGACATCAGGGGCCGTACCGCATGATCAATGCGCTGCGGCCTTTTCGCAACCACCCTCTCGGCGGTGTTCGGGCATTCAGCTCAACCGTCACTAGAGATGCCAAAGACCACGGGGCGACTTGGGGACGCCGCATCAACCGTTGAGTTCACGCATCTCGCATCTGGAAAGGTGAAGAATGGCAGCGAAGGCCCTTAGCTTCGACGTTGGCGATTATGTGGTCTACCCCAAGCACGGCGTTGGACGCGTCGTTGAACTGCAGAGCACCGAGATCGCCGGTACCAGTCTCCAGCTCTATGTTCTGCGCTTCGAAAAAGAGAAGATGACGCTGCGGGTCCCCGTCAACAAGGCGGACTCGGTCGGCATGCGCAAGCTGTCGAGCGACAAGACCATGGTCGCGGCGCTCGAGATCCTGAAGGGCAAGCCCAAGGTCAAGCGCACCATGTGGTCGCGCCGTGCCCAGGAATATGAAGCCAAGATCAACTCGGGCGACCTGTCGTCGATCGCCGAGGTGACCCGCGACCTGTTCCGCCCGGACGATGCGCCTGAGCAGAGCTATTCGGAACGGCAGATCTTCGAAGCCGCCGCCTCGCGCCTGGCGCGCGAACTCGGCGCGATGGAACAGACCGACGAAAAGGCGGCGCTGGCCAAGATCCACCAGATTCTGAACGAAGCCGCGCAGATCCATCACAAGAACAAGGAAGATACCAAGGAAGAGGCCGAATAATCGGTCGCTTCCAAGGTTGAACGAAACAGGCGCTGCCCCACCGGGCGGCGCCTTTTTTGTGGCCCTTGCACCGTCCCTGTCCGTGGTGTATTGCTAATGCAACACAGCAGGGGAAGTCACATGCGCCAGTTTCTCGCCGCCGCCGCTACCGCCGCCTCGCTCCTCGGCTTGTCGGCCTGCTCGGAAGGGCGCGCCGAATCGGCCGGACCGGACGTAAGCCGCAGCTGGCAGGTCGGCAGCTTCACTGGGCTGGAAGTCAGCGGGCCGTATGACGTCAAGGTCGTGACCGGCAAGGCCGTGTCGGTCGCCGCCAACGGGCCGCAGCGACTGCTCGACGAAACCGACGTCGTGGTCGAGGACGGCAAGTTGCATATCCGGCCGAAGAAGAAGAACTGGCTTGGCGCGATGAGCCGCTGGAGCTCGAACGGGCCGTCCACCTTCACGGTGACCGTGCCGTCGCTCACCGAGGCCGGGATTGCCGGATCGGGCAACATGCAGATCGACCAGATAACGGGCGACAGCTTCAAGGGCGGCGTGGCCGGGTCGGGCGACCTGCGGGTCGGGCGCATGGCCGTCCAGCAGTTGGACCTGGACATCGCCGGTTCGGGCAGGATCGTCGCGGCCGGCGAGGCCCGACGCGCCAAATACGGCATTGCGGGATCGGGCGATCTCGACGCCTCCGGCCTGAGGACCGTCGATGCCGAGGCCGAAATCGCCGGCAGCGGCGACATCAAGGCATTCGCCACCGGCACCGCCAAGGCCAGCATCGCCGGATCGGGCGACATCGCCATCACCGGCGGCGCGCGCTGCACCTCCAGCAAGAACGGCAGCGGCGATATCCGCTGCTCGTGACCCTCGGCTTGAAGGTCCGTTAACCAAAAGGGGCGAGGATCGCGACCATGACCCGTATCCTCGCCTTCCTGCTGCTTGCCGCCGCCGCCGTTCCGGCCGCTGCTGCCGAGCGCCGCTTCACCATCATCAGCTTCGACCGGATCCGGATGGAAGCCCCGTTCGACGTCGTTCTGACGACCGGCAAGCCGCCTTCCGCCGTGGCCGAGGGCCCGGTCGCCGCGCTCGACAGCGTCGACCTGCGGGTCGAAGGCCGTACTCTGATCGTCCGCCAGCGCAGCGGCTGGAACGGTGAGGGCAAGGGGGTGCCGGTGCGGATACGCCTCGGCACGCCGGACCTGCGCGCGGCAACCCTGATGGGCAGTGGCAGGCTCCAGATCGACCGCATGACCGGACTTGCGGCGACCCTCGGGCTGGCGGGACCGGGCCAGCTCATGGTCGCCGACCTCCGCGCCGACCGCCTCGACCTCCTTGCCGGCGGCAGCGGGACGGTGGCGCTTGCCGGCGCGGTCAAGAACGGGCGGATCGGCACCGAGGGCACCGTTGTCCTCGACGCCTCTGCGCTGCAGTCGGAAGAACTGACTTTGGTCGCGACCGGCAGCTCTGAACTGCGCGCCGCCGCCCGCCGCACCGTCAACCTCACCGCCAGCGGGGCCGCCACCGTCACCCTGCAAAGCCCGGTCGCCTGCATCCAGAAGGTCACCGGCGCCGCCACCGTCAGCGGTTGCCGATGATATTCTCAAACAATCTAATCTCGGTTATTGTAGCATCGGTAATCACTGGAGGCCCGTGATGAGTCGAACCCTTCTTCTTGGACTTGCGCTGACCATCGCGGTCCCCTTCGCCGCCCAGGCGCAGCGCGCCGACCTCGAGAACGCGGCGGTGATCCAGAAGCTCTACCCGGCACGCGCACTTGCCGCCGGCGAGCAAGGCGTGGTGGGTTTCGAAGTCGCGCTCGATAAGGCGGGCCATCCAACCTCCTGCCAGGTGACCCAGTCCAGCGGCTTCCCGCGGCTCGACGAGGAAACCTGCACCGTCATCACGCAGCATGCGGTGTTCGGCACCAACGAGGGCGTCGGATCGCGCTCCAGCACGCACAAGGGCACGATCGCCTGGACCCTGCCGTCCGGCGCCGTCGCCTCCAAGCTCGCTGCGGCCGTCGTCCAGGCGCCCGCCAAGGTCACCTGCCGGCGCTTCGTCAAGTCCGGCACCATCGCCGGGTACGAACGTGTCTGCATGACCCCCGCGCAGTGGGATGAAGCGCGGCTGGACAGCAAGGCCAATTTCGAGGAACTTCAGGGCAAGGGGTGGAAGCAGGGCATGTAAGCCCGGGCGGGCTCGTCCCGCTTCACCAGCTCTTCGACACACTTCCCAAGATCGAACCCATTACTCCGGAGACTGTCATGCGTGTTGTTGCCGTACTCGCCCTCACCCTCGCCACCACCATGCCCGCGATGGCTGAGACGGCGCGCACGGATATCGGCAATGCCGCGGTCCTCCAGAAGCTCTACCCGCCGCGCGCCCTTGCCGCTGGCGAGCAGGGCGTGGTCGGGTTCGAGGTAGCGCTCGACAAGGCCGGCCATCCGACGTCCTGCCAGGTCGTGAAGAGCAGCGGCTTTCCGCGCCTCGATGCGGAAACCTGCACCGTGATCACCCAGCATGCGGCGTTCGGCACCAACGCGGGCGTCGGATCGGGCAGCAGCACCCACCGGGGTGAGATCGCCTGGACGCTTCCGGCCGGGGTCGCCGCCTCGACCAAGACCGTCGCCATGAACGCCGTCACCGACAAGATCGTCTGCCGCCGCGTGCCGGTGACCGGCTCCAACGCCCGGTACGAGCGGGTCTGCATGTCGCGCGCTCAGTGGCAGGAGAGCCGCGAGGACAACAAGGCCAATTACGAAGAGCTGCAGGGCAAGGGCTTCAAGCAGGGCATGTAAGCCGCCCGTCCGCCGCCTGCCCCTGCCGCGCTAGAGCAGGGCCAGGGCGGACAATCGTCCATAGAGCGAGGGCGGCAGCAGGCTGAGCCCGCTGTCGTCATTGTCGCCCGGTCGCGGTGCGTCCTCATGCGCCAGGTAGCGCCAGCCCTGGTGCCCGCGCTTGGGGGTTTGCGGGATCGCCAGCAGGTGGTCGGCGCAGACGATGTCGAGCCGCCCGTCGGTGCGATCCTCAAAGCGAAGGATGGTCTGGCAGCCGACCAGCCGGTGCTTGACGATCCAGTAGAGCGCGCCGCCCTCGACGATCTCGGCCATTCGCTTGGGCCGCATCCGGGTCACCACCCGCATCTCGCCGCCCGACGCCCGCGTGGCGATCCTCTTCTCGAGCGATTCGATGGTGCGGCAGCCAACGGCGACCTTGGTCAAATGTAACGGCACGCTGGAATAAGTAGTTGGTGGAAGGGCTTGCGCCAAGGTCACCCGGTCAGGCCAACCGCGGTCGCAAGGCCGAGGAACAGCAGGAAGCCCATCGAATCGGTCACCATGGTGACGAAGATCGAGCTCGCCACCGCCGGGTCTGCGCCCCACCGCTCCATGGTCAGCGGCACCAGCACGCCCGCGAAGCCCGCGATCAGAACGTTGAACAGCATCGCCGCGGCGATCACCCCGCCGAGCTGCCCTGAGCCGAGGATCAGCGTCACCGCAATCCCGACCAGGGTCGCGACGGTCAGCCCGTTCATCAGTGCCACCCGCATCTCGCGCCCGACCGCGCGCCAGCGGTTGGAGCCGGTCAGCTGGTTGGTGGCGAGTGCGCGCACGGTCACCGCCAGCGTCTGGGTCCCGGCATTGCCGCCGACGCCCGCGACGATCGGCATCAGCGCGGCAAGGATCGCCAGCCGCTCGATCGAGCCTTCGAACAGGCGGATGATTGTGGAGGCGAGCAACGCCGTCAGCAGATTGGCGATCAACCACCGGACGCGCGCCTTGTAGCTGTCGAGCACCGGCTCGTTGATGTCGCCCTCGCCTGCGCCGGACAGCAACAGCACGTCTTCGCTCGCCTCGGCCTGGATGATGTGGACGATGTCGTCGACAGTAATCATGCCGACCAGCCGCCCGCTCGCGTCGATCACCGCGGCTGAAACCAGCGCATATTTCTGGAACCGCAGCGCGACGTCTTCCTGGTCCATGTCGACCGGGATCAGGGTCTGCTCCAGCGCCATGATGTCGGCGACGCTGGTGGCCCGGGGCGAGCGGAGGATAACCGACAGCTTGCAGGTGCCGACCGGATGGTGGCTGGGCGACACCACGAACACTTCCCAGAAATCGTTGGCCAGCTCCGCGTCCGAGCGGAGATAATCGATCACCTGACCGACGTTCCAATGTTCCGGCACCGCGATCAGGTCGCGCTGCATCAGACGGCCGGCGGTCTCCTCGCCGTAGGTGAGCGCTTCCTCGATCGCCGCGCGGTCGTCGGGCTCCATCGCCCGAAGCACCGCACGCTGGTCGTCCTCCTCGAGATCCTCGATGATCGCGACGGCGTCGTCGGTGTCGAGCTCGCCAGCAAGCTCGGCCACCCGCTCCGGCGACATTTCGGAGACGAGGATCTCGCGCACGTGCTCATTGAGCTCGGCCAGCACCTCGGCATCGACCAGCCCGGCCAGCGCCGCCACCAGCCCTTCGCGCTCGTCGGCGCGGGCAAGCTCGATGAGGTCGGCGACGTCTGCGGGGTGGAGCGGCTCGACCAGCGTCCGGGCGGTTTCGGCATCGCCGGCATCGACCGCGTCGAGCACCCGCTCGACGAAGTCGGGGCGGAGCCGGTCCTCGGCATCCAGCACCTCGGCATCCACAGCCTGATCGGGCGCAAGGTCCGCGGTCAGCACGGCATCAAGCGGATCGCGCTCGCTCATGCTCTTGCCTCCCGCTTGTTACCCTAGGTGATGCCCGCGCCGCTCCTGTCACGGACCGCTGCGCTTGTCACCCCTCGGGGTAGCGCTGCACCGTCTCAACCCCTAAGTGCCCGGCAACCCTTCCCAACAGGAGCATTGAGTATGGCCGACGCGCCCCAGACCCTCACCCTCACCCTGTCCAGCGGCGGCGACGTCGTGATTAAGCTGCGCCCCGACCTCGCGCCCGGCCATGTCGAGCGCATCGCGCAGCTTGCCGGGCAGGGCTTCTACGACGGGGTCGAGTTCCACCGCGTCATCCCCGGCTTCATGGCGCAGGGCGGTGACCCGACCGGCACCGGCATGGGCGGCAGCGACCTCCCCGACCTCAAGGCTGAGTTCAACGCCGAGCCGCACGTGCGCGGCACCTGCTCGATGGCGCGCACCAACCAGCCCAACACCGCCAACAGCCAGTTCTTCATCTGCTTTGACGATGCCCGCTTCCTCGACAAGCAGTACACCGTCTGGGGCCAGGTCGAGAGCGGCATGGAGCATGTCGACGCGCTTCCGGTCGGCGAGCCGCCGCGCGCGCCCGGCACCATCGTCAAGGCGACCGTCGCCTAAGCGGCCGCAATTCCTCCGGGCCGGGCCAGCCGCATCGGCTGCGCCCGGCCGTAGGTCGCGCTGCGCCACAGCCATTCCCCCGGTCCGAAGCGGAACCGCGCCAGCCACCAGCGGCTGAAGGCAACCTGGCACCCGAAGATCGCCGCCGTGATCGGCAGCACGAACGCCAGCCCGAACACATTGCCCAGCGCCAGGCCGGCGCCGGTGAACAGCAGGGTCTGGATCAACGACTGCGACAGGTAGTTGGTAAGCGCCATCCGCCCCGCCGCCGCCGGCCATCCCAGCACCTTTGGCGCGCCGCCGTTCCACAGCAAGGTGAAGGCGGCGGCATAACCCAGCGCGAGCAGCGGCGTCGACACGCAATAGAGCGCTTCCTCGGCGAACCGCAGCGCTCCGTTCTCGCCCGCCGTCATGTGCAGAACCGCCCGCACGAAGGCCAGCGGCAGCCCGATCCCGATCCCGATCCGCGCGCTCCGCACCAGCAGCGGCCGCATCGCCGGGCTCGCCGCGAAGAGGCCGCGCCGGCCGATCCACAATCCGATCAGGAACATGCCGAGCACCTTGGCGGGCCGCATCTGGTAGGTGAGGTCGGCGATCCGCAGCAGCATTTCGGTCGGATGCAGCGCCAGCTGGTCGAGATAATCCGCGCCGTTGAACCAAGTCGCCGGGCTCATCTTGAGGTCGACCCCGCCGGCCGCGAAGCCCTGCATCGCCGCGCCGTAGATCGGACCGGCCAGGTTAATCCCGGCGAAGTGGATCAGCGCCGACCAGCCGACCGGAACCAGCCACAGCGCCACCGCCCAGCGGATCAGCGCACGGTCGCTCGCGCGGCGGAACAGCAGCAATACTCCGCCCATCAGTGCGTACAGCGCAAGGATGTCGCCCATCCACAGCAGCAACAGGTGGGCCAGCCCGATCAGGAACAGCATCGCCAGCCGCCTGATATAGCGCGCCGCCCCTTCGCCCCTTTCCTCCAGCCGGGCCAGCTGCACCGCGAAGCCGATCCCGAACAGAAGCGAGAAGAGCGAGTAGAACTTGCCCACCACCAGCCATTCGATCAGCAGCTCTGCGAGGTCGTTGAGCCCGCTGCCAAGCCCCGCGGCACGCTCCGGCTCGGAGGCGTAACCGAAGCCGATGAACACGACCATGTTGGCCAGCAGCACGCCGGCCAGCGCCCAGCCGCGCAACGCATCGAGGATGTGGTGACGCTCGGACGCCTGTATCGGCGCGGTCGGAGTCGCTTGCATCGACTTGGGCCCCCCTTGTCGTCTAGCGGGCGCCAGTGTCTCACAGCCGACGGTCCGGCGCCAGAGGAGCCTGCCCCATGAGCTCACCCATCGTTCTCATCACCGGCGCATCGGCCGGCCTCGGTGTCCATTTCGCCCGCCAGCTTTCCGCCACCGGTGCCCGGCTGGTGCTGGTCGCCCGCCGCAGGGACCGGATCGAGGCGCTTGCCGCCGAACTCGGCAACGCCCGGGCCGTCGCCCTCGACCTGTCGCAAGCCGATGCCGCCGACCGGCTGCTGGCCGACGTCGCCGCGCATGGCGAGCATGTCGACTGCCTGGTCAACAATGCCGGTTTCGGGCTGCATGGACGGATCGCGCAGCAAGACGGGCGGCGGCTGCGGGAGATGATCGACCTCAATTGCGGCGTGCTGACCGAACTGACCCGCGGCGTCCTTCCCGCGATGATCGAACGCGGCCGCGGGGGGATCCTCAACGTCGCCTCCACCGCCGCCTTCCAGCCCGGTCCCGGGATGGGCGTCTATTTCGCGACCAAGGCCTTTGTGCTGAGCTTCACCGAAGCGCTGCACGAGGAAGTGCGCGGCACCGGCGTACACGTCACCGCGCTTTGCCCGGGACCGACCAGCACCGAATTCGGTGAGCTGGCGGGGTTCGAACCGAAGCTCGGCGACGCGTTCGAGAAATTGTCCGAACGGCCCGGCCCGGTCGTCGCCGCCGGGCTCGCCGCACTGTCGGCGAACAGGGCGATCGTCATTCCCGGCGCGATGAACAAGGTCGGCGCGCAGGGCGCCCGGTTCCTGCCGCGCGCCCTCATCCGCCGCATCGCCGGAGCGCTAAAGTAGGCGGCTACCCTTTTTTCTGGACGGGCCTCCACCCACGTTGAACCGCGATGGACCTTCGCCGTTGGCGGAGCTGAGGAGCAATGAATGGCTGACGTGGACACCGAAATTCGCCGCCTGCAGGTGGCCAACCTGCCCCCCGCCGACAGCGGCCGCGGGATCGCGCGGGTGCCGCGCTCGATCATGGACCAGCTTGGCCTGTCGGACGGCGACGTGATCGAGATCGAGGGCAAGCGCACCACCCCCGCGCTGGCGGTGCGGCCCTATGGCGACGACGAAGGGCTCGACATCATCCGCCTCGACGGACTGCAGCGCGCCAATGCCGGGGTCGGCGCGGGCGACTATGTCGAGGTGCGCGTCGCCCAGTCCAAGCCCGCGACCCGGGTGGTGTTCGCCCCGGCCCAGAACAACATCCGCCTGCAGGGCTCGTCCGAAGCGCTGAAGCGCAGCTTCGCCGGGCGTCCGCTGACCAGCGGCGACACCATCGCCACCGCCGGGCACCAGCGGGTCAACGCCGACATGCCCGACCATGTCCGGCAATTGCTCAATGCCCCCGCCTTCGCGCTGCAGGAAATCCGCCTCAGCGTCGTCAGCACCACCCCGCGCGGGATCGTCCACATCGACGCCAGCACCGTGGTAGAGCTCCTGCCCGAATATACCGAGCAGCATGGCGAGCGCCGCGCCGACGTCACCTACGACGACCTCGGCGGCATGCGCGCCACCATCGACGCGCTGCGCGAGATGGTCGAGCTTCCGCTGCGCCATCCCGAGCTGTTCCAGCGGCTGGGCGTCGATCCGCCCAAGGGCGTGCTGCTGCACGGGCCCCCCGGCACCGGCAAGACCCGGCTGGCACGCGCGGTCGCCAACGAAAGCGACGCCCAGTTCTTCCACATCGCCGGGCCCGAGATCATGGGCTCGGCCTATGGCGAATCGGAGAAGAAGCTGCGCGAGCTGTTCGAGGAAGCCGGCCAGGCCGCGCCCTCGATCATCTTCATCGACGAGATCGATTCGATCGCGCCCAAGCGCGACAAGGTCACCGGCGAAGCGGAAAAGCGGCTGGTCGCCCAGCTGCTGACGCTGATGGACGGGCTTGAACCGCGCCAGAACCTGGTCGTGATCGCCGCCACCAACCGCCCCGACGCGATCGACGAGGCGCTTCGCCGCCCGGGCCGCTTCGACCGCGAGATCGTGGTCGGCGTTCCCGACGAAACCGGCCGCCGCGAGATCCTCGGAATCCACACCCGCGGCATGCCGCTGGACGAGGGCGTCGACCTCGATGGCTTGTCGCGGCGCACCTACGGCTTCGTTGGTGCCGACCTCGCCGCGCTGACCCGCGAGGCGGCGCTTGAAGCGGTGCGGCGGATCATGCCCGAACTGAACCTTGCCGACGGGACCATCCCGACCGAGGTGCTCGACCGGCTGAGCGTGCTCGCAAGCGATTTCGACAATGCGCTGAAGCGGGTCCAGCCCTCGGCCATGCGCGAGGTGATGGTGCAGGTCCCGACCGTTGGCTGGGACGATGTCGGCGGCCTCGATGCCGCGGCGGACAAATTGAAGGAAGGCATCGAGCTTCCGCTCAAGCATGCCGACGCCTTCAAGCGGCTCGGCATCCGTCCGGCCAAGGGCTTCCTGCTCTATGGCCCGCCCGGCACCGGCAAGACCTTGCTGGCCAAGGCCGCCGCACGCGAAAGCCAGGCCAATTTTATCGCCATCAAGTCGTCCGACCTCCTCAGCAAATGGTATGGCGAAAGCGAGCAGCAGATCAGCCGCCTGTTCGCCCGCGCCCGGCAGGTCGCGCCGACGGTGATCTTCATCGACGAACTGGACAGCCTGGTCCCCGCGCGTGGCGGCGGCATGGGCGAGCCGCAGGTGACCGAGCGGGTGGTCAACACCATCCTCGCCGAAATGGACGGGCTGGAGGAATTACAGGGCGTAGTGCTGATCGGCGCCACCAATCGCCCCAACCTCATCGACCCCGCGCTGCTTCGTCCGGGCCGCCTCGACGAACTGGTCTATGTCGGCCCGCCGGACGTCGCCGGCCGCCGCCGGATCCTGGCGATCCATGCCAAGCGGATGCCGCTCGCGGCCGATGTCGACCTCGAGGATCTCGCCCGCCGGACCGAGCGCTTCACCGGCGCCGACCTCGAGGACCTCACCCGCCGCGCCGGCCTCACCGCGCTGCGCCGCGACCTTGCCAACACCGAGGTCAGCATGGCCGATTTCGACGAGGCGCTGAAGGAAACGCGGGCTTCCGTGACGCCCGAGATGCTGACCGAATATGAGCGCATCTCGGACACGCTGAAGAGCGATGCGGTGCGCCCCGATCGCGGCGGCATCGGCTTCATCACGCCGGGCATGCTGACGCCCAAGCCGGGCGGCAAGAGCTAGCCGAGCTTGCGCCCCCACCAGGCCAGCGCCACGACCACCAGGACGGCGATGGCGAAGGGCAGGTGGGGGTCGAGCGCGTAGAGCGCCATCCCGGCCGCGGGTGCGATCACATAGGCGATACCGTTCGCGCTGGTGATCACGCCCGCCACCGCGCCCTGCTCGGCAAGCGGGACGGCGAGGCTGGCGCCGGCGGTGAAGCCGGGCCGGGTGAAGCCGAAACCGATCGAGGCCAGGCCGAACCCCAGCACCAGCCCGTAGAGGTCGCTCGCCACCGCCGTGACGCCAAGCCCCAGCGCGGCGATCAGCGATCCCCAGACGATCAGCGCGCGGGGTGCCAGGCCAAGCTTGGGGATCAACCCCCATTGCGCCGCCAGGGTGCCCCCGGCGCCGGCCATCATCACGATGGCGATGGGCTGCTCGGCGCCCAGCGGCTCGATCCGTAGCACGTCGATGATGAAGAAGCCGATGCAGGTCAGCGTCGCCGCCTGGGCGTGGCCGGCGACCACTCCCGCGACGATCCACTGGCCGATCCGTCCGTCGCGCCACGACAGCCTTTTCTGCCGCTGCGGCGCGGTCGCCGCGCGCACGCTTGCGCCGGTGATCATCGAGGCGAGGCTGGGATAGCTCATCGCCGCGCCGCGCCCGTCGCCAAGCTTGCCGCGATCATCGGGCAGCCACCACTGGATCGCTAACGCCACCCCCAGCGCGATCAGGGCGAAGGCGAACAGCGGCCCGGGCAAGCCGATGAAGGGAAGCACGAACAACGGCGCAAGCGCCGGTCCGACGATCGTTCCGAGGCCGAACGAGGAGGACAAAGCAGACAGCTGCGCGGTGCGCGCCGAACGCCGGGTCCGTGCCGCCAGGTAGGCCTGCGTCGCACTCGGCGTGGCGCAGCCGAGCGCGCCGTAGATCGCGCGGAACAGCCCGAACAGCAGGAAGGTCAGCGCCGGGCCGGTCCACCCCTTCAGGCCCGCGATCAGCACCAGCCCGCACAAGCTCATCGAGACGATGAAGCCGACCAGCCCCAATTGGGTCAGCGCCTTGCGCCCGTGGTGGTCGCTCTTCTCCGCCCAGGTCGGCGCCAGCCACACCCACAGCACCGCGCTCCAGGTATAGGCGATGGCGACCCAGAAATCGGCAATGCCGATCGCGCGGCCGATCGCGGGCATCACCGACTGCAGCGCGGTGTTGCCCGCCGCCGCCACCAGCATCGCCGCGTAGAGCAACAGGAAATGGAGATTGGTCAGCGCCGATCCGCCCACCTTCTGTCGCTTCACCGGCACATTGCTCATCATCCGGCTCCTAACGAGCCCGCGGAACTTGCCAAGTCGGCGGGCATTTGCTTGGAGCCATTGCCGGCCATCTGCCGACGCTAAAGCCGGAGCCTCCATGCAAGCCACTTCTGCCCGCGCGATCAAGGAACGGCGTCGCCATGCCCGCCGCGGTCGCGGTGGATCCGAACGGCTCGCCTTCCTGCGCGGCTTCTTCAAGAATCCGGTGATGGTCGGGTCGGTGATCCCGTCGAGCCGCCGGCTGATCGACAAGATGCTCGGACCGGTCGATTGGGCGACGACCAAGCTGTTCGTCGAATATGGCCCGGGGGTCGGCACCTTCACCCGGGTGATCCTCGAGCATCTGCCCGAGGATGCCCGGCTGGTGACCATCGACACCAACCCCGAATTCACCGCTTTCCTCAAGGAAACAATCGACGATCCGCGCCTGATCGCGGTGACCGCAAGCGCAACCGACGTCGAAAAGGTGCTGAGCGAACGCGGACTTCCGCAGGCCGACTACATCCTGTCGGGCCTGCCTTTCTCGACCCTTCCGCCCGGCATCGGCGATGCGATCGGCGCCGCCACCGCGCGCGCGATCCGGCCCGGCGGCGCGTTCCTGGTCTATCAGTTCAGCCCCAAGGTTCGCGACTTCATCGCGCCGGTGTTCGACCGCATCGACCGCGGCTTCGAATGGGTCAACGTGCCCCCCGCGACCCTGTTCTGGGCCTGGCGCGACGAAGCCTGAGCGCGCGAGCGGCCGGGCGGCCTAGCGTTCTGGCCCGAAGTTCAGGCGCCGCGTCACCGTGTAATCGACCGCGGTCACCAGGAAGTTCGACAGCGCCCACTTGAGCTTGAGCCACCAGTTCGCCCGCTGCCGGTGCAGTTCGGGCGTGATCTCCTGCGCTTCAGCAAGCTGCCGCTCGAAATAGTCGCGAAGCTGCGCGGCGAAGCCGGCATCCTCGACCCGCAGCATCATCTCGAGGTTGAGATACAGGCTGCGGAAATCGAAATTGGCCGACCCGATATGCACCACGTCGTCCATCACCAGCAGCTTGGTGTGGAGCTTCTCGGGCTGATATTCGAACATCCGGACGCCGTGGCGCAGCAGCCCGCGATAGGTGTGGCGCGCGGCCCCGATGGTGGCATTGTTGTCGGATCGCGCGGCCGTGATGATCCGCACCTGTCCGCGCCGGCCCAGCCGGCGCAACCGGCGCAGCATCGCGAAGGGGGGCGAGAAATAGGCCGCGATCATGTCGAGGCTGCTGGCCGCAGCCAGGTCGCGGGCCACTCCGAAGGTCCACGGATGGCCGCGCCGGACCGGGCCGGTATATTGCCACTGCAGCGCGCCCTTGCGCTGGCTGTGGCGGTGCAGCAGCCGGCGCAGCTCGCGCAGCTTCGGGCCCGTGCGCACGGTCCAGCCGTGGAGCGCGTCATAATAGCGCGCGGCCGCCCTTACCGCCGGTCCCTCGACATGCAGCCACAGGTCGCGCCAGCGGTCGGGTGACTGGTCGCTCATATAGTCGACCGTCAGGTTGGCGCCCCCGGTGATCGCCTCCCGGTCGTCGATCACCACCAGCTTCTGGTGGTTGCGCAGCAGGTAGCGGACCCCGATCCGCGGATTGAACAGGCAGCTCGACCCGCCCGCCTGCTTGAGCGGGTCGAAGAAGTCCGACGGGATGTCCGACCCGAATCCGTCAAGGATGACGGTGACGGCGCAGCCTCGTGTCGCGGCCCGGACCAGCGCGTCGCGCACCGCCTCGCCCACCGCGTCGGCGTCCATCATGTAGAACAGCAGCCGCACCGACCGGGTCGCCCCGTCGATCAGCCGCAGCAGCAGCTTCAGCCGCTCGGTTCCGCTTTCGACCAACGTCAGCCGATTTCCCGCCACCTCGGCCGTCACGGCAGGGGCGGTCACGACCGGATGCTCGAGGAGGTCGGACATGGCTCCTCGGTAAACCTACGGGCGGTCAGCGCAAGCATGTCGATGCCATCATGCGCCATGCGCCGGCTGGCTGCTTTCCTTGACTCGAAAGCGGTCAGCACCTAGGTGCACGACCCTCTCTTTTCAGCTTTGCTCCTAATGGAAGGCCACGCCTGATGGCACGCGTCACCGTCGAAGATTGCGTCGACAAGGTTTCGAACCGCTTTGATCTCGTCCTGCTTGCCGCCCAGCGCGCGCGGCAGATCTCGGGCGGCGCCGACCTCACCATCGACCGCGATCGCGACAAGAACCCGGTCGTCGCCCTGCGCGAGATCGCCGAGGAAACCGTTCGCCCCAAGGAGCTGAACGAGTCGCTGATCTCCAGCCTGCAGCGCGTCCAGATCGACGAGGAGGATGCCACCGACGAGCTGGCCTCGCTCAGCGAATCGGCCGAAGCGCTCCGCCTCACCGCCGCTGCGCCGCCGCGTCCGACCCCGTCGGGCGGCGATTACGAATAAGCAGGTGATCCACTCCCCGCCAGGCGTCGGGGAGTGGCCTTCCGGACTGCGCGCCTAGGCTGCGACTGCCCGGCTGTCGCGCGACGCCCCCGGCGTCACCAGCTCTTCGCCGTCCGGCCCAAGCCACATCAGATCGTCGATCGCCAGCGAGCGGCCGTCGTGCGCCACGATGGCGACGCCCTCGACCGGCTGGCGATGCCGGCGGTCGGCAAGGGTCGGCAGCCCCGGCTTGCCGAGACCCGCGTCAAGCGCCCACTGGCGCATCGCCACGAACACCGGAACCAGCGCCGCGCCGCGCTCGGTCAGCGCATAGATCACGCGTCGTCCATCGGCAGGGTCCGGCGTCCGCGCGAGGATGCCCGCGGCGACCAGCCGGCCGAGGCGGTCGGACAGGATATTGCGGGCAATGCCGAGGCAGGCCTGGAATTCCTCGAAATGACAAAGCCCCAGCAGCGACGCGCGGATGATCAGGCAGGTCCATCGCTCGCCGATGATCGCCACCGCCTCGGGGATCGGGCAGGCGTCCGAAGACGCCTGAAATGCGGCAACCAGGTCAGCATCACGCGCCGTCACTCGACTTCCCCACTGGTTGAGCCGAGGCAAGAAAAGCATAAAATCAGCGATGTAACTAGCATCGGGGAACTCTACCGCGCCCCTGTTGCACCAAAGTCGCAGCACTTCGCACTTGCAACAGGACACTCGCCCGGCCCACATAGGTCAGGTGCTGCGCCAATATGAGCTGGTCGAGCGGGTTCGCTCCTACGATCCCGATGCCGATGAGGGATTGATCAACCGCGCCTACGTGTTTTCGATGAAGGCGCATGGCTCGCAGACCCGGGCCTCGGGCGATCCTTATTTCAGCCACCCGATCGAGGTGGCCGGCATCCTGACCGATCTCAAGCTCGACGACGAGACCATCGTCACCGGAATCCTCCACGACACGATCGAGGATACCGTCGCCACCCCCGACGAGGTGGAACGATTGTTCGGGGCCAATGTCGCCCGGCTGGTCGACGGGGTGACCAAGCTCAGCAAGATCGAGGCCCAGTCCGAGAATGAGCGGGCGGCCGAGAACCTGCGCAAGTTCCTGCTCGCGCTGAGCGGCGACATCCGGGTGCTGCTGGTGAAGCTGGCCGACCGGCTGCACAACATGCGCACGCTCCACCACATCAAGAACGAGGACAAGCGCCGCCGCATCGCCCGCGAGACGATGGATATCTATGCCCCGCTGGCCGAGCGGATCGGCATGTACGAGATCATGAACGAGATGCAGACCCTGGCCTTCCGGCAGCTGGAGCCGGACGCCTATGCCTCGATCACGCGCCGCCTCGCCCAGCTTCATTCCGAAGGCGGCGACCTGGTCAGCCGGATCGGCCTCGGCCTGCAACTGCACCTCGCCGACAATGGCCTCGAGGCCGAGGTCATGGGCCGCGAGAAGCACCCCTATTCGATCTGGCGCAAGATGGCCGAGCGCCACATCAGCTTCGAGCAATTGTCCGACGTCATGGCCTTCCGGGTGATCGTCCAGGACATCGACGAATGCTATCGCGCGCTGGGCCTGATCCAGCGCCGCTGGCCGATGGTGCCGGGTCGCTTCAAGGACTTCATCTCGACCCCCAAGCGCAACGGCTACTGCAGCCTGCACACTTCGGTCATCCACGACAGCAAGATGCGGATCGAGGTCCAGATCCGCACCCGCGAGATGCACCTTCAGGCCGAAAAGGGCCTCGCCGCCCACTGGGCCTACAAGGAGGGCAAGCCGGTCGCCGACATCCACGTGCCGTGGATCGACGACCTGGTCGAAATCCTCGACCATGCCGACAGCCCCGAGGAGCTGCTCGAGCATACCCGGATGGCGATGTACCAGGACCGGATCTTCGCCTTCACACCCAAGGGCGAGCTGATCCAGCTGCCCAAGGGCGCGACGCCGGTCGACTTCGCCTATGCGGTGCACACCAGGCTTGGCGACAAGACGGTCGGGGCCAAGGTCAACGGGCGCGTGGTGCCGCTGCGCACCCTGCTCGACAATGGCGACCAGGTCGACATCCTGACCTCCGACGCGCAGACGCCGCAGCCCTCGTGGCTACGGTTCGTCGCGACCGGCAAGGCGCGTTCCGCGGTCCGCCGCTTCGTCCGCCACAAGGAGCGCGACGAGACGGTCGAGCTCGGCACCAAGATCTACGACGAGATCGTCGCCCGCCTCCCCGTGCCCCTGCCGAAGGAAGCGGTCCCCCGCGCGCTCAAGAAGCTCAAGCTCGAGGATGTCGAGGCGCTGATGATCGCCATCGCCCGCAAGCGGGTCGGCGACGAAGCGCTGATGGAAGCGCTGATGCCGGGCTCGACCGGCGGCGACGTCGCGCCGCGCCCTTCGTCCCAGCGGCGCGCCATCTCGATCCGCGGGCTGACCCCGGGGGTCGCCTTCCACCTCGCGCAATGCTGTCACCCCATCCCCGGCGACCGGATCGTCGGCCTGCGCCGCGAGGATGAGGAGATCGAGGTGCATGCGATCGGCTGCGACCTCCTCGCCACCGGGATCGACGCCGACTGGCTCGACCTCAGCTGGAGCGACGATTCGGATGGCGCCACGGCGCGGCTGTGCATCATCGTGCGCGACGTGGCCGGCGCGCTCGGCACCATGGCAACCATCCTCGGCCAGAAGGGCGCCAACATCATCAACCTGGCGCAGGTCCACCGCGACGGGTCGTTCCACACCTTCCACGTCGACGTCGAGGTGCACGACTTGGCGCACCTCCACACCATCATGGCCGCGCTTCGGGCGGCCGATCCGGTGTCGAGCGTCGAGCGGCTTTAGCCCCGGGGTCGCGAACGCTCCACCGCACCCGCCGCAAGCACCGCCAGCGTCACCAGGTCGCTCGCGCCAGCGGTCATCGGCGCGATCTGCACCGGCAGCTTCATCCCGATCAGGAACGGGCCGATCACGCTTTCCCCGCCCAGCGCGCGGAGCAGCTTGGCCGACAGGCTGGCCGACTGCAGGCCGGGCATGATCAGGATGTTGGCCGGACCGCTCAGCCGGCTGAACGGATAATAGCGCCGCTGCATCTCGTGGTTGAGCGCGACGTCGGGCGCCATCTCGCCTTCATATTCGAAATCGACCTTGCGGCCGTCGAGCAGCTTCACCGCGTCGCGCAGGTGGTCGACATAGGCGCCGGGCGGATTGCCGAAGGTGGTGTAGCTGACGAACGCCACCCGCGGCTCCTGCCCCATCCGCCGCGCGAAGGCGGCCGACCGAATGGCGATGGCGGCAAGGTCCTCGGCGCTTGGCCGCTCGCTGACCGCGGTGTCGGCGATCAGCACCGTCTGGTTCTGCCCGACGATGATGTTGATCCCGAACGGCGGCGAATCCTCCTCGTGGTCGATGACCATCTCGACCTGGCGCAGCGTCTGGCTGAACGGGCGGGTGACGCCGGTGATCATCGCGTCGGCCTCGCCCAGCGAGAGCATGGCGGCGGCGAAATAGTTGCGGTCCTGATTGACCATCCGCTCAATCTCGCGGCGGAGATAGCCCTTGCGCTGCAGCCGGCTGTAGAGGTGGTCGACCGCGCGGCCGACCAGCGGCGAATTGCGGCTGTTGAGCACCTCATAGCCCGACGGATCGTCGATCCCGATCTCGCGCAGACGGTCGTGGACGTCCTCGCGCCCGACCAGCACCGGGGTCCCGAACCCGCCCTCCTTGAAGGCGATGGCGGCGCGCAGCACGACATGCTCCTCGCCCTCGGCGAACAGCACGCGCTTGGGGTTGGAACGCGCTGCCTCGTGGGCGAGGCTGAGCACGCTGACGGTCGGGTTGAGCCGGGCCCGCAGCGTCTGGCGATAGACTGCGAAATTCTCGATCGGCCGCTGCGCGACGCCCGAGCGCATCGCCGCCTCGGCGACGGCGGCGGGCACCACTTCCATCAGCCGCGGGTCGAACGGCGCCGGGATGATGTAGTCGGCGCCGAACCGCTGGCTGACCCCGCCATAGGCGGCAGCGACTTCCTCCGGCACTGCCTCGCGCGCCAGTTCGGCAAGCGCATTGGCGGCGGCGATCTTCATCTCGTCGTTGATCGCGGTAGCGCGCACGTCGAGTGCGCCGCGGAAGATGAAGGGGAAGCCGAGCACGTTGTTGACCTGGTTGGGATAGTCCGACCGGCCGGTCGCGATGATCGCGTCGGGCCGCGCGGCCTTGGCTTCGGGCGGGGTGATCTCGGGATCGGGATTCGCCATCGCGAAGATGATCGGCCGGGGCGCCATGTCCTTGACCCACTCGGGCTTCAGCGCCTTGGCCGCCGACAGGCCAAGGAACACGTCGGCGCCGACCAGCGCATCGGCCAGCGAGCGGCGCTCGGTGACAACCGCATGCGCGCTCTTCCATTGGTCGAGATCGTCGCGGCCCTTGTGGATGACGCCGGTGCGATCGCACATGATGACGTTGTCGCCGCGCACGCCCATCGCCTTGATCAGCTCGGTGCAGGCGATCGCCGCCGCGCCGGCGCCGTTCACCACGACCTTGATGTCCTTGAGTTCGCGCCCGGTCAGCAGGCAGGCGTTGATCAGCCCGGCGGCGGTGATGATCGCGGTGCCGTGCTGGTCGTCGTGGAACACCGGGATGTTCATCCGCTCGCGCAGGGTCTGCTCGATCACGAAGCAGTCCGGCGCGGCGATGTCCTCGAGGTTGATGCCGCCGAAGCTCGGCTCCATCAGCGCGACGGCGTTGATAAAGGCATCGGGATCGCGGGTGTCGAGTTCGAGGTCGATCGAATCGACGTCGGCGAAGCGCTTGAACAGCACCGCCTTGCCTTCCATCACCGGCTTCGACGCCAGTGCACCAAGATCGCCGAGGCCCAGGATCGCGGTGCCGTTGGAGATCACCGCGACCAGGTTGCCCTTGGCGGTATAGTCATAGGCTTTGGACGGATCCTCGGCGATTGCCCGCACCGGCACCGCGACGCCGGGCGAATAAGCGAGGCTGAGATCGCGCTGCGTCGCCATCGGCTTGGAGGCGATGATTTCGATCTTTCCCGGACGGCCGCGGGCGTGGAAATGCAGGGCCTCGGCTTCGGAGAACTTTACGTTGCTTTCGGACATGGGGAGCCTTTAGCCCCTCGCCTCCGTCTTTGCGAGCCGCTAACCCGGCCCCATGGCCCGGGCCGATGCCGACACCCCGATGATGCAGCAATATCACCGCCTCAAGGCCGAGGCCGGTGACGCCTTGCTGTTCTATCGCATGGGCGATTTCTTCGAATTGTTCTTCGAGGACGCCAAGGTTGCCGCTGCCTGCCTCGATATCGCGCTGACCAAGCGCGGCGACGGGGTGCCGATGTGCGGCGTGCCTATCCACGCCGCCGAAAGCTACCTCGCGCGGCTGATCCGCGCCGGCCACCGCGTCGCCATCGCCGAACAGATCGAAAGCCCGGCCGAGGCCCGCAAGGCGCGCGGCTCCAAGGCGCTGGTCGAGCGCGCCATCGTCCGCTTGGTGACGCCGGGCACGCTGACCGAGGACACCCTGCTCGACAGCGGGTCGGCCAACTGGCTGGCTGCCGTCGGGCGGGTCGGCGAGGAATGCGCGATCGCGGCCTGCGACATCTCGACCGGGCGATTCGAACTGGTCGCCTGCAGCGGTCACGAGCTTGCGGCGGAGCTTGCGCGGCTTGGGCCTGCCGAGGTGATCGGGGCCGACCCGCTGCCCGGGATCGAGGCGCGCTGGAACCACGACGGGTTCGACAGCATCGCCGGCGAACGCGCGCTCAAGCGGCGGTTCGGGCTTGCCGATCTCGACGGCCTCGGCGGGCCCGGACGCGCCGAACTGGCCGCGGCCGGCGGGCTGCTTGCCTATCTCGACGCCACCCAGCGCGAGGCGACGGCGTTCCTCGGCCTTCCGCGACGGGTGCAGCGCTCCGCCCACATGGCAATCGATGCCGCGACCCGCGCAAGCCTCGAAATCTGCCGCACCGCCGAAGGCGCCCTTGCTGGATCCTTGCTGGGCGAGATCGACCGCTGCGTCACCGCCGCCGGGCGCCGCCTGCTCGGATCCGACCTCGCGGCCCCGCTGACCGACAGGGCCGCAATCGAGGACCGGCTCGACCTCGTCGCCTGGTTCACCGAGGAACCGATCCGCCGTGACCGCCTGCGCAGCGCCCTGCGCAGCCTGCCCGACCTCGGCCGAGCGCTCGGGCGGCTGGTCGCAGGACGCGGCGGACCGCGCGACCTGGCGGCCTTGCGCGACGGGCTGACCGGCGCGTCGGATCTTGCCGCCACCCTCGCTGCGCAGGCGCTTCGCCCGCGCCTGCTCGATGGCCTGTTGCCGCTTCTGGGCGGACACCAGGCGCTGACCGCGGAACTGGGACGGGCGCTGATCGCCAGTCCGCCGCTCGACGCAGCCAAGGGCGGCTTCATCGCCGAGGCCTATGATCCCGAACTCGACGCGCTCCGCTCCGCCTCCAGCGACGGCCGCCGCGCGATCGCCGAGCTCGAAAGTCGCTACCGCGACGCGACTGGCGTGTCGGCGCTCAAGATCCGCCACAACGCCGTGCTCGGCTATCATGTCGAGGTACCCGCCCGCTACGCCGACAGGCTGCTCGCGCCCGACAGCGGCTTCACCCACCGCCAGACCATGGCCGGCGCGGTGCGCTTCAACAGCCCGGCGCTGCACGAGGAAGCGAGCCGCGTGCTCGAAGCCGGCGGCCATGCCCTGACGCTCGAACAGACGCATCTCGCCCGCCTCACCGCCTCAGCCGTCGCCGAGGCCGCGCCGATCAGCGCGACCGCCGATGCGCTGGCCCGGATCGACGTCGCCGCGGCGCTTGCCGAACGGGCCGGCGAAGGCGGCTGGGTCCGCCCAGCGCTCGACGACACGCCCTGCCTGGAGATCGAGGGCGGCCGCCACCCGGTGGTCGAACGCGCGCTTGCGCGGGGCGGCGAGCGGTTCGTCGCCAACGATTGCTGCCTCGGGGCAAGCGACCGCCTGTGGCTGATCACCGGCCCCAACATGGGCGGCAAGTCGACCTTCCTCCGCCAGGTAGCGCTGATCGCGCTGCTGGCGCAGGCCGGCAGCTTCGTCCCCGCCGCCCGCGCCAGGGTCGGCCTGGTCGACCGCCTGTTCAGCCGCGTCGGCGCGTCCGACAATCTCGCCCGTGGCCGTTCGACCTTCATGGTCGAGATGGTCGAAACCGCCGCCATCCTCGCCCAGGCGACTTCGCGCAGCCTCGTCATCCTCGACGAGATCGGGCGCGGCACCTCCACCTATGACGGGCTCGCCATCGCCTGGGCGGTGGTCGAGGCGATGCATGACGAGGCGCGCTCGCGGACACTGTTCGCGACCCATTATCATGAGCTGACCCGGCTTGCCGGGCGCCTCCCCTGCCTGTCGCTGCACAACGTCCGCGCGCGCGAATGGAAAGGCGATCTCGTCCTGCTGCACGAAGTGGCCGAAGGCGCTGCGGATCGCAGCTACGGCATTGCCGTGGCCCGGCTCGCGGGCCTTCCGCCAGCGGTGGTGTCGCGCGCGAAATCGGTGCTTGCGAAGCTCGAAGCGGGCCGAGACGCGACTGGCGGGATTGCCGCGGGCCTCGATGACCTCCCGTTGTTCGCGGCGACCGCAACCACTCCCGAGGCCCCCGCCGACCCACTGGCCGACGCGCTCGGAGACATTGATCCCGATGCCCTCACCCCGCGCGAAGCGCTGGAAGCCCTGTACCGCCTGAAGGCGCTGTCTCAGCCACCGCTGCCGTAAAGGCCGATGCCGCCGAACATGGCGGTCAGCGCCGCACGTTCGGCCTGGTCGAGCGCCGGGTTCCACACCTCCAGCAGGAGGATGACCCGGGTCTCGTCGCTGTCGTTGAACGCCTCATGCTCGATCGAATCGTCGAACAGGATCGCCTTGCCGAACTCGACCCGGCGCTGGTGATTGCCGACCCGCAGGCGGCAGCCGTCGGGCACGATCAGCGGGATGTGGCAGATCAGCCGGGTGTTCAGCATTCCCCAGTGCGGTGGGATATGGGTCCTTGGCCGAAGCTGCGAGAACAGGATGTTGGGGGCCCGGCCGGGGATCATCGGCAGGGGCGCGGCCTCCAGCGCCTTCATGGTCGCCGGGCAGCGCGACGCATTGTCCGCGACCACCGCCCCGTCCTTCCACAGGTAAAGGGCGCTCCACCGCGGATCGTTGAGCAGTGCGTGCCCGCGGTTGGCGCGTGACGCGTCGCCTTGCACGTAGGGCGCGAAGGTCTCGTCGCCGAGCAGGGCCTCGACCTCGTCCCGCATGGCCGGCGCGGCCGCCTCCAGTTCGGCGATCCAGGGGTGGGCGGCGGGATCGTGGAAGGCGATCTGCGGCAGTCCGGGATAATAGAAACTGGTCGGCTGCTGTACGTGGACCGGCGCCTCGCCCTTGAGGATGGCGATCGCTTCGGTGAAGCGCTCGGGCCGCCGGTCGCCAAGGCCGGCGTTGCGAAGCTCGCTTTCCAAATGGTCGACGAACCGGCTTTGCGAGGACGCGATCAGCGCGCGTGCGCGCACCAGGCGCTCGGCCAGCGCGGGGGGCGGGTTGGCAGGAGCCTGCGACAACGCCAGCGACAGGAAGCTGACCGCCCCGCGATCGTCGCCCCGCTGTGCCACCATCTCGCCCTTGGCAAGCAGCGCCTGGACGAACCGCCCGTCACGCTCCAGCGCCTGGTCCAGCGCGGCTTCGCACCCGGGGTCGTCGCCCGCGACCCGCCGCGCTTCGGCCAGCAACAGCCACAACGGCGGCGGTGCGTCGGACCGGACTGCCTGACCCTCGAGAAAGGCGAGCAGGCCGGGATCGTTGCGGCGCAGGCGTTCGAGCGCCGAGGTGAGAACGGCCGGCCAGTCGTACACGCCATTCTCCTCCTCGCGCGGGTCGAGGGAGAGGCTAGCAGCGGCGGCTCGCGGTTCAAGGCGCAGTTGGCTACAACAAGGGCAATGGCCGAGCCGCAGACCTTGATCGAACTCCTCGCCGCCCATCGCGCCGAGCTTGCCGAGCGAGCGTTTGCCGAGCCGACCTGCGGGCGCGAGCATGCCGCCTTCGTCTCCGGTTTCACCGACAGCCTGGTCCGCCGCGCCTTTGCCGCTGCCCGGGCTGCTTATCCCAACCCCAACCCGTCGTCGGGCGAACGGGTCAGCCTGGTCGCGCTGGGCGGCTATGGCCGCGGCGAGATGGCGCCGTACAGCGACATCGACCTGATGTTCCTGACCCCCCACCCGCGCGCGCCCTGGTGCGAGCAGGTGATCGAGGCGACGCTCTACGCCTTGTGGGACGCCCAGTTGAAGGTCGGCCAGGCGATCCGCACCATCCCCGAATTGCTGCACCTTTCGCGAGAGGACATGACGGTGCGCACCGCCATGCTCGAATCGCGGCTGGTCGACGGCGACCCCGCCCTGTTCGAGGAAGCGACGCAGCGATTCCGCAAGGAGATCGTGACCGGCACTGCGGCCGAATTCGTCTCGGCCAAGCTTGCCGAGCGCGACGCCCGCCACGAGAAGTTCGGCGACAGCCGCTACCTGGTCGAACCCAACGTCAAGAACGGCAAGGGCGCGCTGCGCGACCTTCACACGTTGATGTGGGTCGGCCGCTACGTGCACGGCGTCAGCAGCCCGGCCGAACTGGTCGATGCCGGCCTCCTCACCCATGCCGAATATGCCCGCTTCGATCGGGCCGAGCGCTTCTTCTGGTCGGTGCGCGTCCTCCTCCACTGCCTTGCCGGCCGGGCCGAGGAGCGGATGAGCTTCACCCACCAGCGCGAACTGGCAAGCGCGCTTCATTATGCCGACCGCCCGGGCAAGAGCTCGGTCGAACGCTTCATGCACATGTACTTCCTGCAGGCCCGCAGCGTCGGCGACCTGACCGGCCAGTTCCTCGCGCAGCTCGACGAGCAGCTCGGCGCCAAGGGGCGGCGGTTCGCGCTGCCGACCTTCCTGCGCCGTCCGCGCCGGCTGGCCGGCTTCGTCATCAGCCGCGGCCGGCTGGCGTTGCCCGACGACGGGTTCCTGCGCGAAGACCCGCGGCGATTGCTCTCGCTGTTCGCCATTGCCGCCCGCGAAAAGCTCGAGATCCACCCCAGCGCGATGCGTGCCGCGACCCGCGATGCGCGGCTGGTCGAGCAGGTCCGCGACGATCCCGAGGCCAACGCCCTGTTCCTCGAGGTGCTGACCGCACGCGACCAGCCCGAACTGGTGCTGCGGTGGATGAACGAGGCCAATGTGTTCGGCCGCTTCGTCCCCGACTTCCGCCGCGTCGTCGCGCAGATGCAGTTCGACATGTACCACCATTACACTGTCGACGAGCACACCATCCGCGCGGTCGGGCTGCTTGCGGCGGTGGAGCGCGGAGAGCTGGCCGAGGACCATCCGCTGGCCACCGCACTGTTCCGCCAGATCGGCTCGCGCAGGGTGCTCTACGTCGCGGTGCTGCTCCACGACATAGCCAAGGGCCGCAAGGGCGATCATTCGATCCTCGGCGAAGCGGTCGCGCGAGAGCTGTGCCCGCGCTTCGGCCTCGATCCCGGCGAAACCGACACAGTGGCATGGCTGGTCCGGCATCACCTGCTGCTCAGCCACACCGCCTTCAAGCGCGATCCTGCCGATCCCAAGACGATCGACGACCTAGTCGCCACGGTGCAAAGTCCCGAACGCCTGCGCTTGCTCTTGATCCTGACGGTAGTCGACATCCGCGCCGTCGGCCCGGGCATCTGGACCGAGTGGAAGCGCAAGCTGATCCGGACCCTGTACGAATTCGCCGAGGAACGGCTGCGGCTCGGCTACAAGCAAAGGGGCCGGACCGAAGAGATCGAGATGCGCCGCCAGCAACTCGCCCGCGCGCTCGGGTGGGAGGAGGGGCTGGCCCAGGCCCATGCGCGGCGGCTGCCCGACAGCTACTGGATCGCCGAGCCGCCCGACTGGATCCTTGACAACGCCCGGCAGATGGCGCGGTCGGACGCCGTGGCCGGCACGGCCGAGCCGTCGGTCAGGATCGAAGCGGGTCCGGAGGGCGCGACTCGGGTCACCGTCTATGCGCCCGACAGGCCGGGCCTGTTCTTCCGCATCTCGGCCGCGCTGGCGGGAGCGGGGGCCGGGATCGTCGACGCCCGGATCCACACCACCCGCGATGGCATGGCGCTCGACAACCTGCTGGTGCACGACCGGCAGGGCAGACCCTATCCCGACCGCCGCCGGCGGCAACGCCTGGCCCGGGCGATCGAGGCGGCGCTTGGCGACGGGCCCTTGCCCGCCCTTCCGGACGAAGGGCCCTCGCCCGTGTTCGAGATCGCCCCGTCGGTCACCATCGCGGAAGGCGCGTCGCGACGCTTCACCGTGGTCGAGGTCCAGGCGGCCGACCGCCCTGGCCTGCTCGCCGCGCTGGCTGGCGCCATCTTCGAAGGCAGCCTGACCATCCATTCGGCCCATATCGCGACCTATGGCGAGCGGGCGGTGGACGTCTTCTACCTGACCGGCGCCAACGGCGAGAAACTGTCCGCGGCGGAGGTCGCACGGGCGAGGCCGCGGCTGCTCGCCGTCGCCAGCCACCGCCCCGCCAGCGCAGCGGCCGCCTAGCCCTGCAAAAACAAGGGCCCCGCGGTTGCCCGCGGAGCCCTTCCCCCTGTCACACTATTTGGCGCGCCGGCTTAGAGCCGGGTGCGCAAGGTCAGACCATAGGTGCGCGGTTCGGCCAGGAAGGCGCCGAACAGCTGGTTCGAGCGGGCGTAGAAGCCCTGGCGAACGCCGCGCTCGGTGCCCGAGCCCTGGGCGAACGCGTCGAACGCGACCTGCAGATATTCTTCGTTGAAGATGTTCTGCGCCCACAGCTCGACCGCCCAGCGGCGATCGGGGCCTTGGATGCCGATACGGCCATTCACCACGGTGTAGGACGGCTGGACCTTTTCGAGGTCGAGGTCCGAACCGGTGTTGAAGGCCGACTGGTGGCGGGCATCGACATAGAAGAGAGCGCGCACGCCGCCGTCGGTGATCCGCGGATTGAAGCTGATCGAGCCGGTGCCGACGAACGAGCTGCTGTTCGACAGGCGACGGCCAGGCAGCTGGAACAAGGCGTTCGTCAGCGGACGGCCGCCGCTGCCGATCAGGTTGTTGGCGTAGCGGGTGTTGACCACCGTCCCGCCGAGATTGACCGCGACGTCCGTGGCCGGGCGGGCGAACACTTCCACCTCGACACCGCGGCTGCTGACACCGGGCTTGGTATCACCGGTGCAGGCGCCGGTGGTCGGGCTGTTGTCGCGATCGGCACCGCCGAGGTCGGTCTTACAGGCGTTGATGTTCTCGACGATGAAGCGGGTGCCGTCGAAGGTGTTGAGCTGGAAGTCCTCGAACTTCTGCAGGAAGGCGGCGACGTTCACGTCGATGCCACGGCCGTTGAACTTGCCGCCGATTTCATAGGCGTTGTTGATCTCGGGCGCGAACTGCAGCGAGGCGAGCGTCGCGCTCGCCAGCACCGGGCCGTTGTTGTTCTGCCGGGCAAGACCCGCACGATCGAGGTTGAAGCCACCCGCCTTGTAGCCGCGCGAGTAGCTGGCATAGGCCAGCAGGCTGTCGGTCGGCTTGTAGCTGACCACCGCGGTGCCCGAGAATTCGCTTTCCTTGCGCTCGCTCTCGGTCGGGTTGAAGCTGCCGTTCGGAACCGACGGGTTGAAGCAGGGAAGCTGCTGCAGCGCCGCCAGCGGGCTGCCGAGCAGGGCGCGGCAGATCACGTTGTTGTCGCTGAAACTTGCGTCGAGGGTCTTAGTCTCGCGGGTGTAGCGCAGGCCAAGGGTCAGCTTCAGGCGGTCGGTGACGTCGAAGATGTTGTGCGTGAACAGCGCGAGGTTGTTGGCCTTCTGGTTGTACACGTCCAGCAGGCCGACGTTGTTCAGCGTCGCGGTCGGGATGCCGAGCGCGGCGGCGATGCTGCCGAACCCGGGCCGCGCCGGATTGGCGGTGATCGCACCCAGCAGGCTGATGTTGGTGCTGAGCGCGATGATCCGCGGATCGGTGGTCGGGACGCCCGCAGCCAGCAGCGCGGCGCGCTGTCCGACCAGCTGGGTCACCGCGCCGCCAACGACGGCGGTGTTGATGCAGCTCGACCCGACGATCGGGCTCGGTGCCAGCGCCTGCGGAAGAGCGTTGTTGATCAGGAGGCAGTTGGCGAACCGCTCATAATCCGAACCGAAGCTGAGGTTGTCCGACACCTTCAGCTTCTCGTTGGCGTAATAACCGCCGACCAGCCAGTCGAGGCGGCCACCAAAGGCTTCGCCCTGAAGGCGCAGTTCCTGGGTGAAGGTCTTGAACTGATTGTAGCTGTTGCCGTCCGCAGCGCGGTGCAGGATGTCGAGGTTGTTGTAGTCGGCGTCGGTCCCGCGGGTCCACTTGTTGTAGCGGTAGGCGGTGATCGAGGTCAGCTCGGCGGCGCCGAAGTCATGCACCACTTCGCCCGAAGCGCCCCAGTCCCTGACATCGCTCTGGAAGCCGAAGCCCGGGGTCCAGGTCGCGCGGCGGGCATAGGGGTCGTCGTTGATGACGGCACCGAGGGCCTGGAGCAGCGGCTTGGCGGTCGAGGCGGCACGGCCGGCGGTGGTGGCGTCCGAGGCCGGCAGGTACGGCGCGGCGCAGCACGCCTCGTCGCGATCTGCAAAGTCGCCGATCAGGCGGATCGAGGTCGCGTCGCTCGGCTGGAACAGCAGCTGGCCGCGAAGCAGGTAGCGATCGCGGTCGTTGACGTCCTCGCCGGTGATCGAATTCACGATGAAGCCGTCGCGCTTCATGTACACGCCGTCGACCCGGGCAGCGAGGCTCGAGCTGATCGGGCCGGTCACGCCGAGTTCGACACGGCGGCTGTCGTAATTGCCGACATCGAGCTGGCCGTTGACGCCGAACTGGAAGCGCGGCTTGGCGGTGATGACCGAGATGATGCCGGCCGACGCGTTGCGTCCGAACAGGGTGCCCTGCGGACCGCGCAGCACTTCGACGCGGTCGATCTGGCCGAGTTCGGTCAGGCCGACGCCGGTGCGCGAGCGGTAGACGCCGTCGATAAAGGTCGCGACCGAGCTTTCGAGGCCGGGGTTGTCGCCGACGGTGCCGATGCCGCGGATACGGGCAACGCCCGCGCCCGCTTCGGACGAGGTCGAGGACACCTGCAGCGAGGGCGACAGCTGCTGGAGCTGGCGAAGGTCGCTGGCGCCCGAATTCTCGAGGCTTTCCGCAGTGACGGCGCTGACCGCCAGCGGAACGTCGGAAAGGGCTTCGTTACGGCGGGTCGCGGTGACGACGATGTCACCGGCATCGCCGCTCTGCTGCGCCTGCGCGCTGTTGTCGACCGCGCCTGCCTCGGCGGTTGCGCCGTCGGTCGGCTGGGCACCGGACTGATCGGTGTCGGTCGACTGGGCGAACGCCGGAGTCGTGATGGCGAACAGGCCGGCCGAAAGCAGCCAGATGGACTTGCGCATGAGGAACCCCTCCCAAAGAAACTGGTGAGAGCGGCCTAGAGCAGCCGCGCCTCACTTGGGAAGCGGTGCAACAGTGTCAGCAGACGTAAGAAAAGCGGATGTTACCAAGCAGCAACATCATGCGGTGCAGCAAAATTAAATGCTGCACCGCACACTCCGTCTTCGTTATTGTTTCAGGCTAGAACTAATTCTGCACGAAGGTGTTGCTTTGCCTGCGTGTTTTACTTGGGCGACAACACCATCAGCATTTGTCGGCCTTCCATGCGCGGATGCGCCTCGACCTTGGCGATTTCGCCGGTCTCGGAAGCCACTCGCTGAAGCACCGCCATGCCGAGCTGGCCGTGCGCCATCTCGCGGCCACGGAATCGCATGGTGACCTTGACCTTGTCACCGTCGCCCAGGAACTCGACGACCTTCTTCATCTTGGTCTCATAGTCGTGGTCGTCGATGTTCGGACGCATCTTGATCTCCTTGATCTCCTGCGTCTTCTGGCGCTTGCGCTGCTCGTTGGCCTTTTTCTGGGCTTCGTACTTGAAGCGGCCGATATCGAGGAACTTGGCGACGGGCGGATCGGCGTTGGGGCTGATCTCAACCAGATCGAGGCCGACTTCCGCCGCCTGCTCGATCGCTTCACGTGTATACATCACGCCGAGGTTCTCGCCATTCTCGTCGATCACCCGCACCTTCTGGCTTTGGATGAACTCGTTGTAGCGAGGACCGGAAAGCTGGGGCGGCGCCAGAGGGCGCCTCATTGGCGGACGTATAACGCAATCTCCATTAGTAATTGGACGAGGGTGCCAGCTAGGCGCTTCGCTGCCACGTGGAAAGGGGCAGGACGGCGACCCGTGCATTTTGTGGCGCCCTGTGGCGGCGTGGCGTCAATCCCACCCCTCGTCGCTCACGGTGACCACTCCTACATAGGGAGCCGGAGAGAATATTACGATGCTTGAGTTTCTGGGCGGCCTGCTGCTGTTTTTCCTGACCATCATCCTGCTCACCATCTGGGTCGGGATTCGGCTCGCGCGGCGCTTGATGCGCTCCGCACGCGGCTTTGCGGCGGGCTTCACGCAAGGAGTGCCGGGCTTGTCCGCGCTTCCCGATCCGCGCTGGGCGCGCCTCGCCGCGCTTCTCGACCGCCGCCAACGCGAGCAGGCCCGCCTCGCCCGGGAACGGATCTCCGCGCTGCTGGCCGAGCGGCAGTCGGCGGCGCTGACTCCCGAGGAGGCGCAACTGATGATCAGCTGCGAGAAGCGCGTGCCGGAGCTGATCGACACTTGCCTCGACCGGTGCCGCTCAGCCCGCCCCAACGAACGCTGTGATTATGCCACGCCAACGCTGGAACGGCTGGTCCGCATCGGCGAGGAAGCCGAGGCCGCCCGGGCCGCCATCCGCGCCCGCGACGACGGCCGCCTGCTGACCATGCACACCTATTTCGACACCGTCGCGGGCAGCCGCGGGAAAGATCAGTCGCCCGCCGTCAGGTGAAGCTGCACCAGCGGATAGGGGCGCCCCTGCGGATCCCGCTCCGAGCGGCCGGTCACCCTGAACCCTCGCGCCAGATAGAAGGGCAGCGCATTGTCGGCCTGCTCGCTGGCTTCGACCCGGGTCGCCCCGAGCGCGATGGCATGGCGGAGCAGGGCGGTGCCATGCCCGCGCCCATGCTCGGCCGGGTCGACGAACAGCGCGTCGATCTCCTCGCCGTCCAGCACCACGAAGCCGACCGGGCGATCGGCGGCGTCGACCGATAGCCACAGTTCCGCGTTCGGCAGGTATTCGGCGGCGACCATGGCGTCGATCTCGGCGCGGTCGGCCGGGGTCAGGAAGCCGTGCGTGGCGTCCACTGCATCGCGCCAGATCTCCAGCGCGCGCGGCACGTCGGCCGGCCTGCCGCGCCGAATGCTCACCTGAGATCGGGCGGCGTCGCCTCGGCGCGCAGCATGGCAATCGCCTCGTCGAGGCTGAGCACCTGCTGGCGCTCCTCGCTGCCAAGGCGGCGGACGGCGACGGTGCCTTCCTCCGCCTCGCGCTTGCCGACCACCAGCAGCAGCGGGACCTTGGCCAGGCTGTGCTCACGCACCTTGTAGTTGATCTTCTCGTTGCGCGTATCGGCCTCGACCCGGAAGCCGGCCGCCTGGAGCTTGCCCGCAACCTCATTGGCATAGCCGTCCGCGTCCGACACGATCGTCGCCACCACCGCCTGCACCGGGGTCAGCCACAACGGGAGGTTGCCGGCGAAATGCTCGATCAGGATGCCGATGAAGCGCTCGAACGTGCCGAGGATCGCGCGGTGGAGCATGACCGGCCGGTGGCGCTCGCCGTCCTCGCCGACATAGCTGGCGTCCAGGCGCTCGGGCAGTACGCGGTCGGACTGGATGGTGCCGACCTGCCAGGTCCGGCCGATCGCATCGGTCAGGTGGAATTCGAGCTTGGGTGCATAGAAGGCACCCTCGCCCGGCAGTTCTTCCCACCCGAATTCCTCGGTCGCGCGGCCGCTGGAAACCACCGCCTCGCGCAATTCGGCCTCGGCCTGATCCCACATCGCCTCGCTGCCGAAGCGCTTGTCGGGGCGCAGCGCGAGCTTCACCGCATATTTGTCGAACCCGAGATCGCGGTAGATGCCGTCCAGCAGGTCGCAGAAATCGCGGACCTCCTGCACTAGTTGGTCCTCGCGGCAGAAGATGTGCGCATCGTCCTGCGTGAACTGGCGCACCCGCATGATGCCGTGCAGCGCGCCGTGCGGCTCGTTGCGGTGGCAGCAGCCGAACTCGGCCATGCGCAGCGGCAGGTCGCGGTAGCTGGTGATGCCCTGCTTGAAGATCAGCACGTGGGCCGGGCAGTTCATCGGCTTCAGCGCCATCCACTCGGCATCGTCGCTGACCAGCGGGCCCTCGTCCTCGGTGTTCGGCACCTCGTCGGGGATGACGAACATGTTCTCGCGATACTTGCCCCAGTGGCCGGACTTCTCCCACTGGCGGGCGTCCATCACCTGCGGGGTCTTGACCTCGAGATAGCCCGCGGCGTCGAGCTTGCGGCGCATATACGCCTCGAGCTGGCGCCAGATCAGGAAGCCCTTGGGGTGCCAGAAGACACTGCCATGCGCCTCGGCCTGGAGGTGGAACAGGTCCATCGCCTGGCCCAGCTTGCGGTGGTCGCGCTTGCCGGCTTCCTCCAGTCGGGTGAGGTGCTCGGCCAGCTGCTTCTTGTTGAGCCACGCCGTGCCGTAGACGCGCGACAGCATCGGGTTCTTGGGGTCGCCGCGCCAATAGGCGCCCGACACACGGGTCAGCTTGAACGCCTGCGGGTCGAGCTTGCCGGTCGAGGCCAGGTGCGGGCCGCGGCACAGGTCCATCCACGCGTCCTCGCCCTTGCCGGAGCGATACATGGTGATGGTCTGGTCGGCCGGAAGCTCCATCACCCATTCAGCCTTGAAGCGCTCGCCGGTGCGGGCGAAGAAGTCGCGCACGTCCTCGCGGTTCCACACTTCGCGGATCAGCGGTTCATCGGCGGCGATGACCTTGCGCATCATCTCCTCGATCGCCGGCAAATCCTCGTCGGTGAACGGACCGCGGTCGGCGGCTGGCGCGAAGTCGTAGTAGAAGCCATCGTCGGTGGCCGGACCGAAGGTGATCTGGGTGCCGGGGAACAGCTTTTGCACCGCCTCGGCGAGGACGTGGGCATAGTCGTGGCGGACCAGCTCCAGCGCATCCTTTTCGTCGCGCGCGGTGATCAGCGCGAGCTCGGAATCTTCCTCGAACGGGCGCATGATATCGCGCACCTCGCCGTTGACTCGCGCGGCGAGCGCGGCCTTGGCGAGGCCCGGGCCGATGGCCGCGGCGACGTCGGCCGGGGTCGAGCCCTCCGGCATCTCCCGCACGGTGCCGTCGGGAAGCGAGATTCGGAACATCTTGGACATGCGCCCGCCCTTAGCGGCTGCGCCGTGCGATGTGCACCCCCATCCGGCGAGCGGCTATTCGGCGGGCGCGATCGGCAGCGTCGCCGCGGTCCTACCGATCCCCGGCGCCAGCATCCCGACCTGCGCGCGATACTCCTCATAGTCGCGCCCGAATACCGCGATCAGGTCCTTCTCCTCGGCCCTGATCGCCAGCAGCATCCAGGCCGACATGCCCGCCGCGAACAGCAGGTGCCCGGCGGTCATGTGCGGCGTCGCCCAGAAGGCGATGAAGAAGCCGCTGTAGAGCGGGTGGCGGACGAACCGGTAGAAGAAGGGCTGGCGGAACTGCGGTGCCGCCGCCGCGCGGTCACGCAGCGCGAACCATGCCTGCTGCAGGCCGAATAGCTCGAAATGGTTGATCAGGAAAGTGCTCAGCAGCACGATCCCCCAGCCCGAGGCGAACAGCGCCCACAGCAGCGCCGCCCCAGCGGGATTGTCGACCTGCCAGAGGGTCGTCGGCATCGGCCGCCAGCCCCAGAACAGCAGGATCAGCATCAGGCTCGCGGCGAGCACGTAGACGCTGCGCTCGGCGGCCGGCGGGACGATCCCGGTCCACCAGCGCTTGAAGCCTTGCCGCGCCATCGCGCTATGCTGCAGCCCGAATAGCGCGATGAGCCCGAGGTTCACGGCCAACGCCGTCGCGGGCGCCGCTTCCGGGCCGCGGTCAATCGTGACCGGGACGATCGGCAAATCGCCGACGAAGGCGATCAGATACAGGAAAGTGGCGAAGAATACGGCGTACGCGACAAGGGCAAAGCCCATCTGCACCATGCGTGCCATGTCGACCTCCCGACGGGGAAGTTCAAAAGCTACCATGATCGAGGTTAAGTGAGAAGACGCGTCTAGCGCCTGAGCTCGCCCATCGTTATCGGTACGGCGCAGCCCGCGACGCGGCGATCCACCGCCATGAAGGTCTGGGCCGTCGGCAGGTCGCCGAGTTTGCGCGGGCCGAGCTGTTCGCCCTGCTTGCGGGCAAGGCTCATCGGCGTCTCGGGGCAGCGCTCGTCGGCATAAGGATTGCTGACCGGCATCGGCGCGGCAGGCCGCACAGGCGCGGGCGAGGCGGCGCCAAGCAGCGGCAGCGCGACAAGGATGACAAGGGCACGCATGACAGGGTCCTCCTGCCGATGCTTATACCACGCCTACGGTCAGACCGTGAAGCTTTCCCCGCAGCCGCAGCTGCCCTTGGCGTTGGGATTCTCGAACACGAAGCCGGCGGTGAAATCGTCCTCGCGCCAGTCCATCACCGACCCGATCAGGTACAGGATCGACCCGCCGTCGACGTAGAAGGTGCCGCCCGGGGTCTCGATCTTCTCGTCGAACTTGTCCTCGGCGGTGACGTAATCGACCGAATAAGCAAGGCCTGAGCAGCCCCGGCGCGGGGTCGACAGCTTGACCCCGATCGCATCGGCCGGCGCCTGCGCCATCAGCTTGGCAACGCGTTGCTCGGCGCCCGGCGTGAGGGTGATGGCGGCGGGGCGCGGACGCCGGGTGGCGGTGGTCGCTTCCATCACAGCATCCCCAGTTCGAGCCGCGCTTCGTCGCTCATCTTGCTCGGATCCCACGGCGGATCCCACACCAGCTTGACCTCGGCATCGCGGACGCCGGGGACTGACAGCACGCGGATCTCCACCTCGCCCGGCATCGACTCGGCGACCGGGCAGTGCGGGGTGGTAAGTGTCATCAGCACGGTCGCATCGCCGTCATCGGTGACCGAGACGTCGTAGATCAGCCCAAGCTCGTAGATATCGACCGGGATTTCCGGATCGTAGATAGTCTTGAGCGTCTCGACGATCGCCGCCTGGAGCTCGCTTCCGGATTCACCCACCGGCGGCGCGACGGGTTGTTCGGACAGGAAGCCCGCCAGATAATCGCGCTTGCGCCCAAAGGTCTCCGCCGGGGTTTCCAGCTCGACCCGCGCCTTGGGCGGCGACGCGACCGCGTCGACTTCCTCGGTTTCGATCTTGCGTTGTTCGTTCATCCGAAGATCCGCTTCACTTTCTGGAGGCCTGCGACCAGCGCCTCGATGTCCTGGCTGTCGCTATGCGCCGCGAAACTTGCCCGGCAGGTGGCGGGAACGCCGAGCAATTGCATCAGCGGCTGAGCACAATGATGCCCGGCCCGGATCGCCACGCCTTCGTCGTCGAGGATGGTGCCGACGTCGTGCGGATGCACATCGACGACCTCGAAACTGACGATGCCGGCGCTGTCCTCGGGCCCGAATAGCCGCACAAAACCGAGCCCGCGCAGGGCCTCGCGGCACTCGGCGACGAGCGCCGTTTCATGCGCGTGGATGCGGTCGACGCCGATGCCCTCGACCCAGTCGATCGCCGCGGCGAGGCCAATCCCGCCGACGATGTGCGGCGTGCCGGCCTCGAACCGCTGCGGCGGGGGCATGAAGGTGGTGCGCTCGAACGTGACCTGGTCGATCATCGCCCCGCCGCCCTGCCACGGCGGCATCGCGTCCAGCAGCGCCTTGCGGCCCCACAGCACGCCGATCCCGGTCGGACCGTACAGCTTGTGGCCCGAGTAAGTGTAGAAATCGGTGCCGCTCGCCGCGACGTCGATCGCGACGCGCGGTGCCGCCTGACAACCGTCGAGCAGCAGCAAGGCACCCCTGGAATGCGCAATCTCCGCTGCGCGCTTGGCGTCGAGGATCGAGCCGAGCACATTCGACACATGCGCGAAGGCGACCACGCGATGCTGTTCGCTCACCATCGCCTCGGCCGCGTCGAGGTCGATGCGGCCGTCGGCGGTCAGCGGCACGACGTCGATTGCGTAGCCCGCCAGCTGCCACGGCACGATGTTGCTGTGATGCTCCAGCGCCGACAGGAGCACGCGGTTCCGGCCTTCCTGGGGCAGCATCGAGGCCACGAGATTGATCGCCTCGGTCGCGCCGCGGGTGAAGACCACCTCCTCCGCCGCACCGCCGATGAACCTTCCCGCACGCGCCCGCGCCGCTTCGTAGGCGAGCGTCATGTCGGCGCTGCGCTGATAGACGCCGCGGTGCACGCTGGCGTAGTCGCGGGCATAGGCATTGGTGATCGCGTCGATCACCGCCTGCGGCTTCTGCGCGGACACGGCACTGTCAAGATAATGCCAGCCGGCAATCGCCGGAAACTGGTCGCGGACGTCGAGCGGCGCGGCGATGGGAGCCTGGACGTTCACCGCGCCACCTCGCGCAGCAAGCGGCGCGTCTCCGCCACCAGCTCCTCGCGGCGATCCTCGGGCGCGTCGTCCCACAGTTGCAGCACGAAGCCTTCGAGCAGCAGCGCCTTGGCACTGGCCGGGTCGAGGCCGCGCGACAGGGCGTAGAACAGTTGGTCGGGATCAAGTTCTCCGACCGAGGCGCCGTGTGCGCACTTCACGTCGTCGGCGTAGATCTCGAGCTCGGGCTTGCAATTGGCGGTCGCGCCGCGGTCGAGCAGCATGGCTTTCACCGACTGTTCGCCATCGACCTTCTGCGCATGCCGCGCGACCGCGACCTTGCCGAGGTAGGAGCCGGTGGAGGTGCCGGCGAGCACGCTGCGGACGACCTGGTTCGAGGTCCCTTCGGGCTCGACGTGGCGAACGACCGTGACGATCTCCTGCGTCGCCTTTCCGCCGGCGATGTTGGCGGCGTGGAGGTCGAAGTGGCCGCCCTGATGCACCGTCACATCGACCTCGATCCGGCCATATTCGGTGCAGCCGTTGAGCGCGAACAGCGACAGGGTGGCGCCCGTCTCGACGATCACGGCGGCGCGGTGGATCTCGACCGGCTCGGCCCCGGCGATCAGTACGTGGTGGTGCTGCTCACCCGCCGGAATGACGATCTCACGCGGCGCGGCAAGCTCGTGCCACACGCGGTCGAGCGCGGCGAAGTCGGCGTAGCGCCACGCCTCGTCCTTGCGGGTGGGAAGGGTGGCGACGCTCATGCGACCTCGGCGTAGCCTCCGCGCTCCAGCTCATGCGCCAGCTCGGGACCACCCGAGCGGGTGATCTGGCCGGCGGTCAGCACATGGACGCGGTTAGGCTGCACATAGTCGAGCAGGCGCTGGTAGTGGGTGATGAGCAGCACGCCGCGATCCGGCGCGCGCATGATGCGATTGATCCCCGCGCCGACGATCCGCAGCGCGTCGATGTCGAGGCCGCTGTCGGTCTCGTCGAGCACCGCGAAGCGCGGGCGCATGATGCCCATCTGGACCATCTCGGCCCGCTTCTTCTCGCCGCCCGAGAAGCCGACGTTGACCGGCCGCTTGAGCATTTCGACGTCCATGCCCAGCTCGCCCGCTTCGGCCTTGGCGAGGCGGATGAATTCGGCGCCGCTCAGCTCGGCTTCGCCGCGCGCACGGCGCTGGGCATTGAGGCTCTCGCGGATGAACTGCATCGAGGAGACGCCGGGGATTTCGACCGGATACTGGAAGCCGAGGAACAGGCCGGAGGCGGCGCGCTCGTGTGGCTCCTGGGCGAGGAGATCGGCGCCGTCGAGCGTGACCGAGCCGGCGGTCACCTCATAGCCCGGCCGACCGCCGAGCACGTAGGCAAGCGTCGACTTGCCCGCGCCATTCGGCCCCATGATCGCATGCACCTCGCCCGCCGGAACGGAGAGGGTGAGGCCGTTCAGGATCGGCTTGTCGGCGACGGTCGCGTGGAGGTCGGTGATGTTAAGCAAAGCGCAGTCCTAGAACTTGAGGTGGGAACTTCAGCTTCAAAAGCGCATAATCTTCCACGCACCCGATTGAGATCTGAAACAGACTCTCAGAGTGGCTTAATCGCCAACCTGAGCACTCTGTATTACCGTCCACAAAGGTCGAAACCGCGCCAAAGAACTCGGGATCTGTCACCGTGATACGAGATGGAAAAGAGTTGCTCACCCCACGCTCCCCTCGAGGCTAATTCCAAGCAACTTCTGCGCTTCGACCGCAAACTCCATCGGCAGCTGCTTCAGCACCTCCCGCGCGAAGCCGTTGACGATCAGTGCCACCGCCGCTTCCTGGTCGAGCCCGCGGGCCATGGCGTAGAACAATTGATCTTCGCTGATCTTCGACGTGGTCGCTTCATGCTCGATGGTCGCGGTCGGGTTCTTGACCTCGATGTAGGGCACGGTGTGCGCGCCGCACTGGTCACCCAGCAGCAGGCTGTCGCACTGGGTGAAGTTGCGGACATTCTCCGCGCCCGGCAGCACCCGCACCAGCCCGCGATAGGTGTTGTCGCTGCGTCCGGCGCTGATACCCTTGGACACGATGGTCGAGCGGGTGTTCTTGCCGATGTGCACCATCTTGGTGCCGGTATCGGCCTGCTGGCGGTTGTTGGTCAGCGCGACCGAATAGAATTCGCCGACACTGCCGTCGCCCTTGAGGATGCAGCTTGGATACTTCCAGGTGATCGCGCTGCCGGTTTCGACCTGCGTCCAGCTTACCTTCGACCGCGCGCCCGAGCACATCGCCCGCTTGGTCACGAAATTGTAGATCCCGCCGACGCCCTCGGCATTGCCCGGATACCAGTTCTGGACAGTGGAGTATTTCACCTCCGCATCCTCGTGCGCGAAGATCTCGACCACCGCCGCGTGGAGCTGGTTCTCGTCCCGCATCGGCGCGGTGCAGCCCTCCAGATAAGAAACGTACGACCCCTTGTCGGCGACGATCAGGGTGCGTTCGAACTGGCCGGTATTCTCGGCGTTGATGCGGAAATAGGTCGACAGCTCCATCGGGCAGCGCACGCCCTCGGGGATGTAAACGAAGGTGCCGTCGCTAAAGACCGCGCTGTTGAGGCAGGCAAAGAAGTTGTCGCGCTGCGGAACGACGCTGCCGAGGTATTTGCGGACGAGGTCGGGGAATTCCTTCACCGCCTCGCTGATCGAGCGGAAGATGACGCCGGCGCGGTCCAGCTCCTCACGGAAGGTGGTGGCGACCGACACGCTGTCGAACACCGCGTCCACCGCGACCTTGCGCGCGCCTTCGACCCCGGCGAGCACTTTCTGCTCCTCGATCGGGATTCCGAGCTTTTCGTAGGTGCGGCGGATTTCGGGATCGAGCTCGTCGAGCGAGGCGATGGTCGGCCGCTGCTTGGGCTCGGCGTAATAATAAGCGTCCTGGTAATCGATCGCCGGGATGGTCAGCTTGGCCCAGTCGACCTCCTCCATCTCCAGCCAGGCGCGATAGGCCTTGAGGCGCCAGTCGAGCAGCCACTCGGGCTCGCCCTTCTTGGCGCTGATGAAGCGGACGGTGTCCTCGTTCAGCCCCTTGGGCGCAAAGTCGGACTCGATGTCGCTGACGAAGCCCCATTCGTAGGTCGCCAGCTTGTCGGCCGCGTCATGGGCTTCCTGGTTCTTGATGGTGGTCGCTTCGTTCATGCGTCTTCCATGCGGCGCTCAGACGCCAATTGCTCAAGAGTGACCCCGGCCAGCGCCTCGCGCACGGTCCGGCTGACGATGTTCATGTGCGGCTTCAGCTTGCAGCGGCTGTCGAGCGCGCAGTCGCTGACCTCGTCCGACCCGCTGCACTGGGTCATCGCGATCGGCCCTTCGACCGCCTCGATGATGTCGGCCAGCGTGATCGCCTGCGGATCGCGGTTGAAGGCGAACCCGCCGCCGATCCCGCGAGTCGCCGTCAGCAACCCCGCGCTACCGAGCTTGCCCAGCACCTTCTGCGTGGTCGGGAGCGGCAGGCCGGTGTCGGCCGCCAGCGCGGACGCACTCAGCCGATCGTCGCCCGGGCGGGCAGCGGCGGCGGTCAGGATCACGACCGCATAGTCGGCGAGGTGGGTCAATCGCATAGTGGAGTGTTCCGGTCCTATTTAGGCCGGAACACTCCGATTCACAACCGCCCGAAGGGCTAGGCCCCCGTGCGGGCGATCCACTCGTCGACGCGGGCTTCCAGCATGCTCAACGGCATCGATCCGGCGAGCAGGATGGTGTCGTGGAACTGGCGGTCGTCATATTTGGCACCGAGCTGGGTCTTGGCCTTGGCCCGAAGCTCCTCGATCTTCAGCTTGCCGATCATGTAGGCGGTCGCCTGGCCCGGATAGACGATGTAGCGCTCGATCGCCTTCACGATCCCGCCCTTGGCGTCGGCGCTATTGTCCTCGACATATTTGATCGCCGTCTCGCGGCTCCACCGCTTGTGATGGATGCCGCTGTCGACCACCAGCCGGATCGCGCGGTGAAGCTCGAGTTGGAGCCGACCGAAATCGCGATACGGGTCTTGGTAGAGGCCCATCTCCTTGCACAATTTCTCAGCGTAGAGCCCCCAGCCCTCGTCGGTCGCGGTGTAGCCGCTGAACTGGCGGAACGGCGGCACCTCGCCCTTGCCGAGTTCGCTCAGCAGAGCGCCCTGCAGGTGGTGGCCGGGAATGCCCTCGTGGCAGAACAAAGCCTCGACCTCGGTCGAAGGCATGTCCTTCATGTCGTAGAGGTTGACGTAATAGGTGCCGGGGCGCGAGCCGTCGGGCGGGGGATCGTTGTAGAACGCCTTGCCCGCGCTTTTCTCGCGGAACGGCTCCACCGGCTTGATCAGCAGCGCGGTCTTGGGCAGCCGCCCGAAATAGCGCGGCAGCGCGGCCTGGACCTGCGCCTGCGCCCTCAGGCTCTCGTCGAGGTACATCTGCTTACCCGCCGCGGTGTTCGGGTAATAGAAGCGCTTGTCCTCGCGCATGAACTTGAAGAAGTCCTGCAGCGAGCCCTTGAACCCGGTCCGGTCCTTGAGCGCGCTCATCTCGCCGTGGATGCGCGCGACCTGCGCGAGGCCAAGGTCATGGATCTGGTCGGGCGTCAGCTCGGTGGTGGTGTAGAACCTGGTCCGCGCCTGATATTCCGCCGCACCATTGGCGAAGCGCCAGATGCCGTCGTCGGTCTTCGCCTTGGCCTGCTGCGCCTGCATCGCAGTGATGACCCGCTGGTAGGCGGGCTTGAGGTCCCGAACCATCGCGGTCCGTCCGGCGTCGAGCAGGCGGGTCTTGGTCGCCTCGTCGGTCTGGAGCTTGCCGACCTTGGTCTTGAAATCGGCCCACAGGTCGTTGTCGGCTCCGCGGTCGAACGGTGCGCCGCGGATGAGGTTGCGGCTGTCGGCGATGACATAAGGGTAGACCCACCTGGGCGCGAGCACGCCATTGGCCTCGCGCGCCTTGGCCTCGGCGATCGACTGGTCGAGGAACTTGGCGATGGCCGAGATGCGGCTGACGTAGGCCTCGGCGTCGGCGACGTTGTCGACCTTGTGGATGTTGATCAGGAACGCCGGCCCGTCGCTCTGCGCGCCGTTCATCTGGTCGAAGATCAGGCCGTTCTTACGAAACGGCCGCACCGAATCGCTGCGGGCGATGCGATATTCGAACAGGTCGTAGCTAAGCTGGTCGTCCGGGCTCAGCGAGGCGCGCGGGAACTTCGCGCGCATCTCCGCGAGATAGCGCTGGTCGAGCGCCCGGTCGCGCTCGTCGGCGGCGTCGCTGACCTCGTCCCACTTGCCGTAATCCGCGTCCTTGATCCCGCGATACGCCTTGCTCAGCGGCGACAGCTCGAGATTCGCCTTGTCATATTCCTCGAAGAAGGCGGCCAGTTCGGCATTGCGCGCGGGGATCGGTGCGGGGGCCACCGCAGCGGCTTCGGGCGGCGCGGCCTCGGGCGGCGGCGCGATCAGCGGGTCGGGGGTGGTGGTGGCGCAGGCGGCCAGCAGCGCGGTGGAGGCGAGCAGAAGAAGGTGCTTCAAGTCGGACCTTTCCGGTTGGTCACGCCGGGGTTGACCCGGCCGGCGCCTTGCTTCTTGGCTTGGACCGGACCCCGGCTCAAGGCCGGACACGAATCCTTTCGACCAACAGCGGGAAGTCATGGCCCTCTACCCCCTTGTCCGCCCGCTTTTCTTCAGCCTCGACGCCGAGCGCGCGCATGGGCTCAGCATCGCGGCGTTGAAGGCGCTTCCGGCCCGCACGCCCCCAGCGTTCGATCCGGTCCTGGCGAGCGAGGTCGCGGGCGTGCGCTTTCCCTCGCCGGTCGGGCTGGCCGCCGGCTATGACAAGAATGCCGAGGTGTTCGGTGCGATGCTTGGGCAGGGCTTTGGTTTCGTCGAGGTCGGAACGCTGACCCCCAAGGCCCAGCCCGGCAACCCCAGGCCGCGGATGTTCCGGCTGGTCGAGGATGCGGCGGTGATCAACCGCCTAGGCTTCAACAATGGCGGTCAGGACGCGGCGCTCACCCGGCTCAAGGCGCGGCGGGGCGGCGGAATCGTCGGGGTCAATATCGGCGCCAACAAGGACAGTCCCCACCGCATCCGAGACTATGCCGAGGGCGTGCAGCGGATGGCGCCGGTCGCCGACTACCTGACGGTCAACATCTCCTCGCCCAACACGCCGGGCCTGCGCAACCTGCAGGCTGGCGGCGAGCTTGGCGAATTGCTGGCCGCGGTGCGCGAGGCGCGGGGCGCGGCGCTCAAGCGTCCGCCCATATTCCTCAAGGTCGCGCCGGACCTCGAGGACGGCGACCCGATCCGCATCGTCCGCGCGGTCGCCGATCACGGGATCGACGGGATCATCGTTTCCAACACCACGATCAGCCGCCCGCCACTCTCATCCCGGCACCGCGACGAGACGGGCGGCCTGTCGGGTGCCCCGCTCGCTGCCCTGGCGATGCATCAGCTCAAGGCCTTTTATGCGGTCACTGGCGGGCAGGTCCCGTTGATCTCGGCCGGCGGCATCGCGACGCCCGACGAGGCATGGCAGCGGATCTGCGCGGGCGCCAACCTCGTCCAGCTCTATTCGGCAATGGTCTACGCCGGGCCGGGCATCGCCCGCGGCATGGCGCGCGGTCTGGTCGAGCGGCTTGCCGCCACCCGCTTTTCCACCCTTGCCGAGGCGGTCGGATCTAGCGCCTGACCGGGGTTCGCGCCTGGTCGATCAGCACCACGCCTTCGCGGCGGCGGTCGAACCCGCCATCGATGCTGCCATCGGGCCGCACCATCACCGCGTGGACGCCGCTGTCCTCACCCTGCCCCGGCTTCAGTGCCACACCCCTGGCGGCCAACCCGGCGACCACCCCCGCCGGGAACTTGTCCACTTCGCCGCCGAAGCCGTTGCCGCGTGCGACAAGGTTGGGAAGGTCGATCGCCTCCTGCACCGGAAGCTTCCACAGCAGAGCCCCGGTCATCGTCTTGCCGACGTAGGCGAGGATCGCGCTTCCGCCCGGGCTTCCGAACGCGCCCGCAAACCTTCCCTGGCCGTCGAGCAGGATCAGCGGCGTCATCGACGAGCGCGGGCGCTTGCCCCCGGCCACCGCATTGGCCGCCGGCCGCCCATCCGCCTCGGTCGGCGAGAAACTGAAGTCGGTCATCTGGTTATTGAGGAAGAAGCCGTCGACCATCCGTCCGGAACCGAAGATGCTCTCCACCGTGGTGGTCATGCTGACGACGTTGCCGGCGCTGTCGCCTACAATGAAGTGGCTGGTCCCGGCCGGCTCGAGCGTCCGGTCGGCTCCCACCGACACCGCACCCGGCGGCGTTCCGGCGACCGGCGGAGGACCGGCCGACCGTCCGATCAGCGCCGCGCGCGAAGCGACGTAAGCGGGATCCAGCAGGCCATCGACCGGCACCGTCACGAACGCCGGATCGGCGACATAGCGGTCGCGGTCGGCGTACATCAGGCGCGAGGCTTCGGCGAACAGGTACCAGGCCTGCGGATCGCTCGGGCCGCGAGCCGCAATGTCGGTCCGGCCGAGCATCGCCAGCAGTTGCAGCGTCGACACCCCGCTCGACGGGGGCGGGGGGACGCAGGCGGTGTAGGCCTGCCATTCGCGGCACAAGGCGTCGCGCCGGACCGGGCGATAACGGGCAAGATCGGCCATCGTCATCGACGATTCGAATGGTCCCTGCCGGACCCGCTCGACGATCCGCGCCGCGGTCTCGCCCTTGTAGAGGACGTCCGCGCCGCCGCTCGCCAGCCGCCGCAGGAAGCGGGCATAGACCGGGTTGCTCAGGCGATCGCCGACCTTCAGCCGGGTGCCGTCGGGCTTGCTGAAATATTTCACCACGTCGGGCGCGGTCAGCTGCGGATAATCGCCGCCCAGCATCCGCCCCAGCCGCGGGCTGATGGTGAAGCCCTGTTCGGCCAGCACCGCCGTCCCCTCGAACAGTTCGGACCAGCGCAGGCGCCCGTGCGCGCGCTGCACCGTCTCAAGCATCCTGAGCGCGCCCGGAACACCGGTTGCCCGCCCGCTCAGCACCGCAGTGGCGAAGGGAAGCGGCTTGCCGTCCGTGCCGATGAACATCGTCGGGCTGGCACCGGCCGGGGCGGTCTCGCGCCCGTCATAGACGATCACCTTGCCGGTCCGGGCGTCGAAATAGGTCATGAACGCGCCCCCCCCGAGCCCGCTCGATTGCGGCTCCACGAGGCTCAGCGCGGCCTGCACCGCGACCGCCGCATCGGCTGCGCTTCCGCCGCGCTGGATCACGTCCATCCCGGCCTTGGCCGCAAGCGGGTTGGCGGCGATCACGAAACCGGGGCGTACCGGCTCGGCAGCCTGCTGCGGGACGGTGGCGCAAGCAGCAGCGAACAGGGCGGCAAGCGGGGTCAGGAGGATGCGAAGGCTCATGGGGCTCCGGCCTAAAGGTGCGAGTGGAGAACGCCAAGGGTGACGAGGCGGGTCCAGCCGCCTTTGCCTGCCTTGCCCTATCCGCTATCGCTGCCCCGCCCCATGGATATCTACCTCCCCATCGCCAACATGAGCGTCAACGCGCTGCTCATCGTGGCGCTCGGCGGGCTGGTCGGCGTGCTGTCTGGCTTGTTCGGGGTTGGCGGCGGATTCCTCACCACGCCGCTGCTGATCTTCTACGGCATCCCGCCCAGCATCGCGGTCGCCTCGGCCACCACCCAGATCACCGGGGCCAGCGTGTCGGGCGTGTTCGCCCACATGAAGCGCGGCGGGGTCGACCTGCGCATGGGAATGGTGATGATCGCCGGCGGCCTGGTCGGAAGCCTGGTCGGCGCGGGCCTGTTCCGGCTGGCCCAGGCAAGCGGCCAGATCGATGTGGTGATCGGCCTCCTCTACGTTTTCCTGCTCGGTTCGATCGGGTCGCTGATGCTGCGCGATGCGGTGAAGGCGCTCGGCTGGTGGAAGAGCGACGAGGTCGAAGCACCGCGCCGCCGCCATCACCGGCTTGTCGCGTCGCTGCCCTTTCGCTGGCGCTTCTATGCCAGCGGCCTCTATCTGTCCCCGCTGGCGCCGCTCGGACTGGGGTTTGTGGCCGGCATCCTGACCGTCCTGCTGGGGGTCGGCGGCGGCTTCATCCTGGTGCCGGCGATGATCTACATCCTCGGCATGGCGCCGCGCGTGGTGGTCGGAACCAGCCTGGTGATGATCCTTGCGGTCAGCGCCGCGACCACCATGATCCATGCCCTCACCACCCAGTCGGTCGACATCGTGCTGGCCGCGCTGCTGCTGGTCGGCGGCGTGCTGGGGGCGCAATATGGCGCGCGGCTGACCACCCGTTTGAAGCCCGACCTGCTGCGGTTCAGCCTGTCGCTGATCATCCTGCTGGTCGCGCTGCGGATGGGCCTCGGCCTGACCTACCGGCCCGAAGAAATCTTCTCGATCGAGTATCTGTGAGGCTGCGGCTGCTCTTCGCGGCGCTGCTGGCGCCCCTGCTGATGGGCCAGGCCGGGCCGCGCCTGGTGCCCGACATCTCCGCCCGCGCGATCGAGATCCGCTACAGCTTCACCGGCGCGCAGCTGCTGTTGTTCGGCGCCATCCTTTATCCCGGCGGCCGCACCCCGACCCGCCCGCTCGATGTGGTGGTGGTGCTGAAGGGCCCGGTCCAGCCGATGATCGTGCGCGAAAAGCAGAAGATCGCCGGCATCTGGATGAATGCCGACAGCCACCGCTTCTCCTCCGCCCCCAGCTATTATGCCGTCGCCTCCAACCGCCCGCTGGCGCAGGTGGTGGGGGAACGCACCGCGGCGGTCTACGAACTGGGCCTCGGCAACCTCCAGCTGTCGCCCGGCGGCGGCGCCCAGCCCGACAAGGCTCAGCGTTTCGAGAACGGCCTGCTCGACCTGCGCACCCGCCAGGGCCTGTATGCGGAGAACAGCAACGGCGTGGAGATCAGCGACGGCGTGCTTTACCGCGCGCGCATCTCGATCCCCAGCCAGGTCCCGATCGGCACCTACGAAACCGAAACCTTCCTGATCGACCGCGGCAAGGTGATCGCCGCCGCGACCAAGGAAGTGGAGGTGCGCAAGACCGGGTTCGAGCGCTTCATCGCCACCACCGCCCGCCGCCACGCCTTCCTCTATGGCCTGGCCGCGGTGCTGCTTAGCCTCGGCCTCGGGTGGGGTGCGGCCGCGCTGTTCGGATCGCGCAGCTAAAGCAAAATCTTAACCGCGTTTCGTCTAGACCGCGCTCCAGAGTGTGTGGGGAGCGGACCGGAACGACCATGGAAGATAATGTCAGTCTCAAGCAGCTGATCGACGAACTGACCAGCCATTCCGAAGAGGAGCCGGTCGGCAGCCGCCCCCCGGTCGCCCGCGAAAAGCATGACCCGATCGGGTCGGTACTCGACATCGCCGGTTCCGGCTCGCAAGCCCGCTTCGATCCGGCCCGGCTGCTCGCCCTCGCCGATCACAGCGATCCGTCGGTGGCGATGTCCGGGCAGGTCGGAAGCCAGGTCAAGATGGCGGTCGGCAAGAGCTGGCTGATCGCCAATGTCCGCACCATGCGTGCCGACGACAATGGCCGGATCATCGCCGCGATCGACTTCCTCGGCGAAGGCACGCGCGACCAGAATGGCGGGATGAGCGGATTCCGCCGCGGCGTCACCCGCTATCCGATTCCGGGCGCCGAAGTGCATCCGGTCACCACCGACGATCTTCGCCAGGTGTTCGCCGCCTCCGACAGCGCGCACGTCGAGATCGGCACCGTCTACCCTACCGACGACATTCGCGGCGCTCTGTACATCGACCCGATGCTCTCGAAGCATTTCGCGATCCTCGGCTCGACCGGTACCGGCAAGTCGACCTCGGTCGCGCTGATCCTGCATCGCATCTCGAATTACAGCCCCGAGGGGCACATCGTGATGATCGATCCGCACGGCGAATATAGCGCCGCCTTCAAGGGCTGCGGCGAGCTGTTCAACGTCGACAACCTCCAGCTTCCTTACTGGCTGCTCAACTTCGAAGAGCATTGCGAGGTGCTGCTGACCACCGACGGGGCCGAGCGCAACCGCGACGCCGACATCCTTGCCAAGTGCCTGCTGGCGGCGCGGACCAAGAACAAGTTCTCCGAGCAGTTCGGCAAGGTGACGGTGGATTCGCCGATTCCCTACCTGCTGACCGATTTGAACGCGGTGATCGTCGCCGAAATGGGCAAGCTTGACCGCGCGGGCGACACCACGCCTTACCAGCGGCTCAAGACCAAGCTCGACGAGCTCAAGGCCGACCCGCGCTACACCTTCATGTTCTCGGGCATGAACATCACCGATTCGATGGGAAGCTTCATCTCCCGCCTGTTCCGCCTTCCCGCCAACGGAAAGCCGATCAGCATCGTCGACGTGTCGGGCGTGCCTTCGGACATCACCAGCGTCGTCGTCTCGGTGCTGGCCCGGATGGTGTTCGACTATGCGATCTGGTCACGCACCGAGGCGCAACGGCCGATCCTGCTGGTCTGCGAGGAAGCGCACCGTTACGTTCCCAAGGACGAGAACAATGGTGTTCAGGCGGTTCGCAAGATCCTCGAGCGGATTGCCAAGGAGGGCCGTAAGTATGGCGTGAGCCTCGGCCTCATCACCCAGCGTCCGTCCGACCTTGCCGAGGGCGTGCTGTCGCAGTGCGGCACGATCATCGCCATGCGCCTCAACAACGAACGCGACCAGGCCTGCGTCCGCGCCGCCATGCCCGAAGGCGCGCGCGGCTTCCTCGATGCCATTCCCGCACTCCGCAACCGCGAATGCATCGTTTGCGGCGAAGGCGTCGCGATCCCGATCCGGGTCCGCTTCGACGATCTCGAGCCCGAGAAGCGTCCGGCCTCGTCCGACCCGAGCTTCGCGAGCCTGTGGCGCGAAACCGGCGGCGAACCGGAGATCATCAGCCGCACCGTCAAGCGCTGGCGCGGTCACGGCCGGTAAACACCGGTCTTCCGCGGTTATCGTTGACTTGCGGAGCAGTTAGGCAGACCCCGTCACGGCCGGCGGTCCTCGGGGGAAAACTGCTCCGCCTGCCCGTCACCCCCTCTGCGTTTTACAAGCGGAGGATTTGACCCATGAATAAACTCACGAACTGGACCCGCGGCGCGGCTGCGGGGACGATGGCATTGCTGTTGATGACGGCGGTTCCGGCACAGGCAGCGGACAATCCGCAGGTCTCGGCCGAGATCATGGCGCTTGCCCGCGCGCAGTGGGCGGCGGAGATCGCCGGCGCGCCGATCGCGCAGCAGAACGCCTCGATGGCCGAGGACTATACCGAGTTCAACGGTGACTTCCCGACCCTGCTGGTCGGCAAGGCGATGGCGATGCGGATGGGCGACGTCGCGCTCAACGACAAGGCGATGTTCTCCGACATGCAGAACCCGCGGGTGCAGACATACGGCGACACCGCGATCCTGACCTACAATTTCGCCGGTCTCAGGCGCGCGGCGGATGGCAAGGTCGCGCCGTCACTGGCCAAGTCGTCTCGCGTTTACGTGAAGCAAAACGGCAAATGGATGATGGTCCACGCCAATTTCGCGACCATCGATTCAGGTCACTGATCGGGGGGGTGAGGGCCGCCCCCAGTGCGGCCCTCCCCTCCACTCTCAACGGGCGCCAATCACCATGCTGATGGCGATCGCGGGACCGACCGGAAGTCCGGCCATCTGCCGCTTGGCGCGGGTGATCGCCTCCGCCACCTGCCCCTTCGTGCTGTCGACCGCATCGCTTGTGCAGCGATCCACGCCGTAGGAGCCGTTCAGGTCCCAGCACAGGCCGCTGGCGGTCCGCATGATGCGGGTCTTCAGCGTGCGCTGGCCTGGCGCGAAGGCGAGGTTGAGGTCACTGTACCGGACCGTCCGCTGCAGCGCGGGATCGATCCGGCCGCCCTCGATCACCACGTCCCCCAGCGGCGGCGCAGCCGAGGCGCCGGCAATACCGACGACGCTCAATCCCATCACGACAGTGGCGGCGAGACATGCGAATCTGCGGCTTTCCATAGGAACCTCCCGGCTGTCGGCGCCCGATTGCGCCGACCTGCCGGGTGTCGCGGTTCAGGAGGTCAGTTTCATTGGATTTTCGTTCACCTCTGCCGGTGCTTCGACGATGGGCCGCGCCTTCGCCGAAAGGGCGTCGGACATCGACGACTCGCCGGCCATGATCGCCAGCACGTCATGGGTATGGCTCTTGGCGACTCCGACCTCGCTTCCATCCAGCAGCCGCGCGATCCACCGCCGCTGGTCGTGGACCAGCCGGTCGATGAAGGTGATCCGGACCAGCACCGAGCGATGCAGCTGCACGAACCCCGACCCGGCCAGTTCACGAGACAAATGGGCCATGGTGTCGTGGACGAGGCAGGTCCAGTCGCCGACATGGACGCGCATGTAATCGCCTTCGGCCATAATCTTGTCGATCAGGCGGTGCTCGACCCGGCGCCGGCCGTCCCCGCAGGGAAGCCACAGCGCGCCGCCGTTCTCTTCGCTGGCCGCCGGACGGTCCATCATCCGGGCGACGAAGCTCGTCTCGATCCGGGCGATGAACTGCGCCATCGGCTGGCGCAGCCGTTCCATGTTGCGATTATAGTCGGCGACGTCGCAGCAGCGGCCCTGCACGATCAGGTCGTAGGTGCCGCAAACTTCCATCGCCCGCTCCACCTGCGGACATTGGAGAAGGCAAGCCTTGAACCGTTGCAGCCCGTCGGCGGGCGCGCGGTGGTCGAAGGCGATGCATGCAATGACGACAAGTTCTGTCATCGGGCACTGCTCCCCCTTGAGAGCAGTGCCCGTGTTTACTCCTAAGTTAACGCGCTAGCAATCGCCGATCAGGCGAGCGCGGGCACCGCGGTGGCGCGGCGACGGCGGCGCAGCGAGGCACCGATCGCGCCGAATCCGACCAGCATCAGGGCCCAGGTGCCGGGCTCAGGAACGGCCCCGACCTGAATCGCGCTGTTCACGTTGAGGATGTCGAACGCCCACCGATTGGCGCGGCCGTCGAAGGTGCCGTCATTCTCGAACCCGTTGGACAGGTTCGGCCCGATCGCGAAGTTCGAATAAGCCGCCACCGACACCGTGTAGGTGCCGGGCTGGAGCAGGGCCTGCAGGAAGGTGTCGTAGCGCGAGCCCGTCGTCGCATCCGCCGGGACGTTGAGACCGCCATCGTCATTCTCGCCGACCAGCTCGCCCGAACCGTCGAACAGCGCCAGGATCGGATCGAAGCCGCCGCTGGTGATGGTCTGGCCGGCGGCATTGATCCCACCCGCATAGGAATAGGTGCGCAGGGTCACCGACGACGGGCTGGTAACGGTGAAGTTGAAAAGCTGGACGGCATTGGGTCCGGCCAATGAGCCGCTGTAGGAATAGTCCGCTGCCGATGCCGCGGTGCCTGTCGCGAAGAGTGTCGCCGCGACGCTGAATGCCAATGCCTTACCCATAAAAACTCCCCTGTTCACCGTCCAGTTACGCCACAAGGCGAACGCGACCATGAGGAGAGTTAATTCGAAATTAATCGCCACGCAACCGGGCTACGGTCAAAGTCCGCGCAGCGCCTTGGCCCTGGCCCGTACCGCCGCCATCAACCCCTCGTCGAAGACCGGCCGGCTGACCAGAGTGACGCCCAGCGGGTTCACCGGGGTGCCGTTCCTCAGCACCTCGTAGTGGAGGTGCGGACCGGTCGACAGGCCGCTCGACCCGACATAGCCGATCAGCTCGCCCCGGCGCACTACGCCGCCTTCGCCGGCGACGATCCGGCTCATGTGGCTGTAGCTGGTCACCAGCCCGCCCTCGTGCGCGATCCGGACCTGCCGGCCGTAGCCGCCCGCCCAGCCGGCGCGGACCACCTGGCCATCGGCCGCGGCGACGATCGGGCTGCCCCAGCCGGCGCCATAGTCGACCCCGTTGTGCATCCTGATGAAGCGCAGGATCGGGTGCATCCGGCCCCCGAAGCCCGAGGTGATCGGACCCGCCACCGGTGTCAGCAGGCCGCTCTGCACCGGCTCGGGCGAGGCAGTCTCGCTGATCCACTGCAGCCGCCCGCGCAGCGGCACCCGGACCAGCGACAGGTCGCTTCCGGCGCCCCGGTCGAGCCCGGCATAAAGCAGGTCGCCGGTCACGGTGCGGCCATCGGCCGACTTCGCCTGCGCCACCACCAGTTCGAAGCGGTCGCCGGGCATCACTTCGCTGCCGACGTCGAGGCTGGCCCCGATCGCGCCCAGATAATCGGCCGCCTGCGCCGGTGACGCACCGGCCGAGCGCAGCGCCCAGTAGAGGCCGCCGCCGACGCTTCCGCGCAGGCGCAGTGGGGTGCGGTCGAGCCCGAGCTGGCGCCTCTCGGCGCTCAGCCCCCCGCCGTCGCTGCCGCTGATCACCAGTTCGAGGTCGAGCCGGGCCCGATACTGCAGATAATCGATTCCGCGGCTTCCGGCCGCGTCCGGAGCGCCCAGGCGGACGGTGAGCGTGGTTCCGGGCGTCGGCAGCGCCTTTTCCGCCCGCGCCAGCGCAGCGGCCTGCAAGGCGTCGGACGCCCTTGCCCCATTGCGCTGAAGCAGCCGGGAAAGCTCGTCCCCCGGGGAAACGATCAGGCTGAGCGCACGCAATTGACGGGCCGGCGCGGCGGCGATCGGCCGGGCGCGCGGCCCTTCGCTCATCGGCAGGCCGGTGCTCGATCCGTATGCAAGCGCGCCGACCGCCAGCGCCTGCTCCTGGCGCGCCTGATCGGGCCCTTCGGCAATGGCGACGCCTGACGGCAAGGCGGTCAGCGGCGGTGCAAGCTGCGCCACACCCGCGACCAGCGCGGCAAGCGTTGCCGCACCGCGCCACCAGTGCCGGCTGAAGGGATTTTGCGTGAGGTCGACCACCAGGCTGAAGCGCGGTTGCGGCGGACGCAACGCGGCGGCCCGACCAAAGGTTGGAAGGGCGGCGGCGGCAACCAGCGGGCGGGGCGACTGGAACATCGCGCCCCTTGTCGCCCGACAAGGTTAACGCGGCGCTAAGCCACCGCCCTCCTCGGCTTGCGCGCTCTCCGCCCTTCGCGTGCATAAATGGAAGTGAGGCCTCAATGCTCCCCTTGCGCCGCGGCCCGTTCCTGCCAACATGAGTGTCATGGCCGGGCGTTCCGACGGCATTGTCAGGGCCGTTCTCGGGCCCACCAACACCGGCAAGACCCACTTGGCGATCGAGCGGATGTGCGCCCACTCCTCGGGCGTCATCGGCTTCCCGCTGCGCCTGCTGGCGCGCGAGGTTTATGACCGGGTGGTCAAGATGAAGGGCGAGGCTTCGGTCGCGCTGCTGACCGGCGAGGAACGGATCGCGCCCCCCAAGGCCCGCTACTGGCTGTGCACCGTCGAAAGCATGCCGGTGCCCAACCCCTCGACCGTACCCGGCGGGACCGACGACAAGAAGGACTTCGCCTTCTGCGCGATCGACGAAGCGCAACTCGGCACCGATCCAGAGCGTGGCCACGTCTTCACCGACCGCCTGCTCCGCGCCCGCGGCCGCGAGGAGACGCTGATCCTCGGCTCGGCCAGCCTCAAGCCGCTGGTCCGCCAACTGATCCCCGAGGCCGAGATCGTCAGCCGCCCGCGCTTCTCGACCCTGCGCTACGGCGGTTCGGCCAAGCTCAGCCGCCTGCCTCCGCGCTCGGCGATCGTCGCCTTCTCGGCCGAACAGGTCTATGCGCTGGCCGAGATGCTGCGCCGCTTCAAGGGCGGCGCGGCCGTCGTGATGGGCGCGCTCAGCCCCGCCACCCGCAACGCCCAGGTCGCGATGTTCATGCGCGGCGAGGTCGATTACCTGGTCGCTACCGACGCGGTCGGCATGGGCCTCAACATGGACGTTGCCCACGTCGCCTTCGCCGGATTGGACAAGTTCGACGGCCGCCGCGAGCGCCGCCTGACCATTCCCGAAATGGCCCAGATCGCCGGGCGCGCCGGACGCCACCAGCGCGACGGCACCTTTGGCACCCTGGGCCTTGGCGGCGAAAACGGCCCGGCCTTCACCGACGAAGAGATCAACGCGATCGAGGAGCATCGCTTCCGCCCGCTCGACCACCTTTACTGGCGCTCGGCCGAACTCGACTTCACCGACGTCACCAGCCTGATCCACAGCCTCGAGGCGCGCAGCGACGATCCGCTGCTGCGCCCGTCGCCACCCGGGATCGACCTCGCGGTCTTGAAGGCGCTGGCCGAGGACCCGGCGGTGGCCGACCGCAAGGGCATCGTCGCGCGGCGGTTGTGGGCGGCGTGCGGCCTGCCCGACTTCCGCAAGGTCGGGCCGATGCACCACGCCCGGATGGTCCGCCGCATCTTCAATTCCATCGCCGACGGCGGCCATGTCAGCCACGACTGGTTCGCCGCGGAGGTCAGCCGCCTCGACAATGTCTCGGGCGATATCGAGGCGCTTGCCGACCGCCTCGCCGGGGTGCGCAGCTGGGCCTATATCGCCCACCGCGCCGACTGGCTGGCCGAGCCGGCGAAATGGGCCGAGCGCACCCGCCACGTTGAATCGCGCCTGTCCGACGCACTCCACGCCGCGCTGACCCAGCGCTTCGTCGACCGCCGCACCGCCGTCCTCGTCCGCGACATCGGCGCGCGCGGGGCGGACGCGCTGCCGGTCACCGTCGCCGCCGATGGCGAGGTCAGCGTCGGGCCCGAGCCGATCGGCCACCTCACGGGCTTCGAGTTCAAGGTCGATCCCACCGCCCGCCTCGCCGACAAGCGCCTGCTCCTCGCCGCCGCCGAACGCCGCCTCGGCGACGAGCTCGACCGCCGCGCCCGCGCCCTAACCGCCGGCGAGGACAGCCGCTTCACCCTGTTCGCACCGGCCGGGGGCGACATCGGGATCGCCGCCGACGGCCACCTCCTCGCCCGCCTGGCGCCCGGCCGCAGCCTGACCGAGCCCGCGCTGCGCACCGTCCGCTCGCTCGACCGGCTGTCGGCCCCGGCCCGGACGGAGCTCCGCGCGCACATGGAGGCGTGGCTCGAACGGCAGGTGAAGCGCCACGTCGGCGACCTCGCCCGCCTCACCGCCGCCTCGTCCGACCGCCACTATGGCCCGCCGGTCCGGGCGCTGACCGCCATGCTCGCCGACGCCGGCGGCCTCCTGCCGCGCAAGGCGCTGGCCGAGCCGATCGGCCAGCTCGACCGCCCGATGCGCGCCGCGCTGCACAAGCTGAAGATCCGGCTGGGCGCGCTCGATGTGTTCGCCCCCTCGCTGCTCAAGCCCGAGGCGCAACGCTGGCGCGCGGCGCTGGTGGCGGTCCGCTCGGGCCAGCCGATGCCGGCGCTGCCCCGACCCGGCGCCTCGGTCCTCCCCGCCGATGCCGACCGCCTCGGCGCCTGTCTCGCCTACCGCCGGTTCGGCGAGCACTGGCTGCGGGTCGACCTGGCCGACCGCCTCGCCGCCTTCGCCCACCAGGCCCGCGCCGCGCACCGGCCCGGCGGCGAAGCCGTGCTCGATCCGGTCGACCGCGCGCTCGCCACCTCGATCGGCCTTGGGGACGATACGCTGGCCCGGCTGATGGCCGAGGTCGGTTTCCGCGAGCAGTCGGGCAGCTGGGCCTGGCGCGGCACTCACCCCCGTACCCGCGCCCGGCCGCAACCGGCTCGCCCCGGCAACGCCTTCGGCGCGCTCGCCGGACTCAAGCGCTAGGCCCGCGTGCGCCTCGACCGCTTCCTGTTCTTCATCCGCTTGCTCAAGTCCCGTACCCAAGCGCAGGCCCTACTCGACCAGGGCCGAACCCGCTTGGACGGTCGCCGAGTCGAGAAAGTATCCGAACCGGTTCGCGTCGGGGCCACCATCACCCTTCCCCTGCGCGGCGCGGTGCGGGTGATCCGGGTCGTCTCGCTCCCCCATCGCCGCGGCCCAGCCCCCGAGGCCCGCGCCTGTTACGAAGAGCTGGGCGTTGACGATCCGAACGGAGCGGCATAGCGCTACGCTCAACCAGGGAGCCTAGAGAGACCGCCATGACCTACGTCGTCACCGACGCCTGCATCCGCTGCAAATATATGGACTGCGTCGAGGTGTGCCCGGTCGATTGCTTCTACGAAGGCGAGAACATGCTCGTCATCAACCCCAACGAATGCATCGATTGCGGCGTGTGCGAGCCCGAGTGCCCGGCCGAGGCGATCCTCCCGGACACCGAAAGCGGCAACGAGAAGTGGCTGGAATTGAACTCCACCTTCTCGGCCCAATGGCCCAACATCACCCGCAAGAAGGACAGTCCGGCCGACGCCGACGACTATAAGGGCAAGGACGGCAAGTATGACGCCTTCTTCTCGCCCGAACCCGGCGAAGGCGACTGATCGCCCTTAGCGGCGGACGGTGAACGCGTAACTGACGCCGATCCCGGCCGCGAGCTGGTTGCGCCGGCCGTAGGTACGCACGATCGGCGACTTGGCCGCATCGCCGACCAGCCGCTCGCCGCGGGCATAGCCGAACAGGCCCCAGCGCGGTCCGAACTGGGTCTGCACTCCGCTTGCCAGCGCCACCGCATGGATCCCGCCGCCCGGCGTGTAGACCGGAAGCCCGGTGCGCGCCGCAGCCGCCGGGCTGACCCCGAAGTAGGCGCGCTGGAAACGGTCGTCGGAGAACAGCAGCCGCGGCCCGAGCGTCACCGCATATTTGTCGCCGTCGCGCCAGAAATGGTCGATCCCGACCTGCCCGGTGATGCCCTCGTGGCCGGTAACACCCTTAACCAGCTCGGCCCGGACGCGCAGGCTGTCGTTGACCAGATAATCGGCATAGCCGCCGACCTCGATCGTCGCATCGACTTTGCCGACCGCCGCACCGACGTCCCTGTCCTTGCGGCTGCCCTGGTAGGCCGCGGCCGGCCCGGCGGTGAAGCGCCCGGCCGAGATCAGGCGGATGCCGAAGCGATCGTCCGGCGTCTCGATCCGGAACTCCTCGACCCCCTTGGCCAGGTCGAAGTCGAACAACGGCCTGAAGTCGCTGTCCCGGGCCCCCGGATAGGCCGGCTTGAATTGGCCTCCGAGGCCGATCCTGACCCGGCGGTCCTTTTTCTCCTGCGCCGCGGCGGGGGTGGACAGGGCCAGGACGGCGACAGCGATGGCGGGGGCGATGATCTTCATGTCAGCGGCGGAACGACCGGGCCGGACCTTGGTTGCACCGACCCTTATGCTGGCGTTCCCCGGCGCGCCCACATCTCCAGAAACGAAGAAGCGCCCGCCCTGTTTCAGAGCGGGCGCTTCCCCGGAGCCGGGCAGCGCGAATGCGTGAGCGCTGCCCGATAGTGACCTCGCCTGATTACATGCCGTTGGCGAGATTCGTGTCAGGCGCGTTGGTGTTCATGTCCTCAGCCATCATGTTGGCTTCGGTCGCGCCGTTGGTCATCATGTTGGCATCCGCGCCGCCCATGTTGGTGCCCATCATGTTGGCATCGGTGCCCATCATGTTGGCGTCCATGGTCGACATGTTGTCGGCGACCATCAGGTTGGCGTCGGCATTCATGGCTTCGTCGCTGTTGCTGCCACAAGCCGCGAGGGAAAGGGCCGCACCAGCGACCAGAATCAGAGCACGCACGTTTTTTCTCCTAGGGTTATCAGGGCGGCAACGCGGCAGCGGGCGCTTGGGTCCGTCTGCCGTTCATCTTGGCGCAAGGAAACGACGCTCCGTCAGCGCAGCAATCGGTCGACGATACGCTCCGCCGCCTCGTCGGCGCTGGTCACCGTGGTGTCGATATGCAGGTCGGGCCGCTCGGGCGCTTCGTACGGGCTGTCGATGCCGGTGAAATTGCTGAGCTTGCCCGCGCGCGCCTTGGCGTAAAGGCCCTTCACATCCCGCCGCTCGGCCTCGGCCAGCGGGGCATCAACGAAGACCTCAAGGAATTCTCCTTCCGGCAGCATCCGCCGCACCATCTCCCGCTCGGCCCGGAACGGCGAGATGAAGGCGGTGATCACGATCAGCCCGGCATCGGCCATCAGCCGCGCGACCTCGCCGACCCGGCGGATATTCTCGATCCGATCGGCCTCGGTGAAGCCGAGGTCGCGGCTGAGCCCGTGGCGCACGTTGTCGCCGTCGAGCAGGAAGCTATGCCGCCCCAGCGCGTGCAGCTTCTGCTCGACCCGGTTGGCGATGGTCGACTTGCCCGCCCCGCTGAGGCCGGTGAGCCAGATGACGCAGGGCTTCTGGGCCTTTTGCCGGGCATGGGCGTCGCGGCTGACCTCGATCGCCTGCCAGTGGATGTTGCTCGCCCGGCGCAGCGCGAAGTGGATCATCCCGCAGGCGACGGTGGCGTTGGTAACCTTGTCGACCAGGATGAAACCGCCCAGCGCGCGGCTGGTGGCGTAAGGCTCGAACACCAGCGGCCGGTCGGTCGCGAATTCGACCACCCCGATCGCGTTGAGCCCGAGCGTTCGGGCGGCGAGGTGCTCACCGGTGTCGATGCCCAGCTCATATTTGGGCGGCTGGACGGTGGCGGTGACGCTCTGGCTCGCGCAGTGCAGCCAATAGCCGCGGCCCGGCAGCAATTCCTCCTCGGCCAGCCACACCAGGCTCGCCTCGAACTGGTCGGAGACTTCGGGCGCTTGGTGCAGCGCGACAATCACCGACCCACGGCTGCAGTCGACCTCGTCGGTCAGTGTCAGGGTGACCGACTGGCCGGCCTCGGCCCGCTCGACCTCCCGCTCGCCGACCAGGACCGATGCGACCCGGCTGGTCCGGCCGGACGGCAGCACCCTTACATCCTGTCCCCGAACGACGCTTCCGGCGGCGATCAGCCCGGCATAGCCCCGGAAGTCCTGGTGCGGACGATTGACCCATTGCACCGGCAGCCGCAGCGGCGCGTCGCCCTCAGCCGTCTGCGCGGGCACGGCGTCGAGCGCTTCCATCAATGTCGGCCCGGCGAACCACGGCATCTCGGCCGAGCGGGAGAAGACGTTGGCGCCGGTCAGTCCGGACAGCGGGATGGCAAGGGCAGCGCCCAGCGCCTCGCCCTCGGCGGCGATGGCCTCGAACCGCTCCGCGTCGAACCCGACCAGGTCCATCTTGTTGACCGCCAGGATGAGGTGGCGGACCCCCATCAGCCGGCAGATGGCGGCGTGCCGGCGGGTTTGCGTGAGCACGCCCTTGCGCGCATCGACCAGCAGCACCGCCGCGTCCGCGGTCGAGGCGCCGGTCGCCATGTTGCGGGTATATTGCTCATGTCCCGGGCAGTCGGCGACGATGAACCGCCGCGTCGCGCTCGAGAAGAAGCGGTAGGCGACGTCGATGGTGATGCCCTGTTCGCGCTCGGCCGCAAGCCCGTCGACCAGCAGGGCGAAGTCGATTGCCTGCCCCTGCGTCCCCATCCGCCTGCTGTCGCTTTCCAGCGCGGCAATCTGGTCGTCCATCAACTGCGCGCTGTCGTGGAGCAACCGCCCAATCAGGGTCGACTTGCCGTCGTCGACGCTGCCGCAGGTGATGAAGCGCAGCAGGTCCATCAGAAATAACCCTCGCGCTTCTTCACTTCCATCGACGCGCTTTCGTCGCGGTCGATCACCCGGCCCTGCCGCTCGCTGGTCCTGAGCGCCGCCATCTCGGCCCGCACCTTGTCGAGCGTATCGGCTTCGCTCTCCATCGCCCCGGTCAGCGGCCAGCAGCCCATGGTGCGGAAGCGGATGCGGCGGGTGACGACCTCTTCGCGCTCGATGCCGGGAAAGCGATCCGCATCGTCGACCATCAGCAAGGTGCCGTCGCGCATCACCGTCGGCCGCTCCGCCGCCAGATACAGTGGCACGATCGGCACCTCTTCGCGGGCGATGTAGTCCCAGATGTCGCGCTCGGTCCAATTGCTGAGCGGGAAGACGCGGATGCTCTCGCCGGCATGGACCCGCGCATTGTACAGGTTCCACAGTTCGGGGCGCTGCAGCTTGGGGTCCCAGCCGCCACCGGGCCCGCGGAAGCTGAACACCCGCTCCTTGGCCCGCGCCTTTTCCTCGTCGCGCCGCCCGCCCCCGAACGCGGCGTCGTAAGCACCCGCCGCAAGTGCCGCCCGCAACGCCTCGGTCAGCATCAGCCGCGTGTAGGTCGGGGTCGGGGTCGTGAACGGGTCGATCCCCGCCGCGGCCGCTTCCTCATTGTGCCAGACGATCAGCTTGAGGCCATAGCGTGACGCCATGGCGTCGCGATGCGCCAGCATCTCCCTGAAATCCCACCCGCTGGCGATGTGCAGGAAGGGAAAGGGCGGCGGCGCGGGGTGAAAGGCCTTGAGCGCCAGGTGCAGCATGACGCTGCTGTCCTTGCCGATCGAATAAAGGAACACCGGCCGCCGCGCGGTCGCCGCCACTTCCCGCAGGATGTGGATGCTCTCCGCTTCCAGGCGATCGAGATGGCTGAGGCTCATCGCCTTGCCTGATGCCGCGCAGACTCGGCTGGCGCAATGCCGCGCCCGCTTCTAAGACGGCCGCGTCCCCGGGGAGCTCGCCTGAGCTGAGAGGAGCGGCTGGCCCCGCTCGACCCGAGAACCTGATCCGGCTGACCCCGGCGGAGGAAGAGGAACTTAGGTAATGGCTGATATCCCTGCGCGCACTGAACTCAAGGTCACCACTGGACCGATCCGTGGCTCGAGGAAGATCCACGTCGGCCCGCTCAAGGTGGCGATGCGGCAGATCCACCTCGAGCCCTCGTCGGGCGAGGCGCCGGTGACAGTCTACGACCCGTCCGGCCCCTACACCGACGAGGCGGCCCGCATCGACATCATGGCCGGCCTGCCCGAAGTCCGCCGCGACTGGATCCGCGGCCGCGGCGATGTCGAGGAAGTCGTCCAGCGCGAAGTCCGTCCCGAGGACAATGGCCAGCTCGGCCCCGACCGCTCGGGCGGCGTCGCGCCCTTCCCCAATGTCCGCAAGCGGGTGCTGCGCGCCAAGGCCGGCGCCAACGTCACCCAGATGCACTATGCCCGCCGCGGCATCATCACGCCCGAGATGGAATATGTCGCGATCCGCGAAAATCTCGGCCGCGAGGCTGCGCTGAACCACGTTCGCGACGGCGAAAGCTTCGGCGCCGCCATTCCCGACTTCGTGACCCCCGAATTCGTTCGCGACGAGATCGCCCGCGGCCGCGCGATCATCCCCGCCAACATCAACCATCCCGAAGCCGAGCCGATGGCGATCGGCCGCAACTTCCTGGTCAAGATCAACGCCAACATCGGCAATTCGGCGGTCGCCTCCGACGTCGCGGCCGAGGTCGACAAGATGGTCTGGTCGATCCGCTGGGGCGCAGACACGGTGATGGACCTCTCCACCGGCCGCAACATCCATGACACCCGCGAATGGATCCTGCGCAACTCGCCGGTCCCGATCGGCACCGTCCCGATCTACCAGGCGCTGGAGAAGGTCGGCGGCATCGCCGAGGACCTCAACTGGGAGATTTTCCGCGACACGCTGATCGAGCAGGCCGAGCAGGGCGTTGATTATTTCACGATTCATGCGGGCGTCCGCCTCCCGTACGTCCCGCTGACCGCCAAGCGCGTCACCGGCATCGTCTCGCGCGGCGGCTCGATCATGGCCAAATGGTGCCTCGCCCATCACCGCGAGAGCTTCCTCTACGAGCGGTTCGACGAGATCTGCGAGATCATGAAGGCCTATGACGTCAGCTTCAGCCTCGGCGACGGCCTCCGCCCCGGCAGCATCGCCGACGCCAATGACGAAGCCCAGTTCGCCGAGCTCTACACCCTTGGCGAACTGACCAAGAAAGCGTGGGAGCATGACTGCCAGGTCATGATCGAGGGCCCCGGCCACGTGCCGATGCACAAGATCAAGGAGAATATGGACAAGCAGCTCGCCGTCTGCGGCGAAGCGCCTTTCTATACGCTTGGGCCGCTGACCACCGACATCGCGCCCGGCTACGACCACATTACGTCGGGCATCGGCGCGGCGATGATCGGCTGGTTCGGCACCGCCATGCTCTGCTACGTCACACCCAAGGAGCACTTGGGCCTCCCCGACCGCGACGACGTCAAGGTCGGCGTCGTCACCTACAAGCTCGCCGCCCACGCCGCCGACCTCGCCAAGGGCCACCCCGCCGCCAAGGTCCGCGACGATGCGCTCAGCCGCGCCCGCTTCGAGTTCCGCTGGCGCGACCAGTTCAACCTGTCGCTCGATCCCGATACGGCCGAGGAATATCACGACCAGACGCTTCCGGCCGAAGGCGCCAAGACCGCGCATTTCTGCTCGATGTGCGGGCCCAAATTCTGCTCGATGAAGATCACGCAGGAAGTGCGCGACTTCGCTGCCAAGCAGAACGCCCCGCTCGAAAACAGCATCGCGGTCGAAGAAGCCGAAAAGGGCATGGCCGAGATGAGCGAGAAGTATCGCGCCGGCGGTAACGAGCTCTACATCGGCTCAAACGGCCGCGAGCACGACTGATGATCGCCGCCCTCGCCCTGGCCCTCGCCGTGGCTGCTCCCGCGGGGAAGCAGGGCGAGGGAGAGGCGGCGGCGGCTTTCACCCGGATGACGGCGCTGGTCGGGGAGTGGCGTAACGCGGACAATCCCGCCTCGCCGCTGCGCATTGGTTTCAGCCTGACTGCAGGCGGCACCGTGCTGGTCGAGGAATGGCGCCGCCGGACACAGCCGCATAGCCTCACCCTCTACCACCGCGATGGTGCGACCCTGCTCGCGACCCATTATTGCCCCCAGGGCAACCAGCCCCGCCTGACCCTCGCGGCCAGCGGCACGAAGCTTAGCTTCCGCTACCGCGACGCCACCGATCTCGGCGATGGCGAAAGCCACCTCCACGACCTCGCCTTCGACCTCACCGACCCTGCCCGCCCGGTCCGCAGCGAAACCTACCGCGCGAAAGGCAGCGCCGAGCCCACGACCCTCCACCTGGTCCGCGCCGCCGGAGAGGGCATCACCCCACCCACGAGGTAAGCGCATGGCAGACGACAAGGTGAAAGGCCCCGCCTCCTACTTCCCCGCGATCGAAGCCAGATACGGCTGTCCCATCGCCGAATGGAAAGCCCTGCTCAGCGCCCGCCCACCGGCCCGGCACATGGAGCATGTCGCCTGGCTCAAGACGGAGCATGGCATGGGGCATGGGCATGCCAATGCGCTGGTGGCGGATTGGCTGGCGAGAAGGGAAAACTAGCGACTGGAACGTGGGTCGCTTGATGTTCAGTCGGGCAGTACCGCCGGAGCGCCCTCGCCCATCGCAAAGCCCAGCACGCGACCTTCGCGTCTAACGGCCGCGACAATGTCCCGATCGCCGCGCAACCGGTCCCAATCCTTCTGCTCGGCTTCGGCGAAGGGCGTCGGGGCTGGCGGGAGGTTGGTTGGCTGAAGCGCAAGGATCGTCGCCGGCCTGCTGGCGTCGGCGCCCAGCGCCTTGAGCAGCACGGCCTTCGCCTTCGCGTGCTGGCCGAGGCACTGGTACATCTTCGCGACCCCGGCGGGAGCGACCGATGCCGACAGTGCACCAAGCGCCGCAGCCATCTCGGCCTCGTCGGTCCTGCCGCTCTTCGCAAGCACGCAGGCGCTGGTCTGGTACATGCCCGCAAGCGCGTCGCCATTGACCTCATCGCCAGCTTTCTTCGCTGCGACGATGGTGGCTTCGATCATGGCCAGGCTGCGGGAGTGCAGGCCCCGGACCAGCAACCAGCGGGCATGATTGGCCGTGAGGTTCAGCGCATTGGTGGTCGATCCAAGCGGCCAGACCTTGCCGAGCCGTTCGTACAGCGCATCCTGCTCCTCGAACTGGCCCCGCCTGGCAAGCGCGCCTGCAAGCACGGCCGCCTTGAACAACAGTGCATGATCCTTGATGCCAAGCTCGTCGGCGGTGAAGACCGGAAACATCTCGGCGACCGCGTCCCGGTCCTTTCGCGCCGCGACCAGCGCTTCGAGATAGTCTCCGGCATCCTGGGGATCGCTGCTTGCCTCGAAGCGGCGCTTGGCTTCGCGCAGATAGACCGGCCACTGCTTTTCCAGTTTCGGCCCGCTCCACGCCTCGATGTCGCTCCAGATCGGTTCTGCAGCCTTCTGGGCGAGCAGGGTATATTGATCGCGCGGACTGAGCAGCTCGGACACCAGGCCTCGCGCTCCGGAAACATCCTTGCGCTGCAGTTTCAGGAGGATGGCGTCGCGGACAAGCGCGGACCGCCCGTCGAGGGTATCGCCTACCCAATTGATCTCGATCAGGCGGTTGATCAGGGATTCCCGGCGTTGCTCGTCCCCGGCAACCCGCGTTCGGCCGATGATATTGAAGACATCGTAGCTCGTCCTCTGGGCTGCCAATTCGGGGTCGATCCGGCTGGCGCGAATGAAGAAGTCGGCGGCCGCACCGGGGTTCTGGCTGAACGTCATCACGTCGGCAGCAGCGAACAGCGGTCCGCTGTGCTCCGGAAGCAAGCGGATGCTCTCCTGAAGGGCAAGCTGCGCTTCGCCATCCCGCTTGAGCGCGGCCAGCACCCCGCCGCGCATCATCTGGACCATCCCCCGCCCCTTGGTCGGCCCCGGAAGCTCGGTGAGAAAGCGATCCAGTTCCGAGATCGGCGGGTTCCCACGTGTCTGTGTCAGTAGAACCATCGCCGCGGTGACCGTTGGTCGTTCCGCCTCGCTGATCTCTGACGGCCGGGGATAGGGCGCGGCCAGCGACCCCGCCGACCAGGTTGCTGCAGCCAGAAGCAAGAACAGACGACGCATACCAACACCCCTCCTGCTGCAATCTGCCGGGCTTGAGACCGTCCGGCAATGGCGCACGAAGGCTGTTTCACAGGATCGCATCCACACCCGCTCCCCGCGCGTTCCCCACCCCATGCTCGAAAACATCCCCCACTGGCTCGGTGCCGCGCTGTCCGGCATTCGCGCCGGGCATGACAAGCTGACCCTGTCGCGGCTCGACCTCGGCGGGGCGGCGATGATCGACCTGCACAGCCCGGCGTTTGCCCCCGGCGGGCGGTTGCCGCCGCGCTTCACCGCCGATGGCGAGGGGGTGTCGCCGCCGCTGGTCTGGCGCGGGCTTCCCGAGGGGACCGATTGCCTTGCCCTGATCGTCGAGGATCCCGACGCCCCGGCGCCGCGACCGCTGGTCCATGCCATCGTGGTCGCGATCGACCCGGCGCTGGACGGCCTCGCCGAAGGGGCGATCGTGGCCGACGGCGACGGCGCGGACGGCAAGGATGTCGGCATGAACTCCTATTTCGCGCAAGGCTGGCTGCCGCCCGACCCGCCGACCGGCCACGGCGCCCACGACTATGTGTTCCAGTTGCTCGCGCTCGGCCGCGCGGAGGGCGCTGACGGCGGCGCTTCGGACGACGCCAGCCCCGGCCGCGGCGAATTCGTCGACTTGGTCCGGGACCGCATCCTCGCCGCCGGGGTGCTGGTCGGCACCTACTCGCGCGAGGAGGAAGCGCCGGTCGGCCCGGTCGGTGCCGCCGCCGCCCTCCCCGCCTGACGCGGGGCCTTCACGCGCGGCGCGGGGTCTAGCCGATGATCTTGGCGGCCAGGATCCACGCCCACACCGCCACGGTCAGCACCCCGCCGGCAACCGTTGCCCCGACCGCGCGGCGCAGCAGTCCGGTCTGGACGTCGATCGAGCGGACGAACGCAGCCATCAGCCGCGTCCGAAGCGTGTCGGGCGCGCATTCCTCAATCCCCTCGGTGTCGAATTCCTCGCCGACCAGCAGTCCGCGCAGCAGATAGGCGCTCGACAAGACGAACGGCGCGACCGCGATCAGGCTGGCGATGGTCAGCATGGGCTGGCTGGCCGCGTCCACGCTCAACGGTGCGCCGGGCGAGGCCGACACCGGGTGGGTGCCGACGGTGATCAGCAGGGCATTGAACGCCAGCATTGCGCCCTTGCGCACCGACAGGTCGAGGTCGCGGTTCTCGAGATATTCGAGGTCGGCGATGAAGCCGGGATCGGGCGCCCCGCCATGGATCGCCTGAAAAGCGCGAAGACGGGTCCGGAACGACGGCTGGGCCATGACCGCGGTTGAAGCCATCGCCGCCCCGGCTGTCCACCCCTTTTGCCCTCAAGGCGGCCCACACCGGGCGATACTGACGTTCGCACAACCGATGGTTCAGCCTGGGTGCTTGCCGGGTGGTGCAGGGTGTCCCCCATCAAGTGAGGAGAATTCCCATGAACAAGCGCCTGATCCTTGCCGCCGCCACCCTTGCCACCGGGCTTGCCGCGGCATCGCCCGCCGCTGCCCAGCAGTGGCGCTGGAACGAGGGTAACTGGAGGACCATCGGCACCACCCGCGTCGACGGCCGCGACAGCGACACCGTGGCGCTGCCCGGCGTGACCCGCCAGCGCGAGATCCGGGTCTGCGCCCTGAACGCCCCGCTGCGCCTGCGTGATTTCGACATCCGCTTCGCCAACGGCGGTCGCCAGGACGTCAACACCCGCGCCGTGCTCAACGCCGGCACATGTACCCGTGCGGTCGACCTTCGCGGTAACCGCCGGGACGTGACCGCGGTCCGCCTGCGCTATGAGCCGGTGGCCCTGCGCGCCAACCGTCCGCTGGTCCGGATCCAGGTCCGCTAAGCGGGTGTGGGGCCCCCGTCGCTCCGGCGGCGGGGGCCTGCCCTCCCGGCGATGCCGGTCAGTTCCTGACCTGCACGCCCTTCCAGAACGCCACCCGCCCCTTGATCTCCTTCGCCGCCTCCTTGGGCTCGGGATAATACCAGCAGGCATCGCGGTTCTCGGCCCCATTGGCCCGCAGCGAATGATAGGACGCCGTGCCCTTCCACGGGCAGAAGCTGGTGGTGGCGCTGGCCTCCAGCACCCCGGGCGTCACCGCCTCCAGCGGGAAATAGGCATTGCCCTCCACTGTGACGATGTCGTCACTGCGTGCGATCAGCGTGTCATTCCACCAGGCTTCCGCCATCTCTCATTCTCCTGCTGTGAGGGCCGCGATTGCCTTTGCCACCGCAGCCGCCCGTTTCTCCGCGCCCCGCACCTGATGCAGCCGGTACAGCACCGAATAGCGCTCCGCGGCCTTCAGCGCCGCAAACGCCGCCTTGGCTCCCGGGTTATCCTCCAATGCGGCTGCGAGATCGTCCGGTACTTCGATCCGGCTTGCCGGCGGATAGGCCGCGTCCCACCGCCCATCGCTTTTCGCCGCCTCGATCTGCTTTAGGCCGCCGGGCCTGACCCTGCCGCCCGCCAGCAGCGCCTCGGCGCGCTCCACGTTCACCAGCGACCATTTCGACCGGGGTCGCCGCGGCGTGTAGCGGACGAGATAGAAATCCTCGTCCAGCCGGTTGATCAGCCCGTCGATCCACCCGAAGCACAGGCCGAGGTCGATCGCCTCGCTGACCGTCACCGATCCGACTCCGCGATCCTTCTTGGCGATCTTGAGCCAGATCCCCCGGTGGTCGCCCGGCTGCGCCTCGAGCCACCGCTCCAGCGCGCCGGCGTCAGCGAAATGCAGGATCGGCAAGCCGCCTCGTTCCTGGTTCCCGCTCATGTCCGCGGATCAGTCGAAGATCTGCTCCAGGAAGCTCTTCTTCCGCTTGTAGGGCTTGTGCCCGTAACGCGGGTCATGGCCGTGCTGATACTGCGGCGGATAGCCAGGCTGCGTCCACGGGCCACCCTGGGGCGGCGCCGGTGCCTGCGGCGGAGGCGGGGCCTGCGGAGGGATCGGCGCTGCGGGAGGGGCATCGGCCTCGGCCGACCTGGTGATGATCTTGTCGAGCTCGCCGCGGTCCAGCCACACCCCGCGGCATTCGGGGCAATAGTCGATCTCGATCCCGGACCGCTCGCTCATCTGCAGCGTGGCTCCGTCAACAGGACACTTCATCTTGGCTTCTCCTCGTCGCGTCCTGACAAGGTAGGAGGGCGCCGGGCCCGCACAAGGCGCGGCCGCGGCCTGGCCGAGTTGCTAGCCGCGCATCCGGGCGCCCAGCGCGTCGGACCGCCGGGCAAGGTCCGCCACGTCGCGCGGGTCGAGCTGAGCGGCAAAGGCGAGTCCGGCCAGCCGCCCTTCGCGCCAGCGCACCGTCGCCTGCGCGCCCGCGCCGCCCCAGTTGAGCGTCACCGTCGCCCCCGCGACCACCAGCGCGGTTCCGCAATCGACCTTGGCACCGCCTGCCGACAGGTCGACGATCTGCACCGGATAGCGCCGCCCGCCGAGCATCAGGAACGCCGGCAGCGCCACCGCGACTCGCGGATGCTGCCGCTGGTCGACAAAGGCGTCCGGCACTGCTGCGGAGCGGCTGGCGGGGGTCATCGCTGTTCCATTGCCCGGTTTGTACCCGCGACCTGCTTCCAACAGGTAAAGGAACCGAGCCAACGATCCGCTTCGGACCGATAGTCGCGCTTCCGCTTGCAGAAGGGCCACGTCATTGGTCGAGCCACCGGCGCGGCTCCGCCCCCATTGTGCTAGCGCCGATTCGAAACACGAGGGCGCGGTGTCGGCGGACCTCCGGGGAATGTGCGTGAAGAACAGGCTTGCCTGCGCCGTCTTGCTGGCGCTGTCGGGAATCGGAAGCGCCAATGTCGCGCCGCCGCCGCCATCGACCACCCCGTCCGCCGGCGATGCCGACATCATCGTCCGCGGCAAGCGCGAGCGGGAAGCGGAGATCAAGGGCTTTATCGACGCGCTCGCGCCAAGCCGCTTCTCGGGCCAGCTCGCCCGCTTCTCGACCGAGGCCTGCCCAGGTGTCCTCGGCCTGGTGCCGGCGCAAAGCGCTGCGGTCGTCGCTCGCCTGCGGCGGATCGGCGAAGCGGTCGGCGTGCCCCTGGCCAAGGCCGGTTGCAAGCCCAACGTCTGGCTGGTCGTCACCACCGACCGTGCCGCGCTTGCCGCCAAGGTGCGGGGAAGCTGGAAGAGCGGTCCCGACGGACGGCCCGATCCCGGCCGAAGCACCGACCTTGCCACCGTGTTGCACGCCGAACGCCTGCTCGACGCCAACCGCCAGGAGATCGGCGTCAAGGTCGACGCGGGCGATGGCGACGGCGGCTATTACCAGTCGGAGATCTTCACCTCCAACCGGATCAGGCCGAGCGCCACCCGGACCTATGCCGCCTCGGCGCTGATCGTCGAGCCCAGGACCCTCGAAGGCCTGACGACGCTGCAGCTTGCCGATTATGCCGCGATGCGCCTGTTCGCCCGGGCCGACCCGGCGCGGCTTGGCCCCGCTGCCCCGCCCTCGATCCTCGCGGCACTGGCGGCCCCGGTCGGGAGCGAGCTTCCGGAAAGCGTGACGCAATGGGACGTCGCTTTCCTGAAGGCGCTCTACCGCAGCGACGACCGCAGCTACGCCAACGCCCAGAAGGACGAGATGCAGTCGATCATCCGCAAGGAGATCACCGGGCAGGACAAGGCGCCCAAACCGCGAAGATAAGCGCAAGCATCGCGTGGGCGCTCCACTCGTTCACTGCCATGTTGGACGCGTCTTCGACTGTGCCGGTGCTGGACTGATTGCAGTCGCGGTCGTAGGGTCGGACGGAGTCGAATGCCCCTTGCCTGAAGGAATGCCAGAGATGCGATTCGTTGCTTCCGCGTTGAGCCTGACGCTGCTGCTGTCCGCGCCCGCCGCCGCCTTGCCGCTTGGCGCCCCCACCCCGCCGGGCCCGACCGATGTCGATCGCTTCAACGGGCCGAGCACGGGCAATCTGGAACGCACCGGCCTGTTCACGCAGAAAACCGCGATGGAGCGTCTCCGGCAGGTCTGCAGCAGCAGCGCCCTGAAGGACCGCCGCACGTGCGATCGCGCGTGGAAGGAAATCAACGCCGCTTACGCGCAGCTCCAGACCTCGCGTGCGGCGCAAGAGGCCCAGACCGACTGATCCCGCCCGCGCGGGTCGTCTTGCGCAGGTCGTTCAATCCTCCCGCTTGACCGTCCCCTTGGTCGAGGGATTGGCGGCGATGGTCTTTTCCTTCTTCGCCTTGGGCTTGCGGGTTTCCTTGTTGGATTTCATCTGGCCCTTGGCCATGGCGCTGCTCCTGTGTTGCGTTCAACGTGAACGAACGCCGCTTGATGCCACGGGGTTGCGGGTCAGAACAGGCCGGGATTGAAGCGCTGGGCGTCCGACGGCTTATCGGGCCGGACCGGCTGCAGTGGCTTGGCCGACTCGGCACTGGGAGGCTGCTCCGGCTTCGGCGGCACCTTGGGCGGAGCCGCCGGCCCCGCCATCATCGCCACCGATGCCAGGATCAGGCCGCGCATCAGAACAGGCCCGGAACCTCGCGCTGGGCCGACGTCGGGGTCGGCGACTGCAACAGCGCCCGGCCCTCGCCGACCGACAGCGACGAGATGCCGCCGGTGATCGCAGTGCACGACCGTCCGGCAAGGAAGTCGAGCGCGGTCTTGATACTGGTCTCGGTCGGATCGCCCAACTGCCGGGTCAGGTCGTCGGTCGCCCGGCAGGTGCGCTGGAAGCTGCTTGCAAGCCCGTTGAAATAGTCGCCGTTATTGTCGCGATTGACGGTCTGGAAGGCGATGATCCGGAAGCGGTCGTCGCACTCCGCCCGGTCGCGCGCGATCTGGCCGACCGGCTTGCCATAGGTGTTGGCCCCGATCAGCCCGACGTTGGCGCCATAATAAGGGATCAGCGCATTCATCACCAGTTCGCTCGCCGAGGCCGTGGCCGGCCCGCCGATGAAGGCGATCTTGGTCGGTGCGATAGACTGCGTCTGCGGCGCGAAATAGGTGGTCCGGTTGTTGGACGACAGCCGCGCGTTGAACACCGTCTTGCTCTGGATGTCGCTGCTGGTGCGGTTGGCGCCGAGCAGGTTGGTCAGCGTTTCCGCCAGCGACACCAGGCCGCCGCCATTGTAGCGCAGGTCGATGATCACTTCGGTGACGCCCTGCGCCTTGAAGTCGGCGAAGACGGTGCGCAGCTGCTGGTCGGCATTGGCGACGATGAACGTGCGCAGGTTGACGTAGCCGACCTTCTTGCCGCCGTCGGTCAGGATCTTCCCGCCATAGCGGTCCGACACCGGGTCGAGGGCGTAATCGGCCTTGGTCGCGGTGATCACGCTTTCGACGCCGCTGACGCTGCGAATGCGGAAGGTCCGGGTAACTCCCGGCTCGCTCGGCCCAAGCGCGGCGCTGAGGCCGCCCGATGCGATCAGGTCGGACACGTTCTGCAGCGTGCTGGCGCTGGTCCCGATCGCCAGGATCTCGACCCCGCGGTCGAGGCCGGCGGCAAGGCCCGGGGCGCCTTCGAAGGCTTCGCTGATGAACAGTCGGCTGCCCTCGGTGTACAGGCGGACGCCCAGACCGGCCGAGGAGCCGCTGTTGGTCAGCGCCGTCTCTTCCGCGATCGAGGTGACGTAGGAGAAGTTCAGCTTGTCCTTGCCCGCCGCGCGGGCCGGGGCCGTCAGGTCGTTGATATACTGCTGAATGTCGGTGTAGCCCGCCGGACTGATGTTCGCGAGCAGGTCAGGATTGAGGTAATCCTCCTTCAGACGCGCCTGGACCCATTCCAGTCGCGAGGTCAGCGAACAGGCGGTGTTGGTGGGCGGCGTGGTCGGCGGCGGAGTCACGATCACCGGCGGCGTTCCGGCCGAATCGGGAGTGGCCCCGTCGCCTCCACCGCAGCTGCTCAGCAGCACCGAAATGCAGAGTAGGGACGAGACTTGGCGGAGCCGAGAAATCTGACGCATTTCAGTTACTTGCCTCAAAGATTCGCTATTGTCGAGAGACTTGCCGCGCCTGGCTTTCCCGATACTTACCAGCCCACTTCGCAGCCCATCATCTCTTGAGTGCCTGCACCGCTGCGAGCGTCTGCGCGACATGCTCCTTCCAGCTCATGTCCGAGTGAACGAAGATCACCCGCCCGTCCCTTGCGATGACATAGGAGGTCCGGTTGCTGACCGGCGCGACCGGCAGCTTCACGTCGTAAGCCTTGATCAGGTCGGCGTTGGCGGTGGCGACCGGAAACTGGCCGCGGCACGCTTCGACGCTGAACTTCTTCAGCGTGTCCAGATTGTCGGCGCTGAGGCCGACCACCCGCGCGCCTGCCTTGCGGAAGGCGGGAATGGCGTCGCTGAAGGCCTTGGCTTCCAACGTGCAGCCTTCGGTGAACGCCTTGGGATAGAAATAAAGCACCAGCGGCCCGTGCTTCAGCTGCTCCTGCAGATGGAGCCGGAACGGCTTTCCGTTGAGCGAGCCCATGGTGGTGAAGTCGGGCGCCTTGGCGCCGACCGGAAGGGCGGCACTGGCGGGCGCGGCGGCCAGGGCCAGCAGGGCGGTGGCGGCGGCGGCAAGCAGTGAGCGCATGGATTTCTCCTCGGTCGGCAGGGTCTTTCGCGACCGAGCCTAGGCCGCGCCCGGTCGTCCGTCCATGCCGCTTCCATCCGGGAAAAGGACCTGGTCGGGGTGCCGCGGGACAAGGGTACGGAAGAACTCCCAGGCCGGCTTGAGGTCGGCCTCAGGATCGCCGGTCGGGATGATCGGCGCACCGAAGATGGCGACCTTGCGGGTGTAATCCGGTCCGCCCGGGACGATCGGAACTCCGGCGGCAAGCGCGATACGGTAAAAGCCCATCCGCCAATCGGTGGTCGGCTCGCGCGTCCCTTCGGGCGCGATGACCAGCAGCATCCGGTCGGCGTCCCGCAATCGCTGCGACACCTGCGCGACCAGGTCATTGCGGACCGAACGCTCGACCGGGATCCCGCCCAGCCCCTTCATGAAGCGGGCCATCGGTCCCCACCGGAACAGGCTAGCCTTGCCGATGTAGGCTGCGTCGACGCCCATCGTCTCCATTGCGCCGACGAACACCAGGAAGTCCCAGTTGCTGGTGTGCGGACCCCCCATCACCACGGCCTTGGGCGGCAAGGGCAGCACCCCCTCGCAGGTCCATCCGCCACGGTTGAACCAGCGGACAAAACGACGCTTCACCCAGGCGGCGAGCGGGGACAGAGGCGGCGGACTATTCGGCACGGGTCCGTACCAACAGGGAAGCGTGGCGGAAGGCAAGCGGAACCGCTTGCCGGAGGCTGTCAGGCCCGGCGCTGCGGACCAAGCCGGCCAAGGGTGCGGCGATCGCGCTCGGCTCCGTAGAAGGCGTCGAGCGCGCGGGTGAACAGCGGCCCACCGCCGGCCGCTTCGAACAAGGTCAGGCTGCTGTGCAGCTTGATCGCGTCGACCACCCCCATCACCTCCGCGGCGCTGCGCGTCCCGGCGTGAAGCAGCAGCGCCGACACGCACTCACGAAGCCGCTCGCCGAGGATCGGATTGGCAAGATAGGCGCGCGCCTCGTCAAGGCCTTCAAGGCCGTAGCGATCGGCCATCATGCTGGTGCCCAGCCCGCGCAGCTGGGGCAGGACGAACCACATCCAGTGGGTCCGCTTGGCGCCGGCGCGAAGCTCGGCCAGGGCAAGATCGTGAACGCCGCTCTGGGCAGCGACGAACCGTGCGAGGCTCAGCCGGTAAGGGCTGGAATGATCCACATGGCCGACATCGCCAACACGATCAGAAGGAGCGAGATTACCAGTACCCAACGCACAACCCCTTCCTGGCGTGCTCCGGTCACCTGCTCCGCGCTGTAGTGACGCTCGTCCGCACTCATGTCGGTCTCCCTTCGTGGATGACGAAGAAGCCGACACCTTACTCCAAACCCCCGGAAGCAACCAGCGGTGCCCACACGGCACAAAGGGCAGGCGCTTTGCTCGCGCCGTGCGTTATCGCCGCCACAACCTTATGCCCCGGAAAGAGAGAAGTCCGTCATGCCCACCTTGTTCGTCACCGGTGCCAACCGCGGCCTCGGCCTGGAGTTCGTTCGCCAGTATCGCGAGGCGGGCTGGGACGTCATCGCCACCGTCCGCGAAACCTCGCCGGAACTCGAGTCGCTCGGCGCCGAGGTCCGAACGCTCGACATGGCCGATGCCGCCGCGGTCAGCGCGGTCCGGGCCGGACGCCCCATCGACTTGCTGATCGCCAACGCCGGGACCTATGGCCCGCGCGACGCCAGCGACGGACAAGCAGCGGGCGAGTGGCTGGACACCTTCGCCGTCAACACCATCGCGCCCTATCTCCTCGCCCAGGCACTGCTGCCCGAAGTCAGGGCAGCGAGCGGCAAGCTGATCGTAATCAGCACCCGGATGGGCTCGCTCGCCGACAACAGCTCGGGCGGCTTCCTCGCCTACCGCTCGAGCAAGACGGCGCTGAACATGGCCTGGCAAACGCTGGCGCTGGCCAATCCCGACCTCGTCTGCGTCCCGCTGCACCCCGGCTGGGTCCAGACCCGGATGGGTGGGGAGAGCGCCCCGGTCGTGCCGAAGCAGAGCATCGCCGCCATGCGCCGGGTGATCGACGGACTGACGCTGGAGGACTCGGGCAAGTTCTTCGATTTCGAGGGCAAAGCCGTTCCCTGGTGAGCGCAACTCTTGCCATTCGCCCCCTCCCCGGCTAGGGGGCGCGCTTTCCAGATCGTTGGAAAAACCACCGGGCCGGCCAGTGAGGGCTGCCGTGTCAGGTGAGAAACGTCGCCCGTCCGCGGGCTACACAGGAGACGAAAATGCCCAAGCTCAAGACCAAGAGCGGCGTGAAGAAGCGCTTCAAGCTCACCGCTACCGGCAAGATCAAGCACGGAGTCGCTGGCAAGCGCCACCGCCTGATCAGCCACAATGCCAAGTACATCCGCCAGAACCGTGGCACCGAAGTCCTCGCCGTCGCCGATACGGCGCGCGTGAAGCTTTGGGCCCCCTACGGTCTCAACTAAGGAGTATTTGAGCAATGGCACGCGTCAAAAGGGGTGTAACCACCCGCGCCAAGCACAAGCGCATCCTTGAGCAGGCGAAGGGCTATTATGGCCGTCGCAAGAACACCATCCGCATTGCGCGTCAGGCGGTCGAAAAGGCCGGCCAGTACGCCTATCGCGACCGCAAGGTGAAGAAGCGGAGCTTCCGGGCCCTGTGGATCCAGCGCATCAACGCTGCGGTCCGTGCCGAGAACCTGACCTACGGTCAGTTCATGCACGCGCTGAAGCTCACCGGCATCGACCTCGACCGCAAGGTCCTGGCCGACATGGCCATGCACGAAGGCGCCGCGTTCAGCGCGCTGATCGCGCAGGCCAAGAAGGCGCTTCCGAACGACGGCGATCGCTCGGTTCAGGCCGAAGCCGCCTAAGCTACTCGATTCGGTGACGAGACAGGGGCGCTCCGGGCAACCGGGGCGCCCTTTTCTTTTGGGTCAGGGCGCGACCGGGTCCCGTTCGAGCGCGGCGCGATCCCATTGAGCGAGGTCGGCGGCGGCAGCGTAGGTCTCCTGCAGGAACGTGAGCAGGGTGCCCGCCGGATCGGCCTGTGAACGAACCTCTCCGTACGGCAGCACGAACTCGCCAAGTGCCTCGTCGAAGCGCCCTCGGCTGACGGCCGCCGCTGAGAAGCCATCGGGCGAGGGATAGGCGTAACTGTAGAAGATCGGGGCCGCCCCAAACGCGCCGCCGGGCCAGAAGCCGGCGCTCGACACTTCGTGGCTGTAGGCCTCGCGCGTGATCCGGTCGGGCAGCCCGGGTACTCCGCCAGGATGGTCGGGTGCCCGCCGACCTGAAAATCTGGTCACCGCAAGGTCGAAGCTCCCCCACCAGAAATGCACCGGGCTGACCTTGCCTGAGAAGCCCGCGCGGAACGTCTCGAATACCGGTACGACGACTCGCAGCACCTCGCGCAAGCGCACCGCGCTCTCCTCGCGATAGTCGCTCAGGCGGTCGTCCTCGGCAAACGGCACCGCGTCGGGCAATTCGTTAGGGCGTCCGTGGAAGTCGCTCGGCAGTCCGTTGCGGTCGAGCATGGCGATAAGGTCGGCGTGAAGCCTGGCGATACTCGGCTGCGCCAGCGGCACGCTGTCGCTGCGGCCATCGCTGACGAGCAAGTGGATGCGGTGATCGCACAGGTCGAGCGAGAGCGAGAAGCGCCCTCCTTCCGCCGCGATGGGAAGCGACGCCAGCCCGTTCGCCGACGGCTGCAGCGCGACGTGCCAGCCGTGATTGACCCAGTCGGCATGCCGCACCCTGAGCTTGCCGAGCATCTGGCTGGCCAGATGCAGCACGCGCCACGTCCCCGAATCGCGGGCGGTATCGAGTTCAGGCCACTCCATCGCGCTCCTTCACCCTGGCACGATAAGCGTGCAGCAGGGGCTCGGTATAGCCATTAGGCTGCTCAAGGCCTTCGAACACCAGCGCTCGGGCGGCCTGGAAGGCGAGGCTCGCCTCCGGGTCGGGCGCCATCGGCCGGTACAAAGGATCGCCGTCGTTCTGCGCGTCCACCTTGGCCGCCATCCGCCGTAGCGAGGCGTCTACCTGATCCGCCGTGCAGACGCCGTGGAGAAGCCAGTTCGCCAGATGCTGCGAGCTGATCCGCAGCGTCGCGCGGTCCTCCATCAGCCCGACGTCGTGGATATCAGGGACCTTGGAGCAGCCCACCCCCTGGTCGATCCACCGCACGACATAGCCGAGAATCCCCTGGCAGTTATTGTCCAGTTCCTGCGCGATCTCCTCTTCCGACCAGTTGGTTCCGGGCGCGAGCGGGATGGTGAGCAGGTCACCGAGCGGCGGCGGCGCGGCGTGCGACAACTCCTCCTGCCGCTCGAACACATCGACCTGGTGATAGTGCATGGCGTGCAACGTGGCGGCCGTCGGGCTCGGCACCCAGGCGGTGTTCGCGCCGGACTGCGGATGGCCGATCTTCTGCTCGATCATGTCGGCCATCCGGTCGGGCGCGGCCCACATTCCCTTGCCGATCTGGGCCCTGCCGCTGAACCCGCAGGCCAGGCCGATCGCCACGTTGCGCGCCTCATAGGCCCTGATCCACGCGCTTTCCTTCATCGCCGCCTTGCGAACCATCGGCCCGGCCAGCATCGACGTATGCAATTCGTCGCCGGTGCGGTCGAGGAAGCCGGTATTGATGAAGAAGATGCGGTCGCGGACCGCGTGGATGGTCGCGGCGAGGTTGGCGCTCGTGCGGCGCTCCTCGTCCATCACGCCGACCTTGATGGTATTGCGCTCCAGCCCGAGCAGGTCCTCGACGGCATCGAAGAGGTCGTTGGTGAAGCCCGCCTCCTCCGGGCCGTGCATCTTGGGTTTGACGATATAGATCGACCCCGCGCGGCTGTTGCGGTGGCGGCCGAGGCCGCGCAGGTCGTAGAGCGCGATCAGGCCGGTGACGATGGCATCGAGGATACCCTCCGGCGCCTCGCCGCCGTCCGCGAGCCGCACTGACGGGTTGGTCATCAGGTGCCCGACGTTACGGACCAGCAGCAGGCTGCGGCCCGGAAGCGTCACGTCGCCGACCGGCCGATCGGGATTGAGGGACCGCTCGAGCGTGCGCCCCGCCTTGTCGAAACTGGCGGCAAGGTCACCGCGCATCAGCCCGAGCCAGTTGCGGTAGGCAGCGACCTTGTCAGTGGCGTCCACCGCCGCGACGCTGTCCTCGAGGTCGCAAATGGTGCTGAGGGCGCTCTCCAGCACGATGTCGGCGATGTGAAGCGGATCGTCGCGGCCGATGGGGTGGGAGGGATCGATCAACACCTCGATGTGAAGGCCATGATGCATGAACAACACCGAAGTGTCGGATCGCGCGGCCACCGCCGCGTGATCGCCCCCGCCGATCGCCTCTTCCCAGCCCGGGATCGCGCCGTCCAGGAAGCGCCGCGCAGTTGCGACGACCGCGGCCCCGCGCGCCGTGTCATATGCCCCGCCCGGCGGTGTGCTCCCCATCGCGTCGGTCCCGTACAAGGCGTCGTACAGACTCCCCCAGCGCGCATTGGCGGCATTGAGGAGGAAGCGCGCGTTGAGGATCGGCACCACCAGCTGGGGTCCGGCCATGGTCGCGATCTCGGGATCGAGGCCGCGGGTGCCAACAGTGAACGGCGCGGGTTCGTCGACCAGATAGCCGATCTCGCGCAGGAAGTGTTCGTAGGCGGCGCGGTCGTGCGGCTTTCCGCGCTGCTTGCGGTGCCAGTCGTCGATCGCCGCCTGCAGTGCGTCGCGCTTCGCCAGTAAGGCAGCATTGCGTGGAGCGAATTCGGCGAAGATGCCGTCCACCCCCTGCCAGAACGTCCCCGCGTCAATCCCGAGGTCCGGAAGCACCTCCTCATCAACGAAGCGGGCGAGGACGGGGTCGACGGCGATGCCGGTTGCAGCGGCGGGCGCATTCATGGACGCAAGACTTCCTTCTCGAGGCAGGAACGGCGGCCCGGGAGTAACCCGGACCGCCGCGCTGGGGAACCGTGAGGTCAGCCGCTCAAGCGGCGAACTGGTTCATCGTATTGTTGGCGCCGCCTGCCTTGAGGGCGGCTTCCCCGGCGAAATATTCCTTGTGGTCGTCGCCGATGTCGGAGCCCGACATGTTCTGGTGCTTCACGCAGGCGATGCCCTGGCGGATCTCCTCGCGCTGCACGTTCTTGACGTAGCCGAGCATGCCGGCGTCACCGAAATATTCGCGGGCCAGATTATCGGTCGACAGCGCCGCCGTGTGATAGGTCGGAAGCGTGATCAGGTGATGGAAGATCCCTGCCCGCGCCGCCGCATCGCGCTGGAAGGTCCGGATCCGCTCGTCGGCTTCCTGGCCCAGCTCGCTCCCGTCATAGTCCGCACTCATCAGTTTCGCGCGGTCGTAAGCGGACACGTCGCGGCCGTCCCTCGCCCAGGCGTCGTACACCTGCTGGCGGAAATTCAGCGTCCAGTTGAACGACGGGGAGTTGTTGTAGGCGAGCTTGGCATTCGGAACGACCTCGCGGATGCGATCGACCATCCCGGCGATCTGCTCGATGTGCGGCTTCTCGGTCTCGATCCAGATCAGGTCCGCGCCATTCTGCAGCGAGGTGATGCAGTCGAGCACGCAGCGCTCCTCGCCGGTCCCGGCGCGGAACTGGAACAAGCCCGATGCCAGCCGCTTGGGCCGCATCAGCTTGCCGTTGCGGTTGATCAGCACGTCGCCGTTCAGCTGCGTGGTGTCCTCGATCTCTTCGCAATCGAGGAAGGCATTATACTGGTCGCCGATGTCGCCGGGCTGTTGGCTGACCGCAAATTGCTTGGTCAGGCCGGCGCCGAGGGAGTCGGTGCGGGCGACGATGATCCCGTTGTCGACCCCAAGCTCGAGGAAGGCGTAACGAACCGCCCGCAGCTTGGCGATGAAGTCCTCGTGCGGAACGGTGACCTTGCCGTCCTGGTGGCCGCACTGCTTCTCGTCCGAAACCTGGTTCTCGATCTGGATCGCGCAGGCGCCGGCCTCGATCATCTTCTTGGCGAGGAGATAGGTCGCCTCGGCATTGCCGAAGCCGGCGTCGATGTCGGCGACGATCGGGACCACATGGGTTTCGTGGCTGTCGATGGCGTTGAGCAGGCGCTGCTCGTCGACCTCGTTGCCCGCCGCACGCGCCTTGTCGAGGTCGCGGAACAGCCCGCTCAACTCGCGCGCATCGGCCTGGCGAAGGAAGGTGTAAATCTCCTCGATCAGCGCAGGCACCGAGGTCTTCTCGTGCATCGACTGGTCGGGCAGCGGCCCGAACTGCGAGCGCAGCGCGGCGATCATCCAGCCCGAGAGATAAAGGTAACGGCCCTTGGTCGTTCCGAAGTGCTTCTTTACCGCGATCATCTTCTGCTGCGCGATGAAGCCGTGCCAGCAGCCCAGTGACTGGGTGTAGGCGGCCGGGTCGGCATCGTAAGCGGCCATGTCGCGGCGCATGATGCCGGCGGTGTAGCGGGCGATGTCCAACCCGCACTGGAATCGGTTCTGCAGCCGCATGCGGGCAACCGCTTCGGCATCGATACCCTTCCACGGGTTGCCATTGCCCCCGATCAGGTGGGCGGCCGTGGTGATCTCAGTCTGATACGACAAGTATTTTCCCCTCGGTGATGGCCCCGCCCTCCACTGCGGGACCATTTGTCAAAGATTGTCAGGCGCGGCCGAGGCTCGGCTCGATGGCGATGGTGTAACGCTCGGTCGCCGCGCACTTGTCGCGGAAGGTCAGGCGCTGCCATTCCATGCGGGCCTTCAACTCGTCGCCGAACGGACCGCTCATCCGCTCAGTGCCGGGCTCGATCTCACGGAAGGCGCAATCGCGATATTCGCCGCCGATGACCCAGTATCGCTGACCCATGTTGGCCTCCTTGTTGCATGTCTCGAACACAGGAAAACACCGCAGCGCGCATTCGGCAGCGCCGATAAAGGCACATCTGTCATGTCATGACTTGTAGGTTTGTCACTTTCTTGACAGAGTACAGACATGGCGAAGAAGCTTTTCCTTGGCGCGAGACTCAAGCGCCTGCGCCGCGACCGCGGCCTGCAGCAAACCGCCATGGCTGGCCTACTCGGCATTTCTCCCAGTTATCTCAATCATCTGGAGCGCAACCAGCGCCCGGTCACGGCGTCGATCCTGCTTCGCCTCGCCGAAGGCTTCGAGGTCGATATCCGCAGTTTCGCAAGCGAGGGCGGAGAGCAGGGATCGGCCGAACAATTGGCCGAAGTGTTCGCCGATCCGATGTTCTCCGACCTCCAGATCGGCCGCCAGGAGATCGTCGAACTCAGCGACAACAGCCCCGGCATCGCGGAAGGCGTGAGTCGCCTGTACACGGCGCTGCGCGAACGGCGGCTCGGCCCGGCCACGATCGGGTCGGAAGGGGACGAGCGCGCCCTGTTCACGCCGGAAACCTGGGTCCGCGACTTCATCCAGTCCCGCTCCAACCACTTCCCTGAGCTCGAGGAAGGCGCCGAGACGCTGGGCGGTGCGCTGGGTGACCCGCTGTCGGTCGCCGAGCCGCTGCGGCGCCGCCTCAAGGAAGCCTATGGAGTGTCCGTCACGGTGGTCGGCCCCGAGGAATTGCAGGGCGCCAGCCAGGTTTACGATCCCGAACGCCGCCTGCTGATGCTGTCCTCGCTGCTGCGGCCCGAGAACAAGACGTTCGGCATCGCCTACCAGCTTTCGCTGCTGGAGTTTCACCCGATCATCGCCCGGCTGCTGGAAGTCGCCCGTCCGCCGGACGCGGGCACCCGCCACCTGCTGCACATGAGCTTCGCCAATTATGCGGCGGGCGCGATCATGATGCCCTACGGCACCTTCCTGGCTGCGGCCGAGCGCTACAATTATTCGATCGACCGCCTGACCGCCGAGTTCGGCGCCAACGTCGAGCAGGTGTCGCACCGGTTCACCACGCTCGGCCGCCCGGGTGCGCGCGGCATTCCCTTCTTCATGCTGCGGATCGATCCCGCGGGGAACGTGTCCAAGCGCTATGCCGGCGAACGCTTCCCCTTTTCGCGCTTCGGCGGGACCTGCCCGCGCTGGAACCTGCACGTCGCGTTCCAATCCGCCGGTCAGGCAGTGACCCAGTTGATCGAGACCCCGGACGGCCACCGCTATTTCACCGTAGCCCGGACCATCGAACGACCGATCCGCAGCGCGCTGTCGGGCGGCCTCCTCGCGATCGGCCTCGGCTGCAGCATCGAGCATGCCCACAAGCTGCATTGCGCCGAGGGAATCGACCTCGACCGCGCGCCGGTGACGCCGGTCGGCCCGGCCTGCTCGATCTGCCCGCGCCTCGACTGCGCGTTCCGGGCCACCCCGCCGGCTGGAGCGCAGCTTGCGGTGCACGAGAATCGCAAGACGATCTCGCCCTATCCCTTCGTTGCCTGACCTTTGCACCGAGGGCGGCAGCCGCTAAACGCCTCCGCCATGTCCGAACTCGCCACCACCTTGCAGCGCATCGCTGCCGCCTCCGACCTTGCTTCCCTCGACGCGGAGCGGGTGTCGGCGCTGGGCAAGAACGGCTGGGTCACGGCCCTCCTCAAGACGCTGGGCAAGATGAGCCCGGAGGAGCGACAGACGCAGGGACCGGCGATCCAGGGCCAGCGCGCGGACGTGGCCGCCGCCATCGACGCGCGCAAGGCGGCGCTAGAAACGGCCGAACTGGATCGCAAGCTGGCGACCGAGCGGCTCGACCTCTCGCTGCCCGCCGCCGAGCAGCCGCAGGGCAGCGTCCACCCGGTCAGCCAGGTGATGGACGAATTGGCCGAGATTTTCGCCGACTTCGGCTTCGCGGTCGCCGAAGGACCCGAGATCGAAAGCGACTGGTATAATTTCACCGCGCTCAACATGCCCGAGACCCACCCGGCGCGGGCCATGCACGACACCTTCTATGTCGAGCCGCGCGAGGGCGTCGAAGGCACCTTTGTCCTTCGCACCCACACCTCGCCGGTGCAGATCCGCGCGATGCAGAAGCACGGCGCGCCGCTGCGGGTGATCGCGCCGGGCCGGGTCTATCGCTCTGACAGCGACGCCACCCACACTCCGATGTTCCACCAAGTCGAAGGCCTGGTGATCGACCGCAACATCACGATGGGCCATCTCAAGTGGACGCTCGAGACCTTTCTCAAGGCGTTCTTCGAGCGTGACGACATCGCGATCCGCCTGCGTCCATCCTATTTCCCCTTCACCGAGCCATCGGCAGAGGTCGATGTCGGTTGGTCGATGGAAAACGGTCGCCGCGTGGTCGGCGGATCTGAAGGCTGGATGGAGGTGCTGGGCAGCGGCATGGTCCACCCGCGCGTCATCGCCGCCGCCGGGCTCGACCCCGATGAATGGCAGGGCTTCGCGTTCGGCACCGGCATCGACCGGCTGGCGATGCTCAAATATGGCATGAACGACCTCCGCCAATTCTTCGACGGCGACCTGCGCTGGCTCAAGCATTACGGCTTCAGCGCGCTCGCCGTGCCCACCCTGAGCGCGGGAGTGGGCGCATGAAGTTCACCCTCTCCTGGCTCCGCGATCACCTCGACACCACCGCCTCGGTGGCCGAGATCGCCGACAAGCTGACCGCGCTCGGCCTCGAGGTCGAAGGGATCGACAACCCGGCCGAGAAACTCGCTCCCTTCGTGGTGGCGGAGGTGCTCTCCGCCGAGCGGCACCCGCAGGCCGACAAGTTGCAGGTGCTGCAGGTCGATGCCGGCAATGGTCCGATGCAGGTGGTCTGCGGCGCCCCCAACGCCCGCGCCGGCATGAAGGGCGTGTTCGGGCCGCCCGGCGCCTATGTTCCCGGAAGCGACTTCACGCTCAAGGTTGCCGCGATCCGGGGAGTCGAGAGCAATGGCATGATGTGCTCGGAGCGTGAGCTGGAGCTCGGCACCGGGCATGACGGCATCATCGAGCTGCCGGGCGACGCCCCGGTCGGGCAGAGCTATGCGGCCTATGCCGGGCTCGAGGATCCGGTGTTCGACATCGCCGTCACCCCCAACCGCCCCGACTGCTTCGGCGTACGCGGGATCGCCCGCGACCTCGCCGCAGTGGGCCTCGGCACCCTGCGCGAACGCCCCGTCCGTCCGCTGGCGGAGGACGGCGCCAATCCGGTGTCGATCACCATCGAGGAAGGCAGCGGCTGCGAGGCCTTTTCCGCGCGCATGATCCGCGGCGTGAAGAACGGCCCTTCGCCCGACTGGCTGCAAGCCCGGCTCCGTGCAGTCGGGCTGCGTCCGATCTCGGCGCTGGTGGATGTCACCAACTTCTTCTCGATCGACCAGGCCCGCCCACTGCACGTCTATGACGCAGCGCTGCTCAACGGCGGCATCCACGTCCGCCGCGGCAAGGGCGAGCGCTTCGATGCGCTGAACGATAAGGCTTACGAGGCGGCGCCCGACGATTGCGTCATCGCCGACGACAAGGGCGTGCTCGGACTGGGCGGCGTGGTTGGCGGCGTCTCGACCGGCGTCACCGAAGGCACCACCGACGTCCTCCTCGAATGCGCCTGGTTCGACCCGGTCGCCATCGCCCGCACCGGCCAGCGCCAGCAGGTCCACACCGACGCCCGCGCCCGCTTCGAGCGCGGGGTCGATCCACTGACGCTCGAGCAGATGACCGACGCCGCAGCGGCGATGATCGTCGAGCTGTGCGGTGGCACGCCCACAGGACGCAGCATGGCGACAACCGCCCGCTGGAGCGACGTGACCGCCCTGCGCGCCATTGCCCTGCGGCCTGAACGGGTCGAAAGTCTTGCCGGGCTCAGCCTGCCGACCGACGAGCAGAACCGCATCCTTTCCGCGCTCGGCTTCGGTCACGGCGCGAATGGCTGGACCGTCCCCGGCTGGCGCCCCGACATCGACGGCGAGGCCGACCTCGTCGAGGAAGTCGCCCGCGTCGCCGGGCTCGACCGCATTCCCTCCACCCCGCTCCCGCGCGATGCCGGCGTCGCAAAGGCGGTGGCCCTGCCCTCCCAGCGGCTCGAACGCCGGGTCCGCCGCGCCGCCGCCGCGCGCGGCTTCAACGAAGCGATCACCTGGAGCTTCATCGCGCAGGCCGACGCCGACCTGCTGGGCGGCGCGGCGCATGTCCTCGCCAATCCGATCAGCGAGGAGATGAAGGTCATGCGAACCTCGCTGCTTCCCGGACTCGCCCGGGCCGCCGCGCGCAACCTGTCCCGCGGCGCGACCAGCGTCCGCCTGTTCGAACTCGGCCGCCGCTACCTCGCCGAGGCCGAGCGCCCGACGCTCTCGCTGCTGATGGCCGGGGAAGCCGATCCGCGCTCATGGCAGGCGGGCAAGGCGCGCGCGTTCGACGCTTATGACGTCAAGGCGGCAGTCATGGCCTTGCTTGGCGAGGCTGGCGCACCGGTCGCCAACCTGCAGCTGGCGCAAGGCGCCGGCGACGCTTTCCATCCCGGCCGCTCGGCAACGCTCCGGCTCGGCAAGGCCGAACTCGCCCGCTTCGGCGAGCTGCACCCGGCGCTGGCCAGGGCGCTCGACCTGCCCGCCGGAACCCAGGCCGCCGACCTTTATCTCGACGCGCTTCCGGCGGCCCGCGACAAGGGTCGTGCGCGGCCCGCCTTCACTCCTCCCGCGCTGCAGCCTGTTACCCGCGACTTCGCCTTTGTCGTGCCCGACAGCCTTGCCGCCGGCGACCTCGTCCGCGCCATCCGCGGTGCCGACAAGGCGCTGATCACCGAGGTGCGCGTGTTCGACCGCTACCAGCCGGCCGATGGCGACCTCAGCCTCGCGGTGGAGGTCGCGCTTCAGCCTACCGACAAGACGCTGACCGAAGCCGATCTCGCGGCGCTGTCGGACAAGGTTGTCGCAAGCGCCGCCAAGCTTGGCGCGACGCTCAGGACCTAGGCTTCGAGCGCGTTGATCGCGCGGTGCACGCGTCGCTCGATTTCGTCGCGCTTGAGGCCGGCGGGGATGGTCTCGCCGATCTTGAGCCGGATCACCCCGGGATATTTGACCAGTCCCTTGGGCCAGATCTTGCCGCCGTCATGCGCCACCGGCACCACCGGCAGGCCGAGCGCGCGGTAGAGGCCGGCAAAGCCCGGCCGCAGTGGGGGCGTTTCGCCAACCGGCACCCGCGTGCCTTCGGGAAAGATCACGACCGGACGTCCCTCGGCGATGGCCTGCTTGCCCCGCTGCATCATCTCCCGCAGCGCGCTGGCCCCCGCCTCGCGGTTGACCCCGATGACCCCGAAACTCTTCATCGTCGGCCCAAGCAGCGGCAGGTCGACATATTCCTGCTTCATCACCACGACCGGCGTCTTGACCAGCAACAACGTCTCGACCGTTTCGACCATCGCCTGGTGCTTGAATGCGACCAGCACGGGGCCGTCGGGAATCTCACCTTCCATTTCGAACCGGATGCCGAGCAGGTGCGTCACCAGCTGATGGTGGAAGCTCGCCCAGGCGTGGATGACGCGCCGGACCGGGCCGCTTCCGAAGCGCGCCGCGATCAGGGTCGCGATGCAGTACAGGACCGTTCCGGGATAGAAGACCAGGAAATAAAGGATCGAACGCAACGCGGCCATCAGCTTCTTGCCTACATGTCGAGCCACAGCGCGGCGCGCCGCAGCAGATATTTGTTATATTCGAGGAACAGCAGCCACAGGCTCGGCCGGGTCTGCACCGCATCCTCGATGATGGTCGTCTCTGGCAGGTCCTGCCGGAATTCATAGGCCGCGCGGCGCATGTGCCAGTCGCTGGTCACCAGTCGCACGCTGCTATAGCCGCGCCGGACGATCCACCGCCGCGCTTCCTCGGCATTGCTGCGGGTGTCCACCGCTTCCGAACCGAGGTCGACGCAGCAGCGCAAGGTGCCGAGCGTATCGGGGCCCAGTCGCCGCGCCAGGTCGGCCCGGGTGACACTGGGGTCGGCACCGGACACCAGCATGCGCTTCGCTTCCCCGCGCTTAAGCACGGCCATGCCCCGCTCCAGCCGGCCGGAACCGCCGGTCAGCACCACCACCGCCTCGGTGCGCTCGGCGCCGGCGGGCTTGGCCAGGGACACGCCGAACAAGGCGAAGCCAAGCGCGTAGAGGAGTCCCAGCAAGGCCATCAAACGAATGGTCATATGACGTTCGCCAATGCCTGCCGGAGGGCGCGCCTGGCAACCAGGGTCGCAAGGCCCGCTTGCACCAGCGGCAACAGGGCCAGCAGGGCAAGTCCGCTTGCGGCGAGGGCCGGACCTCCCGCCCAGCCGCCAAGCAGTCCCCGTGCCGGGATCAGCGCCGCGACCAGCACGATCACGGCGGCAAGCGCTCCGGCACCGCTTCCGGCGAGGACGTCGAGCGCGATCCGGCGCTGGACCAGCGACAGCAACTGGCCGTCGGTCGCGCCGATCCCGTGCAACACGTCGAGCGTGGCGCGATTGGCATCGAGGGTCGCCCGCGCCGCCAGCGTCACCGCGCCGGCCAGCGCGGCGGCCAGCACGACCAGCAGCCCTGCGACCAGCACGGCAAGGCCGCGCAGGGTCGTCAGAAGCGGCGCAAGCTCGGCCGAATAAGGCGTCAGGCGCGCGGCGGGCACCTGGCGGGCAAGATCCTGGGCGAGCATTTGCCCGTCGCCGGCCGCGGACAGGCTGACTTCGGCGATCACCGGCATCGGCAGGTCGAGCTGGTCCGCCGCCGGGCCCAGCCAGGCACCGAGCGTGCGGCGCAGTTCGGCCTCGGGCACGCGCGCGATCCGCTCCACTGCGGGCGAGGCGCTCAGCAGCGCTTCGGCCCGCGCCGCATCGGCGGGCGTTCCGGTTACCTGCAGCGACCAGCGCCCTGCCGCCGAGCTCGACAGGTCCGACACCGCGCCGAGTACGGCAAGCCCGGCAATTCCGACGACCAGGCTGACAAAGGTCATCAGGCCGACGATCCACGGCGCCGCGCGGCGTTTCTGCTCGGGCAGGAGGCGCCGCATTGAAGCGGGCGGGAACAGCGCGCCCTTCATGCCGGGGCCCCGTCGGGCTGGCGGCTCGGCGGGTGACGCAGTTCGCCGGTCGGATCAGACAGCCGCCCATCCTCGAGCCGCATCATCCTCGCACCCTTGACCGCGCCGATCAGCGACAGGTCGTGGGTTGCGACCACTACAGTGGTGCCAAGCCGGTTGAGCGCTTCGAACAGGTGGATCAGGCGATCGGCCATCGCCGCGTCGACGTTGCCGGTCGGCTCGTCGGCGACCAGCAATTCGGGCCGAGCGATCACCGCCCGGGCGATGGCGACGCGTTGCTGTTCCCCGCCCGACAGGGTCGGCGGCTTGGCGCTGGCGCGGTCGGCAAGCCCGACCCAGGCCAGCATCTCGCGCACCGGACCTTCGATCTCGCGGTCGTCATGGCCGGCGATGCGCAGCGGCAGCGCGACATTATCGAAGGCGGACAGGTGACGCACCAGCCGGAAGTCCTGGAACACCACCCCGATCCGCCGCCGGAATGCCGGAAGGGATTCGCGCGGCGCCTCGCCGACGTCTTCGCCGAACAGCCTTAGCCGTCCCCGCGTCGGCCGCTGGGCGAGATACAGGAGCTTGAGCAGGGACGTCTTGCCCGCGCCCGATGCCCCGGTGAGGAAGTAGAATCCCCCCGGCGCAAGGCGCAGGTCCAGTCCGGCCAGCACCTCCGCGCCGGTCCCGTACCGCAAGCCCACTCCGTCGAACTCGACCAGCGCGGCCAGGATCGCCCCCTCTTTCTTCTGTCGCCCTTTGCCGCGTCTAGCTTGCCAATGGATTCACGAAAAGGTTACGCAACGTTTCTGTATCCGGTTGAAAGAGAAAGCGCCCAATCCATGATCCTGACCTGCCCATCGTGCGGGACGCGCTACGTGGTGAAGGACGGTGCGATCCCGCCCGCCGGCCGCACCGTGCGCTGCGCCCAGTGCAAGCATAGTTGGCACCAGGAGCCCGAGGCCTCCGAGGAGACGAGCGAGCCCGTTCAGCACGCCGCCGATGAGGGTATCGCGCACGACGCTCGGGATCATGCCGTTGGCGACCAGGGCGGCGACGCGGTCGCGGCCGGGGTTGGTGACCACGCCACTTCGGACGAGGCCTATGCCCAGCCCGCGGAGGAAGCGCCCCCCGCAGCCGCGCCGATCGCCACTGCGGACATACTGGCCGAGCAGGAAACCGCCGCCAGCATGCCGGAAGAAGCAGCGGTCGCGCCCGATCCCTATCCCGAGGCCGCGGTTCCGGTCGACGATGGCCCGGCTCCGGAGCCGCAATTCGAGCCTGAACCCGCCGTGGAGGCGCCGCGCGCCTCGCATCCCCTGCGCGCGGCCCGGATGGAAACCGAGGATCTCTACAGCCCGTTCGCGGCTCAGGACGAGGATGAGGACGAACCGCGTCGCCGCTGGCCGCTACTGGTCGGCGCTCTGCTGCTGCTGGTCGCCCTCGTCGCCGCCGGCGTCTATTTCTGGGCCCCGGCGGAGCTCAAGGGCCGGCTTGGCATCGCCCAGGGGGATGCCTCGACGCGGCTGACGGTCCAGGTCCAGCAGCATGGCCGGACCCAGCTTGCAAGCGGCAATCAGCTGTTCGAGGTCAGCGGGATCGTCCGTAACGAGACCGACGAAACCTTGCCGGTACCGCCGCTCAACGCGCAGCTCCGCAGTCTCGAGCAGAATGTCGTCTATCGCTGGACCATCCCGATCTCGCCGCCGCAACTGGCGCCGGGGGCAACCGCCAGCTTCAACAGCGCCAACCTCGACGTGCCGTCGGCCGCGGCGTGCCTGGAGGTATTCTTCGGACAGCAGCGGAGCGTCCCGCGCTGCCGCGACGAGCAAACCGTAGGCGCCTAAGCTACTCGAATTGCAGCAAGGTTTGTGTCTGCCCGGCCTCGTCGCGGCGGACCGTCCGCTGATGCGGCGTGTCGCTTCGCCCGTTGCGCACTTCGGCGGCCTGGATGATCTGCACGAACACCTGCGCCTGCGCGCGCACCTGCACCGGTGGAGCCGCCGCGGAGGGCGTCTGGACGGTTGCCGCAAGGGCGGCCAGCAGGGGGGAGGCCAGCATGAGCATCGACGCTAGGACTCGCGCCCGAAAAGGTAAACGACCTGTTTACCTCTGCTCCACAATGGAACGGTTCAGCGCTGTTGCGCTGCGCAAAGGGCGCTGCTAGAGGCACGCGCCTTGCCACCGGCGCTCTCGTCCGAGCAGTGCCGACAAACATGCGGTCGTGGCGGAATTGGTAGACGCGCAGCGTTGAGGTCGCTGTGGCCGAAAGGCCGTGGAAGTTCGAGTCTTCTCGACCGCACCACCCCCTCCCTGGCCGGGAGGGGGAACCTCCCCAAACTCCGGTCCGGATCCTATCGCGAAGCAAGAAAGTCGCCTGAGACGACTTCTTGGTTAACGGCCGCCAGTCGAGGCGCGGCCTTGACGATGATCGGGCCGAGCCTGGTGACCGCCTGCTCTGGCTGAAGCTCGACCATGGCGCGGAGTGACGCCGACAGGGCCTGCGCCGCCGAACGGCTGGGTTCGGTCAGGCGCAGGGCGTAGCGGCCCGGCGGCACCCGTTCGAACAGGAAAAACCCGTCGTAATCGCTGCGCGCCTGGGCAACGACCTTGCCGCTCGCATCGACCAGCTCGATATCGAGTCCCTCGAACGCGCTTCCGCCGTCTTTCAGCAAGCTGCCTTCGATCGCACCGCCACCGGCCAGCGGGATCATCAGTTCGGCCGATACCCCGGGGCGCGGAACGATGATCTGGCCGGCGATGGTCGGCACCAAATTGGGATCGCTGAGCGAGCTGGCATCGACCCCGATCGCGACCGGACGATAATTGTCGAGGCCGGCGACCGTTGCCCAGCCATCCCTGCCGCTCGGACGGTCGGCGGGCCGGCTTCCGGCGGTCAGGATCGCTCCCTGCTCCAGCGCTTCGCCCTTGTCCCGCAGGCCATTGCCATTGTCGTCACGGAACAGTTGCGCGCGGACGCTGCCGGTCGCGGCGAGCGATTGGCGGCTGGCGCGCCAACCCGAACTACCGCGGTCGAGCGAGAAGCTGAGATTGAGGCCCGCCGCGACCGACCCGTCGGTTGCCGCTTCAACCGTGCCGGCAACCGCGAAGGCATCGAAACGGCGAACATGCGTCATCCGCCCGCGCAGCCTGCGGTCGAGCCCTTCATAAGCGATGGCCCCTTCCCAGTCGGCCGTCCCGCTGCCGCGCCAATAGCCCGATAGCTCGACCCGCCGCAGCCTGGTCGACGGCGCGATTTCCATCTCGGTCGTTCCGCGCAAGCGGACGGGTCCGATCCGGCCACTGCCGATCAGCCCCGCTTCGACCTGTTGGCGCCCCGGCAAGCCGCCAGGCGGACGCTCGCTGCGCCAGCGAACGAGGGTGGCGAGGTTGAAGCGGCTGAGCATCACGCTGGTCCGCGCATTGGCCTCGATCGTCCGTCCGCCATCCTTGCGCCCGGCAACGCGGACGTCGCCGTGAAGCGGAAGCACGAAGTCGCCGCCCAGCTTGAGCGGCGCATCGATACTGAAGCGATGCTCGCTGGTCGCGGACAGTCCTTGCGGACGAGCGGCGAAGTCGCGGCTCCAGAAACTGCTCCAGGCGAGATTGGTGGCGCCGATCTTGGCCAAGGCCTGGCCGCGCAGCGCCAGGCCGCCAGCACTGTCACGCGCCGCGCCGAATTCGGTCACCGCCGGCCCGATCGACCGCCGCACCGTGCCCTCGACATAAGTGACGCGCTTGTCGTCGATGCTCAACGTCTGGACCAGCGCCGCCACGGAGGTGCGCCGGTCCAGCCCGTGCTCGATGCTTGCGCCGCCGCGCCATCCGGCCTCGCGACTGGGGGGTGCGCCGCCGCGATGAAGTTCGACCAGGTCGCGACCGGGATCGACGATCCCTGCCCAATAATGGGTCTCGCCCGGCGGCACCGCGCTCTGGCCGACGGTCAGGCTTTCGGCCCGCCGCTTGACCTGGCCCTGCGGACCGTAGGTGACGATCTCGAAATAATTGTCGCCGAAGCCGAGGGCGACGTCGTCGAAGCGATAGCGGCCGTTGGGATCCGCCCCGGCAAAGGCGACCAGTTCACCGTTGCGATAGAGTTCGGCATCCCAGCCGGGCGGAAGCTCGCCGCTGAACTGGGTGCGGTCGAAGGCGACCGACTGGAACAGCGGCCGGTTGGTGACCATCGCACCGCGCCCGGTGGCGGTGCCGCCTGCGACCGGGCTGCCGATGCCCTCGACATCGCCCACTGCGGCATGGGTGGCCTTGAGCGGCCCGAGCAATCCTCCGTCGGGGTCGGAGCGGTAGGCGCGGAACCGCAAGCCGGTCGGCAGTCCGCGTTTGTTGGTCGATACCCGCGCGTCATAGCTCATCTGCAGCGCCTCGCCGGCGGCGAGAATGCTTGCACGGTGGTCGATCTTTGCACCGCTGCCGGCGGAATAGGTGACGCCGGCGTCCATCATGACGTCGACGCTGGGCGTCCGCCACATGCGGTAGGGAAGGGTGACGCGCGGCAGGGCGGACATCGGCAGGCTTGCTCTGGTTAGCCGCGCCGCCCGCTCCCGCCGCTCGGCGGCAAGCTCGACCGGCAACTTCTCCTCGCTGTTGAGCAGCAAGAGCGCGGCGTCGGTGCGCGCCTGGACCGCGAGGCCGAGCCAGCGCGAAAGAGTGGCGGTCTCGACGCACCAGCCGTCCGGCGCATCGCGGATCGCGGTCGGGGCGATCGCCTCGTTGCCGCTCGTGCCGAACGCGACCTTGCCGGCCTTGCGGTCGATCAGCAGGCGGTTGGCCTCCTTGAAGGCCCAGCCGTCGGCACGCCGCGCGGCGAGGTCGATCTTGATCGGAAGGTCGAGCGCGGTGACGAGATCGCCGAGAATGACGCAGGTGCCCTCTGGCACCGGATAGGCCCGCACTCCATCGCCGAGCAGGCGCTGTCGGATCTGGAGGTCGAGCAGATACTGGCTGTCCGGGTCAGCGCTCCACGCCGGACCGGACGGCGGTGCCGACGCGGGCGCGGCGAAGCCGAGGCCCGCCGCCGCAAGCAGCGTCAAAGGCAGCCGGAGCCAGCCCTTAAGCATGATCTGCGCCTCGGCCCCCGCCCGCCCGGTTTAGCGCAGGATCGCGCTCGTTTCGGCGAGCGTGGTCGACACGCCATCGACGGTCTCGAGATATTGCACCGTGACCGGGCCACTCGCCTGCGCAAGCAATTCCTCGCTGATCGGGACGGTGACCGTGCGGCGGTCGATCTCGGTGTAGACGGCAACGCCGCGCTGGACGGCGAGCGGCTCCTTGAGCCCGGCCTTGAGTACCCGCACCTCGCCGAAGGTCGAGCGGGAGCCCGCGCGGGTCAGCTCCATCGCTACCGCTGGGCGGCCTTCCAGCACCACCTTGCCGACGTTGGCGATCCCCGCCTTGGCCGAAAGATTGCCGAGCCGCACGATGACCGGAATGGTGACGCCGTAGACCGGGGTCAGCGCAAAGCCGATGCCCTTGAAGTCGGCCGGGGTCTGCACCGGCGGCTGGGCCGCCGGGACGGCCCGGAACAGGAGGTGGACGCGATATTCGCCATCGGCGAGGCCGGCCGGCGCGCGGGCGGCGATCCGGATGGTCTGCGGCTGGCGCGGCGGCAGGACGACGCGGCGCGGGGCATAGACGATCATGTCGCGGGCGGTCGCTTCGCGGGCATCGGGCGTCGAAACCTCTTCGAACGAACCGTCGCTTCGCATCCGCTTCAGCTCGACGCTGATGCGATAGGTGGCGGTCTCGTCACCGATGTTGTTGAGAATGATCTCGGTGCCGCGACCGTTGTTGAGGATGATCCGGGTCGGCGCCACCAGCAGGTCGCCGACGCCAGCATTCGCCGGGGGCGCCAGGGCGACCAGCGGCGCAAGCAGGGCGGCACGAAGGGCGAAACGGGCGGTAATGGACATGGCGTGCGACGGGCTCCCCCATGGCGGCACGATTTGCCACCATATCGGAGCGTTCTCGCAGCCAATGGTTGATGAAGCGCTAACCATGCCGCGGTGAACGGCCCGGGCTGGCATGCAGAAAGGGCGGCTCCTTGCGGAACCGCCCCCTCTGATCACCAATCCGGATGGATCGGCTGCTTATTGATAGGCGACCTGGATATCGATCTGGCCCGAATAGACCCCGTCGACGCTGCTGCTGTTGATGACGACCGAGCCACCGACGTTGAAGTCGTTGCCCGGGCTGCCCGAATTGCCGAGCGTCAGCGACGCCGGGAAGCTCGGGGTGAAGGCCAGCGTGCCACCGTTCGAGCCGGTCAGCGGGAAGCTGGCGGCGGCCGAGGAGATGGTCACGACCTGTCCCTGCGTGCCGGTGATGCGATAGCCGGCCGAGACCGGCGTACCGGCGCAGGTCAGGCCACCGCCCGGCGCGCCGCAGCCGACCACGCCGGCACCGCTGATGCTGACGGTCTGGTCGCCGCTGATCGTGCCCATGACGATGGTGCCGAAGTTGAGATCGCGCAGGGCGGTCAGCGTCAGCGGCTTGATCAGGCGGGCGCCGGCAAGGGCGCGCGGGCTGGCCGAGGTCGCGTTCTGGGCAGCGGCCGGGCTTGCGGCGGCAACAGCGGCCAGCGCGGCCGCAACAAGGATCGTCTTCTTCATGATATTATCTGTCCCCACATCAGGCGCGCCGAGCCAGAAGCCCAAGCAACGCGGTAAGCCGGCTATTAACCCTCATGTCTTTCGGCTTCGCTGGCGAGGATGGTTAACAGGCCGTTGGGGATTGCTGGCGATCGGACCATCCTGTGGTGAACTTTCCCAACTTGGCAGGGCGGACCGTTGCGCCCGGCATTGCTGCTTCGGCCCAAGCTGTTGAAAAGGGCTGGAAAGAACAAACTGGCACGGCTCCTGCATTACCCTTGGCATGGACCGGCACGACGCCGGACCAGCCAAAAACAGGAGCCAGATGACATGACTACCGCCCTCAACTTCCGCCAGCTCGCCGTTTCGCTTTCGGGCGCTTTCGTCGCTGCCATGCTGTTCGTCAGCGCCGCCGTCGGCCCGCTTCCGATCGCCTGAACCGCAACCCCACTCTTTCAAGGACCACCAAGATGAATCGCCGCTTTGTTCTTAACCACACCGACGCGAAACTGATGGGCGTTGGCGCCGGGCTTGCCGACATGACCGGCACCGACCCGCTGGTGATCAGGCTGGCCATCATTCTCGCGGTGCTCGTCACCGGCCCGGTCGCAGCAGTGCTCTATGTCGCCGCAGGTGTCCTCGCGCCGCAGGGCTGAGCCGATCGGTCACGCGGGCCGATCTGCAGCGGCCCGCCCGTTCTCAATCGAACAGGCTGGATACGCTCGATTCGTCGGCGATCCGGCGTACCGCCTCGGCCAGTAGCGGCGCGATCGTCAGCCGCCGGATCTTAGTCCCGGGGAGGTCGGTTTCACCGGAATAGATGCTGTCGGTGACCACCAGCTCGGTCAGCTCGCTCGCCGCGACCCGCGCCGCGGCACCGCCCGACAGCACGCCATGAGTGACATAAGCGACCACGCCGCGCGCGCCCTGCGCCTTGAGCGCGGCAGCGGCGTTGCACAGGGTGCCGGCCGAATCGACGATATCGTCGATCAGGATACAGAAGCGCCCCTCGACATCGCCGATGATGTTCATCACCTCCGATTCGCCGGCCTTTTCGCGCCGCTTGTCGACGATCGCCAGCGGCGCATTTTCGAGCCGCTTGGCCAGGCTGCGCGCGCGCACCACGCCGCCGACGTCCGGCGAGACGACGGTGATCGGCTGGTCGCCGAAGCGGGCCTGGATGTCCGCGCTCACTACCGGGGCGCCGAACAGATTGTCGGTCGGAATGTCGAAGAAACCCTGGATCTGCCCGGCGTGAAGGTCGACCGACAGCACCCGGTTGGCACCGGCGGTGGTGATCAGATTCGCCACCAGCTTGGCCGAGATCGGGGTGCGGGGCCCGGGCTTCCGGTCCTGCCGGGCATAGCCGAAGTAGGGCATGACGGCGGTGATCCGCTTGGCCGACGCGCGGCGCAGCGCGTCGATGCAGATCAGCAATTCCATCAGATTGTCGTTGGCGGGATAGCTGGTCGACTGGATCAGGAAGACGTCCTCGCCGCGGACATTTTCGTGGATCTCGACGAAGATCTCCTCGTCGGCGAAGCGGCGGACGCTTGCCTTGGTCAGCGGAATCTCGAGATAGTCGCTGATCGCGCGTGCAAGCGGCGCGTTGGAATTGCCGGCCAGCAGTTTCATAATGCTCCCCTTGTCGCCAGCGTCCCCTAGCCACCTCGGGCGTTGGACGAAAGCCCGCGTGATCGCCTAGGACCATTGAATGACCGACCGCCTGACGATTGCGCTCGCCCAGATGAACCAGAAAGTCGGCGACCTGGCCGCCAATGCCGAGGCGATCCTGGCGATGCGCCGCCAGGCCGTCGGAGCCGACCTGCTGCTGGTTCCCGAACTGCAACTGGTCGGCTATCCGCCCGAAGACCTGGTGCTGAAACCGGCCTTCCTGCGGGAAACCGAGGCCGCCACCGCAGCCCTGGTGGCCGCCACAGAGGAACCCGGCCCGGCAGTCGCGTTCGGCTCGATCGTGCTGCGCGAGGGCAAGGCTTATAATGCGCTGATCCTCGCTGACGAAGGCCGCGAATTGTTCGTGACCCTCAAGCGCGAGCTGCCCAACTACGGCACCTTCGACGAAAAGCGCGTGTTCGCCGCCGGCCCGCTACCCGAGCCCTTCACCTTCAAGGGTGTCAGCATCGGCTTCCCGATCTGCGAGGATTTGTGGCTGGAGGACGTGCCGCGGCATCTGGCAGAGCGCGGCGCGGAAATCCTGCTCAGCCCCAACGGCAGTCCTTACGAGATCGACAAGGACGACCTTCGCCAGCGGCTGTTCAGCGGTCGCTCGCGGGCGGTCGGCTTGCCGCTGGTCTACCTCAACCGGGTCGGCGGGCAGGACGAGCTCGCGTTCGACGGCAGCTCGATGGTGTTCAACGCCGATGGCGAGCGGATCATCCAGATGCGCGACTGGGAAGAGCAATTGCTGTTCACCCAGTGGCACAAGGGCGAGGATGACCGCTGGACCTGCGCTACCCGCGATCTCCACGCGCTGTCGCCCTACCCCGAGGATGTCTATCTCGCGATGGTGGTCGCCCTGCGCGACTACGTCACTCGCAACGGCTTCCCGGGCGTGCTGCTCGGCCTGTCGGGCGGGATCGATTCGGCTCTCTCGGCGGCGGTCGCGGTGGATGCCCTCGGTGCCGACAAGGTGTGGGCGGTGATGATGCCCTCCGCCTTCACCAGCCAGCACAGCCTAGACGACGCGGAAGGCTGCGCGCGGCTGCTCGGAATCCGGCATGACGTCATACCGATCGCGGCGGCGGTCGACGCCCTCGACACCATGCTCGGCAGTTCCTTCGAGGGCCGGCCGCGCGACCTGGCGGAGGAGAATATCCAGGCCCGCCTCCGGATGGTCACTCTGATGGCGCTCAGCAACAAGTTCGGCCCGATGCTTCTGACCACCGGCAACAAGAGCGAGATGAGCGTCGGCTACGCCACCCTCTACGGGGACATGGCGGGCGGTTATTCGGTGCTGAAGGACGCCTACAAGACCACCGTCTTCAAGCTTTCGCGGTGGCGCAACGAAGGGCGGCCCGAAGGCCTGCTCGGCCCCGCCGGACCGGTGATGCCGGAGCGGGTCATCACCAAGCCGCCCTCGGCCGAGCTGCGCCATGACCAGAAGGACGAGGACAGCCTGCCGCCTTATGAAAAGCTCGATCCCATCCTCCACGGGCTGATCGATCGCGAGCTCAGCGTCCACGAGGTCGCGTCGGAAACCGGCAGCGAGGTCGCGCTGGTCGCAAGTCTGGAAACGATGGTTCTGCGCGCCGAATACAAGCGCCGGCAGGCCCCGCCCGGGGTCAAGCTGGGCGGCCGCAACTTCGGCCGCGACCGCCGCTATCCGATCACCAATGCGTTCCGGACCGGCGATTGAGATGGTTCGGCCGCAACTAGCCTTGGCCGCCCGAGGGCGATAGGCGCACGGCCATGACCGTCGTTACCCGCTTTGCCCCCTCGCCGACCGGCCGCCTGCATGTCGGCAACATCCGCACGGCGCTGCACAACTTCCTGTTCGCCAGGCGGCATGGCGGACGGTTCCTGCTGCGGGTCGACGACACCGACCGCGAGCGCTCGACGGCAGAGGCCGAGCAGGCGATCCATGCCGATCTCGCCTGGCTCGGGCTGCACCCGCACGACATGGTCCGCCAGTCCGATCGCTTCGCCCTCTATGAGCGGCAGTTCGAGCAATTGCGCGCAGCGGGCCGCATCTATGCTTGCTACGAGACTCCGGAGGAGCTCGACCTTCGCCGCAAGATCCTGCTCGGGCGTGGCCTGCCGCCGATCTACGAGCGGCCCGAGGGCGAGAATACGCCGGTCGAGGGCCGTGCACCGCACTGGCGCTTCCGCCTCGACCATGAGCAGCCGATCGGGTGGGACGATTTGGTCCGCGGCGAACAGAAGTTCGACCCGCACCTGCTGTCGGACCCCGTCATCCGCCGCGCCGATGGCAGCTGGCTGTATCTGCTGCCAAGCGTAATCGACGACATCGACCTTGGCATCACCCACATCGTTCGGGGCGAGGACCACGTGTCCAACAGCGCGGTCCAATTGCAGATGTTCGCTGCGCTCGGCGCCGAGCCGCCGCGGCTTGCTCACGAAGCCTTGCTGGTGGCTGCTGAGGGCAAGCTGTCGAAGCGCCTCGGTGCGGTCGGTGTCGGCGAGATGCAGGAGCGCGGGCTGGAGCCGATGGCCTTGCTGAGCCTGCTCGCGAGGCTCGGCACCAGCCAGCCGGTCGAGGCGGTTGCCGACCTCGAGCCACTGGCGGCGAGCTTCGACTTCGCGCACTTCGGGCGTGCCCCAGCGCATTTCGATATGGGTGAGGTCGAGCAGCTGAATGCCCGGCTGCTGCACGCCATGCCGTTCGCCGCGGTGGCCGAACGCGTGCCGGCGTGGGTGGACGAGGGCAGCTGGAGCGTCCTTCGGACCGCGCTCGACCACGTCACCGAAATCGATGCCTGGCAGGAAGTCGTGCAAGGCGACCTTGCGGCCCCCGACCTCCCAGCCGAGGATCGCGCCTTCCTCGCGGAGGCCGCCGCTTTGGCCGCCGCGGTCGATTGGTCGGCCGATCCCTGGCACGCCCTCACCGACCAGCTGAAGGCTGACACCGGCCGCAAGGGCAAGGCGCTGTTCAAGCCGCTGCGGCTGGCACTGACGGGCCGGGAAAGCGGACCCGAGATGGCGCCCCTGCTACGGCTGATCGGGCGCAAGCGCAGCCTCGCGCGGCTGGAAGCCGGCGCCAGGACCTGACCGCCATTTCGTGTGTCCGGCCGGCGCTGACCAGAGCGCTTGCACCTTAAATGTAATGATGTAACATCCTCTACATCGACTCGCGATGAAGAGGAGGTTGCCATGCTTGCCTATGCCGCCAACCAGAGGAGCCGGCGCCGGCTCAGTCCTCCCACCCTGGTGATGATCGTCGCCGGACATGCGATCGCGATCGGATTGCTGATTACCGCCAAGATGCACGTCGATGGCTTGGCGCCACCGGGCCGGACCGAGATTTATAACGTCCCGCTGCCGCCGCCCCCGCCGCAGCCGGTGCCCGAAGCCAAGCCGCAGGTGCAGCGTGACACGGTGCTCCCGCCGCCGCCCGACAGCCAGATCGACCGCATCCCGCCCGTGATCCAGTCCCCGCAACCCGCCGACAGCTTCGACCTGGGGCCAAGCATCAACAGCCAGGTGCCCGACATCGGACCGGCGCTCGAAGCCACGCTGCCGCCACCCCTTCCGCCGCAGCCGCAGCCGGCGATCGTCCGGGTCGGCCCGCGCGCGGCGACTCCGGCAGACCTGCTTCGGCCGCCTTACCCCGAATCGATGCGGCGGACCGAGGCCGAGGCGGTGCTTCGACTGCGCCTGTCGATCGATGCCCGCGGGCGGGTGACCGCGGTCGAACCACTCGCCGCCGCCGATCCCGCTTTCCTCGCTGCGGCCCGCAACCATCTCGTCCGTTACTGGCGCTACCGGCCAGCCACCGAGGACGGCCGCGCGGTGGCTTCGGTACTGACCATCACGCTGCGGTTCGAGCTGGAGGAATGACGATGCGGACCGCTCTCGCACCGGTGAGAGCGGTCCAATTGCCGCGCGGCACCTGACCCCCTACATCCCCGCCATGGGCTTTTTTCCTCCGATGCACAGTCCCAGGACGGCGTTGCGCGACCTTCGGGCCGTGTTCCGCCGGCGCGGCCGCGAGCAAACCATCGCCGCCGGACTCAGCATCCTCTTCACGGTGGTCATCATCGTGGTCTTCTTCCTCGACGCCAAGGTGAACACCGCCCCGCCGGTGACCGTCATCTACCCGGAAAGCTGGTCGGCCAATCGCACCGATGCCGAGATCAAGGCCGACCAGGTCAAGGACCAGAAGGCGCGCGAGGAGCGGGCCGCGGTCCGGCAGGAGCAGTTCAAGGAGATCGCCAATAGCTTCGGCATCGAGGAGTGACGCCGAGTGGATGGCGGAGGCGGCCCGGCTGGGTGCCGCCGCGCGTGGAACGACGGCTCCCAACCCCAACGTCGGTTGCCTGATCGTCGGCGCCGATGGCGACATTGTCGGCCAGGGCGCGACGGCCCCCGGCGGACGGCCCCATGCCGAATCCATCGCCCTCGCCCTTGCCGGCGAGCGCGCGTCCGGCGCGACGCTCTACACAACGCTAGAACCGTGCAATCACCGCAGCCCGCGGGGGCCGACGTGCACCGACCTGATCCTCGCCAGCGGCGTCGCCGCAGTGGTCGCGGCGATCGAGGATCCTGATCCGCGCACCGCGGGCGAGGGGCTGCAGCGTCTTCGCGGCGCCGGGATCGACGTCCGCCTTGGCCCGGGCGCCGACCTGGCCCGCGACGGCATGGCCGGCTGGCTCACGCGGCAGGCGCTCGGGCGCCCCCGCATCACCCTCAAGCTCGCGCTGTCGATCGACGGCAAGATCGCGCTTCCCTCGGGCGAATCAAAGTGGATCACCGGCGAGGACGCGCGCGCCCATGTTCACCTCGAACGCGCCCATTGCGACATGATCCTGGTCGGGCGCGGCACGCTGGCGGCCGATCGGCCCAAGCTCGACGTGCGACTTCCCGGGCTCGAGGAACGCTCCCCGCGCCGCGCCTTGCTCAGCCGCGGCGAGCCCGTCGAGGGGTGGGAGATGTTGCGCTCACCGGCCGACGTCTTCCGGCTTCATGACGTCAACGACCTGCTGGTCGAAGGCGGTTCGTCCACCGCCACTGCCTTCCTCGCCGAGGACCTGGTCGACCGCATTCTCCTCTACCGCGCGCCCATCATCATCGGCGAGGGGCGGCAGAGCGTCGGCTATATCGGGCTCGACGCGATCGGCGATGCGCATGGCCGGTGGGAGCCGCGCGACGGGCGCCAGCTTGGCATCGACCGGCTCGAAGTCTACGAGCGCGTCCGCTCCGAGGAAAACTGAACCATGTTCACCGGCATCATCACCGACGTGGGAACCGTCCGCACCGCCCAGCAGCGGGGCGACCTCCGACTGGTGATCGAGTGCGGCTACGACATGGGCGGGGTCGACCTCGGCGCGTCCATCGCCTGCTCTGGCGCCTGCCTGACCGTGGTGGACAAGGGTGAGGGCTGGTTTGCCGTCGATCTGAGCGCCGAAACCGTGTCCAGAACCGCACCGGGCCTGTGGCAGGAAGGGGCGCGCCTCAACCTCGAACGCGCGCTTCGGCTTGGCGACGAGCTCGGCGGACATCTGGTCACCGGCCATGTCGACGGTCTGGCCGAGGTGATCGGCCTGTGCCCCGAAGGCGACAGCCTCCGCGTCGGGCTTGCCGTACCGGCGGCTCTCGGGCCGATGCTGGCGGCCAAGGGGTCTGTGACGCTCGATGGCGTGTCCCTCACCGTCAACGATGTCCGCGACGTGGGCGCGCAGACCCATTTCAGCGTGAACATCATTCCCCACACCGCGCAGCAGACCACTCTCGCCGGCCTCTCCGTCGGCCGCGCGCTGAACGTGGAGATCGACGTGCTTGCCCGTTATCTGCAGCGGATGGTCGCGGCACGCGCCGCACACTGAAGTGGGTGGGGAAGCTATCGCTTCTCACATTCGAGTGTGATACTGGGCCTCATGGCTACCGATCTCATCGAACGACTGACCGCCATCATCGAGACTGGCGAGATCAGCCGGTCCGGACTTGCCCGCGCGGCCGGACTTCACCCCAATTCCCTGCGCAAGCTCGGATCATCCGACTGGAATCCGACCGCCGACACGCTCGGTCGCCTGGAGAAGCTGCTCGCCAAGGGCACCACCGAGGTGCTGGTCGGTCCGGAGGCGATCATCAACGAGGCCCGCAACGGGCGGATGTTCATCCTCGTCGACGACGACGATCGCGAGAATGAGGGCGACCTCGTCATCCCCGCGCAGATGGCCACCCCCGACGCGATCAACTTCATGGCCCGTCACGGCCGCGGGCTGATCTGCCTGGCGCTGACCAAGGAACGGATCGACGGGCTTGGCTTGCCCTTGATGGCGCGGACCAACGGGACCCGCCATGAAACGGCGTTCACCGTCTCCATCGAGGCCCGCACCGGCGTCTCGACCGGGATCAGCGCGGCCGACCGGGCCCGCACCATCGCGGTCGCGATCGATGCCAACAACAGTTCCGAGGATCTGGTCTCCCCCGGTCACGTCTTTCCCCTTGTCGCACGCCCCGGTGGCGTGCTGGTCCGCGCCGGCCATACCGAGGCCGCGGTCGACGTCAGCCGCCTCGCCGGGCTCAACCCTTCGGGGGTGATCTGCGAGATCATGCGCGAGGACGGGACCATGGCCCGGCTCGACGACCTGATCGAGTTCGCGCGGCAGCACAGCCTGAAGATCGGCACGATCCGCGACCTGATCGCCTATCGCCTGCGCCGCGACCATCTGGTCGAACGGGTCGCCGCGACGCCGTTCGACAGCCCGTCGGGGCAGGAGTGGCAGGCCCAAGTGTTTCGCGACAAGGCGACCGGTGCCGAGCAGCTTGCGCTTATCCTCGGCCCGCTAAACCCCGAGGAGCCGGTGATGGTGCGCATGCACAGCCTCGACCTGTTCGCCGATGTCCTTGGCGAGCCGTCGGAGCGGGGCGGTCTGCTGGCCGGTGCGATGAAGATGATCGAGGAGCAGGGTTCAGGCGTCGTGGTGGCGCTTCATGCGGCAAGCCCCGGATCGCTGTCGCGCGCGGCCGACCGCCGGGTCGGCAAGGAAGTGGAAGAAGGCGAAGCGCTGCGCAGCTACGGAATCGGCGCGCAGATCCTCGCGGCGCTGGGAATCCACGACATGATCCTCCTGTCCAACACCCGCCACTCGCCCGTCGGACTCAGCGGCTACGGACTCGCCATCATCGAGGAACGCTGCATCGGGGGAGATGCCTGACATGGCCCACATCCTGATCGTCGAAGCCCGCTTCTACGAGCATCTCAACGACCTCCTCCTCGCCGGTGCCCGCGCCGCGATCGAGGAGGCCGGCCACAGCCATGAGACACTGACCGTCCCCGGCGCGCTCGAAGTCCCAGCCGCCATCGCCATGGCCGACGAGAGCGGCGATTTCGACGCCTTTGTCGCGCTGGGCGTTGTGATCCGCGGCGAGACCTATCATTTCGAGGTGGTCTGCAACGAAAGCGCGCGGGGGATCATGGAACTGACGCTGACCGGGATGGCGATCGGCAACGGCATCCTGACGGTCGAGAACGAAGCGCAGGCGCTTGCCCGCGCCGACCGCGCGCAGATGGACAAGGGCGGCGGCGCAGCCGCTGCGGCCCTGGCGATGATGGCGTTGCGGCAGCGCTACGTTGGGTGAACGGCAGGGAACTGCCCAATTCAGAGCGCATTCAAACCGCTCGGCCTAGTGCCCCTGCAAACATGACGTCAGGAGTTTCGATGTTTCAGCACCTCAACCCGCGCCTGGTCGGCGTTGCTGCAATGCTGTCGCTTGCGGCACCCGCCGCCATCGCCCAGCAGGCGACCCCGCTCAAGGCGGTCGAGCAGAGCCTTGCCGCGACCAGCAGCATGACCGCGCGTTTCACGCAGTCGGACGGCCGTGGCCGCACCCAGTCGGGCACGCTCAGCCTGCAGCGTCCCGGCAAGATCCGCTTCGAATATGGCGCGGGCGCAAACATGGTGATGGTCGGCGACGGCAAGAACCTGACCTTCGTCGATTACGAGGTGGGCCAAAAGTCGGCCTGGCCGATCGCGCGCTCGCCGCTGGCGGTGCTGCTGTCGCCGCAGCCGAACCTGGGGCGGATCGCTCGGGTCGAGCCGCAGACCAACCCCGGCGTGGTGATCGTCCGCGCCCGTGATGCACGCCGTCCGGAATTCGGCACCTTGCTGCTTGCCTTCTCCAAGAACAGCGCGGCGCCGGGTGGACTGATGCTGGAAGGGTGGACCGCGATCGACGCGCAGAACAAGCGCACCACTGTCAAGCTGGATGGCCAGCGCTACAATGTGGCCATCCCCGCCGGTGCCTTCACCTATCGCGAGCCCGTCAAGCGGGGTCGCTAAGTCACGGTGATCCGTATTGAATTAGCTACTGTTCATGCGAGCTTCAGGCACGGCGACCTAAGTGGACTTCTGACCGCAGCAATGAGCTTGGGTTTCCCCCTGTTACCGGGCTCGCTGCTGGTCCCTCGCGTGACGAACGCTTGGTCGGCCCTCGCTCCATGCCCCCGGAGCGGGGGCCTTTTCCGTTGCGGCCTTTGCGTTTCGGCCGGCCGGCTTGCTAGGGGCGTTGCGTGAGCAAACTCAAGATCGCCAGCTGGAACATCAACAGCGTTCGCGCCCGCGTGCCCATCGTCGGCCGCTTCCTCGACGAAGAGCAGCCCGACATCCTGTGCCTTCAGGAAACCAAGTCCGAGGACAAGGTGTTTCCCGCCGAGCTCTTCACCTCGCGCGGCTATGTCCATCACGCCCTCAACGGGCAACGGATGCACCACGGCGTCGCGATCCTCAGCCGCGTGCCGCTCGAGGAGCCCGGACGACACGACTGGCAGGACAATGGCGAGGCACGGCATGTCGGTGCGCGCCTTCCCAACGGGCTTCGGCTGGAGAATGTCTACGTGCCCGCGGGCGGCGACATTCCCGACCGAACGCTCAATCCCAAGTTCGGCCAGAAGCTCGATTTCATTGAGCGGATGACCCGCTGGTCCGAGGACCTCAAGGAGCCCACGCTCATTGTCGGCGACTTCAACGTCGCGCCGATGGAATGCGACGTATGGAGCCACAAGGCGCTGCGCGACGTCGTCAGCCACACCGAAATCGAGATCGAGGCACTGGCGAGGCTGCAAGCCGCGCACGACTGGGTCGACCTCGGCCGCAAGTTCGTGCCCGCGCCCGAGCGCTGCTTTACCTGGTGGAGCTATCGTTCGCCTGACTGGACGAAGAACGACCGCGGCCGCCGGCTCGACCACATGTGGGCCTCGCCGAGCGTTGCGGCACAGGCCGTCATGCACAAGGTGCACGAGCCCTGCCGCGCCTGGGAGCGCCCGTCCGACCACGTGCCGCTGGTGGTCGAGCTTTCGCTTTGAGCAAGGGCGCCGAGGCGATCGCCGCGCTCCGCGCCGGCCGCGCCGTCGGCATCGGAGCCATGACGGTTGCTGCCGTGGAGACGGCCACCGACGATTTCCTCGGCCTGCTCGATCCCAATGGCAGGGCGGCGCTCGTGTTGAGCGGCGCAAGGGCCGCCGCCCTCGGCCTCGCCAACCAGCGCGATTCGGCTTCGTCCCGCGAACCGGTCCTGATCGAGAGGGCGCCGTGGCTCGATGCGGCAACCGTCCGCGGCCTGGTCGACGCTGGGCGCGACTTCGATCGCTTCGGCCCGGGCCCGCTGCAGACCGGCACGCTGGAGGATCCCGGCGCGGCGCAGGCCGCGCTTGCCCTTGCCCGCCGGGCCGGGCTGATGCCCGCCCTTTGGCTGCTGGGCGCCGACACGGCCTTGCGCCTGTCGCAGGACGAGGCCTTGGCTGCCGCCAGGCCTGCGCAAGTGACCATCGCCGCGCGCGCGATCCTTCCGGTCGACACCCTCGACATCGCGGCGCAGGTCGTCGCCATGCGCGCCGAGGAAGACGGCAGCGAGCACGTCGCCTTGCTGGTCGGCGCCCCCGGTGGCCGCGCGCCGCTGACCCGGCTGCATAGCGAGTGCCTGACGGGCGACGTGTTCGGCAGCCTCAAGTGCGATTGCGGCCCTCAACTCAAGGCCGCGCTGCGGCTGATGGCCGAGGATGGCGGCGGGATCCTGCTCTACCTGCGCCAGGAAGGGCGTGGGATCGGACTTGCCAACAAGATCCGTGCCTATGCCCTGCAGGATCGCGGGCTCGACACGGTGGAAGCCAACCAGCGCCTTGGGTTCGCCGATGACGAGCGCGATTATGCGCTTGCGGCGGCGATGCTTCGCGCGCTGGGGATCAGCGAGGTCCGGCTACTCACTAACAACCCCGCGAAGTTGGCCGGGCTGGAAGCGCAGGGAATCGCCGCCGAACGGGTCGCGCACCGCCTGCCTGCCAACCCGCACAATGCCCATTATCTGGCGGTGAAGGCCGCCAAGAGTGGCCACCTCGACTGACGCGAGGAGCGCTCAGTCCTCGAACAGCGCCGTCCCGACCCGCACCACCGTCGCGCCGAGCATCACCGCGGCGCGGTAATCGCCGCTCATTCCCATCGACAGGCCACTGACGCCATGACGCCGCGCGAGCTTGGCCAGCAGCGCGAAATAGGGCGACGGCTCGACCTCGGCCGGGGGAATGGCCATCAGCCCGGCGACCTGCAGGTCACGCGCCTGGTCCAGGAAAGCAGGCAGGTCGCCGATCGCGACTCCGCCCTTCTGCTCCTCCTCCCCGATATTGACCTGGACGTAGGTCGGACCGTTCCAGCGTGCCTTGACCAGCGCCGCGGCAAGGCTTGGCCGGTCGAGCGAGTGGATGACATCGAACAGCGCCGCGGCCTCCTCGGCTTTGTTGGACTGCAGCTGGCCGATCATGTGCAGCACGACGTCGGGATGGCGGCTGCGCAGCTCGGGCCACTTGGTGGCGGCCTCCTGCACCCGGTTCTCGCCGAAATGACGTTGCCCAGCGTCGATCAGCGCTTCGATCTCGTCGACCGTGCGGTTCTTGCTGACCGCGACCAGAGTGACGTCCGCGGGAACGCGATTTGCCACGCGGGCGGCATCGGCGAGGGCGGACTGGATGGCGTGAAGTCGGGCGGCTGCATCGGGCATTCGCGGCTGCTAGAAGCAAAGGCGATGCAAAGGCAATCATGGCCGCGGGCCTGGCTGATGACCGACGAGCGAATGGGCGACGCGCTTGGCGCGGCGATCGCCCGCGCGGCTGCGGCTGGAGCGGGGGTGATCGTCCGTCATCATGGCGCTCCGGCAGTAGAGCGCCGAAGAATCGCTAACGCGGTGATCGCCAGCGGCGCGCTCCTCGGCGTGTCTCGCGATAGGGACCTGGCGGCGGACGTCGGCGCGGCGCTGGTCCATAATCCCGAGGGCGATCCGGGCGTCTTGCCGTTCAGCCTGTCCGTTCATGACGAGGGCGAAGCGCGCGCCGCCGCTCATCGGTCACCCGCGCTGGTCTTCGTCTCCCCCCTGTTCGCCACCCGCAGCCATGCCGGTGCGCCGGCGCTTGGTGAGGAGGCGGCTCGCCGGCTCGCGTTGCTGACTGGCCGCCCGGCCTATGCGCTGGGCGGTGTGGACCGGAATCGGGGAGAAAAATTGATGGGTGACGGCTGGGCCGGCTGGGCCGGGATCGACGCCTGGCTTTAGAAGCGGAAGGCGGTTCCGACGTAGACCGCCTGGCTGTCGCGGCGCTGGTCGCGGAAGGTCGCGAGCTGCTCGCGCTCGATCTTGTACTTCACGCCGCCGGTCACCGCGATGTTACGGCTGATGTTGTACGCGCCGCCGACGTCGAGGGCATAAGCCGTTGGATCAGCGATCGCGCTGCTCCGCTCGCGGTCGGCACGGTCGGCGCTGGCAGCGACCCGGCCGGTGAACTTCTTGGTGCTGTAGCTGACGCCCACCGACGCGCCTTCACGTGGCGCGAACGCCGGCGTTGCGCCCTGCGCCTTGCTGACGTCGGCGGAGACGGCGAACCGCTTCCAGCCCACAGCCGCGCCGAGATTGTAGGACGCCGGCGTGAGCGGCAAGCCAGCCGCCATCGGGGCCGCAGCCGCAGCGCGCTCACGCAGTGCAGCCTGGTTCGGCGAGGTGGCACGGGCCCTGACCGCAATTCGGATCTGCGAAGGACGCTGCTTGGCGGCCGAGGGGGTGAAGCTGAAATCGGACGCCAGCGCCGGGCGGCTGGCAAGCGCCGCGGCGAGTCGCGGATCGGCCTGGGCCGGCGTGAAGCCGCTGTCGAAGCTCAGCGCCACCGGCGCCGGACGCTTCTTCTGCGGAGCAGCGATCACCACCGAAGCGGGCAGCAGCAAGCTCACCGCGGCAACCGCCACGGCCCATTTGCCCTTCCCATGCATCCGGCGACTCATGCCTGCCCCAATCCTTTCAAGCCCTACATAGATTGGCGAACCTGAATGTTCCACGTGCTTCCGGGTTTACCCCCGCGCTGTGACATCGAATCCACAAGACCGATGCGGAGCGGAACGGGTTGCGGGGGAGGGTGCAGCTTCTATAGAGCGGAACGACGATCTCTTAACCGTTTCACCCAGGAAGCTCATCCATGCGCCGTCCGCTCGCCGCTCTACTCCTGTCGGCCACCCTGGTGGCGACCGCCGGCTGCAGCCGCAACCGCGACATCCCGGTCGAACTGGCGCCCTCGCGCACCACCGCCATCGGGGTGAACAGCTACCTGTGGCGCGCCGCCATCGACACGCTGAGCTTCGCGCCGCTGATCACCGCCGACAGCAATGGCGGCGTGATCGTGACCGACTGGTACGCCAACCCCAACTCGCCCGGCGAGCGGGTCAAGCTGACGGTTTCGATCCTCGACCAGGACCTGCGCGCCGATGCGCTGCGCGTCGCCGCCAGTCGGCAGGTCAGCCAGAACGGCAGCTGGGTCGATGCGCCGGTCGCCGCGGCCACCGTCCAGAAGCTCGAGGACATCATCCTCACCCGCGCCCGCGACATCCGCCGCGCCGCCGTCGGCGGCTGAGGACCCATCTTACAACCTTAAGGAGCCCGCATGACCACCGACCGTTTCGATCCGGCGGCGAGCGAAGCCCGCTGGCAGGAGCGGTGGGAGGCGGCAGGCTGCTTCCGCGCCGACAGCGCCAGCACCAAGCCCAAGGCCTATGTGCTGGAGATGTTTCCGTATCCCAGCGGACGCATCCACATGGGCCACGTCCGCAACTACACCATGGGTGACGTCCTGGCGCGCTTCCGCCGCGCGCAGGGCCATGAAGTGCTCCACCCGATGGGGTGGGACGCGTTCGGCATGCCGGCCGAAAATGCGGCGATGGAAAAGGGCGTCCATCCGGGCTCCTGGACGCTCCAGAACATCGAACAGATGAAGGCGCAGCTGAAGCGGCTCGGCTTCGCGCTCGACTGGAGCCGCGAGCTCGCCACCTGCAAGCCCGACTATTACGGGCACGAACAGGCGCTGTTCCTCGACCTGTTCGAAGCCGGCCTCGTGTTCCGCCGCGAATCGGAGGTGAACTGGGACCCGGTCGACATGACCGTGCTCGCCAACGAGCAAGTGATCGACGGCCGTGGCTGGCGCTCGGGCGCGCTGGTCGAGCGGCGCAAGCTGAACCAGTGGTTCCTGCGCATCACCGACTTCGCCGAGGAACTGCTCAAGGGCCTCGGCAGCCTCGACCAATGGCCGGACAAGGTCCGCCTGATGCAGGAGAACTGGATCGGCAAGAGCCGCGGCCTGCAATTCCGCTTCGAGCGGCCTGAAGGGGGCAGCATCGAGGTCTTCACCACCCGCCCGGACACCATCTTCGGCGCGAGCTTCCTTGCCATTTCGCCCGGCCACCCGATCGCCGAGGCGCTGGCCGCCGAGCGGCAGGACGTCGCCGACTTCATCGCGCTGGCCAAGCAGGGCGGCACCACCGCCGCGGAAATCGAGACCGCGGAAAAGCTCGGCTTCGACACTGGCCTCACCGTGACCCACCCGCTCGATCCCGACTGGCAGCTGCCGGTGTGGATCGCGAACTTCGTGCTGATGGATTACGGCACCGGCGCGCTCTACGGCGTGCCGGGCCACGACTCACGCGACTTCGAATTCGCGACCAAATACGGCCTGCCGATCACCCGCGTGGTGGCACCATCGGCGGATCAGGCCGACGCCCCGCTCAGCGAAGCCGAAAACGCCCCCGGCGTTGCGGTTAACAGCCGCTTCCTCGACGGAATGGCGACCGACGAGGCCAAGGCCGAGATCATTCGCCGCGCCGAGGCCGGCGGCTGGGGCGAGGGCAAGACCCAATATCGCTTGCGTGACTGGGGGGTTAGCCGCCAGCGCTACTGGGGCACCCCGATCCCGATCATCCACTGCGACGCCTGCGGTGCCGTGCCGGTCCCCAAAACGGCGCTTCCGGTGGTCTTGCCCGACGACGTCACCTTCGACGTCCCGGGCAACCCGCTTGACCGCCATTCCACGTGGAACAAGGTCGATTGCCCAAGCTGCGGCAAGACGGCGCGACGCGAGACCGACACGCTCGACACCTTCGTCGACAGCAGCTGGTATTTCATCCGCTTCGCCTCGCAGCCCGACGACAAGCCGTTCGACCGCGCCGAAGCCGAGGCCTGGTTGCCGGTCGGACAGTATATCGGCGGGGTCGAGCACGCGATCCTGCACTTGCTCTATGCCCGCTTCTGGACCCGCGCGCTGGAGCGGATCGGCAAGCTGTCGGTGAAGGAGCCATTCAAGGGCCTCTTCACGCAAGGCATGGTCACGCACGAAACCTACAAGGCCGGCGATGGCAGCTGGCTCAGCCCCGACCAAGTCACGCGCAACGGCGATGACTGGACCCATGTCGACAGCGGCGAGGCGGTGACCGCCGGGCGGGTCGAGAAGATGTCCAAGTCGAAGAAGAACGTCGTCGACCCGGACGCGATCATCGAGCGCTACGGTGCCGACGCGGTGCGCTGGTTCATGCTGTCGGATTCGCCGCCCGAGCGCGACCTCGAATGGTCGATCGGCGGCATCGAAGGCGCCTCGCGCTTCGTCCAGCGCGTGTGGCGGCTGGCCGTTGCGCCTGCCGTGACCGACGGCAGCGACGCCGCAACCACCCGCAAGCTTCATCGCGCCATCGCGGCAGTCGGCGCAGCGGTCGAAGGGCTGCAGTTCAACAAGGCCGTCGCCGCGCTCTACGAACTGGTCAGCGCGATCGAGAAGGCCGCGCCCTCGGCCGACCGCAGCGCCGCGATCCGCGCGCTCGTGGTGCTGATCGCCCCGATGGCCCCGCACCTCGCCGAAGAGGCCTGGGTGGCACTCGGCGGTGAAGGCCTCGTCGTCGACCAGCCCTGGCCGGCCCACGACCCGGCGCTGCTGGTCGACGAGGAGGTCACCATTGCCGTACAGGTCAACGGCAAGCTGCGCCACACGCTGAGCGCCCCGCGCGGCCTGTCGCGTGACGATCTGCAGGGGCTGGCCCTCGGCGCCGACAAGGTTGCGGCCCTGCTCGGCGACAGCGCCCCCAGGAAGGTGATCGTCGTTCCCGACCGCCTCGTGAACATCGTCCTGTGAAGCGGCTTGCTCTACTCCTCGCGGCGGCGACGCTGACCGCCGGATGCGGCCTACGGCCGGTCTACAGCGGCGGGTCGACTGGCCCGACCGCGACCTTCCTGTCGTCGGTGGCGGTGCAGCCGATCGACGGGGGGCGAGTCGGATGGCTGCTGCGCGCGGCACTTGCAGACCGCCTCGGCGATCCGGCGCAGGGGGACCGGCGTTACCGGCTCGAGGTCGAGGTGGACGACGACCTGACCAGCTTCGGCATCCGCGGCGACACCGCGGTGACCCGCGAGCGGCGCACGATCCGCGCCCGCTACCGGCTGGTCGACAATGCTACCGGTCAGGTGGTGCTGGATGCCACGGCGGGCTCCGACGCGGGCATCGACGTGGTCAGTTCGGACGTTGCCACTCTCGCCGCCGAACAGACCGCCGCCGAACGATTGGCGCAGGTGGTCGCCGACCAGATCGTCGCGAGGCTGGGACTCTATGCCGGGCGAGGAGGCCGGCGGTGAGGCTCACCCGGGACAAGGCCGGATCGGCCCTGGACCGTCCGGATCCATCCCGTCGCTTCTACCTCTTCAGCGGCGCCGACAATGCGTCCAGCCGGCTGTTCGCGCAGCGCCTTCTGGCGGCCCTCGGCGCGGAGAAGGTCAGCGCTTCGGCAGCGCAGCTCAAGGCCGATCCCGCCTGGCTGGCCGATGAGGCCGCAAGCCTGCCGATGTTCGGCGGCGCACGCCTGCTGTGGATCGAGCCTGCAGGGGAGGAAATCCTTCCCGCGGTCGAAGCGCTGCTCGCGCTCGAACAGTTCGAGGCGCCTGCGGTGGCGATCACCAATGGCTCGCTCAAGAAGACCAGCGGCCTGCTGAAGCTCGCCGAAGGCAGCCAGGCTGCGCTGCATGTCGCCAGTGAGCAGCAGACTCCGCGCGAGCAGATGGCCGCGATTGCCGACCTGGCCCGCAAGGAGGGCCTGACGGTCAGCCCGGCGCTGGCCGAGCGCATCGCGGGGGAGGCGGGCGGTGACCTCATTCTGGCCCGCCTGGAACTACAGAAATTCGCCCTTTATGCCGGTGCGTCGCCCGATCACCCGGTCGAACTGGGTGAGGACGTCGTCGACGCCTTGGGGATCGACCAGGCCGAGGCGGAATATGGCCGCGCCGGCGACCTTGCGCTGGCGGGGGACATCGCCGGTCTGGCGACAGAGCTGTCGCTGATGGAAGCGGCCGCGATGGACGCCATCCCCGTCGTCCGGGCTCTCCAGCGCAGGCTCCTGATGCTCGCACCCTTGCGCGCGCGGGTGGAACAGGGGCAGCCGCTCGGATCGGTCACGCAATCGGTCTGGCAGCGCGACAAGCCAATGGTCGGCCGCATCCTGCCCCGCTGGACCGCGCCAAGACTGTCCGAGGCATTCGACCGCGTCCAGAAGCTCGAGCGGGCGCTGCTGCTACGCCCGGTGCCGTCCGGGGCGGCACTCGGCGAAACCCTGATGCAATTGGCGCGGGTAGCAGCCTCCAGCGTACGCTGAGCGCCGCGACTAGATCGGCTCGCCGCTCAGCCGCTGGCAGATGAGGTCGAGCTGATCGAGGCTGGAAAAGGCCACCGCCACTTGGCCGGCGCCGTTCTTGTGCTGGATCGTGACCTTGAGACCGAGAAGATCGCCCAACTGACGCTCGAGCGCGAGCAGGTCGGCATCGCGCCCCGCCGACGACAGGCGGACGCCGCCGCGGCTGTCCTGGCTTTCGCCACCGGGACGACGCTTGCGGGCAAGCGCCTCGGCCTGGCGTACCGAAAGCCCCTTGGCGACGATCTGCTCGGCCAGCTGCTCGGCATCGGCCGATGACGCGATTGCCCGGGCATGGCCCATGGTCAGTGTACCAGCTTCGAGATGCGCCCTGACGCTCTCAGGAAGATCCCGCAATCTCAACAGGTTGGAGACGTGGCTGCGGCTTTTCCCGACGAGCTTGCCGACCTCTTCGGGCTTGTGCCCGAAGCGTTCGACCAGCGCGGCATAGGCGTCGGCTTCTTCCAGCGGGCCGAGGTCGGCGCGTTGCACGTTCTCGATCAGCGCGACCTCTGCCGTCCCGGCTTCGTCGAAGCTGCGGACGATGGCGGGAATCTTATGCAATTGCGCACGCTGGGCGGCACGCCAGCGTCGTTCGCCGGCAACGATCTCAAACTGCCCTGCCTGGGCGGCAGGACGGACCAGGATCGGCTGAAGAACGCCGCGCGCAGCGATCGACTCGGCCAGTTCGGCGAGCGGCGCTTCCGCGAACACCCGGCGCGGCTGGCGCGGATTGGGCTTGATCGAGGCAATGTCGATCTCGCGGACGCCCTCTGCGCTCCCCGCTGGGGCGGCAACGGCCACGTCGCCGAGAAGTGCGGAAAGGCCTCGGCCGAGACCCCGTGCCTGCTGATTCATGCGGCCTCCTTCAGCGACGGAAGTCGCGCCATCAATTCGCGTGCGAGGCCGACATACGCCGCCGATCCCGAGCAGCGCAGGTCATAGATCAGCGCCGGAAGACCGTGGCTCGGCGCTTCGGACAAGCGAACGTTGCGCGGCACCACCGTGTCGAACACTGCCGAACCAAGGCACGCCCTGACGTCTTCTGCCACCTGTGCCGACAGTCGATTGCGGCGATCGAACATCGTCAGCGCGACGCCGAGGATCGACAGTTCCGGGTTGAAGCGGGTGCGGATCCGCTCAACCGTCTGCAGAAGCTGACTCAGCCCTTCGAGCGCGAAGAACTCGCACTGCAGGGGTACGATCAGGTGGCGCGCGGCAATCAGTGCGTTGACGGTCAGCAGGCCAAGCGAGGGCGGGCAATCGATCAGGCAAATGTCCCAGCGCTGGGGCGCCGCTTCGAGGGCATCGGCAAGGCGGTGCGTTCGCCGCTCCAGTTCGACCAGCTCGACCTCCGCGCCCGACAAATCCTGGGTTGCGGGAAGAAGGTCGAGCCGGGGCACGCGCGTAGGCAGCACGGACGCCTCAACCGTTTCAGTTCCGATCAGAACTTCATAGGACGAGCGCTGCCGTTGCTGCGCGCCAATTCCCAAGCCTGTCGAGGCATTTCCCTGCGGGTCGAGGTCGATCAGCAGGACCTTCCATCCCATCGCCGCCAGTCCGGTCGCGAGATTGATGGCGGTCGTGGTCTTGCCGACCCCACCCTTTTGATTGGCAATCGCGACCTTGATCATCCCCGTCCCGTCCTTCGTCGGACCCCTTGCGCGACCAGAATGCGCGCGTCCGGATCGGTCTGGCTGGGTACCAGCCGGAAATCACCCTGCCACGTGACGCGGGCCTCTTCCAGTTCCTTCTCCGCGCTTCGCCCTTTTGGCAGCACCCACCGTCCATTTTGAGACATGAGCGGAACCCCTATCGCAAATAGCTTGTCGAGCGATGCGACCGCGCGCGCGGTGATGACATCAAATCGAGCGCGAAGCTGCTCGGCCTTACCGGTGACGATGGTGACGTTGGAGAGCCCGAGGGTGTCGCAGCAGCGTGCGAGGAAATCGGTGCGCAACCTCCGCGGCTCGACCAGCGTGATATGGCGCACGCCCGCGATCGCAAGGACAATTCCGGGAAGACCCGGACCGCTTCCGACGTCCAACCACAAATCGTCGGACGCCCCGTGGTTCAGTAACTGCAGGGAATCCAGGATGTGTCGGTCCCAGAGCGTCTCGACGCTAGCCCTGCTGATGAGGTTTTGCCGCTCATTCTCCTCGAGCAACAGTTGCGCATAATCCCGCAATCTCGCCTCTGTTTCACGTGAAACAGTCATGCGGCGGAGCGGAGTGTGCCGACGTAGAGCGCCGTGAGGGCGGCCGGGGTAATGCCCGGAATGCGCGAGGCCTGATCCAGTGTCTCAGGGCGAGCAGTCTCGAGGCGCTCGGCCATTTCCGTCGACAAGCCGGCCAAATCGTGAAAATTGATTCCGCCAGGGATTCGTACCGACCGGCTGCGGTCGACGGCGCTCCATTCCCGTCGCTGGCGCTCAATGTAAGGCGCATAAAGCGCGTCGGCTGCACCCTCCTCGGTTGCGGCGAATGCCGGCCTCGCACGATCGTCGAGATGCTGCCGGATAGCGCGGGCTCGTTCGGGCGAGAGCGCATCGGTCGCCAGGGCATCTGCCCCAAGGCGCGAAACGGCATTGTCGGCACGCAGATGCAGCCGGAATTCGGCGCGGGCGGTCATCATCCGGTAAGGCTCGGTGACGCCCTGGAGCGTCAGGTCATCGATCATCACGCCGATGTAGCTGCTCGTACGATCGAACGAGACAGGCTCCCGGTTGGTGGCGTAGCGGGCCGCATTCAATCCCGCGACGAGGCCCTGTGCGGCCGCCTCCTCATAGCCGGTCGTGCCATTGATCTGTCCAGCCAGATACAGGCCAGCCAGGTCGCGGGTCTGCAGGTCACTTCCCAACCGGCGTGGGTCGACATGCTCATATTCGACCGCATAACCCGGGCGCACGATCGCCGCGCGCTCGAGGCCGGGGATCGACCGCACGAAGGCCTGCTGGACGTCGAGCGGCATCGAGGTAGAAATGCCGTTCGGGTAGACGAGCGGGTCGCCGAGCCCTTCTGGCTCAAGGAAAATCTGATGCCCGTCGCGATCGCCGAAGCGTCGCACCTTGTCTTCGATCGACGGACAATAACGCGGACCGCGTCCCTCGATGATCCCCGAATAAAGCGGTGACCGCTCCTCGGCACCGCGAATGATGTCGTGGGTCGCACTCGTGGTCCGAGTGATCGCGCAGCGCAGTTGCGGCGGAGAAGGGCTTCGGTCGGGATAGGCGGAGAATGCCCAGTCCGCCTGATCGCTCGGCTGCTCCTCAAGCCGTGCCCAGTTGATCGTTCGACCGTCGAGGCGGGGAGGGGTGCCGGTCTTTAAGCGCCTTGCGGCGAGCCCGAGTTCACGCACCTGCGCGGCCAGCCGCTGGCTTGCTCGTTCGCCAGCCCGCCCCGCAGCCTCCCTCTGTTCGCCGACAAAAATGCGGGCGTCGAGGAAAGTACCGGTCGCAATGACGATGGCGTGGGCTTCAAGGCGGGTGCCGTCGGCAAGCGTCACGCCCACGACGCGGGATGCTTCGACGTGCAGCGCAATAGCCTCGCCCTGGATCCGTTCGATCGGGAGGGTCCCGAGGAGGCTCTCGATCGCGCCCTGGTACAGGGCCCGGTCGGCCTGGACGCGAGGCCCCCATACTGCGGGGCCCTTGCTGCGGTTGAGCATACGGCGGTGGATTGCCGACGCGTCGGCAGCCCGCGCCATCAAGCCGTCAAAGACATCGAGTTCGCGGACCAGATGGCCTTTGCCAACGCCGCCGATGGACGGGTTGCAACTCATCTGTCCGGCATCGCCATTGCGGAAGCTCAGCAACGCGGTACGGGCGCCGGAGCGCGCCGAAGCCGCGGCCGCCTCGCTTCCCGCGTGGCCTGCGCCAATGACAATTACGTCGAACATCTGGGCCAACTAGCTGAAGCGGGCCGCAATCGCGACCTGTTTCACGTGGAACAGATCATTTGCCCAAGCAAAAGCGTGCAAACAGCGTGTCGAGGACATCTTCGGTGCCAGCTCTTCCCGATAAGCGATCGATCGCTGCAAGGGCTTGGCGAAGTCGTTCGGCAACAATGACAGCGTCGTCGGTAAGATCGTTTCTCCACGTAGCGCTGGCTTCCAGTAGAGCTCCTCTCTGCCGACGGTTCATCAACGACAAATCCACAGGCGGCAGGGCTTTCGCCGCCGCAGCGCGCAAGGCGGCTTCAAGTGTTTTGAGGCCATCCCGACTGCGCACTGATGCTGGCACACTGCCTGGCGGCGCGCTTCCGCGCTCGTCCGCCCGCGAATGGATCAAGAGAAGCGAACGGTGCTGCGGTGCTTCTTGTGGATCGCCGAGCCAAAGCAGAATGTCGGCGACGGTTTGCGCATCCAGCGCCCGCTCGACTCCGATCTGCTCGACCTCGTCGGAGGTGGGGCGGAGGCCGGCGGTATCGACCAATGTCAGCGGAATGCCGTCGAGGTCGATCCGCGCTTCCAGCGTGTCGCGCGTCGTGCCGGGGATGGGCGTGACGATGGCCTTGTCCGCGCCCGCTAACGCATTGAAGAGCGAGGACTTCCCACTATTCGGGGGCCCGGCGAGGACGACTTTCAGGCCCTGCTGCAACATTTCGGCTGGTGGCCGGTCCAGCCAATCGCGCCACTCTGACAGCAGCTCCTCGGTTTCCCGCGACAGGCGATCGAGATCGAGCGCGGTTTCGTCCTCGTCGCCGACATAGTCGATCGCGGCCTCGGCCTGCGCCGACATGATGACGAGGCGGCTCCGCCACGCTTCCACCTGACGCCGGATCGCGCCGCCCGCGCTGTCCAATGCGGCGCGGCGCTGCCATTCGGTTTCGGCACTCAACAAATCGGCAAGACCCTCGGCCTCGGTGAGGTCGAGACGGCCGTTGAGGAGCGCGCGGCGGGTGAATTCGCCCGGCTCCGCTTCGCGCAATCCCGGCATGCCGGCGAGCTCTCGGAGCACCCGAGTAACCACCGCGCGCCCCCCGTGGAGGTGGAGTTCGACCAGCGCCTCGCCGGTCGCGGTGTGCGGCGCGAAAAAGCACAGCACCAAAGCCTCGTCGAGCAGGTCGCCGGCCTCGCTCGTCAGGCGGCGCAGGGAGGCCTGGCGCGGCGGCGGGAGGGTGCCCGCAAGCCGGACCGCTGCTTCCTCGGCGCGCGGTCCGCTGATCCGCACGATAGCGATGGCGGCGGGCAGGGCGCCGCTCGAAAGCGCGAAGATGGTGTCGCTGGTCACCCGGGCAGCGATGCCCCGAGTGCGGTCAGCCTGGCAAGTCGCCGGAGTTCAGGGGGGCCTGAGTCTCTAGCCCCCCGCGCATTCAGCCGAACAGTCGTCCGAGCCCGACCTGAGGATCGATCCAGCCGTCGTAGATCATCTTCAACGCAACGTAGAGGATGACGGCGAGGCCGACATAGGCAATCCAGCGATAGCGTTCGATGTACCGGGCGATGACGTTTGCGGCGAGACCCATCAGGGCCACCGCGAAGATCAGGCCGACGATCATGATTCCCGGATGATCGCGAGCAGCGCCAGCGACGGCGAGCACGTTGTCGAGGCTCATGGACACGTCGGCAACGGCGACGGCCCAGGCAGCGCCGGCGAAGCTCTTGGCGGGACGCAGTCCGCTATGTTCGTCACCGGTGACTTCGGGGCTTCCGCCGCTCTCACCGGTATGACGAAGCTCGCGCCACATCTTCCAGGCCACCCAGAGCAGAAGCACGCCACCGATCAGGATAAGACCCACGATCTGCAGCAGCTGGGTCACGATCAGGGCGAAGAAGATCCGCAGGACGAGGGCGGCAAGGACGCCGATCAGGATGACCTTCTTGCGCTGCTCCGCCGGCAGGCCGGCTGCCAGCGCGCCGACCACGATCGCATTGTCCCCGGCCAGCACGAGGTCGATCATCAGCACCTGCAGGAAGGCGGCGAATGCCGCCGGCTCCGTGATGTTGCTGAAATCCTTGACAATCGACGCCCAAATATCGGCGGGTCCGCCGAAGCCTGCAGGAGCGGCGGACACCGCGGCAAGAAGAGTCTCGAACAAGCTGGTCACTCCGTCGATCTGATCAGGCCTGCATCACCACGGTGATCAGGCAAGCAAGGCCGCTATATCGCGCGCCGATACTGGATTGCTCGGCCGGACGCCGCAACAGCCACCGGGTCGAGCAACCGAAGATTCTCGCGCCCAATGCGCGAACGGCTTACTGGTTCATCGAGGCGAAGAAGTCTTCGTTGCTCTTGGCGTCGCGCATCTTGTCGAGCAGGAACTGCATCGCGTCGATGGTGCCCATCTGCATCAGGATCCGGCGCAGCACCCACATCTTGGTGAGCGTGTTCTGCGGGACCAGCAGCTCTTCCTTGCGGGTGCCGCTCTTGCCGACGTCGAGCGCCGGGAAGATGCGCTTGTCGGCGACCTTGCGGTCGAGCACGATTTCGCTGTTACCGGTGCCCTTGAACTCTTCGAAGATGACCTCGTCCATCTTGGAGCCGGTGTCGATCAGCGCGGTGGCGATGATCGACAGCGAACCGCCTTCCTCGATGTTGCGGGCGGCACCGAAGAAGCGCTTGGGACGCTGCAGGGCATTGGCGTCGACACCGCCGGTCAGCACCTTGCCCGAGCTTGGCACCACGGTGTTGTAGGCGCGGCCAAGGCGGGTGATCGAGTCGAGCAGGATGACGACATCCTTCTTGTGCTCGACCAGGCGCTTGGCCTTTTCGATCACCATTTCGGCGACCTGGACGTGACGCTGCGCGGGCTCGTCGAAGGTCGAAGAAACGACCTCGCCCTTCACGCTGCGCTGCATGTCGGTGACTTCCTCGGGCCGCTCGTCGATCAGCAGGACGATCAGGAAGACCTCGGGATTATTGTCGGTGATCGCGCGGGCGATGTTCTGCAGCAGGACGGTCTTGCCGGTCCGCGGCGGGGCGACGATCAGCGCGCGCTGTCCCTTGCCGAGCGGCGAGACGATGTCGATTACCCGCGCCGACTTGTCCTTGATGGTCGGGTCGAGCGTGTCGAGCTTGAGCTTCGAGTCCGGATAGAGCGGCGTCAGATTGTCGAAATTGACCCGGTGGCGGACGGCGTCGGGCTCGTCGAAATTGATCGAGGTAATGCGGCTCAGCGCGAAATAACGCTCGCCGTCCTTGGGCGCGCGGATCTCGCCCTCGACCGTGTCACCGGTACGCAGGCCGAACCGGCGAACCAGCTGCGGCGTCACGTAGATGTCGTCCGGGCCGGCGAGATAATTCGCCTCGGCGCTGCGGAGGAAGCCGAAGCCGTCGTTGAGCACCTCGATGGTGCCGCTCCCCATGATCTCGGCGCCGGTTTCGGCGCGGACCTTGAGGATGGAGAAAAGGAGGTCCTGCTTGCGCAGCGTCGACGCGCCCTCGATCCCCATCTCTTCCGCCTGCGCGACGAGTTGGGCGGGGGTCTTCTGCTTGAGGTCCTTGAGATGCATGGAAAAGTCGCTCTGATTGGGAGGTTTTGGGCAGTCGCGGGACTGACGATCCGCTGGGGAAGCGGTCACACCGACGATCAAGGGAATACGGGCCGGTGCAGCCGTATATCGCGCGGGTTATGCCTCGGAGGGGTTCAAGTCAACCGGCCCGCACGAGCGCGAACGCCAGAAGAAAGCTGAGACACAGGCTACCAAGACCAACGAAGGGCATCGCATTTTGCACCAAAGCCACGAGACGCGGTGCAAGTCGCCGGTGATAGTCGGGCACGAGAAGCAAAGCGACGGCGCTAAGCCCGAGGAAGCCGCCGATGGCCAGCCCCCATGGGCTCCAGCCATTCGCCCTGTCCAAGATAAGAAAGGCGATCCCGATCGCAAGGCGAGCCACGCCTTCGGCCGTATTGGCGGCCGTCGTCTGAGCGAAGCCGAACAGGAAGCGAAGCGCCACTCCAGGTCGGATCAGGGCGGTAAATCCGAGCAGCAGCAGATAGGCCGCAAACAGCCAGAGGACGGCCGATGCGAGGGCGATCGCCGCCGCCACCGGTCAGAACGGTTTGACGATCACCAGGACGACGATGACGGCGGTCATGATGCCGGGAATCTCGTTCATGATCCGCAGCGTCTTGTTCTCCAGCGGGCGGTCGCCGCGCGCCAGCTTGCGGCCATAGGCGCCGAGCCAGCCCTGGAAGCCGCTCAGCAGCACCACCAGCAGCAGCTTGGCGTGGAACCAGCCCTGGTTCCAGGCGCCGATGTGCACCGCCAGCGCGAGGCCCAGAACCCACACGATGACCAACGCCGGCCCGAGGATGATCGAGCGGGTCCGGCGCTCGCGATCGACCCAGGCGCGATCCTCGGCGGAGCCGGGTGCGGTCGCATGGTGGTAGACGTAGAAGCGGGGCAGCAGGAACAGGCCGGCGATCCAGAAGACCACGAAGGTGAGGTGGGCGGCCTTCACCCACGGATAGGCATTGCCGAGGAAGCCGATCGCGCTGTCGAGCATCAGGCGCCCTTTCCAAGCAGCCGGAACAGCTGCTCTACATGTTCCAGCGGCGTGGTCTGCTGAATTCCGTGACCGAGGTTGAAGACGTGGGGACGCTCTTCCAGCGCCGACAGGATCCGCCGCACCGCTTTCTCCAGCGCCTCGCCGCCGGCGATCAGCGCAAGCGGGTCGAGATTGCCCTGGACCGGCATTCCGGCGGGCAGGCTGGCGTGGGCCCACAACGGATCCACCGTCTCGTCGAGGCCGAGCGCATCGACCCCGGTTTCCCGCGCATAGGCCGGAAGCTTGCCGCCGGCGCCCTTGGGGAAACCGATGATGGTGAGGCCGGGACGCAGCGCCCGAAGCTTCGACACGATCCGCGCGGTCGGCGCGATCACCCAGCGTTCGAATTCGGCCGGGGCGAGGCTGCCCGACCAGCTGTCGAACAATTGCACGGCGTCGACCCCGGCATCGGCCTGGCCGACGAGGTAGGTGACGGTGGCTTCCTCGATCGCGGCGATGATCGCGCCGAACTTGCCGGGGTCGAGATAGGCGAGGGTGCGGGCGTCGGCCTGTTCGCGGCTGCCTTCGCCGGCGACCATGTAGGTGGCGACCGTCCAGGGCGACCCTGCAAAGCCCAGAAAGGTGGTCTGGGGGGCCAGTTGGGCCTTCACCTGCCTGACGGTTTCGTAGATCGCCTCGAAGCGCTCAGGACGCGGGCTGAAGGCCGTCATCTCGGCCTGGGCCAGCGGCGGGGCGAGGCGCGGGCCCTCGCCGGCCACGAAGGTCAGCTCCTGCCCCAGGGCATGGGGGACGATCAGGATGTCGGAAAACAGGATTGCGGCGTCGAGCGGATAGCGACGCAGCGGCTGGAGCGTGATCTCGGCCGCGGCGGCGGGATCGTAGACCATGTCGAGGAAGCCGCCCTTTTCGGCCCTCAGCGCGCGATATTCGGGCAGGTAACGCCCGGCCTGGCGCATCATCCAGACCGGCGGCGGGTCGCGGCGTTCGCCCCGGAGCACTGCCAGAAGCGGCTTGTCGATCGCGGATCCGGACGTCTGGTCGGCCACCCTTATCTCTTTCTCTCTTAGATTCTTAAAAAGGTAGATGGAGTCTGTTGGCGGGCCGAACATGGGGAATAAGTGGCCCTCCCGCGGTTGCCAACAGGTGGCCGGAAACCGCGCGTCTCGCAAGACCGGCGATTCGCCCGCGCTGATTCCCGTAATCCACAGCGCTGTGGATGACCTTTTCCACCGTGGATAATTGCTTGGCGGAGGCTTGCCGGATGGTGCGGATCGGGGCCGGTTGGTCCATCCCCGCAGCCGCGCTAGGGGTTGAAGGCGATTTCTCCACAGGAACGAACATGGAACTGACGGCGTGACCCTGATCCTGGCCTCGACCTCGCCGATCCGCGGCACGTTGCTGGCGAATGCCGGCATTGCCTATGGCGCCGAAGCGCCGGGGGTGGACGAGGCGGCGGTGAAGGCGGGCTTCGCCGACGACGATGCGGCACTGACCATAGCGCTCGGCGAAGCCAAGGCCCAAGCGGTGTCCGCGCGGCACCCCGGTGCGCTGGTTATCGGAAGCGACAGCCTGGTCAGCGTCGAGGGCCGCCGCTTCGACAAGCCCGCCGGGCGCGACACCGCCGCCGAGCACCTCCGCTCCTTCTCCGGCAAGGTGATGGAGCTGACCAGCGCGGCGGTGCTGGTCGAGGGCGGACAGACCGTGTGGCGCCACGCCGCGCGCGCCCGCCTCCAGGTCCGGCCGCTGAGCGAGGCGTTCATCCAGTCTTATCTCGACGCGGACTGGCCCGAGGTCAGTTATTGCGTCGGCGTATTCCGGCTCGAGGGGCCGGGGGTGCAGTTGTTCGAGACGATCGAGGGCGACCATTTCACCATCCTCGGCCTGCCGCTGCTGCCGCTGCTCGGCGCCTTGCGCGAACGGGGAGCGCTGGCGTCATGACGTCGGGAGTGCCTTATGCCGAGGTGATCGGTGATCCCGTCGGCCATAGCAAGTCGCCGTTGATCCACGGCTTTTGGCTGGAGAAACTGGGGCTTGCCGGCGACTATCGCGCGACGCGGGTGGAGCGGGGCGACCTCGCCGCCTTCCTCGCCGAACGGCGCCGCGACCCGCTCTGGCGGGGGTGCAACGTCACCATGCCGCTGAAGGAAGCCGCACTGCCGCTTGCCACCCGGGTCAGCGAGGAAGCGCGGCTGGTCAGGGCCACCAACTGCCTGGTTCCCGCAGGCGGCGGCGAACTCCTTGCCCATAACACCGATGTCGACGGCTTCCGCGAAGCGCTCCGCTCGGGTGGGGCACTGCAGGAGCCGTGTGCCGGCCATGTCGCGACATTGTTCTCCCTGATCGGCACGGGTGGCGCGGCGCGGGCGGCGCTCGCGGAGCTGAAGGGCGCCGAGGTCACCGTCTTCGGGCGGGACGAGGCCAAGGCCGCGGCCCTTTCCGATGAATTCGGGCCAGGCTCGGAAATCGGCTTCGCAAGCCCTCTCGACGCGCTGATGGCGGCACCGTCCACATTCGATCCCGCCTTTCCCGACTGCAAGCCCAACCGCGGCGAGCATCAGCGCTACGATCATGTCGTCGTGAATGCGACCAGCCTCGGCATGCGCGGCTGCCCGCCGCTGCCGATCCGGCTCGATCGCTATCCCGCCAATACGGTGGTCATCGACATGGTCTATGATCCGCTCGATACCGATCTGCTGAAGGAAGCACGAAGGTTGGGGATGATTGCGGTGGACGGGCTAGTCATGCTGATCGGCCAGGCCGCGCGCGCGTTCGAGCTGTTCTACGGACGGCCGGCCCCGCGCCAGCACGATTCCGAACTCCGCGCGTTGCTGACCGCATGAAGACACTCGCGCTCACCGGGTCGATCGGAATGGGCAAGTCCACCGTGGCGCAGATGTTCGCCGCGCGCGGGATTCCGGTGTTCGACGCCGATGCGGCGGTGCGGCGGCTGCAGGGGCCGGGCGGGCGGCTGGTCCCGAACATCGAGAAGCGCTTTCCGGGCACCACCCGCGACGGTTCGGTGGACCGCGAGGCGCTCGCCGCCGCGGTGCTCGGCAAACCCGAAGAGCTGGCGGCGCTGGAAGCCATCGTCCATCCCGCCGTGCATCACGAACGGACCCGCTTCATCGTCGAGAACGGCGACGCCCCAGCGCTGTTGTTCGACATTCCCCTGTTGTTCGAAACCGGCGGCGACACGGTGTTCGACCAGGTGATCGTGGTCACCGCCCCGGCCGAGGTACAGCGCCAGCGCGTTCTGGCCCGGCCGGGCATGACCGCCGAAAAGCTCGATCACATCCTCGCCCGCCAGATGCCGGATGCCGACAAGCGGGCCCGGGCCGACCATGTCATCGACACTTCGATCAGCCTGGCCGAAACCGAGCGGCAAGTGGAGGCGATCCTCGCTGGACTGGGACTGGGCGTCGGCGCATAGCTTCATCCATGCGCGAAATCGTTTTCGATACCGAAACCACCGGGGTCAATCCGGCCGGCGGCGACCGCATGGTCGAGATCGGCTGCGTGGAGCTGATCAATCGCTGCCCGACCGGGCGCGAATATCATGCCTACTTCAATCCCGAACGCACCATGCCGAGCGAAGCCGAAGCGGTGCACGGGCTGAGCAGCATCTTCCTCTCCGACAAGCCGCTGTTCGGGGACTCCTGCGCGGAATTGCTCGACTTCATCGGTGACGCGCCGCTGATCGCCCACAATGCCGGGTTCGACTTCGGATTCCTCAATCACGAGCTCCAGCATTGCGGCCGCGATCCGGTCTGCCTGAGCCGGATGATCTGCACCCTGGTGCTGGCGCGCTCCAAGCATCCCGGCGCCAAGCACAGCCTCGATGCGCTGTGCAGCCGGTTCGGGGTCGATCGCACCGCCCGCGTCAAGCACGGCGCACTGCTCGACGCGCAGCTGCTGGCGCAGGTCTACGTCGAACTTACCGGCGGCCGGCAGATCGGCCTGTCCCTCCTCGCCGAAGCGCGCCGCGAGGACCAGATCAACGAGGCGGCCGCCACGCTGGCCCGTGCCCAGCGTCCGGTGCGTGCCGTCCGTGTGCATGCTCCCTCGCTTGACGAGCTTGCGGCCCATGCCCAGTTCATTGCCAAGATGAAGGAGCCGCTGTGGGCCTCCGTAGGCGTTGCGTGAAGAGATAACGACAAGGGAGAAGACGACATGGACATCAGGGTCTCCGGGCATCAGGTCGAGACCGGAGCGGCGCTCCAGAGCCATGTCACCGATCGCCTTCAGGGCATGACCGATCGCTACTTTTCCCGCGCGACCGCCGCCAACGTGACCTTCGGCAAGGGCCCGCACGACCACGGCTTCACCTGCGATATCGTGGCGCCGGTGGTGAATGGCGTGGTGCTCAAGGCCAATGGCCGGGCGATGTCGGCGCAGCTTGCCTTCGATGGCGCGGCCGACAAGATCGAGCGCCAGCTGCGGCGCTACAAGTCGCGGCTGCGCGACCGCAAGGGCGCCGAGGGCATGGGCGGTCCGGGCTATGACGCCTCGGCTTCCTACACCGTCTTCGCGGCACCCCCGACCGAGGAGGAGCCGAGCGCCGAGCACCCGCCGGTGATCGCCGAAACCCGGGTCGACATCCCGACCAGCAGCGTGTCGGACGCGGTGATGATGCTCGACCTGCGCAACACCAACGCACTGATGTTCAAGAACAGCGCCAGCGGCGCCTACAACATGGTGTATCGCCGGGACGACGGAAGCATCGGCTGGGTCGAACCCCGGGAGCGCTAGACCGGCGTCACGCGTTGAGGCATCTGCCCGCCAGTTCCAGCGGGACATCAGAGTATCTCTTCGACATGCAGCTTACGTCTTTTCTCGACCTCGATTCCAATCGCCCGTCGCTGGCGGTGTCGAACAAGCGCGCCCTGTTCCAGGCGCTTGGCCAGATCGCCGGCCAGCGGCTGCAACTGGACGTCGCCGAGCTGGTCGCGGCGCTGCTCGAACGGGAAAAGCTCGGAACCACCGGCTTTGGCAACGGGGTGGCGATCCCCCATGGCAAGGTCGCCGGGCTGCGGCGCATCTATGGCCTTGTCGCGCACCTTGCCGAGCCGATCGACTACAAGGCGATCGACGGTACCCCGGTCGACCTCGTCTTCCTGTTGCTGTCGCCGCCCGACGCGGGCGCGGACCATCTCAAGGCGCTGGCAGCGATCAGCCGGGTCGTGCGCCATGCACCGACGCTGGAGAAATTGCGCGGCGCCCGCTCGGGCGATGCCCTGACCGCGGTGCTCATGGGGGTCGATGAACCCTTCGCCGCCTGACGCCGGGCCGAGCCGACCGAGCGGAGCGGACGCGCATTATCGCGCGCTCGAGCAATTATACGCGTCCGCGCCGATCAACCTGCTGTTCCGCTCGTCGCTGACCCTGGCCGACGCTGGCCGGTCGCGGATCGACTTCACCGTCGAACCGGCAAGCTTCCACGCGGCGGGGGCGGCGCATGGAACCTTGTACTTCAAGATGCTCGACGATGCGGCCTTCTACGCCGCCAACAGCCTGGTCAGCGACCGCTTCCTGCTGACCACCGCGTTCAACCTGCATTTCACCAAGCCGCTGCGCGAAGGCCCGGCGGTGGCCGAGGGGCGCTGGATCTCGGGCCGGCGGCGCGTGTTCGTTGCCGAGGCGCGGATCGTCGATTCGAGCGGCGAGGAATGCGCCCGCGGCACCGGGACTTTCCTGCGCTCGCACATCGCGCTGGCCGGGCTGGCGGGATATGCGCCGGCATGAGCGATCCGCGGCTGGCAGCGGGGATCGAAGTGTCTGCACTCCTGGCGCGAGCCCGTGAATCGGGCGGATTCGGGACTGTTCTGCGCCGCGGAGACGATGAACGAGGCAGCCTGATGATCGTCGTGGCGGAGCGCGGCGAGAACCGCTTCCTCCTTCAGCGGCTGCTCCAGCGCAGTGGCGACTATGGCTGGGAATCGCAGGAAATCGCCGATTCGGAGTCGCTGGCAGCGCAGCTCGGGCGGGCCCGCGATCGTGACCCGGATCTGTGGCTGATTGAACTGGACGTCCCGTCGGCGGAACGATTCATCGCTGAAATGACCTGAGCGCCTTGCAAGTCGCGCCGATTGCGACGAACCGAGGAACAGTTCTTGAGCGGGGTGCTCGCTGGGCCGGTTCTATCCGCCTGGTGAGCCGCGCGAGACGGGGGATCAGCCCAGGCGATGTGAAGCGGCCGTTTCGGCCCGACCGAACTCGCGGACGGCTATCCACCGCACAAAGTTAGGTACTCAGTGGTTCGTCGTTTCGTCTTTTCGCTTGCTGCCGCCGCACTCGGCGCCTCGTCCGTAGCACCCGCCCAGGTCCTTCCTGCGGCTGCCACCGACCGGGCCGTTACCGCGGTCGCCCAGACGATGAACGAACCGCTTGTCACCACTCCCCTTTCCAACGATCCGCTTGCCCCCGCCGTGGTGAGCAACAGCGAAGAACCCGCCGCTCCCGCCGTCGAGCAGGAAGAGCCGATCGCGATTTCCCGCGGCGCCAGCCTCAGCGAAACCGTTGCCAAGCTGCGCCGCAGCGATGCCGGCAGCCGTGAGCTCGAGTGCCTCGCCGCCGGCGTCTATTTCGAGAGCAAGAGCGAGCCGCTCGCCGGCCAGCTTGCCGTCGGACAGGTCATCGCCAACCGCGCCGAAAGCCGCGGCCGCTTCCCCTCCAGCTATTGCGGCGTGCTGACCCAGCGCGGCCAGTTCAGCTTCGTCCGTGGCGGCCGCTGGCCGGCGGTCAACAAGAACAGCCTGCAGTGGAAGAATGCCGTGGCGGTTGCCCGCATCGTCGAGGCCGACCTGCACAGCAGCAATGTCGGCAAGGCGCTGTTCTTCCACGCCCGCCGGGTCAGCCCGGGCTGGCGCCTGACCCGCGTGGCGTCGGTCGGAAACCACGTCTTCTACCGCTAAGCCGTTGAACTGCGGCAGCTTGCCGCCGCGACGCTAGCCTTCGTTCCCGTCCTGTTCTAAGACTTGGGTGTGTCGACTGCGCCCGAGTCCCTGCTTGCCCAATCCTGCTTCCAGGATCTCGCCCCGGTCGCGATCGAGGTCGCGCGGGGCGTCACGCGGCTGTTCTGCCGCCGCGACCTGTTCGCCATCTGCGAGGTGCCGCTTCCCAACGGCCGCCGCGCCGACCTGATGGGCATCGACCCCAGGGGCAAGCTGACCATCGTCGAGATCAAGGTCAGCAAGGGCGACCTCACCAGCGATGCCAAGTGGACCGACTATCTCGATTATTGCGACCAGTTCTTCTGGGCGGTGCCGCCGGCGCTTGCCGGGCTGCTCGACGAAGACCGATTCCTGCCGGACACCGCCGGGGTGATCGTCGCCGATCGTTATGACGCGGCGGTGGTGCGCGATGCGCCTGAGCGGCCGCTCGCCCCGGCCCGGCGCAAGGCCGAGATCCTGCGCTTCGCGCGGCGCGCCGCCCGCCGCCTCAGTGCCCAGATCGACCCGACCCTCGGATGGGGTAGCTAGGCCGCGAGGTTACAGCTTGGGGCCGGCGACGTTGTCGGGCTTCTTGGCCGCCTTGGCCGCGTCCATCGCGCGCAGCATCTCGGGTCCGCGGCTGTCCATCTTGGCATAATCCCGCGCACTTCGGCCGGTGGCATTGTCGGTCCGGTCGGGATTGGCGCCGCGTTCGGCGAGCAACTTGACCAGGGCGATGTTGCGCTGCTGGACCGCGATGATCAGCGGGGTTTCGCCGCGGCGATTGGGCCGGTCGACCTGCGCCCCGCGCGAGATGAGGAAGCTTGCCCCCTCGGCAAAGCCGATCCGCGCCGCCGCCAGCAAGGGCGTGTCGCCATCGCGGTTGGCGACGTTCACGTCGGCGCCCTGCCCGGTCAGGAAGCGAAGCCAGGTGAGGTCACGCTGGCCGGTGACGATGTGCAGGGCGCTTTCGCCCCGGTCGTCGCGATAGTTGATGACCGTCGAGCCCGGCTGCTGGACCAGTTCGGTGGCCTTGTTGCCGTCGCGATCGCGCACCGCCTGGAGGAAGCTGTAGCCGGGGCTCTGCGTTGTCTGCGCCGCAACCGGCACCGCCAGATTGATCAACAGCAGGGCCCCGATCGCCGCACGCCGCTTGCTCATTGCTCGTCCCACCCGCGTTTCTGAAGGTAAATGCTTGAATGCGCGCGCTTAGCAGACCAAGTCTGCGTCGCCAATGAACAAGCCCCCGTCCGAAACCGCCCGCTGGTGGGACAAGCCGCTCGCCACGCTCGACGCCGGGCAGTGGGAAGCCTTGTGCGACGGCTGCGGCCGCTGCTGCCTGCACAAGCTCGAGGATGCCGACACCGGCGAGCTCTACCCGACCAATGTCGCCTGCAAGCTGCTCGACCGCAAGAACGGGCGCTGCACCGATTACCCCAATCGCAAGAAGTGGGTGGCCGATTGCGTCCAGCTGTCGAAGGACCGGCTAGAGGAACTGGAATGGCTGCCCGGCACCTGTGCCTACCGGCTGCGCGCGTTCGGCGAGCCGTTGCCCGAGTGGCATTATCTCGAAAGCGGCAGCCGCGAGAGCGTCCACCAGACCGGCATGTCGACCCGCGGCTGGACGATCAGCGAAGTCGATGCGAACGAACTCGAGTTCCACCTCGTCGATCGTGATCTCTGAAGACCCACGCCTGCCGATGCCGCTGCGCATGATGCGCCTGCGCCGGTCGCGGCGGCTGCGGTTGCGGGTCGATCACGAGGCCGGGGTCCTGAAGCTCACCATGCCGTGGCGACACTCGACCAAGTCCGCGCTCGACTGGGTGGCGGGCCAGCGCCCGTGGATCGACCGGCAACTGGCGGCGGCGCCGGCCGGACTCCCCCTGCACGACGGCGCGTTGATCCCGGTCGAGGGCGTTGAGCGGACGATCGTCCACCAGCCCGGCGCCCGGCGCGGCGTGCAGCTGGTTGGTGAGCGGCTGCTGGTCGGCGGTCCGGCGGAGACCGTGTCCGGTGCGGTCGAGCGCTGGCTTCGTGCCCTCGCGCGCGAGCGATTGAGCGACGCAACCGCCGGCATCGCGGCGGAGGCCGGGGTCAGCGTCCGCTCGGTCAGCGTCGGCGACCCGGTGAGCCGCTGGGGAAGCTGCTCCTCCTCGGGCGCGATCCGCTTCAGCTGGCGGCTGGTCCTCGCCCCGCCGGAGGTCCTGCGTTTCGTCGTCGCGCACGAAGTCGCGCACCGCCTGCACATGGATCATTCGCCTGCGTTCAAGGCGGCGGAGGAACGTTTGTACGGCGGCCCGGTCGCGGGGGCGCGGTCAGAATTGCGTCGACTCGGGCCGTCTCTGCGCGCCGTCGGCCGGGGCTGACAGCGGGGCGCGCTCGGGTCGCGGTTGCGGCGCGGGCTGCGGACGTTCGGGCGGCGGCGGCGCGCTGCTGAAGATCCGGTCGACCTCGGTCTGGTCGGGGGTCGGGCCCTGTTGTTGGGGCTGTGGCTGCTGCTGTTGCTGATCCGGGAACGGCGCGACCGGCGCCAGCGGATCCTCGAGCGCGGTGCCGATCGGATTGCCGTTCTCGTCGACCAGCGGCTCCAGCGGAAGCTGCTCGTTGCCGAAGTAGTTTTCCTCACCGGGCTCGAGCTGCCAGTCGGGCATCGGCACCTCGGTCTGGAACTGCTCGACCGGGCGATTGGCCACTGCGCGAACCATGAAATCGCGGAAGGCGCGGGCCGGGGCGGTACCGCCCTGCAGGCCCGAAATCGCCTTGGAATCGTCGCGTCCCATCCACACGCCCGCGGTGATTCCGCTGGAAAAGCCGATGAACCAGCCGTCGCGGTTGGATTGCGTGGTGCCGGTCTTGCCGGCGACCGGACGCCCGATCTGCGCCGCGCGGCCGGTGCCGCTCATCACCGCGGTCTGCAGCAGGTCGGTCATGCCGGCGGCAACCCATGGTGCGACCAGGGTGCGCTCCTCGGACGCGCTGTGCCGGTACAGCAGGCGGCCATCGGCGCTGGTCACCCGGGTGATCGCATAAGGGCTCACCGACACGCCGCGCGCAGCCACCGCGGCATAGGCGCGGGTCATGTCGATCAGCCGCACGTCGGAGGTGCCGAGCACCATCGAGGGGTAGGTCGAGATGCTCGACGTAATCCCGAACCGCCGCGCCATGTCGGCGATGGTGCCGAAGCCGAGTTCGGCGCCGATCTTGGCACTGATGGTGTTGATCGAGCGGGCAAAGGCTTCACGCAGGCTGACCGCGCCAAGGTGGGTGCGGGTCGAATTGCGCGGCCGCCAGCCTTCGATCTCGATCGGCTCGTCGACCACGGTGGTGGTCGGCTTCATCCCCGATTCGAGCGCGGCGAGATAGACGAACAGCTTGAACGCCGAGCCGGGCTGGCGTTGCGCCTGGGTCGCGCGATTGTAGATGCTCGACACATAATCCCGGCCGCCGACCAGCGCCCGAACCGCGCCGTCCCGGTCCAGCGCCACCAGCGCGCCCTGGGCCCCGGTGGGCGTGTTGGCGTTGATCGCCCGGTCCGCCGCGCCCTGCATGGTGGTGTCGAGCGTGGTCCACACCTCGATCGGCTCGTTGGTTTCGTCGATCAGCGTGTCGAGCTGGGGCAGCGCCCAGTCGGTGAAATAGCGCACGCTGTTCTGCTTGGTGCTCGGCTGGACCATGATCTGCGCCGGATCGACGCTGGCCGCCGCGTCAGCGGTGACGAAGCCGTTGCGGACCATCGAATTGAGCACCACGCCGGCGCGGCCGCGTGCCGCTTCGATGTCGGCGGTCGGACTGTAGTTGCTCGGCGCCTTGACGAGGCCCGCGATGATGGTCGCCTCGCCCAGGCTCAGGCGACTTGCCGAATGGCCGAAGAAGGTCCGGCTGGCGGCATCGATCCCGTAGGCCCCGCCGCCGAAATAGACCCGGTTGAGATAGAGTTCGAGGATCTGGTCCTTGGAGAATTTGGCCTCCAGCGCGAGCGCCAGGACGCCCTCGCGCGCCTTGCGGCCGAACGTCCGGCTGTTGGTCAGGAAGATGTTGCGCGCGAGCTGCTGGGTGATGGTCGAAGTCGCCCGCACCCGCCCGCCGCTCGCCACCGAGCTGACCACGGCACGGCCAAGCCCGATCGGATCGACCCCCGGGTGGCTGCGGAAACGGCGATCCTCGACCGCGATCATCGCCGCGCGCATGGTCGGCGGGATACGGTCGTAGGGGATCCACTGGCCAAGGTTGGGACCGAGCTGGACCAAGAGCTTGCCGTCGGCCGAGCGGACTCGGATATTCTGGCCGAGGTCGTCGCGGTTGGAGAGGCTCTGGTAGGAGGGCAGCTGGGTGTAGGCCACCGCCACCGCGACACCCAGCGCGACCAGCCCGAGCAAGGCTGCCACCAGGCCCCATTTGAATAGCCTCAGCAGCCAGCCTCCAACGCCCAGCGAGGGAGCGGCGGCAGCCGATGCGGAGCGAGAACGGACGGGCTGCCTGGCCATGAAGGGGAAGGGTTAGGGTCTAAGTCGTTGGGCGGCAAGACTTGGCCGGTGGCGCCGGGATTTTACCCTGGCGCCACCGCCGGCCGTCACTCCTCGGGCTTGAAGTCGAGGCTTGCCGAATTGATGCAGTAACGAAGCCCCTCGGGGCCCGGACCGTCGGGGAACACATGGCCAAGGTGCCCCGCGCACTTGGCGCAGCGCACTTCGACCCGGCGCATGCCGAGGCTGTTGTCCTCGATGTTGCTCACCGCTCCCTCTTCCACCGGCGCGGTGAAGCTGGGCCAGCCGCTGCCGCTGTCATATTTGGTGTCGCTCTCGAACAGAGGCGCGCCGCAGCCACCGCAGACATATTCGCCCGGCGCCTTGTTGCCGAGAAGCGCGCCGGTCCACGGCGCTTCGGTGCCATGCTTGCGGAGGATCTGGAAACGCTCGGGGCCCAGCTTCTCAAGCCACTCGCGGTCGTCGTGGGGAAGCTCGGAAGTGGTGTTCTGGTCGGTCATGCAGGCTCACTCCTTTGCCTCCGATGTGGGCATTCGGGGTGCGGCGACAATGGTTAGCGGCGCTTTTACCAAGCTTACACCATTTCGGAGCTATTGCGCTGCGATGCGCTGGAACACGGCCTTTGCACTTGCTTGCCTGCTTGCCCCGGCGTCCGCCGCGGCCGAGCCGGCGCCGTGCCGCCTGTGCGACGGCACGGACGGAGGCCTGACGGCAAACGAGACGGCCAGTGCCGTGCCGATGGCGCTGGAGGTCCAGACCAGCCTCGATTTCGACCGGGTGATCCTGACCGGGCCGGCCGGTGGCACCGCCCGGCTCACTCCGGACGGGTCGCGCGCCACCAGCGGCGCCGTTGCGGCCCTCACCGGGCGGGCGATGACCGGCGAGGTCGTCATCCGCGGCGAGCCCGGCCGCCAGGTCCGGGTCGACCTTCCCACGCGCATCGACCTGTTCGGCTTCGCCGGCGGAGCGCTTGCGATCACCCGTATCAGCAGCGACCTGCCGATCATCCCGCGCCTCGATGGCGAGGGCCGGCTGCGAGTCCGCTTCGGCGGCGAGCTGTTCATCAGCGGCGACGCCGAGGGCGAATATCGCGGCGACGTGCCGATCACGGTGGACTATCTGTGACGATGCGGCCGCTTCTCCTCCTGGCGACGGGCCTGCTCGCCCTGGCCCCCGCTCCAGCCCTGGCGCAGAGCGTTGGGACCACCGGGCCCAAGGCGACGGCCAGCGTCAACGTGATGAAGCCGCTGCAGCTGACCGCCTTGCGCAACCTGCAGTTCGGGACCGTCCTCCTCGGCACCTTCACCGGCACCCAGAACGTCATCATCAGCCCCACCGGCCGGACCTGCGGAAGCGGGGCGGGCCTGACCTGTTCGGGCGTCTTCACCACCGCGCAGTTTCGCCTCACCGGCAGCAACAACCAAGTGGCACTGATCAGCTCGCCGACGCCGACCGTGACCCTGACCAACGGCGCCGGCGCGACGCTTGCGCTGACGCTCAGCTATCCGGCCAGCGTGACGATCGACAATAGCGGCAATCCGGGACGTTTGTTCGAGGTCGGCGGGACGCTTGGCCTCACTTCGACCATGGCCGACGGTGTCTACACCGGCACCATCGACATCCAGGTCGCCTATCAGTGAGCCCTAGCTCTGGGTGGTGTTGCCGCCATCCGGATGAAGCACCTGTCCGGTCATGTAGCTGGCGTCGTCGCAGGCCAGGAACAGGAAACTCGGGGCGACCTCGTTGGGCTGGCCCGGCCGTCCCATCGGGGTCTTCTTGCCGAATTCGGGCATCTTCTCGGGCGGCTGCCCGCCTGACGGGTTGAGCGGGGTCCAGATAGGGCCCGGCGCGACGCCGTTCACGCGAATGCCCTGCTCCACAAGATTCTTGGCGAGGCTGCGGGTGAAGGCGGTGATCGCCCCCTTGGTCGCCGAATAATCAAGCAGGATCGGCGCGCCCTTGTACATCGTCTCCGACGTGCAATTCACGATCGCGGCACCCTTCTTGAGGTGTGGCATCGCCGCCTGGACCATGAAGAACATCGAGAAGATGTTGCTCTGGAACGTGCGGCGAAGCTGCTGCTCGGTGATGTCCTCGATCTTTTCGTCGGGATGCTGCTCGCCGGCATTGTTGATCAGGATGTCGAGCTTGCCGAAGGCGTCGACCACCTGCTGCACGGCCTTGAAGCAGAAGTCGCGGTCGCCGAGGTCGCCGGGGATGCAAATGGCGCGGCGGCCCTCGGCCTCGACGAACTTGCGGGTGTCCGCCGCATCCTCATGCTCGTTCAGGTACATTATCGCGACGTCGGCGCCTTCGCGGGCGAACAGCACGGCGACCGCGCGGCCGATGCCGCTGTCGCCGCCGGTGACGATCGCCACCTTGCCCTTGAGCCGGCCCGACCCGGCGTAGCGCGGCTGCCATTCTGGCTTCGGGTCGAGCTCATGCTCGTTGCCCGGCAGTCCGGGCTCCTCGCGGGTGGGCGGATCCAGCACCTCGGCCATGACGGAGCCTAGCCCTGCTTGACGAGAGTGCTGCGCGGCGGCGCCTTGCGCTCGGCGGCCGGGTTCTTCGCGCTGCGGCAGCGGGCGACGATGGTCGGGAAGTCGAAGTCGGTGCTCTCGGCGAGCACGTTGCCGGTGGCGGCTTCGCACGAAGCGGCGCTTTCGTAGCGCGCGGGCGCGATCGCGACCTGCTGGCAGGCAGCACCGCCGTCGGCGCAACCCAGGATGGCAATGACGTAGGAAACCGGACCCATGTGCTTAACCCCGCAAGGTGACTTGCTGGAAAAACGGCCAAATAATCGCATCGTTCCAGTCGTTTCGGCTGCGGGTTTGCGTGGGCCCTCCGGCGCACTACCTTGGAGCGACATGCCTCCGCTCATCACCGACCCGACCACCAACCGCGAACCGAGCGGTTTCAAGGTCCTGCTGCGCTTCCTGCCGTTCCTTTGGCCGGAGGGGCGCCCGGCGCTGAAGCTGCGCGTGGTGATCGCCTTCATCATGGTGGTGGCGTCGATCACCCTTACCACCATCGTCCTGCCCAAGGCGTTCGGCGGCGCGGTCGACCGGATGACGACCGGCGCTCCCGATGCGGCGTCGGTCGCGATCGCGCTGGTCGCGGCCTTTGCGCTCGCCCGGTTCGGCGGCGTGCTGCTCGACAATCTGCGCAACGGCATTTTCGAGACGGTCGGCCAGGAAGCCACCCGGCAATTGTCCGAGCAGACCTTCGCCCACCTCCACGGACTGAGCCTGCGTTTCCACCTCGAGCGGCGCACGGGCGCCGTCACCAAGATCATCGAGCGGGGATCGAAGAGCATCGACATGATGCTCTATTTCCTGCTGTTCAACCTCGCCCCGACCATCCTCCAGCTCGCCATCGTAGCGGTGCTGTTCTGGACCGAGTTCGGGGCCGGACTGGTCGGCGCGACCGCGGTGGCGGTGGTCGCCTACATCTGGTTCACCAAGGCGGTGACCGACTGGCGCGTGCGCCTGCGCGAGGAATGGACCAGCCACGATACCGCGACCACGGCACGCGCGGTGGACAGCCTGCTCAACTTCGAGACGGTGAAATATTTCAACGCCGAGGAGCGGGAGCGCAAGCTCTACGGCAAGGCGGTCGAGAACCTCGCGCGCTCGACGGTCAAGATCGAGACCAGCCTCGCCGCAATGAACATCGGGCAGAGCCTGATCACCAACCTGCTGATGGGCGGGGCGATGGCCTATACCGTGTGGGGCTGGAGCCGGGGGCAGTTCAGCACCGGCGACCTGGTCGTGGTGAATGCGCTGCTGACCCAGCTCTTCCGCCCGCTCGACATGCTCGGCACCGTCTATCGAACGATCCGCCAGGGCCTGACCGACATGGACGAGATGTTCCGGCTGCTCGATACGCCCGAGGAAGTGAAGGACATTCCCGACGCGCCGCCGCTCCACGTGGAACGCGGCCATGTCCGGTTCGAGAACGTGCGCTTCGGTTACGAGGACGGGCGCGAGATCCTCAAGGGCGTCACGCTCGACGTGCCGGCCGGGCAGACGGTGGCGGTGGTCGGGCCGAGCGGTGCGGGCAAGTCGACCCTCGCCCGACTGCTGTTCCGCTTCTACGATCCGTTAGCCGGGCGGATCACGGTCGACGGCCAGGACATCGCGCAGGTGAGGCAGTCGTCCTTGCGCGCCGCGATCGGAATCGTGCCGCAGGACACGGTGCTGTTCAACGACACGCTCGGCTACAACATCGCTTATGGCCGCGACGACGCGAGCGCCGAGGTGGTGGCCGAGGCGGCGACCGGGGCCGCGCTCGACGCCTTCGTCCGCGCACTGCCCGACGGGTTCGAAAGCCGGGTCGGCGAACGCGGGCTCAAGCTGTCGGGCGGCGAGAAGCAGCGCGTCGCCATCGCCCGAACTCTCGTCAAGAACCCGCCGATCCTGATCCTCGACGAGGCGACCAGCGCGCTCGACAGCCGGACCGAGGAAGCGATCCTCGACACCCTCAGCGCCGTGTCGACCGGCCGCACCACCATCACCATCGCCCACCGCCTGTCGACCGTGGTCGACGCCGACCGGATCGTGGTGCTCGACGGCGGCCGCGTCGCGGAGGAGGGCAGCCATGCCGAGCTGCTCCGCCGCAACGGGCTCTACGCCGACATGTGGGCGCGCCAGCAGGCCGAAAGCGAGCAGGCCGAGGCGGCGGAGTAGGTCGCGGCGTCTACCGATGACCTCTCAGGCCATTCAACGCCGGAGCGGGCGGAGCAGGATGAAGGTCGGCGGTTGCGCCATCATCAGGCGGCCATCGGTCTGACGGTCGAGGCTGAAGGTGGCGGTGCTGATGATTTCGGGGCCCAGCTGTTCGGCAAAGGTGCCGGTGCAGGGCGATCCGGAGATCCTTGCGTTGTATCCCCTGAAGCCGGGCCTGGGATCGCCGTTCGAGGCATAAGTGATGGCGTAGTTTCCGGTCGCGCGGCGGCATCCGAAGCGCGCGTCGAAGGTCGTTCCGGAGAAGGCCACGGTGAAGTCGCTTCGGCCGGCGGTGCTTTGGCCGTTGACGGCTTCGACCGACCACATGGTCCCGGCGAGACCTGCGGAATCTGTCTGCGCCGGCGCCGTCATGCAGGCGGACAGGCCGAGGGCGATGGCGACGATCGCCGGGAACGTGGTGAGGGTTCGCTGCGTCATGGGGGCCTTCCGATTGCGCCCATCAACGGCCTTCCGCGCGCTTTTATCCGCCCGCGTCAGGCCGCCGCGGTGCTCCACCCCAGCCTCGGGATGGCGATGCTGCGTTTGCCGCTGAGGTCGGTGCGGGTGACGATGAGGTCGCGGCTTTCGATGTAGCTCAGCAGACGGCGGGCGCGGCCCAGGCTGGCGGTGCCGTAGCTGAGTGCGATCGCCTCGTCCGACGGGGTCGGCTGGCGGTCGCGGGCGGCGCGGGCGAGCAGCAGGAACGGGCCGAGCATGTCCTCGGGCAAGTCGCGGGCGGCGTCGAGCGCGGGCTGCCAGTCGGGGTCTTCGGTGAAAATGCCGGCGCGCGCCATCGCCAGGCGGCGGGCGAAAGCGGGCAGGTCGAGCGGGGCGGGCGCGACCCCCGCCATGCGCAGGCGCACGGTGAAGTCCTGGAACAGCACGGCTGCGGAGCGGCCGCTGGAGTCGCTGTCGGCGACCATCGCTTCGAGCACGGTAGCGACAGCGTCAGCCTGTTCTTGTTCCGACTTGGCGGGGAGGCTTGGCGCACGCGGGGTCTGCTTGGTGGCGAGCTGCTCGAGCAGGGTTTCGGACGCGGGCGCCGGCGAGGTTCGGGCAGGTTGCGGCGGAACGTCGAAGTCGAGGCTGGGCTGGAACAGCAGGCCTTGGAGGTCCTCGGGCGCGGTCGCGGTCGGCAGGGGCACGAGCTTGGGGCTCATCGAGCGGGCGCGGGTCTCGACCTCGCCGATCGCGACCGACAGCGGACGGCGCGAGATGGCGGGGCCGAGCGCGAGGAAGGTGCCGCGCGGCAGGTCGCGGATCGCCTCGGCTTGCCTTCGCTCCATGCCGAGCAGGTCGGCGGCGCGGGCCATGTCGATGTCGAGGAAGGTCCGGCCCATCAGGAAGTTGGAGGCTTCGGCGGCGACGTTCTTGGCGAGCTTGGCAAGGCGCTGGGTGGCGATGATTCCGGCCAGCCCGCGCTTGCGGCCGCGGCACATGAGGTTGGTCATCGCCGACAGCGAGGCGCGGCGGACGTCCTCCGCCACCTCGCCGCCTCCGGTGGGGGCGAACAGCTGGGCTTCGTCGACCACCACCAGGGCCGGATACCAATGGTCGCGCGGGGCATCGAACAAAGCGGCGAGGAAGGCGGCGGCGCAGCGCATCTGGCTTTCGGCCTCGAGCCCTTCGAGGCTGAGCACGACCGAGGCGCGATGTTCGCGGATCCGGGCGGCGGCGCGGGCGATCTCCTTTTCGTCATGTTCCGACGCCTCGATCGCGAGGTGGCCGTAGGGACCGGCGAGAGTGACGAAATCGCCCTCGGGATCAATGATGATCTGCTGCACCTGGCCCGCGCTCTTTTCCAGTAGCCGGCGCAGCAGGTGCGACTTGCCCGACCCCGAATTGCCCTGGACGAGCAGGCGGGTGGCGAGCAGTTCCTCGAGATCGATGGTGATGGGCTGGCCCTGCGGCGACAGGCCCATGTCGACGGCGACGGTCATGCGGTGGCTGCGCGACCCTCCGCGGCCCGGCCGACCGGGCGCATGACCATCAGCGAATACAGATAGGCGACCACGACCACCGCGCAGATCGCGCTTGCGGTCCACGGTGCCGGGCAGAGGGCGTAGGCGAGGTAGCAGCCGATTCCGCGGCCGACCGCATGGACCGTGCCGGTGGGATCGTCGGCGGCCCAGCCGAACGGAATCCACACCACGCCCGCCAGGATCGCCATGCCCAGCAGGACCAGCAGCGGCTGGCCGCCCTGGGCCCCGATCACCGCCAGCGGAATGGTCAGCGCGACCATGATGATTCCGAGCAGGAACAGCTTGAGCAGAGGGTTGTCGCTTTTCGCGAAGGGATTGCGGCCGCGCGCGCGGTCGATGAGGAAGGCGAGCGGCAGGATGGCCGCCATGATGTAGAGCGACGCGCTGGCGACCGTCCGCTCGGGCAGCAGGGCCCCGGCGACCCCGAGCGCGGCCCAGGTCACCATCCCGGCGATCGGCATGGCGTTGGTGCTGGTGGCACGGAAATCGGCCTGGAGCTCGGCCAGGCTGCGGTCGGTCATGGTCATGCGTGAACCCCTTGCCTGTCGTTTGACGATGCGCTCGCCGCAATACAAGGTTGCCTTGCTCGGGTCCTTGCCGCCAAGGCGCTCCATGTGACCGACCCGCATCAGCTTTTGAAACAAGTCTTTGGATTCGACCACTTCCGCGGTGTGCAGGAAGAGGTGGTCGGGCGCGTGCTGTCTAGGCGGCACACGCTTGCGATCATGCCGACGGGGGCGGGCAAGTCGCTGTGCTACCAGCTGCCGGCGCTGGCGCTGGACGGCACCGCGCTGGTGATCAGCCCGCTGATCGCGCTGATGCACGACCAGATCCGCTCGGCCGAGGCCCTCGGGATTCGGGCGGCCGCACTGACCAGCGTCGACGACCGGGAAGCCGTGGTGCGACGCCTGCGCGACGGCGAGCTCGACCTGCTTTACGTCGCGCCGGAGCGGGCAACGGGAGAAAGCTTCCGGCGGCTGGTCGACCGGGTGCCGGTCTCGCTGATCGCGATCGACGAGGCGCATTGTGTCAGTGAGTGGGGGCATGATTTCCGGCCCGACTACCGGTTGCTGCGGGGACTGCTCGACGATCATCCCGAGCTGCCGCGGCTGGCGCTGACCGCCACCGCCGACCCGCGTACCCGCGCCGACATCCTGGTCCAGCTCGGCATTCCCGAGGACGGGCTGATCGTGTCGGGCTTCGACCGGCCCAACATCCGCTACCATATCCGCGACCGCGATCAGGGCGGGCGGCAGATACTGGCGCTGCTGGCCGAGCGGCCAGGCCCGGCGATCGTCTATGCCCCGAGCCGCCGCGAGACCGAGAGCCTGGCCGCGCAGATCGCGGCGAGCGGGCGCCCGGCGCTGCCCTATCACGCCGGGCTCGACCCGCAGGTGCGCGCCGCCAACCAGGCGGCGTTCGTGGCGTCGGAAGAGATGGTGATGGCGGCGACGATCGCCTTCGGCATGGGGATCGACAAGCCCGACGTCCGCACCGTCATCCATGCCGGAAGTCCGAAGTCGATCGAGGCCTATTACCAGGAAACCGGCCGCGCCGGGCGCGACGGGGAGCCGGCCGAGGCGCACCTGCTGTGGGCGGCCAAGGACTTCGCGCTGGCCCGGCAGCGGATCGAGGAAGTGCCGGCAGAGCGGCAGGGCGAGGAGCGCAATCGGCTGGCAAGTCTTGCGGCGCTGATCGAATCGACCGCCTGCCGCCGCGCGATCCTGCTCCGCCACTTCGGAGAGGATCCGCCCGAGCAATGCGGCAATTGCGACAATTGCCTCAACCCGCCGGCGACGGTCGAGGTGACCGACGTCGCGCGCAAATTGCTGTCGGCCGCGTTCCGGACCGAGATGCGGTTCGGGGTCGGGCATCTGGTCGATGTGCTTGCGGGCAAGGAAACCGACAAGGTCTTTTCCAACAATCATCACCGATTGAGCGTGTTCGGAATCTGCACCGCCGACGAACTGGCGCTGGTGCAGCCGGTCGCCCGCGCGCTGATCGCCCGCGATGCGCTGCGGGCCGACGCTTATGGGGGCCTGAGCTTCGGGCCGGGAGCGCGCGGGATCCTCAAGGGCGGCGAGGAAGTGCGTATCGCGCTGCCCCCGCCCAAGAAGCCGCGGCGGCGTCGGGGCGAGGTCGCCGAGGGGCCGGCCGACCCCTTGTTCGACGCGCTGCGCGAGGAGCGGCGGCGGCTGGCCAAGGAAAGCGCGGTGCCGCCTTATGTCGTGTTCCACGATTCGACCCTGCGCGAGATTGCGGCGGCGCGGCCGGCCACGCTGGCCGAGCTTGGCCGGGTGCAGGGGGTCGGCGCGGCGAAGCTCGAGCGTTATGGCGAGGCAATGCTGGGCGTGGTGCGCAGTCACGGCTAGGGTAGCGCGGATTGCGCCAAAACCGAGAGGGACCAAGGGATGACCGAGTTCAAGGCACTGGACGAGCACACCCTGGTTTCCGGGCAGATCCACGCGGCCGACCTTGCGGAAGCGCGGCGTCATGGCGTCACCATGGTGATCAACAACCGCCCCGATGGCGAGGATCCGGGCCAGCCCACCAGCGCCGAGATCGAGGCGGCGGCGGAAGCGGCGGGAATCGACTATCGCCACATCCCGATCGCCCGCGGCATGGGCCCGGCGCAGATCGAGGAGATGGTCTCGGCCCGCACCGAACTCGGCGACGGCAAGATGCTGGCCTATTGCCGTTCGGGCATGCGTTCGACCCTGGCCTGGGCGGTCGCCTGCCGCGAGCAGGGCGTCCCGCGCGAGGAGCTGGAGGAAAAGGCGCACGGCGCCGGCTTCAGCCTGGCGGCAGTAGATCACCTTCTGTGAGGATGGCGCGGGCGTCCGCGCGATCCTCGTCGAGCGCCATTAGCCGGACCGGCATCAAGGCGCCCACGCCCAGGTAACTGTGGACCTCGGCATCGAACAGGATGCTGTCGATCCCGTGGCTTTCGAGCAGCATCCGCGCCAGGTCGGCCTCGACCCGGGTGGCGAACCGCGCGAGCTCGACCAGGCTCAGGCGGTGCCGCCCACGGTCAGGCCCTCGATCAGCAAGGTCGGCTGGCCGACGCCGGCGGGCACGCTCTGCCCGCCCTTGCCGCAGATTCCGACGCCTTCGTCGAGCTCGAGGTCGTTGCCGATGCCCTTGACCCGGGTCAGCACGGTCGGGCCGTCACCGATCAGGGTGGCGCCCTTCAGCGGCTCGGCCAGCTTGCCGCCGCGGATGCGATAAGCCTCGGTGCAGCTGAAGACGAACTTGCCGCTGGTGATGTCGACCTGCCCACCGCCGAAGCTCTTGGCGTAGATGCCGTCCTTGACCCGGCCCAGCAATTCGGCCGGATCGTCCTGCCCGCCGAGCATGAAAGTGTTGGTCATCCGCGGCATCGGCGCATGGGCGAAGCTTTCGCGGCGGCCGTTGCCGGTCGGCTCGACCCCCATCAGCCGGGCGTTCAGCCGGTCCTGCAGGTAGCCGACGAGGATCCCGTCCTCGATCAAGGTGGTGCGGCCGGTGGGCGTGCCTTCGTCGTCGATCGACAGGCTCCCGCGTCGCTCGTGCATCGCGCCGTCGTCGACCACCGTCACGCCCGGCGCCGCGACCCGCGTGCCGAGGCGACCGGAGAAAGCGCTCTGGCCCTTGCGGTTGAAATCGCCTTCCAGCGTATGGCCGACCGCTTCGTGGAGCAGCACGCCGGGCCAGCCGGGACCGCACACCACCGTCATCTCGCCAGCCGGCGCGTCGACCGAATCGAGGTTCACCAGCGCCTGGTCGAGCGCGATATCGATCGCGCGGTTCCAGGTCGCTTCGTCGAACAGGCGGTGCATGTCGTAGCGGCCGCCGAGCCCGTGGAAGCCCATTTCGCGGCGCCCGTTCCTCTCGGCGACGATCGAAACGTTGAGGCGGACCAGCGGGCGGACGTCGGTGGCGACGAAGCCGTCGGCGCGGACGATCTCGACCACCGACCAGCTCGCCTGCAGGCCGACGCTGACCTGCACCACCTTGGGATCGCGGGCGCGGGCGGCGGCGTCGATCGCCTGGCAGAGGGCAACCTTGTCGGCGAACGGCAGCTGCCCGAGCGGATCCTCGCTGCCATATTGGGCGCGGTTGGTACGCGACGGCGCGGACGTGGGCTTGCCGCCCGGCGTCAGCAGGCGAAGCGTCTCGGCCGCGCGATCGATCGCGGCGGCGCTCAGCTCGTTGGCGTGCGAAAAGGCAGTCGCCTCGCCGCTCACCCCGCGCAGGCCGAAGCCCTGCCCGACATGATAATCGGCGGTCTTGAGCCGGCCGTCGTCGAACCCGAACGCCTCGCTGCGACGATACTGGAGGTAGAGTTCGCCGTCGTCATGCGCCGACAGGTGCCTGGCGGCGAGGCGGCGCGCCTCGTCGGGGTCGAGGCCGGCGGAATAAAGGAAGCGACGCGGATCGGTGAGCTCGGTCATGCAATGACATATAGGCCGCGCGAAGGCCCCGACCAGTGGCTTGCGAGTGAGGCAGGGCCGACTAGGCTGCGGCGATGAACCGCTTTCTCCAGTTCGGCTGGTCGCTTCGACGGCGGCTGATCGGCCTGCTCCGGATCCGCACCCGGGGCGTCAAGGTGATGCTGTTCAACAGCCGCGGCGAGCTGCTGCTGATCCGCAACGGCTATGGCGATACCGGGCTGTTCGTGCTGCCCGGCGGCGGGGTCGGCAGGCGCGAGGAGCCGCTGGCGGCGGCGCGGCGCGAATTGGCGGAGGAGGTAGGGATCGCGGGCGCCGACCTCCGGCACCTCGGCGATTACAAGACGGTGGCGGAGGGCAAGCGCGACCGCGTCAGCCTGTTCCACGGCAGTTCGGACCAGCCGCTACGGATCGACGGGCGCGAAGTGAGCGAGGCGGGCTTCTTTCCGCCCGGCGACTTGCCGCAGGCGGCATCTCCGGCGACGCGGCGGCGGGTTCGGGAGTGGGTTGCAGGCGGGCCGTTCGGCGGCGCCTGGTAGGCTTCAGGCCTCGGCACCCTGGTCGGCCGGTCCGCCCTTCAGGACGAAACGCCGATCGCAATAGCCGCATTCGACGAACCCCTTTTCGTCGATGCGGAGGAAAACGCGCGGGTGGCCCAGCGCGGGGCTGACCTCACCGCTGCCGTCGCAATGAACGGCGTTGGTGGTGACAAAGACGACTTCGGGAGGCGGTTGCATATCCCGATGGGGTAGCAACCGCCTCCCGTCGCTTCAATAAGCTGTGGGGTGCTTATTGAAAGTCGGCGGTGACTTCGACCAGGCCGGTGTAGCGACCCGGCATCTGGTTCGGAGCCACGGTGATCGTGCCACCCACGTAGACATAATAGACGCCGGTCGAGCCGATCTGCAGCGTGCCGTCCGAGGCATTGCTGTCGAGCGAGCCCGAGAAGGGCATCGTGGCGGTGGCGTCGTCCTGGTTCACCAGGGTGGTCGGGAAGGTCCATTCCAGATTGACGTTCTGGGTCGGCAGGCCGTTGCCGACGAAGCGGCCGCGGCGGGCCGAGCCGGCGCCGGCGGTGAGGGTGCCGGCGGTCTGGTTGATGGCCCGCACGCTGTTCACGTCATTGGCGTTGATCGACACGGTGCCGGCAGCGGCCGGCGAGGCGATCAGCGTGCCGAAGTCGAGGTTGTCGAGGCCCTGCAGCGTGGCGGGCTGGATCAGCAGCGCGGTCGCCTCGATGGTGTCGCTGCTGGTCGACGGGAGCGACGCCTGAGCGAAGGCCGGCGTTGCGAAAGCGGTCGTTGCGGCAAGCGCCGCGAAGGTCAGAAAAGTGCGCATGTCCTTGGGTTCCCCACATTTGTTGAACCCATCCAAAATGGTGCAATACGTTTCAACGCCGCTTGAAGAGGGGTCCTCAAGAGCGCGTTAAGGCTGAAGATTGAGGATTAGCGCGCGGTCAGGGATATTGGACGGTGACGTCGAATTCGCCGCTGTAGACCCCTTCGGCCTGGCCCGCCGCGACCACCAGGGTCGCACCGACATTGAAGTCGAAGGCTTCCATCCGTGCCAGCGTGCGCTTGTCCTGCCCCTGCAGCGTGAAGTCGCGCACGACCATGGTCTCGGTCCCGCCCGCGCGGCGGATGGTGATCGACGACTTGGGGATACGGATGATCACCACCGACGCGCTGCGGGCGGCTCCGACGAAGCTCGCCGGCCGCGGATTTCCGCCAAGCGAGGTGACCAGCCCGGTGGTCGTCAGCGCATTGGTGTTGGGATTGATGACCACCGTCCCGGCCCCGGTCGAGGCGACCAGGCCGAAGTCTAGGTTGCCGCGGGTCACCAGGGTCAGCGGAAAGATCAGGGCGGTGCTGGCAACGGCCCGCGGGGTCGCCGACTGACGCGGCAGCTGCTGCGCGCCGGCGGCGGCGGGCAGCACCGCAAGGGCGGCCAGAAACGGAAAGGTGCGAAGCGGCCCCATGGGTCGACGGCTTAGGCTGGTTAACGTCAAGTCCACCCTACGAGGTAAGGTAAATATCCGATTCACCAGTTCAGCTTCCGTGGGCGGCACCACCCCGCTAAGCGAATCGCCCTATGAACCAGCGCGACACACCGGCGATCCGAATCGAGAATCTCGGCAAGACCTATGCCGGGGGCAAGCGCGCGCTGGACGGCGTGTCGCTGGAAGTGAAGCAGGGCGAGTTCTTTGGACTGCTTGGCCCCAATGGCGCTGGCAAGTCGACCCTGATCAACATCCTCGCCGGGCTGGTCGGTAAGAGCGAGGGCAAGGTCGACATCTGGGGCTTCGACATCGACCAGCACCCGCGCAACGCCAAGCTGTCGATCGGCATCGTGCCGCAGGAGATCCTGTTCGACCCCTTCTTCACCCCGCGCGAGGCGCTGGAGATCCAGGCCGGGCTGTACGGCGTGCCGCCCGGGGAGCGGCGCAGCGACGAGCTGCTTGGCGCGATGGGCCTGACCGACAAGGCCCACGCCTACAGCCGGACCCTGTCGGGCGGCATGAAGCGGCGGCTGCTGGTGGCCAAGGCGATGGTCCACTCACCGCCGATCCTCGTCCTCGACGAACCGACGGCCGGGGTCGACATCGAGCTTCGTCAGCAATTGTGGGCCTATGTGAAGGAACTTCACGCGTCGGGCGTCACGGTGATCCTGACCACCCACTATCTCGAGGAAGCCGAGCAATTGTGCGAGCGGATCGCGATCATCAACCACGGCAAGGTGGTGGCGAACGAGCCGACCAAGACTCTGCTGTCGCGCGCGCAGGAGAAGAACGTGGTGGTGACGGTTGACCGCGACCTGTCCGAAGTCCCCGCCAACATCTGCTTCGAAAAGGTCGTGCTGGAAGGCGAGCGCAGCCTCGCGATCACCTATCAGAAGGACAAGGTGAACGCGGGTGAGGTACTCGCGGCGCTGCAGCGCGACGGGCTGGGAATCGTCGACGTGGTCACGCGTGAACCGGACCTCGAGGATGTGTTCCTGAGCCTGGTGCGGCGCCAGTGACGCACGCCTTCGACGTCCTGGTGATCGGGTCGGGCGCGGCGGGGCTGACCGCGGCGCTGAACCTTGCCGGGCACCGCCGCGTCGCGGTGATCGCCAAGGGCGCGCTGGGCGAGGGCGCGACCGGGTGGGCGCAAGGCGGAATCGCCGCCGTGCTGGAGGAAGGCGACAGTTTCTCGAGCCATGTCGAGGACACCATGATCGCCGGCGCCGGTCTCAATGACCGCGACGTGGTCGAGCATGTGGTCGGCGCCGCCCCGGCCGCAATCCAGCGCCTGATCGAGCTTGGCGTCCCCTTCGCCGAGGAGGGCGGGTCGCTCCACCTGACCCGCGAGGGCGGGCACAGCCACCGCCGCATCGTCCACGTCGCCGATGCCACCGGCTGGGCCGTACAGCAGGCGCTGGAACGCGCCGCCGCGGCCAATCCCAACATCACCCTGTTGCCCGACATGGTGGCGGTGGACCTGATCACCGGGCGCCACGAGGAGCGCTTCTCGACCGGCGGGGCGGTGCACGGCCTTTATGCCTTCAACCGCGCGACCCGGAAGGTCGAGACGCTGACCGCCCGGGCGACCATCCTCGCCACTGGCGGCGCAGGGCGGGTGTATCTCTATTCCACCGCCCCGCGCGGTGCGACGGGGGACGGGATCGCCATGGCCTGGCGCGCCGGTTGCCGCGTTTCCAACATGGAGATGATGCAGTTCCACCCGACCTGCCTCTACAATCTGGAGGTCAAGAACTTCCTGATCACCGAGGCGGTGCGCGGCGAGGGCGGGATCCTCAAGCATCCGCTGACCGGCCATCGCTTCATGCCCGACTATGACGAGCGCGCCGAGCTTGCCCCGCGCGACGTGGTGGCCCGCGCGATCGACAACGAGATCAAGCGCGACGGCCTCGACTACGTCCACCTCGACATCTCGCACCGCGAGCCCGAGTTCGTCCGCGCTCATTTCCCCAACATCTACGAAAAGCTGATCGGCCTCGGCATCGACATGACAACCGGGCCGATCCCGGTGGTGCCGGCGCAGCATTACACCTGCGGCGGGGTGGTGGTGGACCTTGCCGGGCGGACTGACGCGCCGGGCTTGTATGCCGCCGGCGAAGTCACCGAGAGCGGGCTTCACGGTGCCAACCGCCTGGCGTCCAACTCGCTGCTCGAATGCCTTGTGTTCGGCGAAGCCGCGGCGCGCGACATCCTGGCCCGGTGGGACGAGCTGCCGCCGCTCGCCAAGGTCCGCGAGTGGGACGAAAGCCGGGTCACCGACAGCGACGAGGAAGTGGTGATCGCCCAGACCTGGGGCGAGATCCGCCGCTTCATGTGGAATTATGTCGGAATCGTCCGCACCACCAAGCGGCTGGAGCGGGCCAAGCGGCGGATCGACATGCTGCGGCAGGAAGTGACCGACTATTACGCCCATTTCCGGGTCACGCCCGACCTCATCGAGTTGCGCAACCTGGTCGAGGTCGCCGACCTCATCATCCGCTCGGCGCTCACCCGACGCGAAAGCCGGGGGCTGCACTTCACCCGCGATTTTCCCCGCACGCTGGCCCAGGCCAAGGATACCGTACTGGTCGACTGACCCGGCGCCGGGTTGCTCAGCGCATCTTGGCGATCTTGAGCTTGAGCACCTTGGCCTGGGCCTGCGTGCTTTCCTCGCTTCGGGTCAGCGCCTTGGCGATGGCCTTGAGGCCCATGCCCTTGGCCGCCAGCGTGTGGAGCTTGGTGTTCTCGTCGGCGGTCCACGGCTGCCGGTGGCGTTCGAATCGTTCACCCATGCCGGTGTCATCGGACGCCGGCGCGGCGGTGGCAATCCCCGCCGGCAATCGGCTACACCATCGCCATGAGCTCGAGCCCGCTTGCCTGCGCCAGCTGTCCGGTCCGCGATCGCGCGGCCTGCGCGGCGCTGGACGAGGGCGAACGCGAGGAACTGGCGCGGCTCGGTCGGCATCGCGTGCTGGCGCCGGGCGAAACCCTGTTCGCGGCGGGCGAACCCAACGACCGTTGCGCGACCCTGGTCCGCGGAGCGCTCAAGATCGCCACCACCGACGTGGAGGGCGATGAGCGGATCCTGAGCCTGGTCCATCCGGCCGGCTTCGTCGGGGAGCTGTTCGCGCCCCTTGCCCGGTTCGACGTGGTGGCGCTGACGGCAAGCGAAGTCTGCCTGTTCACCCGCGCCGAATATGAAGCCGCGGTGGAACGCTATCCGGAGCTTGCCCGCGCGCTGCTGCGGCGGTCGTCCGAGGATTTGTTCGGTGCCCGCTCGCTGATGGCGATGGTCGGTCGGCACAGCGCGCGGGAGCGGGTCGCCGCCTTTCTGCTGGCGATGGCCGATGCAGCGAGCGATTCGCCCTGCCACCCGGCCGCGCGGTTCGACCTTCCGCTCAGCCGGGCGGAGATGGCCGGGCTGCTCGGGCTGACCATCGAGACCGTCAGCAGGCAGGTTTCCGCGTTGGAACGAAGCGGCGCCATTCGCCGCCACGGGCTGCGCGGCATCGAGCTGGTCGACGCCGCGCAGCTGGGGAGAGCCGCCCTGCCGTAAGGCGGGTCGGAGGTGATCAGACCAGTGCCGCGATGGTGGTCGTGGCAATGCCCCACAGGAAGATGCAGGCGGGCAGCAGCAGGACCAGGGTGGTCGCTTCCCCCGCCGGCGTCGGCCCGGTCGCGGTATCGATCCCGCGCGCCCGGAACGCTGCCCAGTCGAGCGCCTTGGCCTTGTGCTCGGGCTTCATCGTCGCCCACTTGGCGGGGACGAAGGCAAACGCCGCGACGAAGATGAAGTTGACGACCATCGGCAGCACCAGCCCGTCGGCCGCGAAGCCGACCCACATCACCGCGAGATAGGCGAAGAAGAAGCCGAACGCGCCGAGCAGCAATGCGGGCGGAAGGCCGAAGTTGCGGTCCTTGCAGAACGGCAGTTCGGCCATGCCGGCCTGCTGGGGCGGGGCGACCACCTCGCCGCGGGCGAGTAGCATCTGCTTGTCGAAACGATCGGTCATCGAATCTCTCCTGGCTGTTGCGCGGAAAGTGGCCGATCGTCGGCGCGGCGGCATTGATCAGGATCAAACGAGGCTTTGCCCGCGGCTGGGCGTTTCTTGACCGGGCGAACCTGCTAAGGCCCTTGGTTCATGCCTGACGCCCAGCCCCACCTCTATCTCGTCGACGGATCGAGCTACATCTTCCGCGCCTATCACCGGCTGCCGCCGCTGACCAACCGCCACGGGATGAATGTCGGCGCGGTCTATGGCTACACCGCGATGCTGTGGAAGCTCGCCGAGAGCCTGTCCAAGGCCGACGGGCCGACCCACATGGCGGTGATCCTCGACAAGGGGTCGAGCTCGTTCCGCAACGAGATGTACGACCAGTACAAGGCGCATCGGCCTCCGGCGCCCGAGGACCTGGTCCCGCAGATGCCGCTGATCCGCGTCGCGACCCGCGCCTTCTCCATCCCCTGTATCGAACAGGCCGGGCTGGAGGCCGACGACATTATCGCCTGCTACGTCACCGAGGCGAAGAAGAACGGCTGGATGACGACCATCGTCAGTTCCGACAAGGATCTGATGCAGCTGATCGAGGACGGCTCGGTCGACATGCTCGACACCATGAATGACCGCCGCTTCGACCGCGCGGCGGTGGTCGAGAAGTTCGGCGTTCCGCCCGAGCAGCTCGGCGACGTGCTGGCCTTGATGGGGGACAGCGTCGACAATGTGCCGGGCGTGCCCGGTGTCGGGCCGAAGACCGCCAGCCAACTGATCCAGGAGCATGGCAGCCTCGAAGCGGTGCTGGCCGCGGCCGACGGGATCAAGAAGCCCAAGCTGAGGCAAAACCTCATCGAGCATGCCGACATGGCGCGCCTCAGCCGCGAGCTGGTGCGACTGGTGTGCGAGATGAACCTGCCCGAGCCGCTCGATGCGCTTGAGCTCAAGAACATCCCCGAGGAGCCGCTGCGCGAGTTCCTGGTCGACCAGGGCTTCAAGACCCTGCTCAACCGGATGGTCGGGCAGGGTGCGCGACCGTCGGACGGTGAGCGACCGGCCCCGGCGCCGATGCCGGCAGGGCCCGGCGAGGCCGAAGCGATCAGCGTCGACCGCTCGGCCTACCTGACCATTTCCGACGCCGCGACGCTGGAACAGTGGATCGCCGAGGCGCGCGAGCAGGGCAAGGTCGCGATCGACCTGCAAGGCGACGGCGGCCACGGCCTGGCCGAGGGGCTGGCCGGGGTCAGCCTGGCGCTGGCACCCGGCCGCGCGGCCTATGTCCCGCTCGGCCACGGCGGCGGCGATCTGCTGAGCGAGGGCCCGGCCCAGATCAAGCTTGCCGCGGGACTGGCGCTGCTGAAGCCGCTGCTGGAGGATTCGTCGGTCCTCAAGATCGGCCACAACCTCAAGGACCAGCTGCGCCTGCTGGCCGATCACGGGATCACCGTCGCGGCCGGCGAGGACGTCATGCTGGCCAGCTTCGCGCTCGACAGCGGACGCTTCGGCCATGGCCTCGACGAGTTGGTGAAGCGCCATTTCGAGCACGCCTGCCTGCCGTTGAAAGCGGTCTGCGGGACCGGGCAGAAGACCATCCGCTTCGGCGACGCGCCGATCGCCGCCGCGACCGAATATGCGGCCGAGAATGCCGACATGGTGTGGCGCCTGTGGCACCGCATCGAGCATCGTCTGGCGGCCGAAAACTCAACCCGCGTCTATCGCCTGGTCGACCTGCCGCTCGTGCCGGTGATCGGGCAGATGGAGCGCGAGGGGATCAAGGTCGATCGTGCTTACCTTGCCGAACTGTCGGAGACCTTCGCGACCGAGACGGCTCGGCTGGAAGAAGTGATCTACGAGGCGGCCGGCGGCCCCTTCACCATCGGCTCGCCCCAGCAGCTCGGCTCGGTACTGTACGACCGGTTGGGGCTGAAAGGCGGGCGCAAGGGCAAGTCGGGTGCCTATTCGACCGACCAGAGCGAACTCGAGCGGCTCGAGGCCGAGGGCGTCGAGGTGGCCCGCCGGGTGCTCGAATGGCGGCAACTGACCAAGCTTCGGGTCACTTACACCGACGCGCTGCAGACCCAGATCGATCCGCGCACCGGGCGGGTCCACACCCGCTATGCGCTGGCCGCCGCGCAGACCGGCCGGCTGTCGAGCAACGACCCCAACCTCCAGAACATCCCGATCCGGACCGAGATCGGCGCCCGCATCCGTAACGCTTTCATCGCCGAGGATGGCCACAGCCTGCTTTCGGCCGACTATGGCCAGATCGAGCTTCGGCTGGCCGCGCACATGGCCGACGTGCCGCAGCTGAAGGAAGCCTTTGCGCGGGGCGACGACGTCCACACCATCACCGCGCGCGAAGTGTTCGGTGACGAGGGCAAGGAAAGCCGCAACAAGGCCAAGACGATCAACTTCGCCATCCTTTACGGCATCTCCGCCTTCGGCCTGGCCGGGCGAATGGGCATTGGCCGCGACGAGGCCAAGGACATGATCGACCGCTATTTCGAGCGCTTTCCGGGGATCAAGACTTACATCTCGACCACGCTCCAGCAGGTCCGCGAGTGCGGATTCAGCCAGACCCTGTTCGGGCGCAAGACGCATTTCCCGAACATCCGCTCGGGCGTGATGAACCTCCGCCAGGGGGCCGAGCGGGCGGCGATCAACGCGCCGATCCAGGGCACCAGCGCCGACATCATCAAGCGCGCGATGGTCAAGATGCCGGGCGCGCTCGAGGCAGCCGGCCTGGGCGGGACGCGGATGCTGCTGTCGGTGCACGACGAACTGGTGTTCGAAGTACCGCACGGCGACGAGGAGCGCGCTGCGGCGGTGATTCGTGACGTCATGGCGTCGGCCGGCGAGCCGGTGGTCACCCTCGACGTGCCGCTCAGCGTGGAAGTGGGCTGGGGCGCCAACTGGGGCGTCGCGCATTGAGCGCGGAAACCGCTGAAACCGGCCGCCAGGATCTTGCCGCGCTGGCGCGGGGCGGGCGGATCAATTTCTTCGGTTTCCTGCTGCGCCTCGCCGCGCGGCTGCCGTTCCTGTTCATCGCCGGCCGCATGTACGGGGCCGAAGCGCTCGGCCGCTTCGCTTATGCGGTGCTGGTGGTCGAGTTCGTCGCGCAATTGTCGACCCTTGGCCTCAAGCGCGGGCTCGCCCAGCAACTGAGCAAGACCGAAAAGCCGCATGTCTGCGTTACCTGGGACGCCTTGCTGGTCGCCTTCCTCGCGGCGGTCGTGGGCATGACCCTGCTGTTCCTGTTTCCCCGGATCATGTTTCCCAATTCGGGCATCTACGGCCTCGAATGGCTGCTTCCGGTGGCGGTGCTGGCGCTGGCGTGGAGCGACGTCATGCTGGCTGCGCTGGCCTATCGCCACGACGTCGGCGCGACCGTCCGCGCCCGCGCCATCGTCGAGCCGTGGACGATCAGCATCGCCGCCTTCGCCTTTGCCTTCATCTCCAAGCGCGACGGGCTGATCTTCGCTTACGCGCTGTCGATGATCGGGGCCCTGATCGCCTCGGCCATTCCGTTCTTCCGCACCTACGGCAGGGCCGCCGGCTGGCGACCCAATCCGGCCGAAAGCTGGTCGCTCGCCCGCCGCTACATGCCGATCGCCGCCGCCGACACGGTGGAATGGGCCAGCCGCCGGATCGACCTCGCCATCCTCGGCCTGTTCGCCACCCCGGCGCTGGTCGGCATCTATTATGTCGCGCAAAACGTCGCCTCGCTGCCGAGCAAGCTCAAGACCAGTTTCGACCCCATCCTCGGTCCGGTGATCAGCCGCAGCCTCGAGGAAGGTGACCGGGTCGGGGTCGCGCGGCAGATCCGCCAGGTCGGCTTCTGGGTGATCGCGGCGCAGGCGGCGGTGGCGCTTGCGCTCGGTATTCCGGGCGAGGGCGTGATGGGGCTGGTCGGGCCGGTATTCGTTGCCGGCACCGCGGCGCTGATCTTCCTGCTCGGCGCGGAGGTGATCGCCGCCACCGCCACCACCAGCGAGGCCGCACTCATCTACATCGCGCGGCACCGCAACATGATGCTGAGCCTGGCGATGCTGGCGCTGCAGGCGGTGCTGACGGTGGCGCTGATCCTGATCTTCCGCCGCCTCGGCTGGCCGCCCGAATGGCAGGCCACCGCGCCCGCCGTGGCGCTATGCCTGGCGCTGACCTTTGCTGCCGTCACCAAGTCGCGGCTTGCCGGCCGGCTGCTCGGCGCTCCGGTCAGCGGCTGGCGCTGGCCACTGTTGTGGGCGGCCGCCGCGGCGATCCTCGTCGGGCAAGCGGTCAAGCTGGCGCCCGAATGGCTCGAACTCGTCCTCGGCATTCCGCTGATCCTCGGCGCGTTCGGCCTGATCATCTGGATCAAGGGGTTTGGCCCCGAGGACCGGCTGCTGTTCAAGACCAAGAAGAAGGACATCGCCGTCGACCTGCCGGCGGCGGGCACGACCGGCGACGCCGCGCGCTAGGCAAACGCGGGACGGCGCGAAGTGAATTCGCGTCGTCGGTGCTGTCGCGGCTTCGCGCGCAGGCCGTCCGTGACGCCGCCTCTCTAACGCAGCTTTGCTGCGCTCGGGGCTCCGTCAGTGCCGGAAGTGGCGCATTCCGGTGAACAGCATCGCCAGGCCCGCTTCGTCGGCGGCGGCGATTACCTCGTCGTCGCGGATCGAGCCACCGGGCTGGATCACCGCCGTGGCGCCCGCCTCGACCGCTGCCAGCAGGCCGTCGGCGAAGGGGAAGAAGGCGTCGCTCGCCACCGCCGAACCGACGGTGCGCGGCTGGTCCCAGCCGAACGTCTCGGCCGCCTCGCGGGCCTTGGCGGCGGCGATCCGCGCCGAATCGCGGCGGTTCATCTGGCCCGCGCCGATCCCGGCGGTGACGCCGTCCCTGGCGTAGACGATGGCGTTCGACTTGACGTGCTTGGCGACGGTCCAGGCGAAGCGGCAATCCGACACTTCGCGGGCGGTGGGCTGGCGGCGGGTGACGACCTTCAGCTCCGACGGCCGGATCACGCCATTGTCGCGGCCCTGCACCAGCAGCCCTCCGGTGATGCTCTTGACCATCAGGCCGGGCCGGCGCGGATCGGGCAGCTTGCCGACCAGCAGCAGGCGCAAATTCTTCTTGCCCGCAAACACCGCCAGCGCGTCCTCGTCGGCGTCTGGGGCGATCACCACTTCGGTGAAGATGTCGGTGATGGCGCGGGCAGTCTCGCCGTCGAGCGGGCGGTTGACCGCGACGATCCCGCCGAACGCCGACACGCTGTCGCAGCGGAAGGCGGCTTCGTAAGCGGCGCCAAGCGTCGCGCCCTCCGCAACACCACAGGGATTGGCATGCTTTACGATCACGCAGGCCGGCTCGCCGTCGCGGAATTCGGACAACAGCTCCAGCGCGGCATCGGCGTCGTTGAGGTTGTTGTAGCTGAGCTCCTTGCCCTGCACCTGCCGCGCACCGGCGACCCCGGCATTGCCGGCGGCCTGCGGCACGTAGAGCGCGGCCGACTGATGCGGGTTTTCGCCATAGCGAAGGTCGCTCGCTTTGGTCATCGCCAGCGGCAAGGTCTGAGGGAGCTGCTGACCCTGGTCGGCAAAGGCGAACCAGCTGGCGATCGCGCTGTCATAGGTGGCGGTTCGGGCAAAGGCGGTGGCGGCAAGGCGCTTGCGCAGCGTCAGTGACGTCGCGCCGCCATGCTCGCGAAGGTCGGCCAGCAGCGCCGGATAATCGGCCTGGTCGGTCAGGCAGGCGACGTAGCGGTGGTTCTTGGCCGCCGAGCGGACCATCGAGGGGCCGCCGATGTCGATGTTCTCGATCACCGTGTCGCGGTCCGCGCCGCCCGCCACCGTTTTCTCGAACGGGTAGAGATTGATGACGACGAGATCGATGTAGCCGATCCCATGGTCGGCGGCGGCGGCGGCGTGAGACTGGTCGTCGCGGACGGCCAGCAGCCCGCCGTGGACATTGGGGTGGAGCGTCTTGACCCGCCCGTCCATCATCTCGGGAAAGCCGGTCAGCTCGCTGACGTCGCGGACCTGGTGGCCGAGCTCGCGCAGCCGGGCGGCGGTCCCGCCGGTCGAGACCAGCTCCACCCCGTGGCTCGCCAGGCCGGCCGCAAGTTCTTCGAGGCCGCTCTTGTCGGAAAGGGACAGCAGCGCGCGGCGAGCGGGAACGAGGTCGGTCATGGGGATCCTAGCTGGAGCGGCGGAATTGCCAGCCGATCTCGGCGCCGAGGTGCGAAACCTCGCCGACGAGCACCAGCTGGAGGGTGGAGCGGAGCGCGCCGCTGCCGTCGACGACTACGCTTTCCTCGAGCCCGAGCTGGGCACCGCGGCAGCGGAAGTTCCAGGGCGGGGCACCGGGCGAGCGGATCAGCGCGCCGAGGCCGTCGGCGGTGGGCACGGCCTCGACCCCGGGCGCGAGGTGGAAGCGGATGGCGAAGGGCACGTCCTCGCGGATCTTGCGGCGGCCCTTGGGGGTCAACCGGTCGAGCCCGCGCACTTCCTTGCCGTCGTTGCCAAGGCTGAGCGCGCGGCCGTGAACGAGGCCGAAGCCCCGCACATAGCCGTCGTGCGCGGCCTCGATCCGGCTGGCATCATTGTCCTCGGAGCGGGTGACCGTGACCTCGTCGACCCCGCGCCCGAGCGACCCGTCGGGCTGGATCGCGGTGCTGTTGGTATCGGCGAGCGTCAGGGTCGAATGGGCGGCGGTGGTGCGCAGCGCGGCGGCCAGACCTTCGGGCAGGCTGCTGGCGTGGGGTCCGGGGCCGCCGCAATTGACCACCAGTTTCTGCTGCCCGTCGCTGATCTCCAGCGCGAGCGAGGAGGCGGAGCCGGTACGAGCGAGCTTGCGGGTCGGGGGCGGCGCGGCGTCGATCACCAGGATGGTGCCGAGCGCGCTCAGCCGGTGATAGCCCCAGCCCCGCGAATTGCGCAGCGGTCGGGCGCGGAAGCCGCAGCCCTCGACCAGCGCCGCAAGCCCGGCGCGGCTGCCCTCGTTGCCGCCCTGCCAGGCCGACAAGGTGCCGTCGCCCATGGTGACGCCATGAAGCGCGGCGAGCGCGGCGGCGCCGGCATCCTCGAACCCTTGCGGAAAATCGTGGCGGGCAGCGGCGTAGGCGGCGCGCAGCAGCCCCAAGCGGTCGACCAGCACCGCCTGCTCGGCAGGCGAGCGGCTCATCAGTCCGCCGTCTTCATATTGCGCGCTGGCGAGGGCCCGCGACAGGCCGCCCTCGGCCTTGGCCAGCCGCGCGGTGCCCGACGACAGCAGCAGGCAGGCGGCGGTGAGCCCGGCCCAGGCGGTGATCCGGGGCAGCCCGGGTGCAGCCTCGTCGGCGGTGGCCGACAGGTGGCGCGCGGCGCGGGCGGCGGTGTTGAGCAGAGCCGAGCGATAATCGCTGTCGCGCCGCGAGAGGAGATAGGGCGCATAGGCCAGCCAGTTGAGCAGCCGCTCTCCCCACAGGGCCGGGGCCCAGGCCGGATCGACCTTGGCACCGTGCGCGAGCAGCCAGCGCCCGGCCATGTCCTCGGCAAGCGGAGCGCCGCGTTCACGGGTCGCCGCCGCCGCCAGGTCGCGCAGCCAGCCGAAGCCGTGCAGTTCTGCCCCGACCGGGGTGAGGGGATCGAGACTGGTCCAGTCGAGGCCCGACAGCTCGACCGCCTCGCCGCCGCTGACGAAGCGGCCGGCCAGCAATTGCTCGCCGCGCGCCTTGGACCCGGTGACATGATCGCGGGCGACGCCGATCAGGCGCAGCGGCGGCTTTCCGCGGGCACGCAGCCGCTGCAGCAGCGGAACCGTCGCAAGCCGGGAAAGACCGCCCCCGCCTGCCGTCATGCGCTGCCCTTCAGTCCGGCGATGTTGGACGCATAATGGTCAGCGCCGCCGCGGAAGGCCGCGGTGCCGGCGACCAGCGCGGTGGCACCGGCGTCGACGCAACTGCGGGCGATCTCCGCGTCGACCCCGCCGTCGACCTCCAGCGTGACGTCGAGGCCTTCCTTGGCGATCCGCTTGGCCAGCGCTTCGATCTTGCGCAGCTGGGAGGCGATGAACTTCTGCCCGCCGAAGCCCGGATTGACGCTCATCACCAGCACGAGGTCGATCTCGTCCAGCACATAGTCGAGCATCTTGGCCGGGGTCGCGGGATTGAGCGACACGCCGGCCTTCTTGCCCAGCCCGCGGATCCGCTGGAGCGTGCGGTGGAGGTGTGGCCCGGCTTCGGGATGGACGGTGATGATGTCGGCCCCGGCCTCGGCGAAGGCGTCGAGCATCGGGTCGACCGGGCTGATCATCAGGTGGACGTCGAACGGCTTGGCGCTGTGCGGGCGAAGCGCCTTTACTACCATCGGGCCGATCGTCAGGTTGGGCACGAAATGCCCGTCCATGACGTCGATGTGGATCCAGTCGGCCCCCGCCGCGTCGATCGCCCGCACCTCCTCGCCGAGGCGGGCGAAGTCGGCGGAAAGGATCGAAGGGGCGATGATCGGAGCGGCCATGGGACCGATTAGACGGGACTAGGCCGCTTTCACAAGGCGAGCCGCAAAGAAGCCGTCCATTCCGCCCTGGTCCTCGGCTTCGCCGGGCAGTACGCGGCGCTGCTCGGCGAGGGTGTAGTCGGAGCGCTGCGCAAGGAAGTTGGCAATGATCTCCTCGCCTTCCGACGGTTCGAGGCTGCACACGGCGTAGACCAGGCTGCCACCCGGCCGCACCCAGGCCGCCGCGGCGGTCAGCAGTCGGCCCTGCAGTTCGGCGCTTTCGGCGATGATTCGCCCGGACGCGCGGAGCAGGACTTCGGGATGGCGGCGGAAAGTACCGGTGGCGGAGCAGGGCGCGTCGAGCAGCACTGCGTCGAATGGCTCCGCGGGCGCGTAGCCGAGCACGTCCCCGGTCATGATCTCCGCCTCGAGGCCGGTCCGCGACAGGTTGGCGCGAAGTCGCGCCAGACGACTTTCGGAGCGATCCAGCGCGATCGTGCGGTGGCCGGCGGCGGCGATCTGCAGGGTCTTGCCGCCCGGTGCGGCACAGGCGTCGAGAACGCGGGCCGCGTCGGCGGGGATCATCCGCGCCGGGAGGGTGGAGGACAGGTCCTGGATCCACCAGCGCCCTTCGGCGAATCCGGGCAGGCCGGTGACCGGGCGGGCGTCGGACAGGCGGACGTGGCGTTCGGCCAGGCTGGTGCCGCCCTCCGCCTCGGCAAAGGCCAGTGCCTCCTCATGGGTGCGGAAGCTGAGATCGAGCGGTGGGCGCCGGACGATGGCGCGGCGGGCGGCCTCGACTGCCTCGGTTCCCCACGCCGCGGTCCAGCGCTGTTCCACCGCGTCCGGCAGCGCGCCCTCGTCCGCGTCGGGGAGCGTTCCGCGCAGAAGCGTGCCCAGCACGCCGTGGACCAGCCGGCGCGGACCGCCCTCGACCAGCGGCAGAGCGGTCGCGACCAGCGCATGGTCGGGCACCTTGAGCGCGATACGCTGGGCCAGCGCCAGGCGCAGCACCATCCGGGCCTTGGCATCGTCGGGCAGCACCTGCCGGGTCGCGCCGTCGATCAGTCGGTCGAGCAGCGGCAGCCGGCGCAGGGTTTCGCCGGCAATGGCGAGGGCCAGCGCCTGGTCGCCGGGCTCAAGCTTCTGGAGGCCCTGCGCCGCCGAATCCATCGTCTGCCCGCTGCGCACGACGCGGTCGAGGATGCGGAGCGCGGAACGGCGCGCCTCTACCCCTGCTTGGGTCCCTCTTGGCTGCGGCCGATTCAACGCCCATCTCCCCCATCATGCCGCGCCCAGCCAATCTTCAGCCGCCCGCCTATCTCAGCAAGTCGCCGCCGGTTCCCGAGCCCGAGCCGGTCGAGCCCGCGCCGCCGCCCGCCGGGGACAAGCCGCGGCTCGATCCGGTTCGTTACGGTGATTGGGAAAAGAGCGGAATTGCGTGGGATTTCTAGGTCCTTTCAGGGCGTAGCGGACGGCTGAGCAGCCGCCCGAGCACCGCGTCGACGTCGGCGCGCCCGGCCAGCAGGTCGTCGACCGCCGCCACGATCGGCATTTCCACGCCCTCGGCCTCGGCCAGCCGGCGCAGCACCGGCGCGGTGAACGCGCCCTCGGCCACGGTGCGGCGGTCGGCCATCAGCTCGGCCGCCTGGCGCCCTTCGCCAAGTCCCTTGCCGAGCGAGAAATTGCGGCTGCTGGTGGACGAACAGGTGAGGACGAGGTCGCCGAGGCCCGACAGGCCCGCCAGCGTCTCCGCCCGAGCGCCGCGGGCAAGCCCGAAGCGGGTCATTTCGGCGAACCCGCGCGCGATCAGCGCGGCGCGGGCGTTCTGGCCGAGGCGGCGGCCCTCGACCACGCCGCAGGCGATCGCCAGCACGTTCTTGACCGCCCCGCCGACCTCCGCCCCGGCGACGTCGTCGCTGAGGTAGATGCGGAAAGCGGGCCGGGCGAGACGGGCGCGGACTGCCTCCGCCTCGGCCTCGATCTCGGCGGCGAGGGTCAGTGCGGTGGGCAGGCCGGCGGCGACTTCGTGGGCGAAGGTCGGGCCCGACAGCACCATCACCGACGCGCCGGGGCAGGCTTCGCGTGCGACCTGGTGGAGTAGTTGCCCGCTCGCTTCCTCGATCCCCTTGGAACAGAGCAGCAGCGCACCGGGGCAGCCCGGCGCGGCTTCCAGTACCCGCCGCATGTGCTGCGCCGGGGTGACCACCAGCCACGCCTCGCACTCGGCCAGGTCGGAGAGCTCGGTGGTCGGGCGAATCGCGTCAGAAAGCGGCACGCCGGGCAGGAACAGGCGGTTCTCGCGCGCTTCGGCGATGCTTGCGGCGACTTCGGGCTCGCGCGACCACAACAGGGTTTCGCCGCCCTGCGCCGCAACCTGCGCGAGGGCGGTGCCCCATGCGCCTCCGCCGATCACCCCGATCTTCATGCCTTCACTCCCGCACCCCTGACCGCCTCGGCGCCCTCGTCGAGCGGCCAGCGCGCCCGCGCCGGGGCGTCGAGACCATCAACCAGCCCGGCGGCGAACCGCTCGGCACCCGCCCAGGCGATCATGGCGGCATTGTCGGTGCACAGCCAGCCGGGCGGGACCGAGAAGCCGCGGCCCTGCTCTTGCGCCAGGCCCTGCAGCGCGGCGCGGACGGCCGAATTGGCGGCAACCCCGCCGGCCACCACCAGCGTGGGCGCATCACTCACGGCAAGGGCGCGGCGGGTGCGGTCGACGAAGCAGTCGATCACCGCCTGCTGGAAACTGGCGGCGATGTCGGCGGGGCGATGGGTGCCGGCCGCGACCGCGCGCTGCACCGCACTCTTCAGCCCGGCGAAGGAGAAATGCGGCTCGGGACTGCCGACCAGCGGGCGCGGCAAAGGCACCGCCTTGGCGTCACCGTCGCGCGCCAGCGCCTCGATCGCAGGGCCGCCGGGATAGGGCAGGCCAAGCAGCTTGGCGGCCTTGTCGAAGGCTTCGCCCGCCGCATCGTCGATGGTGGTGGCGAGCCGCCGGTAGTCGCCGACCCCGCGCACTTCGAGCAATTGGCAATGGCCACCGCTGGCAAGCAGCAGCAGGAAGGGAAAGCCGAGGTCGGGATCGACCAGCCGCGGCGACAGGGCATGGCCTTCGAGGTGGTTGACCGCGACCAGCGGCTTGTTCGCGGCCAGCGCCAGCCCCTTGGCGGTCAGCAGCCCGACCATCACGCCGCCGATCAGCCCCGGCCCGGCGGTGGCGGCGATTGCATCGACCTCGCCCAGCGCGACGCCCGCCTCGTCCAGCACCTCGCGGACCAGGCCTGGAAGCACCTCGACATGGGCGCGCGCGGCGATCTCCGGCACCACGCCGCCGAACGGGGCATGGGCCTGATTCTGGCCGACCACGCGCTGGGCGAGGATGCGCCGGTCGCTGGTGACCAGCGCCACCGCGCTGTCGTCGCAGGACGATTCAAGACCGAGGATCAATGCCATTCGAAGCCGCCTTTGCGGTTCGCTTGCCGCTCTGGCAAGAGTGGGGGCATGACCCCGCGCCTGCTTGTCGGAACCCGCTCCTCCCCGCTGGCGCTTGCCCAGGCCCGCACCACCGCCGCAGCGCTCGAGGCAGCGCATGGCTGGGAGCCCGGATCGGTCCACCTCCACGAGGTGCGCACCACCGGCGACAAGGTCCAGGACCGCGCGCTGGCCGAGATCGGCGGCAAGGCGCTGTGGACCAAGGAGCTCGACCAGTTCCTGCTCGGCGGGACCACGCACTTGTCTGTGCACAGCTGCAAGGACGTCGAAAGCGAGCGTCCGGACAATTTGTGCATCGCGGCCTTCCTGCCCCGCGCCGACGTCCGCGACCGGCTGATCGGCGCCGCCTCGATCGAGGCGCTAAGCCAGGGCGCCAAGGTCGGCACTTCCTCGCCGCGGCGGACCGCGCAACTGCTTCGCCGTCGCCCCGACCTGCAGGTGTCGATCATGCGCGGCAATGTCGCGACCCGGCTCAACCACATCGCCAGCGGCAATTACGAGGCGACCTTCCTCGCCGCCGCCGGGCTCGACCGGCTCGGGATCGAGGAAGGCCGGGCGATCGAGATCGACGAGTTCCTCCCGGCGCCGGGCCAGGCGGCGATCGCCATCGAGTGCCGCAAGGACGATGCCGACACCCGCGCCCTGCTCCAGGCGATCGACGACGAACCGACCCGCCGCGCGGTGACCGCCGAGCGGGCGTTCTGCCGCGGGGTCGGGGGATCGTGCCATTCGCCCGTCGCGGCACTGGGCCTGATCGAGGGCGACGATAGTTTGTGGCTGCGCGCCGAATTGCTCAGCAGCGACGGCGCTGCCCATGTCGCGGGCGAGGTGCGGGCGGCTCCGGGCGAGGAAGAAGCGGCCGGCCACGCGCTCGCCGCCGAGCTTTTGGGCCGCGCGCCGGCGGAAATCAGGCTGTTGTTCAACCCGGCGTGAGACCCCTGGTCGTCCTTCGTCCCGAGCCTGGCGCAAGCGCCACGGCGGCACGGGCGGCGGCGCTGGGGCTCGAGGTTCGCCGCCATCCCCTGTTCACGGCGGAGCCGGTCGCCTGGTCGCTTCCAGCCGGTCCGTTCGATGCGCTGCTGGTGACCAGCGCCAATGCCATCCGCCTTGCCGGACGCCTCCCGGTACTGCCCGTCCACGCGGTGGGTGCGGCCTCCGCGGCGGCCGCCCGCGACGCGGGACTGGAGGTGCTGACCGTCGGCGAGGGCGGGGTCGACGCGCTGCTGGATCGCCTGCCGGAGGGATTGAGGCTGCTTCACCTGTCCGGCGAGGAGCGGATCGAACCGGCTGACGCCAGGCAGGCGATCACCTCGGTCGTGGTCTATCGCATGGGGCCCCTCCCGCTTCCGGATGCGGCCTCGGTCGAGGGCGCGGTGGTGCTGGTCCATTCGCCCGCCGCCGGTCGCCGGCTGGACGAGATAAAGGCTTCTCGCGACCGGGTACGGGTGGCGGCGATCAGCCCGGCCGCGGCGATGGCGTGCGGCCCCGGATGGGAGTGCTGCGAGGCGGCCGACGCGCCCGCCGACAGCGCCTTGCTTTCCCTTGCCGCCAAGCTGTGCAAGGAACTGGGCCGATGACCAGCAGCGCGGCGAACCGGCGGACAAGCCTGAGTGCCTTCCTCCTTGGCGCGCTCCTGCTGCTGCTGCTGGGAGGCGCGGCGGCCGTGTGGGCGCTCAACCGCTTCCCGCAGGTGGCGCAGCTGGCCGGCCTGCAGCCGCCCGCCGATGCCCTGGTTCCCGCCACCCAGCCGCGTGCCGTCGCCACCGTCCCGATTGGCCCGCAACCCCTGACCAACGCCGTTCCGGTCGACGCCCTTCCCGCTACCGAGGCGCGGGTCGCCACGCTCGAGGCCCGGCTGGCGCGGGTCGAGAATGCCACGAGCCGGGCGGAAAGCTCGGCCGGCCGCGCCGATGCCCTACTGGTCGCCTTCGCCGCGCGCCGGGCGATCGATCGCGGGGTCGCGCTCGGCTATCTCGAGCCGTTGCTGACCGAGCGCTTCGGGCCCACCCATCCGCAGGCGGTGGCGACCATCGTCACCTCTTCGCGCAGGCCGGTCCGGCTGGACCAGCTCGCCGCCGACTTCGCGGTCCTTGCACCGACGCTCAAGGCTGCGCCGGAAAGCGACAGCCTGTGGCAGACGATGCGGCGCCAGATGGGCGACCTTGTCACCATTCGCCGCGCCGACCAGCCGAGCCAGCGTCCGATCGCCACCTACGACCGCGCGGTCGCCCGCCTCAATTCGGGTCAGGTCGACCAGGCGCTGGCCGAAGCGATGCGGCTGCCGGGAATCACCGCGGCGCCGGCATGGGTCGGCAACGCGCGCAGATACATCGCGGCGCACCGGGCGCTCGACCAGATCGAAAGCGCGGCGCTGCTCGCGCGCTAGAACTAGCGCCGTTCGCAACAATAAGATGAAAATGCAGCGCTGATCCGGAAGGACCGCTGGAGCGGGCGAAGGGATTCGAACCCTCGACCCCAACCTTGGCAAGGTTGTGCTCTACCCCTGAGCTACGCCCGCTCTGGCGCCATGCGACGGCGGCTCGCGCCGTCTGGGTGGGGGCCCGTTAGCAACGGCTTTCGGGGCTGGCAACCCTTTCAGTGGCTTCAGGGTTGAGAGACTTGGCGCATCGGGCCGCTCGGCCCATATGCGCTGCACCAAGAACTGACAGGAAGCGGGCGAGCGTGGCGACACTGGGAATGAGCGCTGAGGAACGGGAAGCGATTCGCAGCTTCCAGGAGCGGGTGCTCCAGCCCTCCCTCGACAAGCTCGTCATCCTCGACTTCTGGGCCGAATGGTGCGGGCCGTGCAAACAGCTCGGGCCGGTGCTGGAAAAAGTCGCCGCCGATTATGCCGACAAGGGCGTGGTGCTGGTCAAGGTCGACGTCGACGAGGAAAAAGTCGTCGCCGCGCAGTTCCAGATCCGCTCGATCCCGACGGTCTACGCCATCTTCGGCGGGCAGCCGGTCGCCGACCTGACCCAGTATCGCAGCGAAGGGCAGATCAAGCGCGTGCTCGACCAATTGCTCGGCCAGTTGCCGGTGAAGGGTGAGGCGCAGGCCCTGGAAGCCGAGATCGAACCGCTGATCGCGATGGGCGAGGAAGTGCTTGCCGCTGGCGATGCGGAGCGGGCCGAAAGCATCTTCCGCCAGATCGCCGAGATGGACCCCGACCATCCCGAGGTGGTCGGCGGCCTCGCCCGTGCGCTGATCGCGCTGGATCGCGCCGACGAGGCCCGGGCGATGCTCGACGGCCTGCCCGAAGCGGCGGCCGGCGACGCGGCGGTGGCCCGCGCCCGCGCCGCGCTCGACATTGCCGTTCTTCCCGCGGTCGACACCACGGGGCTGGAACAGCGACTTGCCGCCAATGCGGACGATCACGAAGCCCGGCTGGAGCTTGCCAATGCGCTGATGGCGGCGGGCCGGCGCGACGAGGCGGCCGACGCCCTGCTCGAACTGGTGCGCCGCGACCGCGACTGGAACGAGGCGGCGGCCCGCACCCGCTTCCTCCAGCTGCTGGAAGCGCAGGGGCTGGAGGATCCGTGGGCCCGCGCCCAGCGCCGCCGCCTGTCGGCGCTGCTGTTCACGTGAGCGGGTCGCCCCTCCGGCTTCCCCTGTTCCCGCTTGGCGGCGCGATCCTGTTTCCGCGCAGCCACCTGCCGCTGCACATCTTCGAGCCGCGCTACCGCAAGATGGTGGAGGATGCGGTGGCCGGCGGCGGGCTGATCGGGATGATCCAGCCCCGCGCCGCGCCCGACGACGGCCTCGGCAACCCCGAGCTCTACCGGGTCGGCTGCATCGGCGAGATCGTCGGCATGGAGGAGCTTGCCGACGGCCGGTATAATCTCGTGCTTCAGGGCACCACTCGCTTCCGCCTTGTCGCCGAGGCCGATGTCGGCACCCCCTATCGGCAGGCCGACGTCATTCCCGGCGACGATGCGGAGAGCGAGCCCGACGCCCTTCCCTCGGTGCTTCGGGCGGCGGTGGAACAGGAAGCGCGGCTGCTGGGTGACGCCATGGGGCTGATGGTCGACTGGGAAGCGGTCGAGCGGCTCGACGACGAGATGCTGGTCAACGCCATTGCGCAGGTCGCGCCGTTCGATGGCGGCGCCAAGCAGGCGCTGCTGGAAGAAGATGCGTTGACCGGGCGGGCCGAATTGCTGATCCAGCTGATGCAGTTCCTGCGCATGGCGCAGGGCGGGGGCGACGTCAGCCCGCGGATGCAGTGAGGGCGGCGCCCTAGAGCGCTTCCCCCATCAGCAATCGCGGCAGGTCGCCGCTGTTGCCGCGCGCCGCCGCATTGAGCTTGTGCTTGAGCGGCCCCAAACGATCGACGATCCCCATGCCGATCCGCCGCACGGCCGAGGCCGTCCGCCCCGGTACCCCGTAGAGCCGGGTCAGTCCGTCGGTCGCAAGCGCCACGCTGAACGCATCGAGTGCCCGCCAGCGCTGGTAGCGGGCAAGCAGTTGCGCATCGCCGAGGTCGAGCCCCAGCCGGGCGCCATCGACCAGCACCTCGGCCAGCGCCGCCGCATCGCGGAAGCCGAGGTTGACGCCCTGGCCGGCGATCGGATGCACTGCATGGGCCGCGTCGCCGGCCAGCGCCAGCCTTATATCGGTGATCCGCGTCGCATGGTGGAAGCCCAGCGGATAGGAGGAGCGCGGGGTCAGCAGCCGGATCGCGCCGAGGAACCCGCCCATCGCGGCCTCGGCCTCGGCGGCGAAGGCCGCGTCGTCGAGCTTGAGCAGGCCGGCCGCCTTGTCATTGGCGATCGACCAGACGATCGCCGAGCGGTGGGTGCCGTCCGCAAGGTCGGTCATCGGCAGCAGGGCGAACGGCCCGGCGGGATAGAAGATCTCGTAGGCGATCTGCTCGTGCGGGAGATCGTGGGCGAGGGTCGAGACGATGGCGCTATGCTTGTACGACCAGCGCGCCATGCGGATCCCGGCCGCGTCGCGCGACGGGGAGCGGCGCCCTTCGGCCCCGACGATCAGGGGCGCGGTCAGTTCCTCTCCGCCGGCGAGCCGGACGCGGCCCGAGAAATCGTCTCGCACGACTTCTGCGACCGGGGTCTTCCACCTGAGGTCGATGTTCGCTCCGGCCTCGGCCCGGTCCTGCAGCGCGGCGCGCAGGTGGCGGTTCTCGTGCATCACGCCCAGCGGCTCGCCGTCTTCACCCGGTTCAAAGGTAAGCCCGCCCGGCGCCAGCCCGTCGGCAACGCGAATGGCGTGGATCGGGCAGCCGGGCACCGCCAGGTGATCGAGCACGCCGGTTGCGCCGAACATCCGCATGCTGGACGAGGAAACGGCGGTGGTGCGGCCGTCGAAGGCGACGTCGGTGCGGCCGGCCGGATCGGCGGGATCGACCACGATCGAGCGCAGCCCAGCGCTGTCCAGCGCGGCGGCGAGCGACAGCCCTACCAATCCTCCGCCAAGGATGATGACGTCCGCCTGGGTGCGCTGTTGCTGTGTCATGGAAGCCGCATGTAGGCGCTCGCCGCGCCCTCGTCATCCTTGACCATGGTCTCGGGTCACAGGCACAATAAGGGAACGGACGACACACTCGGGGCGGGACAGGCACTTAGGACATGGCAACGGCAGCAGCACGTACGCGAGCGGACCGGCGCGAGCTGGAACCCGACTGGCGCGATCGCCTCGGCGGGGCCGTGCGCGCGCTGGCGGTGAAGCTGGCCGGCGTGCTGGCGATTGCCGCGGCGCTTGCGCTTGCGGTTTCGCTCCTGACCCACCAGCGGACCGACCCGAGCTGGAGCACCGCGGCCGGCGGCCCGGCACAGAATTGGCTCGGCCTGCCCGGCGCTTATGCCAGCGACCTGCTGCTGCTGCTGTTCGGTCCGGGCGGCGTCACCTTGCTGCCGGTGCTTGCGCTGGCCGGGACGAGGTTGCTCGGCAATCGTCCGACCGGCCGGGTCGGGCGGGCCTTGCTGGTCGCGTCGCTGGGCGCGGTGCTTATCGGGATGGCGCTTGGCCTCACCACCAAGTCGGTGGCGTCGGGGCTTCCGGCGGGCCTGGCCGGAGTGCTCGGACTGGCGGGAGCGAATGGCTGGAACGCGCTGCTGGCGCTGATCCCCGAACCGGCCATCGCCGGACCGAGCCGGATCGCGCTGATCCTGCTGCTCGGCATTGGGGGTCTGCTGCTGGCGTTTCTCGCCCTCGGCCTCAACGAGGATGAAAAGGCCTTCGTCGCGACCCGCCTGCGCCGCCGCGAAGGCGAAGCGGCGCCAGCCCCGCGCCGCACCGCGGTGGAGCGCGAGGAGGGGCGGGCGGTGTCCCCGCCACGCTCGCGTCCGGAGGTCAACGTCAAGGAACCGAGCGCCGCCATCACGCCCGCTGCGGCGGTGGTCGACAAGCCGCGCGGGCGAAAGGGCGCCGCCTCCCAGCAGCAGAGCCTGGCGCTGGGCGACAGCTACGCCCTCCCGCCGATCGACCTGCTCACCGCGCCGACCGACGCCGGGCGGAACCCGGTCGACCGCGCCGGGCTGGAACGCAACGCCCGCCTGCTTGAAAGCGTGCTGGAGGATTTCCACGTTCGCGGCGACATCGTCGAGGTGCGCCCCGGCCCGGTCGTCACCATGTACGAGCTGGAGCCTGCCAGCGGCATCAAGGCGAGCCGCGTGATCCAGCTCGCCGACGACATCGCCCGCAACATGAGCGCCCTGTCGGCCCGCGTCGCGACGATCCCCGGGCGCAGCGTGATCGGCATCGAGCTGCCCAATCCCAAGCGCGAAAGCGTGGCGCTGCGTGAACTGATCGGCAGCCAGGCGTTCGCCGACCAGGCGATGAGCCTGCCCTTGGTGCTCGGCAAGAACATCGCCGGCGATCCGGTCATCGCCGATCTGGCGCCGATGCCGCACCTGCTGGTCGCGGGCACCACCGGGTCGGGCAAGTCGGTCGGGCTCAACTGCATGATCCTGTCGCTGCTGTACCGGATGGGCCCGGACCAGTGCCGGATGATCATGATCGACCCCAAGATGCTCGAACTCAGCATCTACGACGGGATTCCGCATCTCCTGGCGCCGGTCGTCACCGAGCCGCCCAAGGCGATCCGTGCGCTGAAGTGGGCGGTCGAGCAGATGGAGGAGCGCTATCGGATGATGGCCAGCCTCGGCGTGCGCGCCTTGAAGAGCTTCAACGACAAGGTGCTGGAGGCCAAGGCCCGCGGCACCAAGCTCGGTCGCAAGGTCCAGACCGGCTACGACGCCGACAGCGGGCAGCCCGTCTACGAAACCGAGGAGCTGGATTACGAGGTCCTGCCGCAGATCGTGGTGGTGGTCGACGAGTTGGCCGACCTGATGATGACCGCCGGCAAGGAGGTCGAATTCCTGATCCAGCGGCTGGCGCAAAAGGCCCGCGCGGCCGGCATCCACCTCATCATGGCGACCCAGCGTCCGTCGGTTGACGTCATCACTGGCGTCATCAAGGCCAATTTGCCTACCCGGATCAGCTTCCAGGTCACCAGCAAGATCGACAGCCGCACCATCCTCGGCGAGCAGGGGGCGGAGCAGCTGCTGGGCAAGGGCGACATGCTGTACATGCCGGGCGGCAAGCAGATCCTGCGCGTCCATGGCCCCTTCGTCAGCGACGACGAGGTGCGCCTGATCGCCGACCATTGGCGCAAGCAGGGGACGCCAGACTATATCAGCGCGGTCACCGAGGAGCCCGAGGATGGCGGCTTCGCATTGGACGGCGCACCCGACGGCGACGACGATCCCGAAAGCCAGCTCTATCGCAAGGCGATCCAGGTGGTGGCCGAAAGCCAGAAGGCCTCGACCTCCTACCTCCAGCGCCAGCTTCGCGTCGGCTACAACAGCGCGGCGCGGCTGATCGAACGGATGGAAAAGGACGGCAAGGTCGGCCAGCCCGACCACGTCGGACGCCGCGAAGTGCTGATGGACACCGACGGCCACCCGATCTGAGGTGGCCGTTGCGGCGTCCTAGATCAGCGCCAACAGCACCTCGTTGCGGCGCAGGGGCGGCGGGATCATCGGCGAGTTGTAGAAGGCATATTCCGGCTCGCACTTGACCGATTCCTCGCCGTGGCGGGCAAGCCAGCCGCGCAGCCGGTCCTCGGCCGCCTGCAGACGATCGTCGTGGGCCGTGCCGTGGAAGGTCGCCGCGCCGACCCGCCGGGACGGCAGGTCGATCAGGGTCACCCCTTCGGGCGGCTCGGGCAGGTCATGCCCCTCGGGCATTACGAAGCGCACCCGCCAGCCGCCCTCGACCTCGTCGTCGAACCGCGGGGGGTCGCTGGCCATGGGGTTGCCCGCATCCTGCAGGACCGGGGCCGTCATCGGCAGCTTTTCGCCGGGTCGCGACTTGGCGAAGATATAGTCGGCGAGGATCCGGAAGCCCTCGGCCAGCGCTTCCTTGCGCGGCCCGCTGACTACCGTCTCGGCGACCTTGATCGCGGGATAGCTTCGGATCTGGAGGTCGCCGTCGCTGACCAGGGTCCGGTAATCGGGCCCCGGCGTCGCTTTTTCCTGAAGAACATAGGCGACGCCGAGCCCGACCAGGGTTGCAGCGGCGACCGCGCCGGCGGCCTTCCAGTTCACGCGATTGTGTGTCGATGCTTTTGCCATAGCTGCGACAAAGACTCAGGCGGCCTCCTGTTCCTCCGCGGCCGGATAATCGGTGTAGCCCTCGGGCCCTGCGGTGTAGAAGGTGGCGGGATCGGGCGCTGCGAGGGGGAGCGCCTTGCGGAGGCGTTGCGGCAGGTCCGGGTTGGAGATGAACGGCCGCCCGAATGCGATCGCATCGGCGACCCCTTCGTCCAGGCGGGCCTGCGCCGACGGGCCGTCATAATCGCTGTTGAGGATGATCCCGCCCTTGAAGTGCGGGCGGATGTGCGGGCTGACCGGAGGGATGTCGCTCGGCGCGAAGGTGGAATGCGCGCCCGGCTCGCGCAGCTCGATGGCGGCGATGCCAAGTTCGCCCAGCGCCTTGCCGGCGGCGATGAACAGTCCGTGCGGATCGCTGTCGTCGCAGCCCTGGACCAGCCCGAGCGGGCTCAGCCGAACAAGGGTGCGGCCGGCACCCGCTTCCGAGATCAGCGCCTCGGTCGCCTCCCGCAGCAGGCGGATGCGATTCTCGACCGGACCCCCGTAGCCGTCGTCGCGATGGTTGGTGCCGTCGCGCAGGAACTGGTCGATCAGATAGCCATTGGCGCCGTGCAGCTGCACCCCGTCGAATCCGGCGCGCAGGGCGTTGCGGGTTGCCGTCGCATAATCGCCGAGGATGCGCTGGATATCGTCATGGGTGATCGCCCGCGCTTCCTCGTAAGGCTTCTTGCCCTCGTAGGTATGCGCCTTGTGCGGGGCAGTGGTGGCGCTGGCCGATACCGGCTGGGTGCCGGTCACGCTTGAGTGGACCAGCCGCCCCATGTGCCACAGCTGCGCGACGATCCTGCCTCCGGCGCGGTGGACGGCCTCGGTCACCGGCTTCCAGCCCTCGACCTGTTCCTCCGTCCACAGCCCCGGCGCATTGGGCCAGCCGAGGCCCTCGCGGCTGATTCCGGTGCCTTCGGAGATGATCAGCCCCGCGCCGGCGCGCTGTCGGTAATATTCGACGCCCAGGTCGGTCGGCACGCCGGCCGGGCCGGACCGCCCGCGGGTGAGCGGGGCCATGACGATGCGGTTGGCGAGATGGATGTCGCCGAAGACGACGGGGTCAAACAGATCGGGCATGAAAAGGTCCTGCTTGAGGAACGAGCACGGCTCGTCAGATAGGGTGGCTCCAGCGCATAACAATCGGCGCCACGGTATGTGGGGGTGGACCCCGCTTACACGGTGGCTAGGAAGACGCGGTGACCCAGCGTGTCTCCCCCCGCGCCTTTGCGATCCTGATGCTCGGCAATGTCGCGCTGGCGTTCGGGCCGTGGATGGTGCGGCTGAGCGACGTCGGCCCGAGCGCGGCGGGCTTCTGGCGGCTGGCGCTGGCGCTTCCGTTCCTGTTGGTGCTGGCAAGGGCGATGGGACAGCCGGCGCACTGGCCGGGCCGCGCCTCCGTACTGGTGATCGCGGTCGCCGCCTTTTTCTTCGCGGCCGATCTCGCCGCCTGGCACGCCGGGATCCATCTTACCAAGCTCGGCAACGCCACGCTGTTCGGAAACATTGCAAGCTTTGCCTTTGCCGCCTGGGGCCTGTGGCTGGCGCGGCGCTTGCCGACCCGGCTGCAGGCCGCGGCGCTGCTGCTGGCGCTGTTCGGCTCTGCGCTGCTGATGGCGGGAAGCGCCGAACTGAGTGCCCGCTACCTTCGCGGCGATCTCCTGACCCTGCTCGCCGGGCTGCTCTACGCCGGTTATCTCATCGCCGTGGAGCGGGTGCGCGGGACGCTTCAGCCGCTTCCGGTGCTGATCCTCGCCAGTGCGTTCGGAGCGGCCCTGCTGTTGCCGTTCGCTGCGGCGATGGGGGAGACGATCGTGCCCAGCGACTGGACTCCCCTGCTGCTGCTCGCGCTGGGCAGCCAGGTGGTGGGGCAGGGGTGCCTGGTCTATTCGCTAGGCCAGGTCCCGCCGCTGGTGGTCGGGCTCGCGCTGCTGACCCAACCGGCCGTATCGGCGGCGATCGGGTGGATCGCCTATGGCGAAGTCATGACGTCACTCGACTTCCTTGGTGCCGCCGCCATCGCCGTCGCGCTGGTGCTGGTCCGCTTGCATGAGGGCGGCTCCGGCCCCAAGTCGGTGTCAGCATGACCACCACCCTGTCGCCCGTCCAGCAAACCGCGCTCGACCTCGCCCTTGCGATTGGCGAGAATGCGGCGTTCGACGGCTGGACCGCGGCGGCGGTGGAAGCTGCGGCGCTGGGCGAGGGCGTCGATCCCGCGGTCGCCGCACTGGCGGTGCCGGGCGATCCGGTCGGGCTGATCGACCTCTACGGCCAGGGCGTCGACAAGGCGCTGGCCGAGGCGCTTCCGCCCGAGACGCTGGCGGCGATGAAGATCCGCGAGCGCATCCGCGCGCTGGTCTGGACCCGACTGCAGATCCAGGAGCCGGCCAAGGAAGCGATTCGCCGCGCGCTGTCGATCCTTGCCATGCCGCAGAATTCCGCAACCGCGGCGCGCTTTTCGTGGCGCAGCGCCGACGTCATGTGGCGCATGGCCGGCGACACCGCGACCGATTACAACCACTACACCAAGCGCGCGATCCTCTCGGCGGTCTACGGATCGACCCTGCTCGCCTGGCTTGGCGACGACAGCGAGGGCGCGGCCGACACCGCGGCGTTCCTCGACCGGCGAATCGACAACGTCATGCAGTTCGAGAAGTGGAAGGCCGGCATCGGCAAGTCCGAGCGGCCGAGCCTGACCCGCTTCCTCGGCCGGCTGCGCTATCCGCCGCGCTAGCAATAACTTCGCTGGACCCGCGCTGCTGTTATTGATAATCAGTCGCAGCAATGACCGTGCAGCCCACCCCCGCCGACTTCGCCCTTGCCCTCGACCAGCTCGCGCTGGGTCGCCGCGGACGGGTGTCGGCGATCGACTGGACGTTGCTCGGCACGCACGAATCGGCGCGGCTGCGTCATTTCGGCTTTGACCCCGACGTGGTGGTCGAGCCGCTTCACGCCGGTCCGTTCGGACGCGACCCGCTGGCGGTGAAGGTCGGCCGCATGACCGTCGCCATCCGCCGCGCCCATGCACGCGCGATTCGGGTGGTCCCGGCCGACTGATCCGGGCTTCCCAGCCACCAGTGACCCTTCCCGCACCCCTCGTCGCCGTCGTCGGCAATCCCAATGCCGGCAAGAGCGCGCTGTTCAACGCCCTGACCGGCGCCCGGCAGAAGGTCGGCAATTATCCCGGCGTCACGGTGGAACGGAAAAGCGGCCGGACCGCGCTTCCCGACGGCCGCCCGGTCGAACTGGTCGACCTTCCCGGCACCTACGCGCTCGAGCCGTCGAGCCCCGACGAGGCGGTCACCCGCAACGTGCTGGGCGGAAGCCAGGCGGGCGAGCGCAAGCCCGACGCCCTGCTGGTGGTGGTCGACGCCTCCAACCTCGACAACCACCTCCGCTTCGCGCTCGAACTGCGCAGCCTCGGCCTGCCGATGGTGGTCGCGCTCAACATGATCGACATGGCCGCGCGCGATGGCCTCACCATCTCGGCGGAGCAATTGTCGGCGGCGCTCGGCGTGCCCGTGGTCGAGACGGTGGCCGTCCGCCGCCGCGGCCTCGACGGCGTCCGGGAGGCACTGGAGCAGGCGATCGGAAGCGTCGCCGCTCCGGTCCCGGTCCCCGCCGACCTCGCCCGCGAAGCGCGCCGGATCGCCGCCGCCGCCATCGTCGACGAAACGCCGGTGCGCCGCTGGACCCACCGCCTCGACCGCGTCCTGCTTCACCCCGTCGCGGGTGTCGCCATTCTCGCCCTCGTCATGTTCGCCATGTTCCAGGCGGTGTTCGCCTGGTCGGAAACCCCGATCGGCTGGATCGAGGACGGAATGGCCGTCGTCGGCACGCTCGTCACCGACGCCCTGCCCGAAGGCGCGCTTCGCTCCTTGCTGGTCGACGGGGTGATCGGCGGGGTCGGCGCAGTGGTCGTGTTCCTGCCGCAGATCCTGATCCTGTTCCTGTTCATCCTGCTCCTGGAAGGCACCGGCTACATGGTCCGCGCCGCCTTCCTGATGGATCGGCTGATGGGCACCGCCGGCCTGTCGGGCCGCGCCTTCATCCCCCTGTTGTCGAGCTTCGCCTGCGCCGTTCCCGGAATTATGGCGACGCGCACCATCGACAATGAAAAGGACCGGCTGACCACCATCCTGGTGGCGCCGCTGATGACCTGCTCGGCCCGGCTTCCGGTCTACACCCTGATCATCGCCGCCTTCATCCCGCACCGCGAGGTTGCGCCCTTCGTCAATCTGCAGGGCGTGGTGATGTTCGGCCTCTACCTCGCCGGAATCGTCGGCGCGCTGCTCGCCGCGCTGGCGCTGCGCAAGACGGTCGCGCGGGGCGCCGCCTCCTCGTTCATGATGGAACTGCCCAAGTATCAGATGCCCGCGCTCAAGGATGTCGCGCTCGGCCTGTGGCAGCGGACAATCATCTTCCTGAAGCGCGCGGGCGGGATCATCCTCGTCACCACCGTCCTCCTGTGGGCGCTCGCCAGCTTCCCCAAGGCCGGCCCGGGCGAAAGCCAGACCGAAGTCTCGATCGCCGGCAGGATCGCCAGCGGGATCGAGGTCGTGGTGAAGCCGATCGGCTTCAATCACGACATCGCGCTGGCGCTGCTCCCGTCGATGGCGGCACGCGAGGTGGCGGTGTCGGCGATCGCCACCGTTTACGCCTTGAACGAATCCGACGAAGCCCAGCTTGAGAAGAGCCTGGCCGAGCGGCTGCGCGGCGCCTGGCCGCTGCCCACCGCGCTCGCCTTCCTCGCCTGGTTCGTGTTCGCGCCGCAGTGCATCTCGACCATCGCGGTCACCCGGCGCGAAACCAACAGCTGGCGATGGCCCATCTTCATGGTCACCTATCTGTTCGTCCTTGCCTACATTGCGGCGGGCGCGACCTACTGGACGGCGGTCGCTCTCGGCCTATAGCTGCTCCTCAAGATAGAGGAGTCGTGAAGCATGGCGGGTAGCGTCAACAAGGTCATTCTGGTCGGCAATCTGGGGCAGGACCCCGAAAGCCGCTCGTTCCAGAACGGGGGCGAAGTGGTGAACCTCAGGATCGCCACGTCCGAGAACTGGAAGGACCGTGACGGCAACCGCCAGGAGCGCACCCAGTGGCATTCCGTGGCGATCTTCTCCGAAGGCCTCGCCAAGGTCGCCAAGAGCTACCTCAAGAAGGGCAGCAAGGTCTATCTCGAAGGCCAGCTCGAGACCCGCAAGTGGCAGGACCAGAACGGCCAGGACCGCTATTCGACCGAGGTCGTGCTGAGGAACTTCAACAGTTCGATGGTGCTGCTCGACGGCCGCGGCGGTGAAGGCGGCGGCGGTGGTGGCGGCGGCTTCGGCGGCGGTCGCAGCAGCGGCGGTGGCGGCTATGACGACGGCGGCTTCGGTGGCGGCAGCAGCGGCGGCGGCGGCTTCGGCGGCGGCAGGGGCGGCTCGGCCGGAAGCGCCAACCGCCCGGCACCCGCGGCGTTCGACGATCTCGACGACGACGTGCCGTTCTGACGCACTGACGTCATCCCGCCGCCAGCATCGGCGGCGGGCCTACTTTCCCTTCAATGCCGCAAGCGCCGCGAACGGGCCGGCCTGCTCCTCGCTCAGCACGCCCGCTTCCTTGAGCGCGTCCTCCGCTCCCGCGCTGCGCGGATAGGGGTCGAGCGCCAGGCTCAATTCGTCGGCGATGGCCGCCGCCAGGTCGATCTCGCGCCCGTCGTGGAAGATGACGTCGAGGTCCTCGGCGCTGAGCTCCACTTCCTCGTCGGCGGTGCCGCTTGGTTCGGGCATGAACAACAGGGTGATCGGTTCGTCCACCGTGGCCGGCACCGGTTCGCCGGTGGCGACGCAGGCCTGGGTGACGCTTGCCCGCAGCCGTCCTTCGGCCCGCACCTTCTCGCCCTCGGCGCGCAGCGTCACCACCGCTTCCAGCCGGTCGAGCCCGAGCAGGTCGAGCCGCTCGGCCACCGCCGCACGTTCGGCCTCGTCGGCATGGTAATCCACCCGCTGCCCGTCGCGCAGCTTGGCGAGGCTGAGCTTCGCCACGCTCACGGCAGCACTCCGCCGATCAGCGCCTCGTCGCTGCGCCCCTGCAGCGCGTGCCAGTAACGCTTGAGCTCGTCGACCGAATGGGCAAGCGATTCGTCCGAGGGGATGTTCTCGCGGTACAGCGAACGGCCGGCAACCGCTTCCCAGCTTTCCTCGCCGCCGGTCGCCTTGCGCCATGCGCCGAGCCGTCCGCCCAGCGCACCGACCAGGCTGCCGACCCTTTTTCCCATCACCGGGTCGCCGACGCCGTCCTGGCGAAGCTGCGAATCCATGTCGTGGACGAAGGCTTCGGCAAGGCCCACGCTGGCCTTGCGTGCCTCGTCGCCGCCGGTCTCCAGCCGGAGGTCGGTCAGCGCCAGCAGGGTCGCAAGCACGGAGAATCGGCCCTCCATCGTGTCGGGCACGCGGCCGGCGACATACCAGTGCGGGCTGCGGGCCTTGGCCACGACCTCGGCATAGAGCGGCTCGGCGATATTCGGCTCGCTCCGGAACAGCCGCATCAGCGACTTCATGATCATCCTCCGTTCAGGCGGACCGCTGCACTTGGCGCGGCGGGCCCCAGCCGATATTGAGCGGGCGAACCGCCGGCGCAAGGGTGCCGGCATCCGGAGCTTGGCACCTGTGAACAACAAACGTTTCGTCATCCTCGCCTCGATCGCGGCCCTCGGGCTCAGCGGGTGCGCCGGCTATCGCGAGAAGCGGGGCTTCATCCTCGACGAGCAGCTCAGCCAGGCCGTGCAGGTCGGGACCGACAACAAGACCAGCGTCGAGCGCACGCTCGGCCGGCCCACGTTCACCGGCCAGTTCAACGACAATGAATGGTATTACGTCAGCCGGAGCACCTCGACCTTCGCGTTTCGCACGCCGCGGGTGATTGACCAGACGGTTCTGCGGATCCGCTTCGACCCCGCCGGCAACGTCACCGCGGTGGAGCGCACCGGCAAGGACAAGATCGCCTCGATCGATCCTTATGGCCGCACCACCCCGACGCTTGGCCGCCGCAAGAGCTTCTTCGAGGAATTCTTCGGCAACATCGGCACCGTGGGCAGCGGCGGTCTTCCGGGCGGCGGCGGCCAGTAACTTCGAACATGACCGGGGTGACGCGGCAGCCGGTTGGGCCTAGACCCGCCGCATGACCGCTCACCCGGCCGGCATGACCTATGCCGATTATCTCCAGCTTCCGACCCTGCTGTCCGCGCAGCAGCCGAAGTCTGACCTGCATGACGAAATGCTGTTCATCGTCATCCACCAGACCAAGGAACTGTGGCTGAAGCAGATGCTTCACGAGGTCGACCTCGCGATCAGCCTGGTCGTCTCAGACGACTTTGCAGCCGCCTACAAGGCGCTTGCCCGGGTCAGCCGGATCCAGTCGGTGATGACCCTGTCGTGGGACGTGCTGGCGACCATGACCCCGGTCGACTATTCCGCCTTCCGCCATGTCCTCGGCACCTCGTCGGGCTTTCAGTCCGCCCAGTTCCGCGAGCTCGAATTCAAGTTCGGTATCAAGGACCCGCGGTTCCTCGACTACCAGGAAGGCGGCACCGAGGGGCGCGCCCGGCTGCAGGCGGCACTGGACGCGCCGAGCCTGTGGGAAACCGCCGACGCCGCCCGTATCCGCAACGGTGCCGCAAGCTGGCTGGAGGTGTACCGCGACAGCGAACGCTGGTTCGGGCTCTATCAACTGGCCGAGAAATTGGTCGACATCGACGACGCACTGTCGGGCTGGCGGCACAAGCACCTCCTGACGGTGGAGCGGATCATCGGGATGAAGCCCGGCACCGGCGGGTCGGCCGGCGCCAGCTATCTCGCCTCGACGCTGCAGAAGCGCGCATTTCCCGAACTGTGGGCGATCCGCACCCAGTTATGAGCTACAAGCACCTCTTCAGCCGCAGCCTGGGCGCTGCGCCCGGCCGGTTGCATGTCGCCGCCCACAGCCACCACCTGTGGCCTGACGCCAGCTTCGCCGGCCAGGTCGAATGCTGGGACGACGCCGCTCGTCTCGCCGACCGCAAATGGGAGCGGGTGATGGGCGAGCTGTGGCCCGAAGCGCAGGCCGAGGTCGCGGCCGAGCTCCGCACCGGCCAGCCCGGCTCGATCGTCTTTGCCGGCAACACCCACGATTTCATCGTCCGCCTGTGGGCCGCCGCGCCGCGCCGCGCCGGGACGCCCCTCCGGGTGCTGACGACCAGCGGCGAATTCCACAGCGCCCGCCGCCAGTTCGCGCGCTGGGCCGAAAGCGGCGACATCCGGCTCGAGGTGCTTCCGCCCGAGCCGCACGACACCCTTGCCGGGCGGCTCGCCGAGCGCGCCGGAGAAGCCGATCTCATCATGGTCAGCCAGCTGATGTTTGGCACCGGGCGCATGGTCCCCGGGCTCGACGCGCTGGCCTCCGTCGCCGCTCCGGACGGCCCGTGGGTCGTGATCGACGGCTATCACAGCTTCATGGCGGTCCCCGAACCGCTCGGCGCCCTTGGGAGAAGCTGCTTCTTCCTCGCCGGCGGCTACAAATATGCGATGTCGGGCGAAGGCATCGGCCTGATGCACTGCCCGCCCGGATTCGGGCCCCGCCCGCCGATCACCGGCTGGTATGCCGAATTCGAGGACCTGACCCTGCCGCCGGGCCAGGTCGGCTACGCCCCCGACGCGATGCGCTTCATGGGCGCGACCTTCGATCCTTCCGCACTGTACCGCTTTCTCCACATCCGGCGGATGCTGGCGGGGGAGGGCCTCTCGACCGCGCGGATCAGCGCTCATGTCGACGCGCTCAAACAGCGGCTTGCCGCCGGGCTTGCCGGAACCGTGCTGGACACCGCCGAGCTGCTCGACCCGCCGTCCGGACCGGCCCGCTTCCTCGCCCTGCGTCATGCCAGGGCGCCGGAGTGGCAGGCGGCCTTGCTGGCGCAGGACTGCATCACCGACGTCCGCGGAGACGTCCTGCGCATCGGGCTCGGCCTCTACCACGACGACGAGGACGTCGACCGGGTGGTCGCGCTGGCGAAAACGCTCGACTAGGCCGTCGCCGTGGCATTCAAATCCGCGCACGATCCCCACCTTGCAAGCGCGCTGAACGAGCGGTTCCGCGGGCATGCCGAGCGTGACTTCACGATCTGGGCCGAACAGCATGCCTACGCCACGGCAGGCGACATACCCGCCGACGCCACCAAGGCGTGGATCGGCCGGCAGAAACTCAATTACCGGGGGATCGGCGCCCGGCAGGCCCTCCGGCACCTCATCAGCGGCAATGTCGACCAGGCCTTCCTCGAGGAGATCGGGGCGCTGGCGAATCTCGAGCGGCTCGAACTCGAATGGCCGATGGTGGCGAAAGACCTGTCGCCGTTGCTGCGGCTAGAGAAGCTGACCTTTCTGACGATCGACAGCCCCCGCCACATCGCGGACTTCGACCTCCTGCTCCGGCTTCCGGCGCTGCGCACCCTGATCATCACCGACGCCAAGAAGATGGCGAGCCTCGACTGGTTGGCGGAGGCGCATCACCTCGAGGTGATCGGGATCGAGGGCAGCATGTACAGTCCCTACACCCTGCCGAGCCTGAAGCCGCTGGCCGGTCTGCGCTCGCTCCAGGCCCTTTTGGGCGTGTCGACGAAGCTTGCCGACGACAGCCTGACCGCGCTTGCCGCTTGTCCCGACCTCGTCTTCCTCGGCATCGCCCGCGTCGCTCCCCAGGCCGACTTCGAACGGCTGCAGAGATTGAAGCCCGACTTGGTCTGCGACTGGTTCCGGCCAGAGATGTGGGCCACGCTTAAGCCGCCGCGCTGACCCTCAGCCCCGCGCCAGCCCCTCGCGGATCAGCCGGTTTCCAGCGGCTGCGACCTTGGCCGGATCTTCCTCGCCCCAGACGCCGAAGCGCAGGCCGAGGAACACGTTCATGCCCATGATCGCCCAAGCCCTCACCTCGGCATCGAGCGCATCGCTCGCGGGCCTGACGACCCCCGCCGCGGCACCCTCGGCGAGGCGCTCGGCGATGCGGGTGGCGGTGGTCTCGTAATGGGCCTTGAAGCCGGCCGGGTCGACGAACTCGGCTTCGTCGATGATTCGATATACCTGCTGGTGCTCGCCGACGAAGGCGAGAAAGGCGGCGAGCGCCCGTTCCTCGGCTTCCAGGGTTCCGCGCCCTTCGGCGAACACCGGCGCGACCGCCACGCGAACCTGTTCCGACATGTCCTGGACCAGCGCCCGGAATACTTCCTCCTTGCTGTGGAAATAGGTGTAAAAGGTGCCCAGCGCGACCTTGGCGGTGCGGGTGATCTCGGTGATCCCGGTGTCGGCAAACCCACGGCTGCCGAACTCGGCCCGTGCCGCGTCGAGGATCTTGCGGCGGGTCTGCTCACCCCGCGCGGTACGCGGCGACTTGGCCGAACTGGTCAGCGGCACGGGATCGAGCGGGCGCCCGGCCAGACGCCGCCCCGGCGCACCCTTCTTGCCCGCCGCACTCGCCTTGCCACCGTCAGCCATTCACCACCCCGCTCCGGCTAAGAAGCCGCAATCGGTGGCTCCACATGCCACCCCGGCGTCTCCACCACCCCCCAAACTCGTGACGCAACCTACACGAGTTGAAACCTGATTCAACTTTCAACTCACTGATGGCAGGTCGGAGGAAGGCTGGAAGGCCGCGGCGACCGCCATGCACGTAGGAGCGGCAATCTCTCCTCACTGCTCCTTCCCGACACCATGCGCCCAAAGCACGCTGGCGACAAGACTTGAAAGGTGATTCAACTTTCAGTATTCGAGTCGCCGAGATGGGTTTGGTGGGCTGTAACTCCCGCCGGACCCCGTCAGTCGAGGGGGAGAAATCACAATCATGCGCGCCATCACTGTTCGTTCGGCCTTGTTCGCATCGGCCGCCATGTTCCTGGCGTCCACGCCAGCGCTCGCGCAGGAGGCCCCCGCGGCCCCGGCGGACACTGCCACCACTGCTGCCGCCAACGAGGCGCAGACCAGTGACGAATCGGCAACCGCCTCCGACGGCGAGATCGTGGTCACCGCCCGCCGCCGCGCCGAATCGCTGATCGACGTGCCGATCGCGGTGACCGCCTATTCGGGCGAGCAGCTCGACCGGCAGGGCGCGATCGACATCAGCGATATCGGCGACACCACGCCCAACGTCACGCTGGAAACCTCGCGCGGGACCAACAGCACGTTGACCGCCTTCATCCGCGGCGTCGGCCAGCAGGACCCGGTCGCCGGTTACGAGGGCGGCGTCGGCATCTACCTCGACGATGTCTACCTCAACCGTCCGCAGGGCGCCCTGCTCGACGTCTATGACGTGGAGCGGATCGAAGTGCTGCGCGGGCCGCAGGGCACGCTGTACGGCCGCAACACCATCGGCGGCGCGATCAAGTACGTCACCCGTGCGTTGCCCGATTCGCCCGAGGCGCGGGTCCGCGGCAACATCGGCAGCTATGGCCAGCGCGACGTCATCATCAGCGCCTCGACGCCGCTCAGCGACTTCATGCGGATCGGCGGCGCGGTCGCCCGGCTGACCCGCGACGGGTTCGGCACCAACCTCACCACGGGCCAGGAAAACTACAACAAGGACCTGTTTGCGACCCGCGCAACGGTGGAGCTGTTCCCGACCGACGCCGTCAAGATCCGGATCGCCGGCGACTACAGCAGCGACGACAGCAATCCGCGTGGCGGCCACCGGCTGATCACCTCGGTCGTGTCGCGCCAGCCGGTGCTCGGCGACGTGTTCGACACCCGCGGCGGCCTCGTCAATCCGACTCAGAAGGTCACCGGCGGCGGGATCTCGATCAAGGGCGAGGTCGCCCTGGCCGACGGGATCACCTTCAAGTCCATCACCGCGTGGCGCAAGGACAAGAGCGTCACCCCGATCGACTTCGACGCGCTGTCCGCCGCCGACGTCGACGTTCCCGCCATCTACCGCAACCGCCAGTTCAGCCAGGAAGTGCAGCTGCTGGTCGAGAAGGGCCGCCTGAACGGCCTGGTCGGCGCTTATTATCTCAACGCCAATGCCAACAACATTTTCGACGTGGTGCTGGGCGTGCAGGGCGCGGCGATCGGCCTGCCGGGCTTCACCGCCTCGACCTATGGCGACGTCGACACCAAGACCTGGGCCGGCTTTGCCGACCTCACATATGACCTGACTGACCAGTTCTCGGTCTCGCTCGGCGGCCGCTACACCTCAGACAAGCGCAATGCGGTGGTGATCCGCCGCAATCTCATCGGCGGGGCATCGCCCGAGCTTGGCGGAACGCCGCTTAACGGCATCTTCAGCGCCGCCAACCCGACCGGCCGCCAGTTCGGCGCGCTGACCTCCGACTTCAACGGCGGCAAGACCTTCAAGCAGTTCACCCCGCGTGCCTCGGTCAGCTGGCAGCCGAACGCCGACAACAACATCTACGCAAGCTGGTCCAAGGGCTTCAAGGGCGGCGGCTTCGATCCGCGCGGCCTCAGCACCGCGGCGCCTGATCTGAACGGCAACGGCACCCGCGAAGCGACCGAGATCTTCGACTACTTCCTGTTCGAACCGGAAAAGGTCACCAGCTACGAGATCGGCTACAAGGCAGCGCTGTTCGACCGCCGCCTGCGCTTCGCGATCGCCGGCTTCCTTGCCGACTACAAGGACGCGCAGGTGCCGGGGTCGGCCGGTGCGGTGATCAACGGCGTGCCGACCTTCGTCGGGGTCACCACCAACGCCGGCAAGGCCGAGTTCAAGGGCATCGAGTTCGAGGGAACGGCAGTGATCGCGCGCGATTTCGCCGGGGTCGGCTCGCGCTTCAACCTGTCGGGTTCGGTCGGTTACCTCGACGCCAAGTACAAGCAGTTCATCACCAACATTGCGGCGTTCGACGCCAACGGCACTCCGGCCCCGACTTCGCGCGCCCAGCCGATCGACGTCGCCCGCTTCCGTGAAATCCAGAACACCCCCAAGTGGACCAACTCGGCGACGGTCGACCTGACCGTTCCGGCGGGCCCCGGCATGCTGTCGGCCAACGCCACCGCGTCCTACCGCAGCAAGAGCACCCAGTTCGAACTGCCGAGCCCCTATCTCGACCAGAAGGGCTTCTCGCTGTTCGACGCCAACCTGACCTACGACCTCGGCACGGTCCGGATCGGGCTCCACGGCAAGAACCTGTTCGACAAGCGCTACATCACCTCGGGCTACCAGTTCCTGACGGTGAACCCGGTGACCGGCCAGCCGATCCTGTCGGCCGCGCCGACCAGCCCGGTCTTCGCGGTCCCGGGCATCGCCCCGAGCCTCGGGTTCGAGGGCGTGGTCACTGGCTTCTACGGCTCGCCGCGTCAGGTCTTCCTGTCGCTCGACGTCAAGTTCTAGGCCACGGTCGGCACGGGGCGCTTGGCAGGTCCAGCGTCCCGTGCCACCACCCCCGGCATGACAACAGCAGCACGCACGGTTTCGCGATCGCCGACGATTATCCTCGTCTTCCTGCTGCTGGCCTACATCCTCAATTTCCTCGACCGGCAGATCCTCGGCATCCTGCTTGAGCCGATCAAGAACGACCTCAAGTTCACCGACAGCCAGCTGGGCATCCTGACCGGGCCGGCCTTTGCCTTGGTCTACAGCCTGTTCGGAATCCCGTTCGCGCTGCTGGCCGACCGGACCAGCCGCTCGATGGTGATCACCGCCTCGCTCGGCCTGTGGTCGGCCTTCACCGCCCTGTGCGGCACCGCCACCGGCTTCTGGCAATTGTTCGCCTACCGGCTCGGGGTCGGGCTTGGCGAAGCGGGCGGCGTCGCCCCGTCCTACGCCCTGATCGCCGAACGCTTCCCGCCGGCCCAGCGTGGCAAGGCACTTGGCATCTTCTCGCTCGGAGTCCCGATCGGTCTCGGCCTCGGCGCCATCCTCGGCTCGTGGATCGCGCAGAACTTCGACTGGCGCACGGCCTTTCTCGCGATGGGCATCCTCGGGCTGATCCTCGCGCCTATCTTCAAGTGGGTGGTGCGCGATCCGCCTCGGGTTGCCGGTGCCGCCGCGCCGTCGATGGGCACCCTGATGGCGACCTTCCCGCTGGTCGCGCGCAAGCCCAGCTTCTGGCTTCTGGCGCTCGGCGCCTCGCTCAGCTCGCTGTGCGGCTACGGCCTCGCCACCTGGGTCGCCTCGATCCTGATCCGCAGCTTCGACATGAGCCTGATCGGCGCCGGCCGCTTCCTCGGCTCGCTGCTGCTGATCGGCGGCACCGCCGGGGTGTTCCTCGGCGGGCTGCTGGCCGATCGCCTCGGCGGCAAGGACCGCCGCTGGTATGCCTGGCTGCCGGCGATCGCCTGGCTGATCACCGCCCCGCTCTATGCCCTCGGACTGATGGTCGAAAACCTCACCCTGGTGTGGCTGCTGCTGGTGATCCCCAATGCGCTGAACATCCTGTGGCTGGGGCCGATCACCACCGCCGTCCAGCACCTGGTCGAGCCGTCCAAGCGCGCCACCGCCTCGGCCGCCTTCCTGCTGATCAACAATCTGATCGGACTGGGTGTCGGACCGCTGCTGATCGGGCTCATCTCGGATGCGCTGAAATCGACCTACGGGGTCGAAAGCCTGCGCTATGCGGCGATGGGGGTGCTGGTGTTTTACCTCGTCGCAGCCCTGCTGACGCTGATCGCCGCCCGTTACCTCCGCAACGACTGGGTAGATGAACCGCAGCCGTAATCGGCTGAAATCTGCGGTTCACTCTGGCGGGGCGAGTTGTGCCTCAGCATCCACGAGCGAAGGAACGAGCCGAGCAAATCAGCCGTTGAAGGCTTCCGAAAGGAGCTCAGGCTCATGAAAAATGGCATTATCCTGGCTGGCGCCGCGGCGCTGGCCTTTACCGCGCCGGTTCTCGCCCAGCCCGGAAAGGGCGGCGGTGGCGGCGGCAATGGCAAGGGTGGCGGCGGCGGTGCCCCGGCCCAGGTCCAGGGCGGCGGCGGCGGCAAGCAGCAGGCGCGTGGCGGCGGCGGAGGCCCGCAGCAACAGGCGCGTGGCGGCGGCGGTCCCCAGCGCGAGGCGCGTGGCGGCGGCGGTCCGCAGATGCGCGGCAATGGCGGTGGCGGTCCCCAGCGCGAAGCGCGCGGCGGCGGCGGTCAGCAGCAGCAGCGCGCACCGCAACGCCAGGTACGCGCCGAACGCCAGCAGCAGGCCCGTGGGCCGGTCCGTGAAGCGCGCCAGGATCGTGGTCCCGCCCAAGTCCAGAGAGGCGGCGGCAACCAGCGTGTCGTGCAGGAGCGCGGCCGTGTGCAGGAGCGTGGCCGGATCCAGGAGCGCGCCATCGCGCCGGTCGATCAGCGCTATGTCCAGCGCCAGGACAGGGTCGACCGCAACTTCTTCCGCTCCGACCAGGGCTACAATTACGTCGCCAGTCCGGCCTTCCGGACGACCGGCCTCGTCAATGGCTGCCCTCCGGGCCTCGCCGCCAAGGGCAATGGCTGCCTTCCCCCGGGGCAGGCCAGGAAGCTGGTCGGCGCCGCGATCCCGGTCGCGCTCGGCTCGGCCCTGCTGCCGACCTATTACCGCGACTGGTATCCGGACAATGACGATTATTACTACCGGACCAGCAACGACTATGTTTACCGGATCGACCGCGACCGGAACTATGTCGATGCCTACTGGCCGCTCGCCGACGACTGGAATGGAGCCTATTACGTGGGCTCCGCCTATCCCCAGGACTATCTCGGCTACTACAACGTCCCGGTCCAGTATCAGCCGTGGTACGCCGACAATGGCGACGACTATTATCGCTATGCCGACGGCGCCATCTACCAGGTTAACCCGCAGGGCGGCGTGATCGAGGCCATCGTCTCGCTGCTGGCGGGCGGCTTCGGGGTCGGCCAGCCGATGCCGGCGGGCTACGACGTCTACAACGTGCCGTACGACTATCGTGACCGCTACGTCGACAACGACCAGCACATGTACCGTTACAACGACGGCTACATCTACGACGTCGATCCGACGACGCAGATCGTTCAGGCGATCGTGGAGACCCTGGTCTGATGCGCCGCCTCGTAGCGACAAGCCTTGCCGCCCTCCTGCTCGCTTCGTGCGGGCAGGGGGACGGGGGCAACCAGTCGGCCGGTAACACCGACCTCGAAACCAACGCCGCCGTGGCGTCCGGGGCCCGCTCGCAGGACCTTGCGGCGCTGGTCGGCGGCAACCCAAGGCTTGCCCAGCTGGTCAAGGCCGCGGGGATGGAGCCGGTGCTTGCGGGCAAGGAGCCGTACACGCTCCTGCTGCCCAGCGGCGCGGCGCTCGACAAGCTCGACAAGGCCACCTGGGAAGGCCTCGACCAGCCAGCGCAAAAGGCCAGGATCACGGCGCTGCTGCGGGGTCACATCCTGCCCGGCACCATCCTCGCCGCGGACCTCAACCGCGCCGTCGAGAACGGCAATGGCAAGGCCACCATCGCCACCATGGCCGGAGAACCGCTGACCGTGACCCGCGAGGGCGACGGTCTCAAGATCGCCGGTCCGGGCGGCCAGTCCGCGCGGATCGTCGGCGCCGAACAGCCCGCCCGCAACGGCGTGGTGCACGAAATCGATTCGGTGCTCGCCCCCGCGAGCTGAGGATCGCCTTCGCCTTGATGCCGGGAACCTTGCTGACCTGAATCAGCGGGGTTCCCGGCAGAAAGCGCGACATCGGACCAACCTTTCCCTCTGTTCGGGAAGCCTCGCTCCGGACCGGACCAGTCCCTGCTGGCCGGAAGCGTCCGCTTTACCCACCCTCCACCGGCCGAACTGCTGGAGGGACATTGCATGGGCTCCGCGCATGTCGGAAACAGGGTCTGGCTTCCCGCCTTCGCCTTCTTCCTGATGTTCGCCCTCGCCCTCGCCGGGATCGAACTGACGCGTGAGGGCGGTCGGATCGCGTCGGTGTGGGTCGCGAATGCGGCGATCATCGCCATCCTGCTTCGTACGGCGCGCCCGCGCTGGCCGCTGCTCCTCCTCGCTTCCTTCGCGGGCAATGTCGCCGCCGGGCTGGTGTCCGGCGACCGGTCCGTGCTGGTGGTGGCGCTGGCCGCCTGCAATCTCGCCGAGATCGCGATCGTCTGCTTGCTGTTCGCGCGCCGGTTCGCGGTCCCGGCCACGCTCGATTCCCCGGCCCGGCTGATCCACCTCGCGCTGCTCGCGGTGGTCGGGCCGGCGGTGTCGACGCTGCTGGCCGGGCTCAGCCTCGCGCTGGCCCAGGACGGAGCGGCCATCGCTCCGCTGGCGCACTGGTGGCTCGCCGACTGCCTCGGGATTCTCATCCTCACGCCCTTGCTCGTCACCCTGGCCCACGCGCGCGGCCAGCGGGAGCGGGGCCAGGAGCTCGAATATGGCCTGCTGCTGCTGCTTGCGGCGGCGGTGACGGGAGCGGTGTTCGCGCGGACCACGCCCTTCATCTTCCTGATCACGCCCGTGTTGATGTTCGCGGGCCTGCGCCTGTCGCTGCAGCGCTGCGCGACACTGGTGCTGGCGGTCAGCGCCATCGCGCTTGCACTGACCTTCGGCGGGCTTGGGCCGCTCAACCACCCGCTCATCTCCGACCATAGCCGGATCTTCCTGATCCAGGCATTCCTGGCGACCGCCGTGGCGCTGACCCTGCCGGTGTCGGCCCTGCGCCATGATCGCGCCCGCACCGCTTCCTCCCTCCTCCTGCGCGAGGAGCATTATCGCCTGCTCGCCGACAACAGCAGCGACCTGGTGCTTCGCCTCACCGCCGATGGCGACGCCGACTATGTCTCCAGCGCGTCGGAACGGATGCTGGGTCTGACCGCCGGCGATCTCCACGGGCGCGCGCTGGCGGGCCGGATCAACCCGGAAGATCGCTCGCGCTTCGCCGCTGCGGTGGAGCGGGCCCGGCGCCACGGCGATTCCATGACCTGCTTCCGGATGCGCCATGCCTGCGGCCAGGATCGCTGGATCGAAGCGCATATGCGGCTTGCCGGCCCGGCGGAGCGCGACACCGGGGGCGAGGTTGCGGCCCCCTGTACCGCCGCCGCGGAAGGCCGCTGCGCGCCGGGCGCCGCAACCCCCTGCGCCGCGGGCGGCCGCGCCACCTTCGGCGCCGTCGACCGGCCGGTGGTCGCCAACCTGCGCGACATCCACGACCGCCGCACCGCCGAGTTGCTGGCCGCTGACAGTGCCGCCCGGCTGCGCGAAAGCAACCGGCTGCTGACGATGGCCGAAGGGCTCGCCTCGCTCGGCCATTGGGTGTTCGATCCGGCGCGCAAGCAACTGGCCCTTTCGGCCGAGGCAGCGGCCATGCTCGGCCTCGCCCGGCGGACCGTCGTCGCGCGCGATGCGCTTGGCCGGCTCCACCCGCAGGATCGCCTGCGCCTGCTCCGCACGCTCGCCGCCGCCTATCGCGTCAGCGCACCCGTGGAATGCACCATCCGCCTCCACGAGGACGTCGGCCGTACCCTGCAGCTGCGGATGCATCTCCACGGCGACGACCGCGCGAGCAGCCTGTTCGGGGTGGTCAGCGACATCACCGCCAAGCTCGAGGACGAGCATCGGCTGGTGTCCGCGCTGGAGGAAGCACGCGCCGCCGCCAGCTTCCGAAGCCAGTTCCTCGCCACCATGAGCCACGAGATCCGGACCCCGATGACCGGCGTGATCGGGATGATCGAGCTGCTCGAATCCGATCCCACCTCCGACGAGCGGGAGCTTTACCTCAACACCCTCCGCCAGTCCGGCGACCTGTTGATGGCGGTGGTCAACGACATCCTCGACTTCAGCAAGGTCGATGCCGGCCGCATCACCATCGCCGACGAACCGTTCGACGTCGGCGCGACCTTGCTCACGACCCTCCGCCTGTTCGATCGCCCCGCCTCCTCCCGCGGCCTGGCGCTCAGGCTCGATGGGCCCGATCCGGGGGCCCTGTGGCTGCGCGGCGATGCGCTTCGCGTTCGCCAGGTGCTGAGCAACCTCCTCAGCAACGCCATCAAGTTCAGCGAGCGGGGGGACGTCCTGTTGCGCTGTGCGGTGCAGCGGATCGCCGGCGATCGCCACCGAGTCCGCCTGTCGGTCACCGACCAGGGCATCGGCATCCCGCCTTCGTTGCGCGCGCGGCTGTTCGAACCCTTCGTGCAGGGCGCGGACGGCACGCCCGACGGGGGTACAGGGCTCGGCCTCGCGATCAGCCGCCGCCTGGTCGCCGCAATGGGCGGAACCATCCAGGTCCAGTCCCGCCCGCGCCAGGGCAGCACCTTCACCATCACCCTGACCCTCGCCGACGCGGTTCCGGCCGCCGCGGGCGACGACGAAGGCGCGCTCGCGGCTCTCGGGGCCGGCCCAGAAGGCGCCCTCGACATCCTCCTGGCCGAGGACAATCCGGTCAACCAGCTGCTGGTCACGGCCCTGTGCCGGCGGCTCGGCCACCGGGTCACCTGCGCGGCAAATGGTCAGCAGGCGGCCGCACTAGCCGCCGCCAAGGCCTTCGACCTCATCCTGATGGACATCCAGATGCCGCGTTGCGACGGCCTCACCGCGACCCGCCTGATCCGGGCTGGCGGCGGCGCCTCCGCCGCGGTGCCGATCATCGCCCTTACCGCCGACGCCGCCTGCTCGAGCCAGCGCGCCGATTATGACGCCGCCGGCTTCGACGGCCTGCTGACCAAGCCGATCGACAGCGCCGCCTTCACCCGGACGCTCGGCGAACTCGCCGGTGCCGCCCGCCTGCCCGCCGCCTCACCAGTCGCTCCCGAAAAAAGCGACGGAAGCGCGCTCGATCGGCCGGTGATCGAGGAATTGCGCGCGATGCTGGGCGGCGCCCGGCTCGACCAATTGCTGCGCCTGTTGTCCGACGAACTCGACCAGCGCCCCCGGGCGATCCGCGCCGCGCTTGCCGATCGCGCGTTCGACGCCGCCGCAGCCGAAGCCCACAGCCTCAAGGGCGCCGCCGCCAACCTCGGCGCGTGCCGCGTTGCCGCCGCCGCGCGCGAGCTCGAACGCTGCATCGCGGCCGCCGCGGCCGGCGAGGGCCGCCTGCTCGCCCCGGCGCTCCGCCACCTCTCCGTCGAGGTCGGGAGGGCCCAGCAGGCCCTCGCCGAACTGCGCCGCGAGCCCCAGCCGGAGCTGTTGCGCGCCTGACCGGCAAAACTCGTGCAAAAGCTCGCTCCTAAGCCCTTCCACCGCACCGCCTGCCCGCTATAACAAGCCCACACGATGAAGCCGCTTGCGTCGTCAGCCCTCCCGAAGGCGCTGGCGCGGGCGGCTCAGGGGCAAAAGGACTGAGCAGCAGCGATGAAGGCGACGATCGAACGGGCCACCCTCCTCAAGAGCCTCAGCCACGTCCAGTCGGTGGTGGAGCGCCGCAACACCATTCCGATCCTGTCCAACGTCCTGCTCGACGCGCGCGAAGACGGTTCGCTGCGGCTGATGGCGACCGACCTCGACCTTCAGGTCGATGAAACGGTGCCGGCCAACGTCGCCACCGCCGGCGCTACCACCGTCTCGGCGCACACCTTCTTCGACATCGTCCGCAAGCTGCCCGAGGGGAGCCAGGTCGAGCTCAGCGCCGCCGACGGCAAGATGCAGGTCGTTGCCGGCCGCGCCCGCTTCAACCTTTCGACCCTTCCGCGCGACGATTTCCCGGTGATCGCAGAGGGTGAGCTTCCGACCCGCTTCGAGCTACCGGCCGCGACGCTGCGCCAGATCATCGACAAGACCAAGTTCGCGATCTCGTCGGAAGAAACCCGCTATTATCTGATGGGCATCTTCCTGCACGTCGCCGATGACATGCTGAAGGCCGCCGCCACCGACGGCCACCGCCTCGCCCGCGTGACGGTCGCCAAGCCCGACGGCGCCGACGGCATGCCGGACGTCATCGTCCCCAAGAAGTGCGTGCTCGAACTGCGCAAGCTGCTCGACGAGGTCGAGGGCACGGTCGAGGTCACCCTGTCGGCGACCAAGATCCGCTTCGTGCTCGGCCACGCCGTCCTCACCAGCAAGCTGATCGACGGCAGCTTTCCCGACTACAACCGGGTAATCCCGACCGCCAACGACAAGCTGCTCAAGCTCGATCCCGCCAGCTTCAAGGCCGGTGTCGACCGCGTCGCCACCATCGCCAGCGAGAAGACCCGCGCGGTCAAGATCAGCCTCGACCGCGACCGCGTGACCCTGTCGGTAACGTCGCCCGAAAACGGCCTCGCGACCGAGGAACTGGCCGCCGACTACAGCGCTGACGAGCTCGAGATCGGGTTCAACGCCCGCTACCTGCTCGACATCCTGGGCGAGATCGACGGCGACACGGTCGAGGTCCACCTCGCCGATGCCGCGGCCCCGACGCTGCTGCGCGAGAATGACAAGTCGGCCGCGCTCTACGTCCTGATGCCGATGCGGGTCTGACCCGCCCGGTCAGTCCAGCGTCGCCTTGAGCATCTCGAGGCAGTCCCGGTCGATCGCCGAACCCACTTCCCGGGTCATGATGCCGATCGCCTCACTGACAGGCAGCGCTGCGCGATAGGGTCGGTCGGACACCAGCGCATCGTAGAAATCGCAGGCGGTGATGATCCGCGTGTCGCGGCTGATCGCCGTCCCCGACAGCGCCAGCGGATAACCGCTCCCGTCCAGCCGCTCGTGGTGCGCGGCGGCGACGTCGGCCATGTCGGACAAGGCACCGATCCGGCCGAGGATCTCCCGGGTGTGCGCGGCATGGTTGCGCATCTCGGTCCATTCGCGCTGGTCCAGGCTGGCCGGCTTCTCCAGGATCGCGCTCGACACGCCCAGCTTGCCGACATCGTGCAGCACGGCCGCCCGGCGCAGCCAGCGGGTCCGCCCGGCGCTCATCCCGAACCCCCTCGCCATCCGCTCGGCAAGATCGCCGACCCGTTGCGAGTGACCCGCGGTGAACGGGCTCTTGGCGTCGATCACCTGTCCGAACGCGGCGGCGATGGCGTCGAGATAATCGTCATCGAGCGGCTGGCGCGACGTCGGCGGCGCCATCCGGATGACCCGGCTCTCGATGGTCGGCGAGGCGAGGGTCGACCAGAAGTCGGGACTTGCCGCTACCGCCTCGAACGCCCGCACCAGCGCAGGATCGAACCACAGCCCGTTCCGGCGAGCGACCTCGCCCAGCGCGGCGCCGGGCCCCGCGTGATCGCGGAACACGTCCGCCACCTGCGCCAGCAGCGCGATGCGCGAGAACAAGGGGATGGCTTGGCCCTGCAGCCGGCCCGGTCGGCCCGATCCGTTCCAATGTTCGTCGAGGTGATAGATGCCGTCGCACACGGCGTCGGAAAAGCGCAGGGTCCGGGCGATGTCGGCGCCGCGGGTACAGCGCGACAGGATCATTTCCTGTGCGATGGCGTCGCCGTTGCGCAGGATGTTGCCGATCGCCGTCGCGCGCTGCCGGAACGTCGCCCCCTGCGCGGTCTTCTTCAGGACGAAGTGAAGCGTTGCCGCAAGGCTAGTCCCGACCGTCTTGTAGCCCTGCTTGAACGCCCGGTCGTCGGCCTCGTACAATTCGCAGATCCGCGCGGCGTTGCTGCTGCAGCCGAGATCCTTGAGCAGCAGGGTGTAGTAAAGGTCTCCGAGTTCGGCCTGCGACAGCCCGATCTCCCGCCCGACCTGCATCCCGATCCAGCAGGTCCGGATGCAATGGCCGGCCGGCTGCCCTTCGGTCAGGTCGAGGGCGTAGCTGAAGGCCGCGATGACCTCGGCCCGATTGGCGGTGGGAAGCGGGATGACCTGATGCAGCATGTGACGGCGGTTAGCGCCTGCGGCTTAGCGCGGTCCTCATCGAGATGGTTAAGAATCCTGCCCGTCTGCCCTGCAAAGCGGATCCGATTCCGCGACGACCGCTGGCCCGCGTGCCGTCTGGCCTTACTCCCGCCTCTCTGCTTTAGCCGGTGCCCATGACCGACGCTGCCATGCCCGCCGCACCCGGCCGCCGCCTGTGGCTCTACAAGCGCCCTTTCTCGATCGGCGTCGCGCATGAATGCTGGGTGCTGATCGACAGCCGCATGTCCGGCCTCACCAGCACGTTGGTGGTCGATGGGGAGGAAGTGGCCTCCGACGTCACTCCCGTCACCGGGGCCGAGGCGGTCCGCAATCACCGGCTTGCACACACGCTTCCCGACGGGCGCCGGATCGAAATCGAGGCAGGCTACGTCAACTGGTGGACGGTCGGCATTGCCGTCCGGCTCGACGGCACGCTGATCCACGAAAGCCACAAGGGGCGGCGGATCGCCTATCCCGAACGCTTCGCCAGGATGGTTTCCGACCCCAAGCAGGGCGGTGAGCCGGCCTATGACCCCGGCAAGCTCAAGCGCAACAAGATCCCGATCGCGGTCGACATCGCCACCGGCCTGCTGTTCTTCCTCGTCGCCAAGCTGACCGACCTCAAGACCGCCGCGCTGGTCGGTGCCGCGGTCGGGCTCGGCATTGTGGTGCTCCAGCGGTTCGTGAAGGTCGACCTGGTTGGCGGCATGATGCTGTTCGGCGTGTTCATGCTGCTAGTCAGCGCCGGCTTCGCCATCCTGTTCGAGGACGAGGAGATCATCAAGCACCGCTCCACCATCGTCGGGCTGGTCGGCGCCACCTGCTTCCTGTTCGACGGGCTGGTCCTCAAGGGCCGCAAGCTGGGCGCCGGGATCGATCGCTACATGGCCTATAACGACATCGACCAGCGCCGGCTGAGCATCGGCATGGGGCTGACCGGGCTGGTGATGGCCGGCGGCAACAGCTTCGTCGCCTGGGCCTTCTCGACCGACGCCTGGCTGATCTACACCACCTTTCTCGATATCCCGGTCAGCATGGCGCTGGTCCTGTGGACCGTCAGCTGGGCGCGCAAGGGCGGCAAGGCCGGGCCCGGGCAAGCGCTCGCCGGCGCCTGATGCTTGGCCGGCTGACCCTTACCGACTTTCGCAACCACGCGGGCCTCGACCTCCAGCCCGGGCCCGGTTTCGTCTGCCTTTACGGGCAGAATGGCGCGGGCAAGACCAATGTCCTCGAGGCGGTGTCGATGCTCGCGCCAGGGCGCGGCCTGCGCGGCAGCGCGCTTGGCGAGATGGCCCGCAGCGACGGGCCGGGCGGATGGTCGGTCAGTGCTTCGCTGGCTGAGCCGGATGCAACGACCCTCGGCACCGGCACCCTTCCCACCGCCCCCGAACGCCGGATAGTCCGCATCAACAGCGCTGCTGCTTCGGTCAACAGCCTGGCCGAATGGCTTGCCGTCCTGTGGCTCACCCCCGCGATGGACCGGCTGTTCAGCGGCCCAGCCGGTGACCGCCGCCGCTTCCTCGACCGGCTGGTGCTGGCGCTGGAGCCGGGTCACGCCCACCACGCCTCGCGCTTCGAGGCGGCCATGCGCGCCCGCAACAAGCTTCTGGCCGAGCCCGATGGCGCCGACCCCGAATGGCTGTCGGCGCTCGAAGCGGGCATGGCCGAACATGGCGAGGCGCTCGGCGCCGCCCGCGCCCGCACCGTCGCGGCGCTGGCCGAACAGCTCGCCGCCACGCCCGAGGATCTGTTCGCCCGCCCGGCCATAGCCCTCGACCTCGCCGACCAGGATGACCTCGCCTCCCGCCTGCGTGCCAATCGCGGGCGCGACGCCGCCGCCGGGCGCGCGACCGAAGGGCCGCACCGCCAGGATCTGCTCGTCACCCACGCCGACAAGCGGCAGCCCGCCGCGCGCTGCTCGACCGGCGAGCAGAAGGCGCTGCTGCTCGGGCTGGTCCTCGCCCATGCCGCCCTGGTCACCAGCCGCCGCGGCGCACTGCCGCTGCTGCTCCTCGACGAGGTCGCCGCCCACCTCGATCCCGGCCGCCGTGTTGCCCTGTTCGAGCGCCTTGCAGGCCGCGGCCAGGTGTGGATGACCGCCACCGAAGCCGCCCTCTTCGACGGCACAGGCGACGCGACGATGGTGCATATCGGCTAGAAACTGGACAAATCGGCAACTCCCGCCTACATGGCTGTTAGCGAGACGCCACAAAGCGGCGTGATCGGCAGCCTGTCAGGCTCCGGCCCGCGTCTCGGTTCACCTTACGAAGTTCTCCACATCACGCGGGGTTCTTGCAAAAACCCAGCTCCGGCAGCGGCCTCCGCTCGCCGGCGCGTCATGTTTGGAATCTATACGAATGTCGTTCGAACAACTCGGGCTTTCGACGCCCCTTCTCAACGCGCTTGCCGCCAAGAATTACACCCAGCCGTCGCCGATCCAGGCGCAGGCCATTCCGTACGTCCTCGAAGGCCGCGACCTGCTCGGCATCGCCCAGACCGGCACCGGCAAGACGGCCGCGTTTATGGCACCGTCGCTGCAGCGCCTCGCCGCCAACCGCCCGTCGATGCTGAAGCCCGGCCAGATCCGCATGCTGGTGCTCGCGCCGACGCGTGAGCTCGCAAGCCAGATCGCCGCCAGCGCGGAAGCCTATGGCGCCGGTCTCAAGACCACCGTTGGCGTTATCTTTGGCGGCGTCGCCAACGCCAAGTCGCTGCGCACCGTGCAGCGCGGCCTCGACGTGCTGGTCGCCACTCCCGGCCGCCTGCTCGACCTGGTCGACCAGCGCGCGGTCAACCTCTCGATGCTCGAAATCCTGGTCCTCGACGAGGCCGACCAGATGCTCGACCTCGGCTTCATCCACGCGCTGAAGCGGATCGTGAAGATCATCCCGGCCAAGCGCCAGACCCTGTTCTTCTCGGCCACCATGCCGAAGATGATCAAGAGCCTCGCCGACGAATATCTCAAGAACCCGGCCGAAGTGTCGGTGACCCCGGTCGCCAGCACTGCCGAGCGGGTCGAACAGCGCGTAACCTTCGTCAATCAGGCGGAAAAGACCGCGTTGCTCACCCTGTTCTTCCAGAACGGCAAGGACATCGAGCGGACCCTGGTGTTCAGCCGCACCAAGCATGGCGCGGACAAGATCGTCCGCATGCTCGGCGCTGCCGGCGTTCCAGCCAATGCGATCCACGGCAACAAGAGCCAGCCGCAGCGTGAAAAGGCCCTCGAAGCCTTCCGCGACGGCAGCGTGCCGATCCTCGTCGCGACCGACATCGCCGCGCGCGGGATCGACATTCCGGGCGTCAGCCACGTCGTGAACTACGACCTGCCGAACGTGCCCGAGCAGTATGTCCACCGCATCGGCCGCACCGCGCGCGCCGGGGCGGACGGAATCGCCATTGCTTATTGCGACCGCGAGGAGCGCGCGTTTCTCAAGGATATCGAGAAGCTCACCCGCCAGAAGCTGACCGAGGAGGCTCTCCCGCAGGGCTTCATGCAGGCGGTCGAGGCGCTCAAGCGGCTCAAGCCCGAACCCAAGCGCGAGCCGCAGCAGCAGCAGCGCAACAAGCGCAACGAAAGCGGCGCGCGCGGTCACGCCCGCGATCCGCAGCGCTACGGCCTGCCGCGTCAGGATCCGCGCCGCGACATGCCCGAGGACCGCAATGGTCCGCGTGAAGGCGGTCGCTCGATGCGCGGCGTGCCGGGCGCGGTCCGCGGCCCGGTCGGCAATCCGGCCCGTGCCGCAACGTCGGCTTCGGGTGGCCAGCCCCAGGCCCAGCGCCACGGCGGCGGACCGCGTCCGGCCGGCCAGAGCGGTGGCCACGGCGGCGGCCGTCCGAGCGGTGGCGGCCAGCGCCGTCGCGGCGGCGGCGGCTTCTCCGGCAACGGCGGCGGCCAGCGTCGCGCCGGCTAAGTAATTCAAGTCTCAGGTGGACTTAGGTCTACCATCGCAACCGAAAGCGGCTGCGCATTGTTCTCTTCCCGACATTACCCCGTCGAAGGAAGAAAATGATGCGCAGCCTTTTCATTGCCGCCAGCGTGCTCGCCCTCGCGGCGTGCAGCGGCACCACCGATACCGCCAACAGCGATTCCGTCGTGACCAACGACATGGCGGCGGTCGACAACATGATCGCCGATGACGGCATGAATGCCGGGATGGCCGGCAACATGGCCGCCGGCGGCGCCGTGGTGACCGTCAGCATCGACGGCGTCACCGCGAACAGCGGTCCCGTTCTCGTCGCGCTGCAGAGCGAAAGCGAGTTCGGCAAGAGCGCCGGCGCCTACACCACCAAGGTCGAGCCGACCGGCACGTCGGTCACCGCCACGCTGTCGGGCGTTCCGGCCGGCCGCTACGCCGCCGCCGTGGTCCAGGATACCGACCGCAACGGCAGCTTCACCATCGGTGCGACCGGTCCGACCGAGCCCTATGGCTTCAGCGGCACTGCCCAGACCGGCGCCCCGGCCTTTGCGCCCGCGGCCTTCGATGTCGCCGCCACCGGCGCCACCGCCAGCGTGACCCTGAAGGGCAAGTAAACCCCCTTGGCGGGCGGTGCGTTGCCCCCCTTGCGCGCCGCCCGTCATTCCCCTCTGCCGACCTGACGTTTCCCCTCTCGCGCGCACGCCCGCGCACGTGACTTCTGGGGGGCGTCCGCTATATCGTTTCCATGGCAGAAGAAGCGAACCAGAACACCTACGGCGCCGACAGCATCAAGGTCCTCAAGGGCCTCGACGCGGTGCGCAAGCGGCCGGGCATGTATATCGGCGACACCGACGACGGATCGGGCCTCCACCACATGGTGTTCGAGGTCAGCGACAATGCGATCGACGAAGCGCTAGCGGGTCACTGCGACCGCATCCTCATCCAGCTCAATCCCGACGGCTCGGTCACGGTCGAGGACAATGGCCGCGGCATCCCGACCGGCATCCACGCCGAAGAAGGCGTCTCGGCGGCTGAGGTCATCATGACCCAGCTCCACGCCGGCGGTAAGTTCGAGAACACCAGCGACGACAATGCCTACAAGGTGTCGGGCGGCCTCCACGGGGTTGGCGTCTCGGTCGTCAACGCGCTCAGCGAATTCCTCGACCTCACCATCTGGCGCGACGGCGAGGAGCATTACATGCGCTTCCGCCTTGGTGACGCGGTCGCGCCACTGAAGGTCGTCGGCCCCGCACCCGAGGGCAAGAAGGGCACCAAGGTCACCTTCCTGCCGAGCCCCGAGACCTTCAAGATCACCGAGTTCGACTTCGACAAGCTCGAACACCGGTTCCGCGAACTGGCCTTCCTCAACTCCGGCGTGCGCCTGGTCCTCGCCGACGCGCGCCACGAGGAGCGCAAGGAAGTGGAGCTGTTCTACGAGGGCGGGATCGCCGCGTTCGTGAAGTATCTCGACCGCGCCAAGACTCCGCTGTTCCCCGATCCCATCGCCATTTCGGCGGTGCGCGACGGCATCGGCATCGACGTCGCGCTGGAGTGGAACGACAGCTATTACGAGAACGTCCTGCCGTTCACCAATAACATTCCCCAGCGCGACGGCGGCACCCACCTCGCCGCTTTCCGCGCCGCGCTGACCCGAACCGTCAACGGCTATGCCGAAAAGTCCGGCATGCTGAAGAAGGAAAAGGTCACGCTGACCGGCGACGACATGCGCGAGGGCCTGACCGCCATCGTCTCGGTCAAGCTGCCCGATCCCAAATTCTCGAGCCAGACCAAGGACAAGCTAGTCAGCTCCGAAGTGCGCCAGCCGCTCGAAGCCTTGATGAGCGACAAGATGACCGAGTGGCTGGAGGAGAATCCGGTCAACGCCCGCGCCATCATCCAGAAGATCATCGACGCCGCCGCCGCCCGCGAAGCCGCCAAGCGCGCGCGTGAATTGACCCGTCGCAAGGGCGTGATGGACATCGCTTCGCTCCCGGGCAAGCTCGCCGACTGCCAGGAACGCGATCCGGCGCTGTCCGAACTCTTCCTGGTCGAGGGCGATTCCGCAGGCGGCTCGGCCAAGCAGGGCCGCAACCGCCAGAATCAGGCTATCCTTCCCTTGCGCGGTAAGCTTCTCAACGTCGAACGCGCGCGGTTCGACCGGATGCTCTCCAGCCGCGAGATCGGGACCATCATCCAGGCGCTCGGCACCGGCATCGGCCGCGAGGAATTCAATCTTTCCAAGCTGCGCTATCACAAGATCGTGATCATGACCGACGCCGACGTCGACGGCGCACACATCCGCACCCTGCTGCTGACCTTCTTCTACCGGCAGATGCCCGAGCTGATCGAGGCCGGGCACCTGCTGATCGCCCAGCCGCCGCTGTACAAGGTCGCTCGCGGCCGCTCGGAAGTCTATCTCAAGGACGACGCCCAGCTCGACGAATATCTGGTCGATGCCGGGCTCGAAGGCCTGCAGCTCGAAACCGCCACCGACATGCGCCAGGGCCCCGACCTTCGCGGCCTGGTCGAGCATGCCCGCCGGGTGCGCACGCTGATGCGTTATGCGCCCAAGAAATATGATCCGGCGATGCTCGAGGCGCTGGCGCTGGCCGGCGCACTCGACCCCGAACTCGCCTCCGCCGGGCGCCGCGCCGCGATCGAAAAGGTCGCGTCCTGGCAGGGCCTCGGCGATCCCGAAGCGCGCTGGACGGGCGAACTGGCGGCCGAAGGGGGCTATCTCCTCCGCCGGCTGTGGCGCGGGGTGACCGACGTCACCATCATCGAGCCTGCCTTCATCGCCTCGGCCGAAGCCCGCAAGCTGCACACCCTCGCTTCCGAGCAGGCCGAGGTCTACCAGACCCCGTCGACCCTGCGCACGCTGAAGAAGGGTGCCGACGTTCAGGCCGAGCCGACTGTCGGCGCCGGCGAGGGCGAGGAAGCGCTCGAGCAGGCCGCTGCCGACACCAAGGGCAAGCCGATCGCCATCACCCGGCCGAGCGAACTTCTCGGCGCGGTCCTCGCCGCTGGCCGCAAGGGCCTCAGCATCCAGCGCTACAAGGGCCTGGGCGAGATGAACGCCGAGCAATTGTGGGAAACCACGCTCGATCCGGCCAACCGCTCGCTGCTGCGGGTCGAGATCGGCCAGGCCGACATCGCCGACGAGATCTTCTCGCGCCTGATGGGCGAAGTCGTCGAACCCCGCCGCGAGTTCATCCAGGACAATGCGCTGAGCGTCGCGAACCTCGACGTCTAGAGGCTCCGCCACTCGCCCCAAACCGGCGAGTGGCTGCCCGCCATGGCCCGGCTGATCCTGTTCAACAAACCCTTCGGGGTCCTGTCGCAATTCACCGATCGCGGCTCTCCGACGGCGCGCGCGACCCTGTCCGATTATGTCGCGGTGAAAGGCGTCTATCCCGCCGGGCGGCTCGACCGCGACAGCGAGGGCTTGCTGCTGCTGTGCGACGACGGGCGGCTCCAGGCGCGGATCGCCGATCCCCGGTTCAAGCTGCCCAAGACCTACCTCGTGCAGGTCGAAGGCGAGCCGCAGAAGCCGCAGCTCCAGCGCCTGCGGCAAGGCGTCGAGCTCAACGACGGCATGACCCTCCCGGCCGACGTCACCGGGATCGATGAGCCTGCGCTGTGGCCGCGCGATCCGCCGATCCGCGTCCGCAAGGCGATCCCCGACTGCTGGCTCCGCCTCACCATTCGCGAAGGGCGCAACCGGCAGGTGCGCCGGATGACCGCTGCGGTCGGGCTGCCGACTCTTCGGCTGGTCCGCTGGTCGGTCGGCGACTGGACGGTGGCGGGCATCGCGCCGGGCGAATTCACCGAAATCTCGGTATAGCCGGGTCCCGCCGCACCCCTATAGGACCCGAGAACGCCCGATCCGATGAACTATCGCCATTCCTTCCATGCTGGAAACAGCGCCGACGTGGTCAAGCACAGCCTGCTGATCGCCCTCGTTCGCGCGCTTCAGCAGAAGCCCGGCGCGCTGACCCTGATCGACACCCACGCCGGTTGCGGCCTTTACGACCTAGAGGGCGACACCGCCCAGCGTACCGGCGAGGCGATGCACGGCGTGATGCGCGCCTTTGCCGACCATGACCCTCTGCTCGACGACTATCGCGCCGCCGTCCGCGCGGTGAACGAGGGCGACGATCCGCGCTTCTACCCCGGCTCGCCGCGGGTGCTGGAGCAGCTCCTGCGCCCGCAGGACGTGCTGATCCTGAACGAAATGCATCCCGAGGATGCAAAGGCCCTGCGCGCCGCGATGCGCGGCACCCCTGCCGCCGTCCACCAGCGCGACGCCTACGAATTATGGCTCGCGTTGCTTCCGACCAGGACCCCGCGCGGCATGGTGGTGGTGGACCCGCCCTTCGAACAGACCGACGAGCGCGCGCGGATCACGGCCACGCTTGCCGCCGCGCATCGCAAATGGGCGCATGGCGTGACGGTGATCTGGTATCCGCTCAAGGACCGCGACACGCACGAACGCTGGAAAGCCCAGCTCGGCCGGCTCGGCATCCCCAAGTTCATGACGATCGAGCATTGGCTGTACGACGCCGATCAGCCGGGCATCTACAACGGCGCCGGCCTGTTCATCGTCAATCCGCCCTATGCCTTCACCCAGGGCCTGCCGCCGATGCTCGAGGCCCTTCGCGCGGCGCTTGCGCCGGAGGGTCACAGCGGCACGTTGACCGGCGAATGGTTGGTCCGCTGAGCCTGTCATGGGAGCAAGGCGGAAGGTGAAGGCGTTCACGGTGCGATGGACGAGCGGCAGATCTCAATGAGCGGTTCAACCCTCACCCTTGCCACCTACAACATGCGCAAGGCGGTCGGCCTCGACCGTCGCCGCGATCCCGGCCGCATCCTTGCGGTGCTGGAGGAGGTCGGGGCCGACATCGTCGCGCTGCAGGAAGCCGACCGTCGCACCGGCGGTCGCGCCTCGGCGATCCCGCACGACCTGATCGAAGGCCATGGCCACTGGCTGCCGGTCCCGCTCGGCGTGCGCAACCGGCGTGCGCTCGACCGGCTGCCCAAGGTCGGGGCGCGGGTCGACGAATGGCTCAAGGTCGATACCCGCAACATCGGCTGGCACGGCAATGCGATCCTGGTCCGGCCCGAAGTCGGCGTGCTCGACGTGGTGGCGCTCGACCTGCCGACGCTTGAACCGCGCGGCGCGGTGCTGGTGGAGCTTCTGGTGCGCGACCGCCCGATCCGAATCGTCGGCCTTCATCTCGACCTCAGCGGCCTGTGGCGCCGCCGCCAGTTGAAGGCGATCCACGAAGCGGTGGCCGCCCGCCCGCACAAGATGCCGACGGTGATGATGGGCGACACCAACGAATGGCGCACCACCGCCGCCTGCCTGCGCGATCTCGAGCCCGATTATGCGATCGTCGCGCCGGGCCCCAGCTTCCATGCCCGCCGGCCGATGGCGGTGCTCGATCGCCTGTTCGTCGACCACTCGCTCACGGTCGAAGCGTCCGGAGTCCATGTCAGTGAGCTGGCCCAGGTCGCCAGCGATCACCTGCCGGTATGGGCGCGGGTAGGGTGGTAGCGCTTTAGGCCGCCTTGCCCTGGATCGCGCGCTGCCGGCGCCGCTGGACGCTCGACCCGATCCCCACCGCTTCGCGATATTTGGCCACCGTGCGCCGGGCCAGCACCATGCCCTGCTCCTTGAGCAGGTCGACCAGCTGGTCGTCGCTCAGCACTTCGGTTTCGGCCGCCACCAGCCGCTGGATCGCCGCCTTGACCGCGTCGGCGCTGGCGCCCTCGCCATCCTCGGCTGCGACCCCGCTCGAAAAGAAGCTGCGAAGCTCGAACAGGCCATGGTCGCACAGCAGGCTTTTCGCCGCCGCCACCCGGCTGACCGTGCTTTCGTGCATCTCCACCGCCTCGGCGACCTTGGCCATGGTCAGCGGGCGCAGGGCTCGTACGCCGTCGCGGAAGAAGCCTTCCTGCGCGGTGACGATCGCGCTTGCGACCTTGACGATGGTCCGCGCGCGCTGGTCGAGGGCGCGGACCAGCCATGACGCGCTTTGATACTGCTCTGACAGCCACGCCCGGCTCTTGCGGTCGCCGGCCGAGGCGGTCTTCAGCTCCTGGTGATAGCGCCGGTTGACCAGCACCCGGGGCAGGGTGGCGGGGTTCAATTCGACCACGAAGCCGGTCCGGGTCTGGCGGACCAGCACGTCGGGCTCGGCCGCGGTCTGCGGTTCGGCGGCGAAGCGGCAACCGGGCTTGGGGTCATAGGCGCGAAGCTCGCGGATCATGTCCGCCAGATCCTCGTCATCGACCCCGCAGATCCGCTTCAGGGCGGCGGTCTGCCCGCGCGACAGCAGGTCGAGGTTGGCGATCAGCCGCGCCATCGCCGGATCGTAGCGGTCCGCCGCCTTGGCCTGCAGCGCCAGGCATTCGGCAAGGTTGCGCGCCCCGACTCCCGCCGGATCGAGCGCCTGGACCTGCCTGAGGCCTGCCTCGACCTCTTTGATCGACACTTCCAGCGCCGCGGCAATGTCCTTGAGCGGCGTGGTCAGCCAGCCGGTTTCCTCCAGTTCGTGGACGATCGCCTCCGCGACCCGCCCGGCGCCGTGCAGCTGGCCCATCAGATGCTCGCACAGGCCCGTCTCGCAACTCGCCAGCCGGTCGAAGTCGAACCCGTCGTCCTGCGCCGCGCCGATCTCGTAGCCGGCGTCGGTTTCCCCCGCCGCCTCGCGCCAGTCGCTGTCCAGCGCCTCGTCACCGCGCCCGCCAAGCTCGTCGGCGCCCTTGGGGTCGGCCGGCGCGTCGCCATATTCGACGTCCTCGCGCACCACCACGTCGCCCTCGCTGCCCATCTCCAGCAGCGGGTTCTTGGCCAGCTCGTCGGCGATCGCGGCCTCGACCTCGAGGTTGGTCAGCTGGAGGAGCTTGATCGCGGCCTGAAGCTGCTGGCTCATCACCAGCGACTGGGAAGCGCGGAGGTGAAGTCCCGGTCCCAGTCCCATCTGCCGCGCCTAAGTCCTTACAATTCAAACGATTCGCCGAGATACAGCCGGCGCACGTCCTGGTCCGCGACCAGTGCTTCCGGAGTTCCGGCGAACAGCACCTGGCCGTCGTAGATGATGCAGGCGCGGTCGACGATGTCCAGCGTTTCGCGGACATTATGGTCGGTGATCAGGACCCCGATGTCGCGCCCCTTGAGGTCGCGGACGAGGTCGCGGATGTCGCTGATGCTGATCGGGTCGATGCCCGCGAACGGCTCGTCGAGCAGCATGATCTTGGGGTCGGCGGCAAGCGCCCGGGCGATCTCGCAGCGGCGCCGTTCGCCGCCCGACAGCGCCATCGCAGGCGACGCTCGAAGACCGGTCAGCCCGAACTCGCCAAGCAATTGCTCGAGCCGGGCGGCGCGCGCGTCGCGATCGGGCTCGGCCACTTCCAGCACCGCCATGATGTTCTGTTCGACCGTCAGCCCGCGAAAAATGCTGGTTTCCTGCGGCAGGTAGCCGAGGCCGAGGATCGCCCGGCGGTACATCGGCAACGGGGTGATGTCCCGCCCGTCCATCATGATCCGGCCATGGTCGGGCTTCACCAGCCCCATCACCGAATAGAAGCAGGTGGTCTTGCCGGCGCCGTTGGGGCCCAGCAGCCCGACCACCTCGCCGCGATGCACTTCCAGGCTGACGTCGCGCAGGACCTGCCGCTTGTCGTAGCTCTTGGCGATGCTGCGGACCTCGAGCCCGCGCATGGCGGCTGGCGGGGCGTCGTCCGCCGCCAGGGGGATGGCGCTGGCCTCGTTCACCGGGTCAGCCGCCGCGGCGCTGGGGAACGGTGAAGCGCCCAGTCACCCGGCCGCCGCTTTCGCCGACCCCGGCCGGCCCGCCGTCGACCACCGCGCGCCCGCTATCGAGGTCGATGGTCATCCGCCCGCCGCTGATCCGCGAATCGCCGCGCTGCAGCTGGACCGAACCGATCAGGGTGATCAGCCGCCGGTTGAGGTCGTAAATTCCGAAATCGCCGCGCGCGGTCTCGGACGGGCTGCGCACCACCACCCCGCCGCTGGCGTCGAGCCGATCGATCTGGAGCCCGCCGGCGCTGGTGTAGGCGACGGTGAGCCGCTCGGTATCGAGGGCGAGCTCGGCCTGGCGGACCTTGACGTTGCCGGCGAAGATCGCGCGGTCGGCGCGGTCCTGCACCTCGATCCGGTCGCTCGCCACGTCGATCGGGGCATTGCTGTCATGCCCCTTCAGCGCGGACACCGGCCCACCCTGCGTCTGGGCAAGTGCGACGCCTCCGGCCATGGTGGCGGCCAGCGCGAACGCGGCGACGAGGTTGGAGAATTTGCCCATGCGGCTCATCTGACCGTGCCGGGCGTGATTTTCAACCGCGCACCGCCATCCAGTACCACGACCCGGCTGTCGAGATCGGCCCGCATCCGCCCCGCGCTGAAGGTGCCCAGCGCCAGCTTGCCGGTCACCGCGCCGTTGAGCGCCACCTGCCGGGTGCCGAGATCGGCCGACATGTTGTCCGCGTTGAAGCTTCCGACCGGCATCTGCCCGCCGGTCTGGCCGGTGCTCCGGACCTGCCGGCTCTTGAGGTCGATCAGCACGTCGCGGGTGACCAGCTGCTCGCCGTCGGGTCCGCTGACCCGCACCGGGCCGCTGACCGCTACCTGCTGCCGGTCGAGGTCATAGCGCCCCCGCAGCGCCTCGATGGTCGCCGGCCCTTGGGCCAGCCCAAGCCGCGCGCGCATGCCGTTGATGTCGACCACCGGCACGTTGCTGGTCTGCTGCACCGCGCGGTCGGCGATCAGCACGAACGGCTGTCCCTTGTCGTCGGTCCCGCTGTAGCGCGCCGCCTCGATCTTCATCCGCTCCTCGGCCCGGCCGACATCCTTCTTGTCGAGGATGAAGCTGACTTCCTGGTCCTCGGTCAGCGGGAGCATCAGGAAGATGGCCGCGACCACGCCCACCGCCGACGGCAGTGCGATCTTGAGCGTGCTGACCAGCTTGTCGTGCCGGCTTCCCGGCTCCGCCCAATGCTGCGCCTTTTCGCGCTGGAGGTTGGCGGCTTCGCTCATCAGCTGTGCGCGAAGATGTCCGTCTCGGGCCAGCCGGCAAGGTCGAGCTCGGCGCGCGCCGGAAGGAAGTCGAAGCAGGATTGCGCAAGCGCCATCCGCCCCTCGCGCTGCAGCCGGACGTCGAGCTTTTCCTTCAAGGCATGGAGGTAGCGCACGTCGCTTGCGGCATAGTCGCGCTGGGCGTCGCTGAGCTCGGGCCCGCCCCAGTCGCTGGTCTGCTGCTGCTTGTTGATGTCGGTGCCGAGCAGCTCTTTCACAAGCTCCTTGAGGCCGTGGCGGTCGGTATAGGTCCGCACCAGCCGCGAGGCGGTCCGGGTGCAGTACAACGGGGCGGCCATGATCCCGAGGTAATGGCGCATGATGGCGATGTCGAAGCGCGCGAAATGATAGAGCTTGAGCCGGTCAGGATCGCCGAGCAGCGCCTTGAGGTTGGGCGCGGCATAGTCGCTGCCGGGCGAAAAGCGGACCAAATGCTCGTTGCCGCTGCCATCGCTGAGCTGGACTAGGCACAGCCGGTCGCGCCCCGGGTGGAGCCCCATCGCCTCCGTATCGACGGCGATCGGTCCGTCTGAGAACAGATCCTGCGAGGGCAAGTCTTCTTCGTGGAAAGTGATGGCCATGATGCTGCGCTACCCTGTGCTTCACGCCCGCTTAACGGGTGATGACGCCAAGGCCTAGACAAACGGCTAGAGCAATGCCCTTTTTTCCTGTAGGGTCGCAGACGGAATCATGTCCCTCGGGGCATGTCGTGACCGGTTGCGCCGTTGAGCCCAGCGCGTTGGTTTGAATAGAATCGGGTTCGAGGAAGTTTGCACGGGCATGGGTTACGATCGAGGGCGTAAGGGCGACCGCGGTGGTCGCGGACGCGACAGCAAGGGTGATTTCGGCGGCGGTGGCGGCGATTTCGGTGGCGGCGGCTTTGGCGGCGGCGACTTCGGCGGCGGCGGCTTCGGCGGTGGTGACCGCTTCGGCGGCGGCGGCGGCGGTGGATACCGTGGCGGTGGCGGCGGCGGTTACGGCGGCGGCGGTGGCGGTGGCGGTGGCTATCGCGGCGGCGGTGGCGGCGGCTTCGGCGGCGGCGGCGGCGATCGCTTCGGCGGTGGCGGCGGCGGTCGCTTTGGCGGCGGCGGCGGCGGCGGTGGTTTCCGCGGCGGCGGTGGCGGCGGTGCCGGTGGCGGCATGCCCCCGCAGGTCGTTGGCGAAGGCAAGGGCGTCGTCAAGTTCTTCAACCCGCAGAAGGGCTTCGGCTTCGTGGTCCGCGATGACGGCGGCGAAGACGTGTTCGTGCACATCTCGGCGGTCGAACAGGCGGGTCTCACCGACCTCGCCGACGGTCAGCCGCTGGAGTTCACGCTGGTCGATCGCGGCGGGCGTATCTCGGCGACCAACCTCCGCATCGACGGCGAACCGCTTGCGGTTGAGCGCGCCGCGGCCGCGCCGCAGCGTCAGCTGACCGGCGAAAAGGCTTCGGGCACCGTCAAGTTCTTCAACGCCATGAAGGGCTTCGGCTTCATCCAGCGCGATGACGGACAGCCGGACGCGTTTGTCCACGTTTCGGCCGTCGAGCGCGCCGGAATGACCAGCCTCAACGAAGGCGACCGGCTCGAGTTCGAACTCGAAGTCGACCGCCGGGGCAAGCATGCGGCCGTGAACCTCAGCCCGCTTCAGGGCTAAGGATCGGTCTCACTCGCGTTCGCGCGAGGGGCAAGAAAGGCTCGCCGGGCACTCCCGGCGGGCCTTTTTCTTTGCCTTCAGTCCTTGCGGAACGGCAGCTCGGTCCGCAGCGCTTCCAGTTCGAACTGCATCGCCTCGCGCTCGCGCAGCAGGAAGTCGGCGACCGCCGACCGGAATTGCGGATGCGGGATGAAGTGGACACTGCGGGTCAGCACCGGCTCGTAGCCGCGGGCCAGCTTGTGCTCGCCCTGCGCCCCGGCCTGCACCGTGCCCAGGCCTTGCGCGATCGCCCAGTCGATCGCCTGGTAATAGCAAAGCTCGAAGTGCAGGAACGGCACTTCCTCGCTGCACCCCCAATAGCGGCCGTACAGCGTGTCCTCGCCCACCCAGTTGAGCGCTCCGGCGATCGGCCTTCCGTCCCGCTCCGCCAGGAACAGCAGCAACTGGTCGCCCAGCCGCTCGACCGCGGACCGGAAGAAGGCGCGGGTGAGATAGGGTTGGCCCCATTTGCGGCTTCCGGTGTCCTGGTAGAACCGCCACATCGCGTCCATCTCGGGCGCGCCAATCTCGGCCCCGCGAAGATGGCGGAAGGTCAGCCCCTCGCGCGCTGCGGCGCGCTCCTTGCGGATGACCTTGCGCTTTCGGCTGCTGCAGCGGGCCAGGAAGCCGTCGAAGTCGCTCTCCCCAGCGCCGTGCCAGTGGAACTGCACCCCGTGCCGGACCAGCCAGCCGCGCCCCTCCGCGATGTCGGCCTCCTCCTCGGAAAGGAAGGTCGCGTGCGCCGACGACAGGCCGTTCTGCTGCACCAGTGTCTCGGCGGCGGCCAGCACCAGCCCCGGCTGCGCCCCCAGCAGCCGGCGTCCGACCACCGGGGTGAACGGCACCGCAATCTGCAGCTTGGGATAATAGTCCCCGCCCGCGCGGCTCCAGGCATCGGCCCAGCCATGGTCGAACACATATTCGCCCTGGCTGTGGGACTTGAGGTAAGCGGGCGCGGCGCCGATCGTCTCGCCGCCTTGGCTGATCAGCAGCGGCAGGGGGCTCCAGCCGCTGCCACCGCCAACGCTGCCCGATTCCTCCAGCGCAAGCAGGAACGCATGGCTCAGGAACGGATCGGCCGGTCCCGCCAGCGCGTCCCACGTCGAAGCCTCCACCGATGCGAAGGATTCGGCGATACGCGCCTCGACAGGATCATGGTCGGCCATCGCCCTCCCAGATAAGCGCATCGACCCGATCCGAAAGGGCTTCGCGCTCCACGGCGGTGCGAACCGTCCAGCTGGAAACCGGCCAGCGCCGCCGCGCCGCCGCCACCCACGGCCTCGCCGCCGCCGCCGTCTCGACCGCGAGGAAGGTGGGACGCGCCACGCCCAGCATCGCGAAGCGCCGCCAGCCGGGCGTCGCATCGGCGATGACCAGCCCGCGCGGAATGTCCGGGGCATGCCGCGCGAACCATGCCCCGACCCTCGGATCGAAGCTCATCACACCCGCCGGCCCGCGATGCCGGGCAAGGTCGCGCGCCACCGTCCGGCACAGCAGGTCGATCGGCGGCGGCGGATCGCCCGCCCGCGTCTTCAGCTCCAGCAGCAGCGGCGTGTCGTCACCGGCCAGTTCCAGCAGCGCGCCAAGCCAGGGAATGCGCTCGACGGTTGCGCCAAGCGGCAGCGCCATCAGCGTTGCGGCGTGCACCGATTCGGTTTCCGCCGCGATCCCGCACATCCGCTCGAGGCTGGAATCGTGAAACAGCATCGCGAAGCCGTCGCGGCTCAGCCGCAGGTCGCACTCGATCCCCGCCCCCGCGGCGATCGCGGCGCGGAACGCCGCCATGCTGTTCTCGGGAACGCCGGGACCGTGCCGGCCGCGATGCGCGAAGCCGGCCGTCCCAGCGAAGAGCCGCTCAGTCGCGGACCTCGACAATCGCATCCACCTCGACCGCGACGCCAAGCGGCAGCGCCGGTACGCCGACCGCCGCGCGCGAGTGGCGGCCGGCTTCGCCGAACACGTCCTGCATCAGCTCCGATGCGCCGTTGGCGACCTTGGGCTGGTCGGTGAAATCGCCGGTCGAATTGACGAACACGCCGAGCTTCACGATCCGGCTGACCCGGTCGAGCGAACCGCCGAGCGCTTGGGCGACCTGCGCCAGCACCATCAGCCCGCAGCGGCGCGCGGCTTCCTGGCCGGCCTCGAGGCTCATGTCCTCGCCCAGCCGGCCGGTGATCCGGCTGCCGTCCTCGGCAAAGCTGACCTGGCCCGACACGAACAGCAGGTTGCCGCTCTGGACCACGGGAACATAAGCCGCGACCGGGGCGGCGGCTTCGGGAAGGGTGATGCCGAGTTCGGCGAGGCGCTGGTCGATGCTCATGCGCGCCGAGTGGCTTCTTGCGCGCCCGAGGTCAAGATTGGCGGGTCATCGCGAAGCCGGCCCAGCTCTGGCGGGTCGGCATCAGCTCGATCGAATTGAAGTTGAGATGCGGCGGCTGGCTCGCCACCCACAGGATGGTGCCCGCAAGATCCTCCGCCGTCATCGGCTCGACCCCGGCATAAAGCGCGTCCGATGCCGCCTGGTCGCCGCCGTTGCGGACCACCGTGAACTCGGTCTCGGCCATGCCCGGCTCGATCGAGGTCACCCTGACCCCGGTTCCGGCAAGGTCGTTGCGCAGGGCCAGGCTGAACTGGCGCACGAACGCCTTGGTCCCGCCGTACACCGCGCCGCCGCGATACGGGTAATTGCCCGCCACCGACGACAGGTTCACGACCAGTCCGCGGGCGGCGATCAGCTTGGGCAGGCAGGCCCGGGTCAGCGCGACCAGCCCGGTGACATTGGTGTCGAGAACGGTCTTGAGGTCGTCCCACTTGCTGTCCTGCAGGTCGGCCATCGGCGGTGCCAGCCCGGCATTATTGACGAGGCAGTCGATCCCCGCCCACTCGCCATCGAGCTTCGCCAGCGTCTCGACCTCGTCGAGGTGTTGCATGTCGATACTGAGCGGAAGGAAGGCAGCGCCAAGCTCTTCCTGCAGCGCCTTCAGCCGCTCCTCGCGCCGACCGGTCCCGATCACCCGCCAGCCAGCCCCTACGAAGGCGCGAGCGGAGGCGGCGCCGATCCCCGCGGTGGCGCCGGTGATGAGGCAGGTCTTCATTGATTTCGGCCTTCCAGTCGTTCGAGGATCCAGGGAGTGGCTTCCGCCCAGTCGTCGATCCGGGCGTGGGCCGCCGCGGCCGGTGGGGTGACTGCGGCAAGGCTCGGCTCGGCGATCATGTGCAGGCGGAAGGTTTCGGGCGAATGCGCCGCCACCGAGGCGTGGTGCTGGGCAAGGTCGTCGACGAACACGCTGCGCGTCGCCCGGTGCCGCTCGATGATCGACTTCAGCGGCTCGCCCTTGCCCCCGCTATTGCAGACCACCTCATGATGGATGTCGTGGGCCGCCAGCTGCTCGACCCGCCACGGATGCGCCTTGTGCGGAAGGTTGGTGAGGATCACGATGTCCGCCGTCTCGCCGATCCGGCCAAGCGCCTCGACCGCGCCCGGCACCAAGGTCTGCCGGCCCATCTCCCCTTCGAAGAAGCGCCCCAGGTAGGACCAGACCTCGGCCTTGGGCACCACCTCGCCGCTGGCCCGATATTTCAGCGCCTGCGACATGTCACCGTCTTCGGGCCGGAACAGCACGTCCTCGGCTTCTTCCAGCCAGGAGGAGAAGTGGCGGACCATGTGGAGCAGGACTTCGTCGCAATCGGTAATCAGGATCGGTCGGTTCATGGCTCGAGAGCGATCCGGGCGGCAACCAGTTCCTGCGGCTTGATCCCAAGCATGTCGGCGACCGCCAGCAGGTCGGGCTCATGGTCCTCGAGGAAGCGCAGAACGGCGACCAGCACCGCCGGCTCGGCCGCGCGATGACGCAGGTCGTCGGGGGTCAGTCCGGTCAGCGACAGCAGCCGCGAGGCGCGCGCTTCGTCCCCCAGCGAGACGGCAAGCGCCTGCAGGGCAACCGTTATGGAGTCACTGTCGTTTGGGCTTGGCCGGATCATCGCCTATACTGAATCCATGAGGAGTGCTTGAACATGGCCAGGATCCTGGTTGTCGAGGACAATGCGCTCAACATCAAGCTGTTCTGCGACCTGCTTGCGGCCCATGGCCATGACGCACGCCCGGTGACCGACAGCAGGCTCGCGCTCGACGCGGCCAAGGATTTCCGCCCCAACCTCGTCATCACCGACATCCAGCTGCCCTACATCAGCGGCCTCGAACTCATTCGCGCCATCCGTCAGGAGCCGGGGCTGGCCGACGTGCCGATCATGGCGGTGACCGCTTATGCCGGGCAGGGCGACGACGACCGGATCCGCGCCGCCGGGGCGCAGGCCTATGTTTCCAAGCCGATCTCGGTCGCTCGCTTCGTTCAGGAAGTCAGCGCGCTGCTGCCTAAGGAAGCCTCGGTCGCCTGACCGGCGGGGTACGCCGGCCACTCCCGCCGTGGACTGGCGGCACACGCAGAAAAGGGCGCCGAGGCGCCCTCCCACCGCTCGAAGCGGCTCCGTGCTGCGCAATTCCGACCGCCGGCCGGAATCGCAATCCCGCAGGATTACTTGATCTTGGCTTCCTTGAACTCGACGTGCTTGCGCACGACCGGGTCATACTTGCGGAAGGTCATCTTCTCGGTCGTGTTGCGCGGGTTCTTCTTGGTCACGTAGAAGAAGCCGGTATCGGCCGTGCTGACGAGCTTGATCTTGACGGTTGCCGGCTTGGCCATCGTGGTGCACCCAAAGCTTGAAAAAGAAAGAGCGGCCCGAAGCCGCCCGCATCGGCGCCCCAATGGCGGTGGCGGCCGGTGTTGTCAAGTTCACATGGGTGGCATCGATCGGTCACGACCCGGTCTTATCCTCCTGTTTACCCTCGGCGCGCACTCTCGGTGGGCAGGCAGGAGGTGAAGCATGGGTGATTCGCTGGGCGACCTTCACTACGAGCTGCAGCGCCGGCTGCACGAGATTCGCGCGCGCGCCGAGGCGCTGAGCCCGCTCGACATCCACGCCAGGATGGACGCCATCCGGGGCACCGCCGATCGCGCCGGGCTTCATGCGATGGAAGGCCTCGCGCATCTTTCCTCGCAACTGGCGCTTCTGCCCGGTTGCCGGGTGGCGACCCACGCCTGCCTGGACCATGCCGCCGAAGCGCTCGAAGCGCGGTCAGCCTCGGAGCGCGAAGCCGTTCTTGCGGCAGTGGCTACGCGGCTTCACTGAACGTCCGGGGCGCCCGCTAGCCCTTGGGCCCGAGCGCCGCAGCATCGGTCGAATTCATCTCGACCATGAACAGGGTCAACCCCGTGTCATCGGCCACCGTGATCCGGTAGCATTCGTTTTCCCAATAGCGTTGGGGAGAGGTGCACAGCACCTCGGCGATCATCCGCACGGCATAGCAGCGTGCCTCCTGCAGGGAGTCGAGATCAGTCCCCTCCTCGTCCCGGGTCTCGTGGCCGCTGGAAAGGTGAAAATGATAGCGTGACATAAACGGCCTTGAAAAAGAGAGCGCAACTAAGTCTCTCTGTCGCCAGCAAATCCGACGATAACACCCCAACGAATGTCGAGTAAACGACGTTCCGGTCGTTTGCCGAATAATGGCGTGCGGGAAGAGACGGCCTTTGTCCCGTCCTGCTTCAGGCCTTGCTGCCGCAACTCCGCAGCCTCCAGGGTCGTTACGCCTCCATGCGTGACTTTTCGCAGTTGCTCGATTCGCTCGTCTACACCCGCTCCCGGCTGGCCAAGCTCAAGCTGATCGGCGACTATCTCCGCCGGACCCCCGACCCCGACCGCGGCTATGCCCTGGCCGCGCTGACCGGCACGCTCGACATTCCGCACGTCAAGGGCGCGGTGATCCGGGCGTTGGCCTCCGAACGGGTCGACCCGCTGCTGCTGCGGATGAGCCACAATTACGTCGGCGACCTGGCCGAAACCGTGTCGCTGCTGTGGCCGAGCGCCGAGGGCGACTATGACGATGGCAGCATCACCATCAGCGAAGCGGTCGGCCGTTTGCGCAGCGCAAGCCGCTCTGATGCGCCCGCGGTGCTGGTGGCGATGCTCGACCACCTCGACGCGCCCGGGCGCTATGCCCTGCTCAAGCTCGCCACCGGCGAATTGCGGGTCGGAATCAACGCCCGCAACGCCAAGCAGGCTTTTGCCGATGCCTTCGAACTCGACGTCGAGGCAGTGGAGGAAGTGTGGCACGGGCTGAAGCCGCCCTATCTCGAACTGTTCGCCTGGGGCGAGGGGCGCGGCGCGCAGCCCACCGCCAAGGATGTGCCGGTGTTCCGCCCCTTCATGCTCGCCCACCCGCTGGAGGATGCCGAGCTCGACCTCGACGCTTATGCGGCCGAATGGAAGTGGGACGGGATTCGCCTGCAGCTGGTCCATGCCGGCGGCGAAACCCGGCTATACAGCCGCACCGGCGACGACGTCACCCGCAGCTTTCCCGAGGTGGCAGAAGCCTTTCGCCTGCCTGCCGTGCTCGACGGCGAATTGCTGGTGCGCGGCGCGGGGCAGGGCGCGGACGAACATGGCGGTGCGGCAGCCAGCTTCAACGCTCTTCAGCAGCGCCTCGGCCGCAAGGTCGTCAGCGCCAAGATGCGCGACGAATATCCCGCCTTCGTTCGCCTCTACGACCTGCTGTTCGACGGCGAGGAGGATCTGCGCGCCTTGCCGTGGTCCGAACGCCGCGCCCGGCTGGAGGCCTTCATGGAGCGCCTGCCCCCCGACCGCTTCGACTTGAGCTCGCTGATCGAGGCCGACAGCTTCGCCGACCTGGCAGAGGTTCGGGCCGGTGCCCGCGACGCCGCGATCGAGGGCATGATGCTGAAGCGCCGCGACGCGCCCTATGTCGCCGGACGCCGGGTCGGCCTGTGGTACAAGTGGAAGCGCGATCCGCTGACCGCCGACTGCGTGGTGATGTACGCCCAGCGCGGCTCGGGCAAACGCTCCAGTTTTTATTCCGACTTTACCTTCGGCTGCTGGGCCGAGGACGGGGAGCTGCTGCCGGTCGGCAAGGCCTATATGGGCTTCACCGACGAGGAGCTGAAATGGCTCGACCGGTTCGTTCGCCGCCACACAGTGAATCGATTCGGGCCGGTCCGCGAGGTCGAGAAGAGCCTGGTGTTCGAAGTCGCGTTCGATTCGATCCACCAGAGCAAGCGTCACCGCTCGGGCCTGGCCATGCGCTTTCCCCGCATTGCTCGAATCCGGCAGGACAAGCCCGCGCACGAAGCCGATAAGGTCGCGACCCTGCTGGCAATGGCGACCTAGAGCGGCTTTTCGAGGACCGTGAACTCGAGGTCGTCGAACTGCGCACCCGCGTGCGGCGCTTCGTCATAGGGAAAGGGCCGCCGCTCGCCGGTCGGATGGTAGCCGCGCCGTTCGTAGAAGGAGAGCAATTCCCGCCGCCGGCTGAACACCTGCATCTCCATCCGCGCCGCGCCGATCTCGTCACGGGCGTAAGCCTCCGCTGCCGCCAGCAGCCGCTTCCCCAGCCCCTCGCCCTGTGAGCCGGGATCGACCGTCAGCATGCCGAGATAGGCCAGCTCGGCGTTGAGCTGCACCAGCCGCACGCAGGCCCGGATCGCTCCGCCGTCCCGCCAGACCAGCAGATACTCTCCCGCGTCCAGATAGGATTGCAGCTCGGCGACACTGGTCCGGTCGCCCGTCAGCAGATCCGCTTCGTGGCTCCACCCGGCCCGCGCCGTCTCGCCGCGATAGGCGCGTTCCACCAGCGCGTGGAGCGCGGGCAGGTCGGCGGTGGTCGCGCGTTCAAGCCGCATCGCTCAGCGCCGCTCCTCGTCGCCGAAGATCGCGACCTTCCGCCCGCTCGCGTCGGCCTTGCCGCGGTACATGCCGGCGGAATTGAAGCTGTAAGCCATCTCGCCCTTGGGCGTGACCACGATCACCCCGCCGCTGCCGTCGATGGCGGCGACTTCCTTCATCACCGTGTCGGCCGCCGTGCCCGCATCCTCGCCGAGCATGCGGACCCGGGCGCAGATCTCGTGTGCGACGCCGACCCGGATGAACATTTCTCCCGACCCGGTGGCGGAGACCGCGCAGGCCCGGTCGTCGGCATAGGTGCCGGCGCCGACGACCGGCGCATCGCCGATCCGGTTCCAGCGCTTGCCGGTCATGCCCCCGGTGGAAGTGGCGGCGGCGACGTGCCCCGCAGTGTCGAGCGCCACCGCGCCGACGGTGCCGTAGCGATATTCGAGATCGAGCGCGGTGACCTTGGTGGTCTTGAAGGTTTCCAACTGCTTGCGGCGATAGTCGGTCGAGAAATAGGACGGGTCGACCTGCTCCAGCTTCTGCTCGCGCGAGAAGGCGTCGGCGCCGGCGCCGCTCAGCATCACGTGGCTGCTCGCCTCCATCACCTTGCGCGCCAGGCCGATCGGGTTCTTGGTCCGGGTGACGCCCGCCACCGCCCCCGCCGCGCGGGTCCGGCCGTCCATGATCGCCGCGTCGAGCTCGTTCTTGCCGTCGAGGGTGAAGACCGCGCCGCGTCCGGCGTTGAAGTTGGGATCGTCCTCCAGCACCCGCACCGCCGCATCGACCGCGTCGACCGCCGCGCCGCCGCGTGCAAGCACCGCCGACCCTGCCGCCAGCGCGCGGTCCAATCCGGCGCGAATCTCCTTTTCCTTGTCCGGGGTCAGCGCCGACCGCTCGATCACGCCGGCCCCGCCATGGATCACCAGCTTCCAGTCCGTGGCATGGGCAGGGGCGGTCATCAGCAGGGCTCCGATCATGATGGCAAGGCGCATGGTGTCTCCCGGAAAGAGGACGTCACGCGCCAATTAGCGCAACCGGCAGGCTCTTGCACTCTGTATCAGAAACATATAAATCTGATATCAGATAAGGAGACGATCATGTCGAACGGGGGAATCACCAATCTGTCTGCCAGTGCCGAACGGCCGGCGCGGACGTTCAGCGGCTATGCGATGCTGCTTCTGCTGCTGGTCGCGATCGTGGTCCAGGTCGCGGCCATCGCAAGCCTGTTCCAGCATGACGGCGAGGGGCCGCCGCTCGCCATCGCCGGGGTGATCCTGGCGCCGGTCGCACTGCTGTTCATCCTGTGCGGCTTCTACATGCTGCAGCCCAACCAGGCCGCTTCCATCACCCTGTTCGGATCGTATCGCGGCAACGACCGCAAGACCGGGCTTCGCTGGGTCTGGCCGTGGGAAATGCGGGCCAAGGTGTCGGTCCGTTCGAATAACTTCATCTCCGAGCGGATCAAGGTCAACGACCTGCGCGGCAACCCGATCGAAATGGCGGCGCAGGTCGTCTGGCGCGTGGTCGACACCGCGCAGGCCCTATTCGACGTCGACGATTACAAGGCCTTCGTCGCGGTCCAGGTCGAAGCCGGTATCCGCGCCATCGGGTCGCGCTACCCCTATGACGATTTCGAGCACCTCGAGGTGACCCTGCGCGGCAACCACGACCAGGTCGGGGTCGAGCTTCGCCAGGAGCTGAACGATCGCCTGGTGGTGGCCGGGATCAGCGTCGACGAATGCGGCTTCACCCACCTCGCCTATGCGCAGGAGATTGCCGGCGCGATGCTGCGCCGCCAGCAGGCGCAGGCCGTGGTCGCCGCCCGCAAGACCCTGGTCGAAGGCGCGGTCGGAATGGTCGAGATGGCGCTTGCCATGCTGAGCGAGAAGAACGTGGTCGAACTGGACGACGAGCGCCGCGCGGCGATGGTCTCGAACCTGATGGTGGTGCTGTGCGGCGAACGCGACACCCAGCCTGTCGTCAACACCGGCAGCCTGTACCAGTAGGCCCCCATGCCGGAGCGCAAGGCCTTTCCGCTGCGAATCGACCCGGACCTGTGGTCCGCGGTCGAACGCTGCGCGACCGCCAACATCCGCTCCGCCAATGCCGAAGTCGAATGCCTGCTGCGCGAGGCGCTCAAGGCACGCGGGGTCAAGCTCACGCCGCCCCAGCCGGTCAAGCGAGGTCGCCCGCCCAAGGAGAGTGAATGATGCTGAGCCTGTTGCTTGCCGCCGCCGCAGTCCTCGCGGCCGCTCCGCCCGTCGCGACCGAGGTCAAGGCCGGGCCCAACGACGCGCTTGCCGGCACCCTGCTCAAGCCGGCGGGCAAGGCCAGGGCGGCGATGATCATCATCCCCGGATCGGGCCCGACCGACCGCGACGGCAACAACCCCGCCGGGATCAAGGCGGCCTCCTACCGCAAGCTGGCCGAAGCGCTGGCCGCGCGCGGCGTCGCCACCGTGCGCATCGACAAGCGCGGCATGTTCGGCAGCGCCGCCGCCGGCAATCCCAACGCGGCGACCTTCGCCGCTTATGACGCCGATACGAGCGCCTGGGTCGAGGCGGCGCGAAAGGCCACCGGGCAGAAATGCATTTGGGTCGCCGGACACAGCGAAGGCGGACTGGTCGCGATGCGCGCCGGCAATGCGCCCAACGTCTGCGGCGTGGTGCTGCTTGCGACCCCCGGTGAGAGGCTCGGCGATACGATCCGCAAGCAGCTTCGCGCCAATCCCGCCCTCGCGCCCTATCTGCCCCCGGCCGAGCGCGCGCTCGCTGAGCTCGAGGCCGGGCGCAAGGTGTCGGTGGAGGGGATCCTCCCGGCGCTCGGGCAAAGCCTGTTCAACCCCGCCGTCCAGGGCTTCATGATCGAACTGCTGGCGCAGGATCCGCCGAAACTGGCGACGGCGGTCAAGCGGCCGATGCTGATCGTCCAAGGCGGGCATGACGTGCAAGTCGGGACCGGCAATGGCGAAGTGCTGAAGAAGGCCGCGCCCAAGGCGACTTACGTGCTGTTCCCGGCAATGAACCACGTTCTTACCGACGCGCCGGCCGACCGCAGCCAGAATCTGGCGACCTACGCCGAGATTGATCGTCCGCTGACGCCCGGGCTTGCCGACCGCGTCGCCGCCTTCGTCACGGGCGCCAAGTGATGGACGAACCCTGGTTCACCTACTGGGTGCGGCCTGGCGGCAAGCGGAACATCAATCCCCGCAACGCGAAGGGCTGGGCAACGCTCGCAATCTTCGTCGTCCTGGTGACGATTCCGTCCTTCTTCCTCGGTCCGTGGCTTGATCGAAACAAGTGGCTGCTCGTCCCCTACATTGCGGGAATCGGGCTGGTCACCTTCGGCTTCATCCGCTTCGCCATCACCAAATCGGAGCGCGTCGAGCTCGACCTTACTCCTGACGAGCTGGCAGAATTCCGCGCCTGGAAGCGGCGGGGGAAACGCTAGCGCTTACTCGCTGCTGCGCCCCGGCCGTTGCGGCGCCACCCCGCGCAGGACCGCGTCGTCCAGCATCCGGGCCAGCCGCAGGCCGCCGGCGAGGATCTGCTGGCGGACGGCCGGAACAAGTGCCTGGACTTCGGCCTCGGTGACCTCGCCCCGCTCATCCTTGCCACGCTCGCGGCACGGGTCGCCCAGCGCGGTGGTGTAGGCGTAGGTCTTCGCATTTTCCCACGCGTTGCGGCTCCAATCCTCGACCGTGCCGCTGGCGAGGACGGCCTTCTGGTCGGGCGTCACGCCGCTCAGAAGACCCTTGGCGCCGCCGGGCGGGGTGGTGGCCGCCCGCTCGGCAATCCAGCCGTCCCAGATCCCGTGCAGGTTGGTTCGCCCGCCGACGATGCCATAGGTCACCGGCACGTCGTTGCCGCCGCGATCCCCGCGGTCGCCGCCGTGCATCGGCTGCGCCAGGTCGCCGACGAAATGGGTCAGATAGGCCAGTGCCATCACCCGGTCGCGCACCGGTAGCTTTGTATCGGCCAGCAGTCGCGCGTTGCGCTCGATCTGCGCCGACACGCAATTGCCGTCCTTGCAGGCGTCGCGCAGGCTGAACGGCTTGCAGATGTTGACGTTCTGATAGTGCCAGCTCGACTGGTAGCTGAAGCGATCGCCGAGCGGCTTGATGCAATCGGCCCAGACGCTTGCGTCTTCCAGCGTCCCGACCGGGCATTCAGGGGTTTCCAGCCGCCCGCCTTCGCGCATCAGGGCTTTCAGCTTCACCCGTGTCTCGGGCTTCACTTCGGCCCAGGCGATGCTGGCGACGAGGCGGTGGGTATATTCCCAATAGGCTGCGGCAGGCGCGGCGGCGGTCAGCGCGAGAAGCGCTGCGAGGAGTCTGATGATCGGCACGCCCGATCCTGTAGCGGGCGCCACGGGGCGGCGAAAGCCCGCCTTGGTTCCGTCATCGACCGGCTCTATATGACTGACATGTCTTCGCTTCGCCCATGGCGCCACATTGAACGCCGCAAGAGCCGTCAGATCATGGTCGGCAACGTGCCGGTCGGCGGCGACGCGCCGATCACCGTCCAGACCATGACCAATACGCTGACCTCGGACGCGCGGGCGACGATCGACCAGATCCGCCGCTGCGAAGAGGCCGGGGTCGACATCATCCGGGTCTCCTGCCCCGACGTCGAAAGCACCACCGCGCTGCGCGAGATCGTTCGCGCGGCCAACGTCCCGATCGTCGCCGACATCCATTTCCACTACCGCCGCGCGCTGGAAGCAGCCGACGCCGGCGCCGCCTGCCTGCGGATCAATCCCGGCAACATCGGTTCGTCCGAACGGGTCGCCGAAGTGGTTCGCGCCGCCAAGGCCAACGGCTGCGCGATCCGGATCGGGGTCAATGCCGGAAGCCTCGAGAAGGATTTGCTCGAGAAATATGGCGAGCCGTGCCCCGAGGCGCTGGTCGAAAGCGCACTCGACCACATCCGCATCCTCGAGGATCACGACTTCCACGAATATAAGGTCGCGGTGAAGGCCAGCGACGTGTTCCTGGCCGTAGCTGCGTACCAGGAGCTAGCCTCTCAGGTCGATTGCCCGCTGCACCTCGGGATCACCGAGGCGGGCGGGCTGATCGGCGGCACCGTGAAGAGCTCGATCGGCCTCGGCATGCTGCTGTGGAGCGGCATCGGCGACACCATCCGCGTCTCGCTCTCGGCCGAGCCCGAAGAGGAAGTGCGGGTCGGATATCACCTGCTGAAGGCGCTCGGCATCCGCAATCGCGGCGTCCGCGTCATCTCCTGCCCCTCCTGCGCCCGCCAGGGCTTCGACGTCATCCGCACCGTCGAGAAGCTGGAGGAACGCCTGCAGCACATCCGCACCCCGATGAGCCTGTCGGTCCTCGGCTGCGTCGTGAACGGCCCGGGCGAAGCGCGCGAAACCGACATCGGCGTGACTGGCGGCGGCAACGGCAAGCACATGGTCTATCTGTCGGGCGTCACCGATCACCATGTCGCCGACGAAGGCATGGTCGATCACATCGTCCGCCTGGTCGAAGCCAAGGCGGCCGAGATCGAAGCGGCCGGCGCTGCGGCGGAACCGGTCGCGGCTGAATAGGCCACGCCGACACGGCGGAGGCTTGCGCCGCCGCCGCCAGCCACTAGGCCGCGCTTGCATGATCCCGCCGCGACCCACCCCAGCACTCGCCTTCGCGGTCGGCACGCTCGGCATCGCGTTGTTCTCGGGCATGGACGCGATCATGAAGGGGCTGGTGCTCGCGATCGGCGTCTACGCAACCATGTTGTGGCGCAGTTTCGTCGGGGTCGGCCTGTCCGGGCTCGGTTATGGCCTCAGCTGGAAGGGCTGGCCCGAGCGCAAGGTGCTCCGGCTGCATGTCGAGCGCGGCGTCCTGACCAGCGTCATGGGCCTGTTGTTCTTCTGGGGCATCGGCCACGTACCCCTGGCGCAGGCGATCGCCCTGGCCTTCATCGCCCCGCTGATCGCGCTTTTCCTCGCCGCCGTGCTGCTTGGCGAAGTGGTCGGCAAGCGCACGGTCGGCGCCTCGTTGCTCGCCTTCGCCGGGGTGGTCGTGATCTTCATCGGCCAGGCCCGCGCCGATCTCGGCCGGGAGGCCCTGCTCGGCAGCCTCGCGATCCTCGCGTCGGCGGTGCTCTACGCCATCAACATCATCATGATGCGTCGGCAGAGCCAGGCGGCCGGTCCGCTCGAGATTGCTTTTTTCCAGAATGTGACCGTGAGCCTGGTCCTGCTGCTGGCGTTGCCGGTGATCGGCACCACGCTTCCACCACTGCAGCACTGGCCGGCCTTGCTGGCGGCGGCGGCTCTCTCCACCCTGTCGCTTCTGCTGCTGTCCTGGGCCTACGCCCGGGCCGAGGCGAGCTATCTTGCGGCGACCGAATATACCGCCTTCCTGTGGGCCGCCTTGTTCGGCTGGCTGGTGTTCGGCGAGCACCTGTCCGGCTTCACCCTCGCCGGCGCAGGCCTGATCGTCACCGGCTGCCTGCTTGCCGCGCGGAGCCCGCAGGCCGCCAATCCGCATCTTGAAGCCGCCGCGTAAGGACAACGACATGGCCTGGTTCCTGCTCATCCTTGGCGGTTTGTTCGAGGTCGGCTTCACCACCTCGCTGCGGTTCGTCGACGGCTTCCGCAATCTCCCGTGGACCGCGGCCTTCCTCGCCAGCGTGACCTTGTCGATGCTGCTGCTCGAACGCGCGGCGCGCGAGATCCCGATGGGGACCGCCTACGCCGTGTGGGGCGGGATCGGCGCGATCGGGACCGTGGCGGTCGGAATGCTGTTCTTCGACGAGCCGTCGACCACCATCCGCCTGCTTCTCATCCTGGTGGTGGTCGCCGCCATCGCCGGTTTGAAGCTGACCGCCTAGCGCCGCTGCGGCTCCAGCGCCGGCGCGATGGCGGGCGAGGCCTCGATGCTGGGGAGGAAGGTCGGCCGCGGAAACGCGCCGCGCATCTGCTCGAAGGCGTGACCATAGGCCAGCAGCTGCCAGTCCGACCATTTGGGCCCGACGAAGCTCAACCCCACCGGAAGCCCCCGCACCAGTCCCATCGGCACCGTCAGGTGCGGATAGCCGGCCACCGCGGCCATCGACCCCACGCCATTGCCGCCGGGCGATACGTCGCCGTGCACCGCATCGATCTTCCATGCCGCCGGGCGGGTCGGGAAAACGATGGCATCGACCCCGGTGAGCAACCGGTCGAGGTCGCCACTGGCGACCCGCAGGCTGTCGGCGCGGGCCTTGCGATAGGCCGGATCGGCGAGGCCCTTGGCCTTCTCCGCTTCTTCGAACGTGTCCTGGCCGAACAGCGCCATCTCGCTGGCGGCATTGGCCGTGTTGAAGGCGATGAGGTCGGCCAGCGTCTTCGGTCCGGCGGCCCGGCTGCTTGCGAGATAGCTGGCCATGCCTGCCTTCAGCTCGGTCAGCAGGACCTGATATTCGTCGTTGCCGAAGCTGCCGGTCGGCTTGAACGTCTTGATCTCGACCAGTTCGGCCCCGGCCTGCCGCAATTGCGCGAGGGCGGCATCAAAGGCCGAATCGGTGCCGAAACCCGCGGCGAAGCGGAGGACGGCGATGCGCTTGCCCCTCAGCCCACCTTCGGGAAGCGCGCCGGCCTGAGCGGGCTTGTGCCGGTCGGCCTCGGCAGTCGCCGGATCGGCCGGGTCGCTGCCGGCGATGACCGACAGCAGGAGCGCCGCCTGCGCCGAGGTCCGGGTCATCGGCCCGGCAGTGTCCTGGCTTTCGCTGATGGGGACGATGTGGGTCCGGCTGACCAGCCCCATGGTGGGCTTGAGGCCGACCACCCCGTTCATGCTTGCCGGGCAGGTGATCGAACCGTCGGTTTCGGTCCCGATCGCATAGTCGGTGAAGCCCGCTGCCACCGCCGCCCCGCTCCCGCTCGAGCTGCCGCAGGTATTGCGGTCCAGCGCATAAGGATTGCGGGTCTGCCCACCGACCGCGCTCCAGCCGGAGATGCTGCTGTTGGACCGGATGTTGGCCCATTCGCTGAGGTTGGTCTTGCCGACGACAATCGCCCCCGCGCGGCGCAGGCGGGTGACGATCGGCGCGTCGCGGCCGGTGTCATTACCCGCAAGGGCAAGGCTGCCGGCGGTGGTCGGCAGTCCTGCCACGTCGACATTGTCCTTGATCAGGATCGGCTCGCCGTGAAGCCACTCACCGGCACCGGCGGCGATGCCCTGCTTCGCCGCGCCCTCGGCTTCGGCGGTGGGGCTGATCGCGATCACGGCGTGCAACTGCGCGTCCCTGGCTTTGATCCGGGCAATCGCGCCGGCCGCCTTGCTGGACGCGGGGACGGGCAGCGCGGTGGTCGCACAGCCGCCGAGAAGCAGGGCGGCGCAAAGCAAGGCAGGTCGGCCGCTGGTCAAGGCATGACTCCGGTTGGTCGAAAGACGGGGGTGACAGACATTTCAGGTTCATCGCAGGGGCACAAGCCACCGGAACGATCCCGCTTTCCAGTTCTTCAAGGCAGATATGACCAGAAACATTCTCCTCGCCTCAACGGCGATCCTTGCCGCGCCCCTGTTCGCCGGGGTCGCGTCAGCGCAGGTCGCGCCCGCTCCGGTGCCGGCCCCGGCCGAGCAGGTAGCCGTCGCGCAGCAGCCCGCCGTGCAGGATCCCGACGCCGCCATCGACGAGGAGGCAGAGGACGTCGATCAGGAGATCACCGTCACCGGCGCCCGCCCGCGCGGCTCCGTGGTCGGCAACATCCCGCCCGAAAACGTGCTCGATTCCCGCGACATCCGCGCGACCGGCGCGACCAGCATCGCCGAACTGCTCGATTCGATCGCGACCCAGACCGGAAGTGCGCGGGGACGCGGCGCGGGCGCGCCGGTGGTGCTGCTCAATGGACAGCGTATCTCCGGCTTTCGCGAACTGCGCGACCTACCGCCCGAAGCGATCCAGCGGACCGAGATCCTGCCCGAGGAAGTCGCCCTCAAATACGGATATTCCGCCGACCAGCGGGTGGTGAACATCGTGCTGCGCCGGCGCTTCAATTCGACCACGGCCGAAGTCGGCGGGCGGATTGCCACCGACGGTGGCTATGCGACCGGACGGGCCGACGTCGGCAAGCTCGCGATCCGCGACAATACGCGCACCTCGGGCAACATCCGGGTCGAGGGCAACAATCCGCTGTTCGAAAGCGAGCGGGATATCGGCGCCCGCAGCGAAGATACGATCGACAGCCGCCCGTTCCGCACTCTCGTCGGCGCCGGGCAGACCGCCCGGGTGTCGGGAACACTGAGCCGGCCGGTCTCGTCGATCTTCAACGGAACGCTGACCGCCGAAGCCGAGCGGCGGGGCGGAAGCAGTGGGCTCGGCCTGCTCAACAGCGATTACCTGCGCCGCGAAACCAGTGGGTCGACCTATGCGCTCGGCGGATCGCTGAACGGCCAGGTCGGTCGCTGGCGACTGTCATCGACCGCCAACGGCGAGCTTGTGAAGAGCGAATCGGAAACCGCGCTGCGCGGTGACCTCAGCGAATCGACGCGCAGCTCGTTGAGCCTCGATGCGACCGCCAACGGACCGCTGCTGCAGCTGCCGGCGGGCATGGCCAACGTCACGTTGAAGGGAGGGGTCAGCAGGCTGGCAATCGAAGGCAGGAGCCGCCGGTCGAATGTCGTCACCCCGTCCGATTTCAACCGCTTCATCGGGGAAGGCTCGGCCAACGTCGACCTGCCGATCACCGAGCGGGCGTCGGCGATCGGGCGGCTCACTGCCAATGTGAATGGCGGGCTGCGCTATCTCGACGACTTCGGAACGCTGACGTCGCTCGGAGCGGGGCTGAACTGGTCGCCGGCTGCGCGCGCAAGTGTCCTGCTGAGCTGGACGCGGGAGGAAGGCGCGCCCTCGCTGCAGCAACTTGGCGATCCGCGGCTCGACACCGAGGGTGTGCCGTTCTTCGACGCGCGCAATGGCGTGACGGTTCCGGTCACCACCATCACCGGCGGCAATCGCGATCTGCTCGCCGACCGCCGCAACGTGTTCAAGATCGGCGGCAACTGGCAGCCGCTCGAGGATCCCGACCTGCGTTTGCGCGCCGAATTCGTCCGGCAGACCACCGACAATCCGCAGATCAGCTTTCCTGCGGCCACCGCTGCGCTGGAACAGGCGTTCCCCAACCGCTTTCAGCGCGACCCGTCGGGTCAGTTGATCAGCGTCGACCTGCGCCCGGTCAACGCCGCGCGCTCGAAGCGCGAGCAGCTGCGCTGGGGGTTCGACTTCACCAAGTCGCTGCAGACCAAGCGCCCTTCGCGGGAGACGATCAATCGGCTCGTCGACCGCGCCCGGCAGTCGGGCCTCATCCCCAATGCCCCCCGCCCCAATGCCGATGGCACGGCGCCGGCGGCACCGACGGTGGTCGTGCGTACCGAGGGCGATGCGCCGCCGCCGCCGGGCGCTGGCGGTCCGCGCGGTGAAGGTGGCGGCCCTCGCTTCGGCGGTGGCGGTCCCGGTGGCGGCGGCGGGCGCTTCGGCGGCGGCGGGCGCGGCGGGCGGCTGACGCTGTCGGCGACCCATACGGTGACGTTCACCGACGAACTGGAGATCGGGCCGGGCCTCCCGGTGCTCGACTATTTGAACGGCGAAGCGCTAAGCGCCAGCGGCGGTCGTCCACGGCACCAGGTCGAGGTCGAGAGCGGCTATTACAACAACGGCCTGGGGGTTCGGCTGTCGGGCAACTGGCGCAGCGCGACGCGGCTCGCCTCGGTCGGCGACGACCTTCGCTTCTCGCCTTATGCGACCTTCAACCTGCGCGCCTTCGCCAATCTCGGCGAGCGGCTCGACCTTGTCACTAAGGTGCCGTTCCTGCGCGGAAGCTCGGTGCGGTTCGAGGTGAACAACATCTTCAACACCCGGCCGGCTGTGAACGGCGCCACGAGTGCCATTCCCGCCTACCAGCCCGACCGGCTGGAGCCGGTCGGGCGAACGGTGGGCGTGACGTTCCGCAAATTGTTCATTCCCAACCGCTTCATCCGCCGCGCGGTGCAGCAGGGCGGCGGGCGTCCGGACGAATAAGCAGCAGGGGCGAGGGGCTTAGAACCCCTCGCGCTTCGCCCGCTCGAGGCCGTCGACGATGACCTTCTTGGCATCGTCGCGGCTGCCCCAGTGACCGACGCGCGTCCACTTTTCGGGCTCGAGGTCCTTATAGTGGGTGAAGAAGTGGGCGATCTGGTCGAACACGATCTTGGGCAGATCCTCGCCCTCGCCGATCCCCTCGTAATAGGGCGTCGTCTTGACGTCGGGCACGGCGAGCAATTTCTCGTCGCCGCCGGCCTCGTCCTCGAGGAACAGCACCGCGACCGGGCGGGCACGAACGACGCAGCCCGGCATGAACGGCCAGCGGTTCATCACCAGGCAGTCGAGCGGATCGCCGTCCTCGCCCAGCGTGTGGGGGATGAAGCCGTAATTCGCCGGATAGCGCATCGCGGTGTGCAGGATGCGGTCGACGAAGATCGCGCCCGACTTCTTGTCGAGCTCATACTTCACCGGCTCGCCGCCGATCGGCACTTCGATGACGACATTGATGGATTCGGGCGGATTGGCGCCCGCCGGCACGAGGTCTAGGTTCACTTTGGCTCCAGAAGGATATCGAGGGCGCCCCGCCCATTTCCGATTTTCGTGAGGCGCGGATAGCGAAGACCGCCGTTCCAGGAAAGGGGCACCACCCGGACGCTGTCGCCGCGCTTCACGGTGATGCTGACCGGCGCGGTCCCACCCTTGGCGGCGGTGATGGCGGCCTTGAGCGCCTCTTCGCTGTAGGCCTTTTCGCCAACCGCGACGATCGACTGGCCGGTGGTCAGCCCAGCCTTGAAGGCGGGACCGCCCCAGATGACGGCAGTGATCTTGCCGTCGCGGTCGAGGGTCATGCCCAGCGACCAGCTGTAATTGTGATTCCTGCCCGACTTCATCGACGCCGCGAGTGCCGCGTTCGGCGCCTCGGCATAATCGAGACGGTAGCCCGAGGCGGTGAAGCCACCCAGCGGCGCGCCCGCCGCCGACGGCTCGTACACCCGCTGCTGGAGGAAGCCGCGCCAGTCGTGGCGGTAGACGCCGTTGAGGCCGGCCACGATGTCGTTCAGGGTGTAGGTGCGCACGCCCCAGTCGCCTTCGCGTGTGCCGAAGAAGGCGCGGGCGAAATCGTCGAGGCCGCGGCGGTTGGCCGTGCCCTTGCGGATGATCGCATCGGCTTCGAGCCAGATCAGCATGCCCTCGTTGTAATAATCCTCGTTGCGCTGCCAGCTGGTCCAGGCCTTGGGCCGGCGGGCCGAGACGATCGGATCGTTGGTTGTGTCGACCAGCGGCCGCCACGCGCGGCCCGTCGTGAGGTCGAGGCCGGCGGCGATGTTCGCCATCTTGTCCAGCACCTCGGCCTTGGTCGACAGGCCCGAACGGGCTTCGAGGACATGGCCCCAGAACTGCGTCTGGCCTTCGTACACCCACAGCAGGCTGTCGCGCATCGGGGTGCGGAAGTCCGGGGCGAACAGGTCGGCCGGGCGGCGGTGCTTGCCGTTCCAGCTGTGGGTGAATTCGTGCGGCAGCAGGTTGTGGTCGGGAAGGCTCGCCTTCCAGTCGGTGAAATAGCCCGGATCGTTCTGGTTCTCGGATGAGCGGTGATGCTCCAGCCCGATGCCGCCCATCTTGTCGGTGATGGCGTGAAGGAAGTCGTAGTGATCGAACTGGCGGGTGCCGAACAGGCGCAGCGACTGGGTGACCAGGTTGCGATGCTTCTGCAGCACGTCGGCGGAGACGACGAGCTCCTTGGGACTGTCGGCGACCGTGTTGAGGAACACATTCTGGCCGAGATCGTCGCGGCGGAAATAGCGGCCGGCGAAGATCGGCGAATCCTGCAGCGTCTCGTAGCTCACCGTGTTGTAGGTGACCCGCGCGCCGTTGGCCGCGGTGGGACGAAGCGCGGTCGCGGCCTGGAAGCCGGCGGGATAATTGACCGTCGCGCTGACCGGGATGCGGCGGGTGAAATAACCGGCGGGATAGAGCGACACCATCTCGAACTGGAGGTTGAGCATGTCGGGGGTGACCAGGATCCGGCCCTGGTTGCCCTCGGTCGGGGTCATGAACTGGAAGCGCGCCTCGATTTCGCTTGCGCCGGCCGGCACGTCGACGTGGAAGGCATAGACCTCGCCCGCGTCGCGCTCCCACTTCAGCGTGCGGCCGCCGGCGGTGAAGGTCAGCCCGGCCAGTTTCTCGAGCTCGCCGCGCGGGGCGTGCTTGCCGGGAAGCCATTGCGGGAAAAGCAGGGTCATCCGTCCGGCCTGCACGACCGGAATCGTCTGCCGGACGGTCCAGATGCCCTGGGCAAGATCGCTGACATCGACATCCAGCCGCATCGTGCCGGGAAAAGCGACGTCGCGGGCAGTGGGGATCGTCTGCGCGAATTGCACCGGTTGGGGGGCCGACAGCGGCACCACCTGGGCAAGGGCGGGAGAGGCGGCGACCAGCGCCGCGGCAAGATACAGGCTACGCATGGGCTCCGCCTAGCCACGGAGGCGCGGGGCGGCTAGTGGCTGCGCCACATTCATGGCCCAGATCAATACGCCCCAACCCGTCCGCGGCATGCAGTCGCTCCTTGGCGAAGAAGCCGATCGCTTCGCGCATGTCGTCGCGACCTTCGAGCGCGTCCGCCGCCTGTTCGGTTTTCGCCGCGTCGAGGTGCCGGTGCTCGAGCCCACCGCGGTGTTCGCCCGCTCGCTCGGCGAAACCACCGACGTCGTCTCCAAGGAGATGTACAGTTTCGAGGACCGGTCGGGCGACAACGTCACCTTGCGGCCCGAATTCACCGCGGGAATTGCCCGCGCCTACCTCAGCGAAGGGTGGCAGCAATTTACGCCGCTCAAGGTCGCGACGCATGGGCCGGCCTTCCGCTACGAGCGCCCGCAGAAGGGCCGCTTCCGGCAATTCCACCAGCTCGACGCCGAGATCCTCGGCGCGGCCGAGCCGCAGGCGGATGTCGAGGTGCTGAGCTTCGCCGACCAGCTGCTGCGCGAACTCGGGGTCGGCGGCACGGTCGTGTGCAAATTGAACACGCTTGGTGACCCGGCGACCCGAAGCGCCTGGCGCGACGCCTTGCACGAGCATTTTGCATCGCGCCGGGCCGACCTCAGCGAGGACAGTCGCGACCGGCTCGACCGCAATCCGGTGCGGATCCTCGACAGCAAGGCGCATGCCGATTGGCCGATCGTCGATTCGGCGCCGGTGATCGACGATTTCCTGACCGCCGAAGCGAGCGACTTCTTCGCCGCGGTGACCGCCGGCCTCGATGCCGCCGGGGTGACCTGGGAGCGCGCGCCGCGACTGGTGCGCGGGCTCGATTATTATCGCCACACCGCCTTCGAGTTCGTCACCGACGCATTGGGCGCGCAGGGGACGGTGCTGGCCGGCGGCCGCTATGACGGCCTGGTCGAGCAGCTCGGCGGACCGCACACGCCCGCGATCGGCTGGGCGGCGGGGATCGAGCGGCTGTCGATGCTGATCGACGCCCCGGCGCCCGATCGGCCGACCGCCGTGCTGGTCCCGCTGGGCGGTCCGGCCGAGCAGGCGGCAATCCACATCCTCGCCGACCTTCGCCGCAAGGGCATCGCCGCCGACATGGCGTGGCGCGGCAACATGAAGAAGCGGATGGCGAAGGCCGCGTCGGCCGGTGCCGGTTTTGCCATCATCCTTGGCGACGATGAGGTCGGGAGCGGAACGGCGCAGGTCAAGAATCTGGCGACCGGGGAGCAGCGCGCAGTTGCGTTCGACGGCCTTCACGCAGCGTTGAGCGCATGACCACCATCTCGTCCGAACGGATCGCCCAGATCGAGGCGAAGCGGCAGGAACTGTCGGCGATGATGGCGAGCGGTACGCTTGCTCCCGAGGAATTCGTCCGCCTCAGCAAGGAATATGCCCAGATCGAGCCGGTCGCGGCAGCCGCGCGCGAAGTGCGGCGGCTGCGTGCCGAGCGCGAAAGCCTGACCGCGATGAGCCGCGACGGCGACGAGGAACTGCGCGCCATGGCGGCCGAGGAACTGGCGCTGATCGAGGACGCGCTTCCGAAGGCCGAGCGCGCGCTGGCGCTGCAATTGCTGCCCAAGGACAGCGCCGACGAACGCGCTGCAATGCTCGAGGTCCGCGCCGGCACGGGCGGCGACGAGGCGGCTTTGTTCGCCGGCGACCTGCTTCGCATGTACCAGCGCTTCGCCGACGAATATGGCTGGAAGTTCGAGCTGATCAGCGCGTCCCAGTCCGAAGTCGGCGGGTACAAGGAGGCGGTGGCGTCCATCAACGGCGACGGCGTGTTCGCGCGGCTCAAGTTCGAAAGCGGCGTGCACCGCGTCCAGCGCGTCCCCGCGACCGAAAGCGGCGGGCGGATCCACACCTCGGCGGCAACGGTGGCGGTGCTGCCCGAGGCCGAGGATGTCGACGTCCATATCGACGACAAGGACCTTCGCATCGACGTCTATCGCTCGTCGGGTCCGGGCGGGCAGTCTGTCAACACCACCGATTCGGCGGTCCGGATCACCCACCTTCCGTCGGGACTGGTAGTGATCCAGCAGGACGAAAAGAGCCAGCACAAGAACAAGGCCAAGGCGTTGAAGGTGCTGCGCACCCGCCTGTTCGAACTGGAGCGCGAGCGGCTGGCAAGCGAGCGGGCCGGCGCGCGCAAGTCGATGGTCGGGTCGGGCGACCGGTCGGAGCGCATCCGCACCTACAACTTCCCGCAAGGGCGGGTGACCGACCATCGGATCAACCTGACATTGCACAAACTGCCCGAAATCCTCGAGGGTCCCGGGCTGAAGGAATTGACCGAGGCGCTGATCGCCGAGGACGAAGCGCAGCGTCTCGCCGGGCTCGAGGATGCCTGAGGTCTTGCCCGCATGAACCCGGTCGACCGCGCCCTGCACGAAGCGGTGCGGCGGCTTCCCGATTGCACCGATACGCCCCGCCTCGATGCCGAGCTGCTGCTGGCCCATGCCTTCGGCATCGAACGCGACGCCTTGCTGCTGCGACCGCCGACCGGTCCGATCCCGGCGAGCTTCGCTGCGCTGCTGCAGCGGCGCTGCGAGGGGGAGCCGGTCGCCTACATCGTCGGGCGGCGGGCATTCTGGAACATCGAACTGGAGGTCGGCCCCGGCGCACTGATCCCGCGACCCGACAGCGAAACCCTAATCTCGGCGGCGATCGAGCATTTCGCCGGCGGCGACGGCCCGGAGCGGATCCTCGATCTCGGCACCGGACCCGGAACTTTGCTGCTCGCCGCGCTCGACCAGTGGCCACGGGCGACCGGGCTCGGCGTCGATTCGAGCGAGGCGGCGCTGGCCTATGCCCGGCGCAATGCCGAACGGCTGGGGCTCGCGCCCCGGGCCCAGTTCCGGCGCGGCGATTGGGCCAAAAGGGTGACCGAGCGGTTCGACCTCCTGCTGTGCAACCCGCCTTATGTCGCGCAGGGCGCCGAGCTTGGACCGGGGGTCGCCGAGCACGAGCCGCCGGAGGCCTTGTTCGGCGGTGCCGACGGGCTCGACGACTATCGCCTGCTGGCGCCGGAAATCGGGCGGCTGCTGGCACCGGGCGGGCTGGCCGCGATCGAAATCGGCTATGACCAGGGGGACAGCGCGGCGGCCCTGTTCGCCGCGGCAGGGCTCAAGCCGACCCTCGCGCGCGACCTCGGCGGGCGGCCCCGCGCCCTGCTGATCCGGGCTTGAGCGATAAGGGCTTGGAAAAACCGTCGCTGGCCGCTACATCTTCTTCCAGCATAGGTCCGCTTCGCGAAGCCGACCGAAGCGATCCCCGACTTACGCTTTCGTTTCCGTGGCCATTCCGGCGCGGCGACCAGAGCCAGATAGGGGCCCCCGGGACAACGAACGGTTCGTGTCCCGGCACCGCAGTTCACGCGCTTTGAGGATTTGTTCGGCGCCAGTGTTCAAGGAACGTCACGCTTGATGAACAATCGCCAGAACGGCCGCCGTCGCGGTCGTGGGGGACAGCGTCCGCAGGGTCTCGGGGGAGGCAGCGGAGGCGGTGGTGGCCGCGATCAGCGTAGCCGTGGCAACGCCGCGCAGCTGCTCGAGAAATACAAGAACATGGCGCGCGATTCGCAGCTTGCGGGCGACCGGGTCCAGACCGAATATTACCTGCAGTTCGCGGATCACTATTTCCGCGTGCTGGGCGAAACCCGCTCGCGGTTCGAGGATCAGCGCTCGAACCAGGACGACGAGGACGAGGGTGACGACGAGGGCTTCGACGGTGAGGGCGACGAGGATTCGTTCGACCAGCAGCCCCGTCAGGACCGCCAGGATCGTGGCGACCGCCAGGACCGGCAGCCGCGTGGTGATCGCTTCGATCAGCGCCGTGACCGCAATCGTGACGATCGTCCGCGCGACGATCGTGCGCCGCGCGAGGATCGTGCTCCCCGCGAAGACCGTGCCGCTCGTGACGATCGCGCCCCTCGCGACGAGCGGGCGCAGCGCGACGACCGTCCGCGTGACGACCGTCCGCGTGAGGATCGGCCGCGCGACGACCGTCCGCGTGAGGATCGGCCGCGGCGTGCCCGCGCCGAGCGCCGTCCGCGCGACGAGGACCAGTCCGAGCCGATGGTTGCCGAGCAGGCACCGACCGGCATCGCCGACTTCCTTCCGCCCGCCATCGGTCCGGTGACCGAGGTCGAGACGGACGAGGCCGAGGCGCCCAAGCCGCGCCGCCGGGTGGTCCGTCGCCCACGTGTGGAAGACAATGACGACGGGGTCGCTCCGGCCGCCTGATCTTCTTGACCGAGCCGCGTCGGCTGGCGCGGACGTCGTCCCGGTTGACCTCAATGTGATAATGTAACAGGTTCCTTCTCCAATCGGGGAAGGAGCCTGTTCATGCGTCTGCTCGTGGCCATCCTGGCGGCTGTCGCCGCGGCACCTGTCACAGGCCAGACCATCCCGCCTCCGCAAGCAAGCGCGCAGGGCACTGTCGCGGTGACCATCTATAACAACGACCTCGCGCTCGTTCAGGACCGGCGCGAGCTGAACCTGCCGGCGGGGCGATCGCGGCAGGAGTTTCCCGACGTCTCTGCGCGGATCCGGGCGGAAACCGTCACGCTCACCGGAAGCGACATCGGGATCGTCGAGCAGAATTTCGATTACGACCTGCTCAGCCCTTCGGCGCTGATGCAGAAGGCGGTGGGTGAGACGATCACGCTCGTCCGGGTCAATCCTGCGACCGGGGCCGAAACGCGTGAACGGGCGCGCGTGCTGGCGGCGAACGGCGGCGTGGTGCTGCAGATCGGCGAGCGGATCGAGGTGCTGCGCGACGATGGGCTGCCGGTCCGGGTGATCTTCGACAAGGTGCCCGAGGGCCTGCGCCCGCGTCCGACGCTGTCGGTGACCCTGACCGCGCCGCGGGCCGGCCGCCAGCCGGTGACGCTCACCTACCTGACGCCGGGGCTCGCCTGGGATGCCGATTATGTCGCCTTGTTCGACGAAGCCGCCGGGCGGATGGACGTGCAGGGCTGGATCACGCTCAACAACCAGAGCGGGACGGCCTATCGCAATGCCGACGTGGTGCTGGTCGCCGGAGCAGTCGGGGGTGCCGACCAGCCCTACGGCGGCCGCTATCCCACCCCGCCACGCTCCGCTGACGTCATGGCGGCGGGAACCGAAAGCGCCAACCGCGCGCGCGTCGGAGACTTCTATCTCTACCCCCTGCCCCAACGAACCACCATCGCGCAGGCGCAGCAGAAGCAGGTGAGCTTTCTCGATGTCAGCGGTACGCCGGCTGCCCGCGCCTACGAATATCGCAACCAGTGGCTCGGGACGACCGATCAGCCGGTGAGCGCCAATTCGGTGCTGCGCTTCTCGACCGGAAGCCGGCAAGGCCTCGGCGATGCGCTACCTGCGGGCACGGTGCGGGTCTATCAGCGTGACACCCGTGGCACGCCGCAATTCGTCGGCGAATCGCGGATCGGTCATACCCCGATGGGCAGCGATCTCGGGCTGACGACGGGGCAGGCGTTCGACATCAAGGTGCAGCCGACTGTGGTTGAGCGCACCCGCGTCAGCTCGGACGGGAGCCGGTGGCGGACCGCGATGCGCTACCGGCTAACCAATGCGTCGCCGCGCGCGGTGACGGTGGATCTTCTGCAGGACGGCTTGTGGGGCGACACGCGGATCGTCAGCGAAAGCCAGAATAGCGAGCGTCGCAACGCCAACTCCGCGCTTTGGAAGGTGGCGGTGCCGGCGAACGGCGAGGCGAACGTCACCGCCACCTTCGACACGCGCTTCTAGGCCGATGCGGGCCACCGGGCTTCTCGCGCTGTGCCTGGCCGGACCGGCGCTGGGGCAGACTGTCGTCACCTCGCCTGCACCGGAGCGGGTCGGGGTGACGGTCTACCGCGACCAGAGCCGCGGCAATGCCCGACCGCAGCGGCAGTGGCTCAATGGCTATGCCCTGATCAGCGAGACGCGGACGATCGCCATCCCCGCAGGCGACACGGAGCTTCGCTTCGAGGGCGTGGCGAGCGGGATCGTCCCGCAGAGCGCGATCGTCGGCGGCATCCCTGAAGGGCTCCTCGAGCGCAATCGCGATGCGCTGCTGCTGTCGGCGGGCAGTCTGGTCGACCGGGCGCTCGGCCAGCGGGTCAGCCTGCGGCGCACCGATCGCGCGACCGGCAAGGTGACTAATGAAGAGGCTGTGGTCCGCACCGGCAGCGACGGCGGCGTGGTGCTGCAGACCGCCGCCGGTGTCGAAGCCCTGCGCTGCACCGGGCTGGCCGAGACGCTGATCTACGACCGCGTGCCCGCTGGCCTCTCCGCGCGTCCGACGCTGTCGGTCAGGGTGCGCGCCAGGCAGCCGCTCACCGCGACGGTGACGTTGTCGTATCTCGCCACCGGGTTCGACTGGCAGGCGGATTATGTCGCCATGCTCTCGCCCGATGAGCGGACTTTGCAGCTTCAGGCGTGGTTGACCCTCGCCAGCACCGACGAGACCAGCTTCGTCGGCGCCACCACGCAGGCCGTAGCGGGGCGCGTCAATCGCGAGCGGACCGATGTGCCGCCCGTCTCGGCGCCGCCGCTACGGCTGGAGTGCTGGCCGGACGAGACGACCGACGATGTGCCGGAGGAGGAAGGTGGTGACGGCTACGGCATTCCGCCGCCTCCGCCGCCGCCGGCCCCTCCGCCGCCGCCCCCTATGGCAATGCGGTCCGAAATCGTCGTGACGGGATCCCGGATGACGGCGGAGCGTGAGCGGCTGGGCGACTTGCAGCTGTATCGCATTCCGGAGCCGGTCACCGTTGCGGCCAAGGCGCAAAAGCAGGTCGGGCTGATCGACCAACCGGCGGTCCGGATCGAAATGATCTACCGAATGCGCTTGATGGCCTCGGATTTGGATGCGGAGCAAGCAGGCCAGCTCATCCTGCGTAGCCGTAACCGGGACGAGGAAGGCCTCGGGCTGCCCCTGCCGTCGGGAAACGTCGTTCTGTTCCGCCAGGGCGCGGAGCGGCCCATGCTGATCGGCGAGGGCGCGATGCGGGACGTCGCGGTCGGCGAGAAAGTCGAGCTTGCCGTCGCCCAATCGACGGGCGTCCGTGCGCGCATGGCCGGCGGCAAGGGGGGGCGGCAAACGCTCACCGTCACCAATGATCGCATGGTCGCGACCCGGGTCGAGGTCGAGCTGTTCAAGGATGACGACGAAGAGATCGACGGCGCCAAGCTCACCGCTCGCGACGGGAAGCTGCTGTGGATTATAACCGTTCCGGCAAACGGCAGCGTGTCGCTGAACTACGCAATTCGCCGGCGCTAGGCGGCCGGCTGGTCAACCGCGCGCGGGCGATGTTGCTCGTCCAGCGCGACAAAGGTGAACAGGCCTTCGGTGACCTTGATCTGGCGGTCGCCGCGGTCGCGATCGGCGACGACCTCGATCCGGATCGCCATGCTGGTCCGCCCGACCCGCTCGACCTCGGCATAGACGCTGATCAGGTCGCGCAGCTCGATCGGGGCGATGAACTCCATCCGCTCGATCGCGACGGTCGCCACCGCGCCATTGGCACGCCGCGCGGCGACGATGCCGGCGGCGATGTCCATCTGGCTCAGCACCCAGCCGCCGAAGATGTGGCCGTTGGAATTGATGTCGCCGGGTCCGGGCGTCACGCGCAGGACCGGCTGGCGGGGATCGTTGTTGGTCAAAGGTCGTCCTTGTCGATGAGTGTCTCGCTAGCCGTCCGGTGGGCTTCCTCGTCATGGCCGGAGCCCGAGCTGATGAATACCAGACTCATCAGGGCGGCACCGAGCAGAACGCTGAGGCCGGCGCCGAGCGCAGTGGCGATCAGCATGTGGATCTTAGTTTCCGACTCGCCCTGCATCACGAAGAAGACCGCTGCGGCCGCGGCCAGGATCGAGGCGAGGCTCATCCAGCGCATGATTCGCCGGAAGCGTTGCCATTGCGATTGGCGGAGTGAGGGGATCGGATCGGGCTGGGGCATGCGAGCTTCCCTTTGAGCGCCGAAGGTGAGACCTTCAACCCCGGCCGTAAACACCCAAGCGACTTGCGAAGGAGCCACACGCCATGACCATCGCCGCCGTCCTGTCGGGCAAGGGGCCCGAGGTTGCCACCATCACCATCGCTGCGACGCTCGGAGAGGCCGCGGCCGAGCTCACCCGCAACAAGATCGGGGCCCTGGTGGTGGTCGACTCGGCGGGGGGCGTTGCAGGTGTCCTGTCCGAACGCGACATCGTCGCCTGCCTTGCCGCGCACGGCGACGAGGAACTCGGCCGGCGCAGGGTCGAGGATGCAATGACATCGCCGGCAATCACCGTCGAGCCCGAGGCGCCGGTCCTTACCGCCCTGGCGTTGATGACCGCGCGCCGGATTCGACACCTGCCCGTGTTGAGGGACGGCCGCCTCGCGGGAATCGTGTCGATCGGCGACCTGGTGAAGTTCCGGATCGACCGGATCGAGCACGAGGCCGAGGCAATGCGGGCCTATATCCAGTCGGCGTGAGGACTTTTTTTGGGGGCCTGCAGACGAGCCCCTATATATAGACTCGCGCGCGACCTCGAAAAATCGAGCAAAAACTTGAAGTTGGGGGGTTGCGCGAATCCGCGGCGGGGCTAAATGCGGCTCCAGCAACGGACGCAGCGGCCTCGGCCCAGTGTTCGGAAGCACCGAAACAGACAGGCTGATCGGCCGCTTCTTCCGAAAGGAAGGTTCAAGCGGATCGATCGCTCGCCACCAGGCGGGAGGCCAGAAAGTTCGGGGCTGCTGTGGAAGGGTTCGCCCTTCGCGGTCAGCTTGTGTGGCAATGTCGGTTTTTCGAAATGCTTCGAAAAAAAGACA